>CAWJIH010000018.1:0-19999 GCA_963842975.1 uncultured Actinomycetes bacterium | reverse complement strand
TCAAGTGCGCTACCAAGCTGCGCCACAGCCCGTGACAACTCGTGAATCCTAGCCGATGCCCCGCCCGACCCGAGCCGGGGCCGGGATCGGCGGCCGGGACACCCGCCGGGACACCCGCCTCGACCACCGCCGCCAACGCCCCGCGGGCACCTACCGCCGCTTGCGCTTCTCCCGAATTCGCAGATTGATCACGATCGGTGTGCCGGTGAAGGAGAACTCCTCACGCAGCCGACGCTCGATGAACCGTCGGTACCCAGCCTCCAGGAAACCAGTGGTGAACAGCACAAACGTCGGCGGCTGAACGGCGGCCTGCGTAGCGAACATGATGCGCGGCTGCTTGCCCCCACGAATCGGGTGCGGATGCTCGTCGCGCAACTCGCGCAGGAACGTGTTGAGTTTCCCGGTCGACACTCGCCGACCCCATGAGGCCAACGCCTGCTCGAGCGCCGGCACGAGCCGATCCACGCTGCGACCCGTCACCGCGGAGACGTTGATCCGCTGCGCCCACGGCACCTGCCCAAGCTCGCGGTCGTATTCCCGCTCCAGGTATCGGCGCCGCTCCTCATCCACCAAGTCCCACTTGTTGAGCGCGATCACCAAAGCCCGACCCGACTCCACCACCATCGAGACCAACCGCACGTCCTGCTCGGTGATCGTCTCGGATGCATCCATGAGCACAATTGCGACCTCCGCGCGGTCGAGTGCCCCTCGAGTCCGCAAGGTGGCGTAGTACTCATGACCGCTGGCTTCCTTCGCCCGGCGACGGATACCTGCAGTGTCAATGAACACCCACTCTTTCCCGCCCAGCGTCACCACTTCGTCAACCGGGTCGACGGTGGTGCCTGCCACCGAATCCACCACCACTCGGTCGCTGCCTGCTAGCCGGTTGAGAAGGCTCGACTTGCCCACATTCGGTTTGCCCAGCAGCGCCACTCGCCTTGGCCCGGTGGCCACGTTGGCTCCACGCCCGGCTTCCGGCATCGCCGCCAGCAGCGCGTCCAGGAAGTCCCCACTACCGCGACCGTGCAGCGCCGACACCGGGTACGGCTCGCCGAGGCCCAAACTCCATAGTGCCGTGGCTTCAAGTTCGCTGCGACGATCGTCGCACTTGTTCGCCACCAGCAGCACCGGCACACCGGCACGACGCAACACCTTCACCACCGCGTCTTCGGTGTCGGTGGCACCCACCGTGGCATCGACCACCAGCACGATCACATCGGCCTCGCCCATAGCCCGCTCGGCCTGCGCGGCCACTGCCGCGGCCATCCCTGTGACCTTCGAATCCCAACCACCGGTGTCGACGAGTTCGAATTCCCGTCCGGCCCATTCGGCGTCGTAGCTCACCCGGTCTCGGGTGACCCCGGGAACGTCCTCCACCACTGCGGCACGACTGCCGAGGATCCGGTTGACCAACGACGACTTACCCACGTTCGGCCGACCCACCACGGCCACCACAGGCCTGCCGGATCGCACCGGTGTCGAATCTGCATCGCCGCCTTCAACCGGCCCAGGAGACGCAACCTCGACGCCCTCGGCAACCAGCCCGCTGGCACCTTCGTCGTTCAACTGCTCCTGCTCCGCCGCCAGGGAGGCAAGGAGCGCATCCGGATCGGCGTCGTCGTCGAATTCGACATAGGCGTCGCCGACCTCGAGTGAGTCATCCGACGTCGTCATACGTCCTCCTGAAATGTGGTGGGACCTGTCGGGGAATCATCGGGCAATCGCAGTCCGGTGACTTCCTGCGCCCGGTCGGCGTGGTCCGCAAGTCGCTGACGCATCGTCTCACCCGCGGCCGCCACGACACATCGGCGGTACACGTCCCCACCGCTTGCCAGCCGAAACGGCTCACCGAACAGCACGGCGATTCGGGAGTTCCGCGAGGGGAGGGCATCGATCGCCATCCCGTTCCGGCGTGTGCCCACGATTGCCGCTGGCACGACCACGGCGTCGGCCCGCAGCGCCAGATACGCCGCCTCATGCCGGATGCTGCGCACCCGCCCGGAACCTCGCAAACCCTCCGGAAACGTCGCCACAACTTGACCGTCGCGGAGCACCTGCGCGGCGTAGGCCATCGCTGCAAAGTCCGGGCCATCAGGATTCATCGAGATATGGCCTGCCACATTGGAAACCCTGTCCAACGGTGGTTCGAAGAGGGCGTCCGGCGCCAGCGTGCGCACTGGACGCGGGGTGGCCGCGGTGAGGGCGGCGGCGTCGAGGAACCCCAGATGATTCGCGGCAATCACCACGGGACCGTCGGGTGGAACATGCTCGGCGCCCAACACCGTGAACCGGTACCACCCCTTGAACATCGGCGAGAGGATCCGCCGAGCCTGCGCAGCAGACCTCAGCGACGCGGGGGATCTCATGCCGAGTGGTCCCGAATCAAGGCGGTAACCCGAGCGATCACGGTGGGCAGGTCGTCATCCGTGGCGTCGATGGTCACCGCATCGGCCGCTTTGGCAAGCGGCGACACCGCCCGGGTGGAATCGGCCTCATCCCGGCGTTGCAGGGCTGTGGCGGTGTCGTCAACGTCGGCGCCATGCCCGCGCACGGCGTCTTCGGCCGCCCGCCGAGCTGCCCGTACCTGCGGATCGGCCACCAGAAAAACCTTGACGTCCGCATCCGGCAGCACAACGGTGCCGATGTCACGGCCCTCCACGATGATCCCGACGCCCTCCGCCGCGGCCCGAGCCACCACCTCACGCTGCAATTCCACCAGTCGGGCACGGACTTGCGGCACCGCGCTCACCGCGCTCACCGCCGCCGTCACCTCAGGTGTGCGGATCTCGTCGGAGACATCACGAGCGCCCAGTGCGATGGCGGGTGCCAATGGATCCGTGGTCACATTCACCTCCGGCTGGCCCACCTGAGCAGCAACCGCCACAGGGTCATCGGTGGCTACCCCATGCTCGATCATCCAGAGCGTGAAGGCCCGGTACATCGCACCGGTGTCGAGGTAGCGCATGCCCAAGTCCGCGGCCACCCCTCGGCTGACGCTGGACTTCCCCGAACCAGCCGAACCATCCACGGCGACGGTGAGTGCTCCCATGTCACGACACCCTAGCCACTGCAGCCGCCCCAGGCGGTCCAGGCGGTCCAGCCGTCCAGCCGTCCCAGGCGGTCCAGCCGTCCCAGGCGGTCCAGCCGCTACCTGAGCACCAACCAGTCGCCCTCGTGGAGTGCCGCTTCCAGCGAGGCAACTACTTGCGGCAACACATACAGATGCGCGATGGCGGTCAGCCGGCCATCGGTGTGCTCGATGCGGACATCCTCAAGGTTGATTCCCGCTGATCCGGCAGCGAGGAAGAGCCGACCGAGTTCGCCGGGCGCGTCGGGCACCTCAACGGGAACGTCAACGTAGTTGGGAGCCGCGCTTCCACCGTGCTTGGCGGGAAGCATCCCGGATCCCTGATTGCCCGCAGCGATGAGGGCCGCCACCGTCTCCGCCGGCGCCGACCCTTTCAGCGCCGCCAACATCGCGTCGAGGTCCCCGCGCAACGCCGCCAGCACGGGCGCCACCTCTTCGGCGTTGGTCCGCAAAATGTCCGCCCACAACTTCGGATCACTGCCGGCGATGCGCACCACGTCGCGCAACCCTTGCCCGGCGACGGCCACCGTCTCTTCATCGGCCTGTGCCAGCCTCGCCGCCATCAACGACGACACCACCTGCGGTGCGTGCGAGGTCAAGGCAACGGCACGGTCGTGCAGTTCCGCTGGCATGAGCCGCACCGCGGCGCCGGTAGTGGCGGCCAACTGTGCGACCTGCGCGATGCGTTCCGGGTCGGTCACGTTTGTGGGGGTGAGCAACCAGGTGCGGCCGTGGAAGAGTTCGGCGCTGGCCGAACCCGGGCCGCTGGTCTCCCGGCCAGCCATCGGATGCCCGCCGACGAATCGAGACAAGTCGGCCCCGCGCGCGGCAAGCGCCGATATCACCGGCGCCTTGACGCTGGATACATCCGTGACAGTCGCCGCCGGATAGCGACGAAGTTGACTTTCGATCACGCCGGCTGCAGCCGACGGGGGCACCGCAACCACCACGAGATCGGGGCTCAGCGATTCGCCCTCCAGGAGGCGGCCGGCGCCGATCGCGTGCGCAGTCGCCAAATGGTGCGGATCCCGATCGTCTAGCCACACGTCATATCCGGCAGCGGTGGCCGCCAACCCAAGGCTGGTGCCGATCAACCCCGCCCCAACCACCACGAGCCGCTGCCGCGCCGGCTGCGAAACCACGCCAGGGTCAGTGGTCACTTGGTTGGCTCCGGATCCGACCGCAGTGCATCCGTGCCGCGCAGATAGGGGTGCCAGATGGCGGATTTGGGGCGATCCGTTTCGGCGTGCATCATCACCCTGATCACCCCAGGCATGGCGCCAGCCACGTCAATCTCCTGCGCGCACATCAGCGGCACATCAGTCAGGCCCATGCCTCGGGCAGCAGCCGCGGGAAAGGCGCATCGCAGATCTGGCGTAGCGGTGAACAGCACACTGATGATCGACTCTTGTTCAAGATCGTTTCCGTCGATCATCTGTGCCAAAAGTTCCACCACCGCGAGTGCCATCTCCTCGGCAGCGTCTTGGTTCAGCCTGGTCGCACCACGAATCGCCCGGACAGCCACAACCACACCTTCCTCACGCCCCCTAGGGCATCAGTCGCCTGCTGGGCCAAGCGTAGGCGCAGCCGATGACTGCCCCGGCCCCGGTAGTCACATCCCCGCAGCGGTGTAGAGGGCGCGCATTTCTTTTGGCGACAACTCCCGGATCTTTCCCGGTCGCAACCCTCCGAGGTGAATGGGGCCCACCTGGGTGCGCACCAACTCCTTCACCGGATGGCCGACGTCCTCCAACACCCGCCGCACCACGTGCTTGCGCCCCTCATGAATCACCAACTCCAGCAGCACATCGCCGCCTTGGGCCGACACCACCCGAACAGATTCGGTCTCCACTGTTCGACCATCCAGTTCAACCCCGGCACGCAGCCGTTTGAGCACCGGCGCCTTCACCGGACCCGCTACTCGAGCCAGGTAGGTCTTGGCGACTCCGAACGACGGGTGAGTGAGCCGGTTGGTCAACTCGCCATCGTTGGTGAGCAGCAGCAGCCCCGAGGTGTCCGCGTCCAGTCGACCCACGTGAAACACCCGCTCGGGCAGATCCTTTGCCACATCACCCACGCACGACCGGCCGCGCTCGTCGGACATGGTCGTGTGCATGCCCGTCGGCTTGTTCAGCGCGTACACGGCCACACCGGCAGCGGTCGGGATCCTCACCCCGTCAACGTGGATCACAGCCGTTTGCGGATCGACGCGCATGCCTTGGCTTTCGACCACGACACCATCGACCTGGACTCGGCCGGCTTCGATCAGAATTTCCGAATATCGCCTGGATCCCACCCCCGCAGCGGCGAGCACCTTCTGCAGCCGCACACCGGACGAATCAGGCGTTTGTGGGTTCACTCGGTGGCATCGATGATGTCATCCAGTTCCTCCCCGATCGGCACATGCGGAGCCAGCGGGGGCAGGTCGTCGATGCTGGACAATCCCAACCGCTCGAGAAAGTACTCGCTGGTCCCGTAGAGCGCCGCCCCAGTTGCGGGTTCGCTGCCAACCTGTGAGACCAGCCCGCGGTTCAACAATGTCCGCACGACACCGTCCACGTTGACCCCTCGTACGGCACTGATCCGCGCCCGCGTCACCGGCTGCCGATAGGCAATCACCGCCAACGTTTCCAGCGCAGCCTGCGATAGGCGAGCGCTCTGGCCTTCGGTGACGTAGCGGGAGACCACCACCTCACAGTCGGTGTTGGTGTAGTAGCGCCAGCCGGCTTCCGTTTGCCGCAGTTCGAAACCGCGACCGCTGGATCGGTAATCCTCAGCAAGTGCCGCCAGCGTGGCCTCAACCGACGCCGACGTACGTCCGGTGGTGGACGCCAGGGTCTCGATCGACATCGGCTCATCGGCCACGATCAGCAGCGCCTCGATTGCCGCAGCAAGGCTTGGCGCCCCAAGATCCGACGGCGTGACAACCACCCGATCGGAAAGATCGATAAATCCTGGGTCAGTCACGCTTCACCCTCCTGCTCGTCGAACCGAGAAACGTCGACCCCGTCACTGCCCTCTCCTGTCCATCGGATGTGCAACTCGGCCAAGCCCGCTGCCTGGTCGAATCCCACTACCCCCTCACGGTAGAGCTCCAGCAGCGCCAAAAACCGGGCAATCACCACATGTATCGACTCTGCCCCCGCAATCAGGCTGCGAAACGTGGCGGAACCGCTACTGCGCAGCTGCGCCATGAGCAGCACGGCCTGATCTCGGACACTCACCGGCGCCACGTGCACATGATCCGTGGAAACCTGGGGTGCTGCCCGGGGTGCGAGCACTTCCGCGGCCAGCTCGGCGAACGCGGCCGGGCCAAGTCCCAGCACCACGTCGGGGAGCAGCGCTGCGAACGCCGGTTCCAATCCCACCGTGCGTGGCAGCCGCCGCGGGGCGGTGTCGAGGAGCTCGGCAAGGTCCGCGGCTACCGCTTTGAAGGCTCGGTATTGCAGCAGCCTGGCAAAGAGCAGGTCGCGCGCGTCGAGGAGTTCAAGGTCTTCCTCGTCGGTCACCTCACCACCGGGCAGGAGCCGCGCCGCCTTGAGGTCGAGCAGGGTCGCGGCAATGAGCACGAACTCGGTGGTTTCGTCCAAATCCCAACTCGCGCCTTGCGAACGAATGTGCGCGATGTAGTCGTCCGTGACTTGATGGAGAGCCAATTCGGTGACGTCGAGTTTGTGCTTGGCGATGAGGTTGAGCAGCAGGTCGAACGGCCCGGAGAACTCATCCAGGCTGACCGCGAAGCCCTCATCGTCACCAGCTGCCGTTGCGGTCCCGGCGGCGGACTCCTGGGGACTCGCAGTCATCCGCACACCTTAGCCGCCAGGGTGACGGCGCCTTTCAGAAAGGAAGGAACTTGCCGGATATGTCGGCAACTACCCGCGCCGGGGCAGCGGGCGAACCGTCGTCACCGCCGGGCCCGGGGGTGGGAGGTTCGATACTCCTCCACCATCCGTTGCGGGGTGATCAGGGTGTAGATCTGGGTAGTGGTCACCGAGGCGTGGCCCAGCAACTCCTGCACCACACGAACATCCGCACCGCCGTCGAGTAGGTGCGTGGCAAACGAGTGCCGCAGGGTGTGTGGCGACACCTCAACGCCCAGGTCGGCCCGCTGAGCAGCGCGCTGCAGAATCAGATACGCGTTCTGCCGGCTCAGACGCCCGCCGCGCGCGTTCAGAAACAGCGCCGGACTGAATCGTCCCCGAGCTGCCAACGTCGGCCGGCCTCGAACCTGGTACGCCTGCAGAGCTGCCTGCGCGGCGCGCCCGCATGGGACAAGTCGCTGCTTGTTGCCCTTTCCCCGCAGCATGAGCATGCCGAGTTCGTCAGCGTCAGCGAAGGCTGCGAGATCGTCGACGTCCAGGGCCGTGAGTTCACTGATCCGCGCCCCGGTGCCGTAGAGCATTTCCAGCAGGGCCGAATCGCGCAGCCCGAGAATCTCGTCGGGCTGCCCACGCGCCCCATCGAGCAACTCCAGCACCTGTGCGTAGCTGATGGCCTTGGGTAGCCGCCGCGGCAGCAGTGGCGCTGGGATCTCACGGCTGGGATCATCCGCCAGGCGTCCCTCGCCAACTTCGAACGCCAGCATCGCGCGCACCGCTGCCAGGGCTCGTGCCACGGAGGCAGCGGCCAGTGGCGGATGCGAATCATCTCCGGTGGCAAGGTGGGCGAGGAAATCCTCGACCTCGTCTTGGCGCAGTTCGGCCGGTGAGTTGATGGCCCGATCTCGGGCGAACGCCGCGAATCGCCGCAGGTCACGACGGTAGCCGCTGACCGTGTGCCGGCTCAGGCCACGTTCGGCCGTGATGTGCGCGCAGAAACTATCAACTGCGTGGTCCCACTGGTCTGCCGCCACAGCCCTCCGCCCTCACTCCACGACCTCCGACAGTTCCACATGCGGGTACCCGAACGCCTCGGCGACTGCACGGTAGACGATGTGGTGCCCGTGCACGTTGACTCCCAGGGCGAGGCCCGGATTCCTTCGGCACGCCTCGCGCCAACCGAGGTCAGCGAGTTGGATCGCGTACGGCAGCGTCACGTTCGTCAGTGCCCAGGTGCTGGTGTGCGGCACTGCGCCGGGCATGTTGGCCACGCAATAAAACACCGACTCGTGCACGCCGAACGTTGGGGCGGCGTGAGTAGTGGGCCTGGAGTCCTCGAAGCAGCCACCTTGGTCGATCGCGATGTCCACCAGCACGGATCCGGGTTTCATCCGCGACACCAACTCGTTGCTCACCAAAGTGGGGGCTTTTGCTCCCGGGACGAGCACCGCGCCGATCACCAGATCCGCATCGAGCACACACCTTTCCACCTCGTAGGTGTTACTCGCCACCGTTTGCATGTGGCCCTGGTAGATCGCGTCGACGTAGCGGAGTCTGGCCATGTTGAGGTCGAGGATCTGCACCTCCGCCTGCATCCCCAGCGCGATCGCAGCGGCATTCATGCCGGAGACGCCCGCACCGAGCACTACCACCTTCGCCGCGTGAACGCCGGAAACCCCACCCATCAGCACACCGCGTCCACCATAGGCACTCATCAGCGCCTGGGCGCCGACCTGGGGAGCCAACCGGCCGGCGACTTCCGACATCGGGGCGAGCAGCGGCAGCGAATGATCAGGGGCCTCGACGGTCTCGTAGGCGATCGCGGTGATACCGCTGCTGACGAGCGCATCGGTGCACTCCCGGGATGCGGCCAGGTGCAGGAAGGTGAAGAGCACCTGATCCGGGCGCATCCGGTGATATTCGGCGGCGATCGGCTCCTTGACCTTCAAAATCAAATCGGCTGCAGCCCAGAGGTCGTCGGCGGAGTCGATGATCGATGCCCCGGCCGCGACGAACTCGGCGTCGGGTAGCGATGATCCCTCACCGGCACCACGCTCGATGAGAACCTCGTGACCAGCCCGAACGAACTCGAGCACGCCGGCCGGTGTTATCGCCACCCGGAACTCGTTGTTCTTCAATTCCCGCGGCACGCCGACCTTCATGCTGCACCTCCGCACATCCACTACGCCGGACACCTGTGCGTGCCCGGACCTCACGGTAGTGGCTAGCCGGGTTTGACGCGGGTTGTCCGCCCGGTGGCGACCACCCGGTCCCGGATCGGCCATGGGCTATCTGTGGGCCGCAGGGTGTCCCAGCCGGTGGCTCTGCTTGACCACGCCGCCAGCACGCCCATCACAGTCGTGGGGTTTTGCAGTTTGCCGGCAAGCACCAAATCCCGGGCCTCATCCAGCGGCAGCCAGGCCCGTGGCAGGTCCATTTCCTCGGCCTCCCCGGTTGCGGGCCGGCCACCGGCGATCCGATGCAAACCGCGGGCGATGAAGCACCGAAAGCACTCCGACGAGCCACCCGGGGAGTTCGCGAAGTCCACCAGCAAATGCCACTCGTCGGCGGTGTAGCCAGCCTCCTCCGCGAGTTCCCGCTGCGCTGCCAGCAGCGGATCCTCCCCCGCTTTGTCTAGCAAGCCGGCTGGCGGTTCGAACAGGTAGCGCCCCACCGGGTGCCGGTATTGCCGCACCAGCAACACCCGATCGTCGTCATCCAATGCGATCACGCCAACCGCCCCAGGGTGCACAACGAAGTCGCGGACCACCGTCTGATCAGCGAAATCGATGGTGTCGCTGCGCACGTCCCAGATCCCGCCGCGGAAGCGCGGAGTGCTGGTCTGGATGTCGACTTCCGCGTCGCCGTCCTCGACCGGCCCGACCCACTCGCTCATCTGGACTCCGCGGGCTGCTCAGCTCGCGCCAACGCTGCGGCGACGAGTCCGCTGAACAGCGGGTGTGCTTCGGTCGGCCGGGAGCGGAACTCGGGATGGGCCTGGGTGGCCACGTAGTAGGGGTGCACTTCGCGGGGCAACTCGACGAATTCCACCAGCCGACCGTCAGGGGACGTACCGGAAACCACCAAACCGGCGTCGATGAGGGCGTCCCGTGACGCGTTGTTCACCTCGTACCGGTGCCGGTGCCGCTCGGACACCGTCGGCGTCCCGTAGGCCTCGCGGACGATGCTGCCTTCCAGCAGGTGTGCCGGATACGATCCGAGCCGCATGGTGCCTCCCATGTCGCGATCACCGGACACAACGTCCTCCTGATCCGACATGGTCGCGATCACCGGATGCTCACACTCTGGTTCGAATTCGGCGGAGTTGGCATCGGACCACCCGAGCACGTCGCGGGCGTATTCGATCACCATGCATTGCAGGCCGAGGCACAGACCCAAGGTTGGGATCTTGTTCTCGCGGGCGTAGCGCAAGGCCCCGACTTTGCCGTCGATGCCTCGGATTCCGAAACCTCCCGGCACACAGATGGCATCGACTCCCGCAAGTGCCTTCGCGGCCCCCGCCGGCGTTGCACAGTCGTCGCTGGGCACCCAGCGCAAATCGACCCGACAGTCATTGGCGAAGCCTCCCGCCCGCAGCGCCTCTGTCACCGAGAGGTAGGCATCGGGCAGGTCGATGTATTTGCCGACCAGAGCCAACGTGATGTGGTGCGCGGGGCTATGGACCCGGCGAAGCAGGTCGTTCCATTGATCCCACTTGACGTCACGGAACGGCAGATTCAAACGTCGCACGACGAAAGCGTCCAAACCTTCTTCGTGCAGCACCTTCGGGATGTCGTAGATGCTGGGCGCGTCCGGCGCCGCAACCACTCCGTCAAGGTCCACATCGCAGGCGCGGGAGATCTTGCGCTTGATGTCTTCCGGGTACGTCGCGGTCGCAACGCAACACGATGGCGTCGGGTTGCACACCGATCGAGCGCAAAGCGGCGACCGAGTGTTGGGTGGGTTTCGTCTTCAACTCCCCCGACGGCCCAATGTAGGGCAGCAGTGACACATGCAGGTAGAACACGTTCTCCCGGCCGAGGTCCTGGCGCAGCTGACGCACCGCTTCCAGGAAAGGCTGTGATTCGATGTCCCCAACGGTGCCGCCCACCTCGGTGATCACGACGTCGATGTCGTCGGCATCCCAGGTCAACATGCGCAGCTTGATCTCATCGGTGATGTGCGGGATCACTTGCACCGTGTCCCCGAGGTAGTCCCCGCGGCGCTCCTTGGCAATCACCGACGAATAGACCTGGCCGGTGGTGACGTTCGATGACTGGCCGAGGTCGGTGTTGAGGAACCGCTCGTAGTGGCCGATGTCGAGGTCGGTTTCGGCGCCGTCGTCGGTGACGAAGACCTCTCCGTGCTGGAAGGGGTTCATCGTGCCGGGGTCGACGTTCAAGTACGGGTCGAGCTTCTGCATCGTCACCCGCAAACCTCGGGCACTGAGCAGCCGGCCGAGGCTGGAGGCCGTGAGCCCCTTGCCTAGAGACGAGGCGACGCCACCGGTCACGATGATGTGGCGAGTGGATTTGGGGGCGGAGCGAAGCGGGTTTCGGCGCACGGATCATCACCGTAACAGCCCGACAGTCTTGGTGCGCGACACCGGTCGGTTACCGCGAGGCCGGTTGCGCCGTCCTTAGCCCTGGTTCTGCTCGGCGCTGCCCAATCCCAGCAGCTCGTCGGCGTGCGCCAGCGCGTGGTCGGAGTCTTCCTGCCCGGCCAGCATGCGTGCGATTTCCCGCCGTCGCGCCTCCCCCTCGACTGGATGCACGTTCGACGACGTGATCGTGCCCTGCGAACCCTTCGCCACCACGAGGTGGGTATCTGCGAACGCGGCCACCTGCGGCAGGTGGGTGACGACCACCACCTGCGTATGCCGAGCCAGCCTTGCCAATCGTCGTCCGATTTCGACTGCTGCCTTGCCACCGACGCCAGCATCAACTTCGTCAAACACCATCGTGGGGGTGGCGTCCACTCCGGCCAGCGCCACCTCCAGCGCCAGCATCACCCGGGAAAGTTCTCCACCCGAGGCACCTTGCCCCAACGGTGCGGGAGTCGCTCCTCGATGCGGCGCAAGGAGGAAGGTGACTTGGTCGACTCCCTCCCCGGTGAAGGCCAATCGACGTTCGCCCACCGGCAGGCCATGTTCATCGAGGGTCTGCGAGACCTCGATGACCACAGTGGCATCCGGCATCGCCAAGGCCCGCAGCTCCTCGGTGATGCTCGCTTCGAGGGCAACCGCTGCCTCCGCCCGCATCGTCGACATCTGCGAGGCAAGTTCCGACAGTTCGGCGGTGAGCACATCCCGACGGGCCTGCAGTTCGGCGATTCGTTCGTCGTCGCCGTCGAGTTCGGCTAGCCGCTGCACGCTCCGTTCGGCCCAGGCCAGGGCGTCATTCACAGTCGGCCCGTAGGTGCGCGTCAGTTTGGTGAGTTGGGCCCGGCGATGCTGTACCCAAGCCATCCTGGCTGGATCATCATCGAGCGAAGCCGTGTACGAGGCGAGATCCGCAGCGACGTCTGTCAGCAACCCAGCAACGTCGTTCAGCCGGGCTGCCAACTGTGCCAGCCCTTCGTCGTGCCGACCAGCGCTTTCGATGGCGCGTGCCGCAGCGGCCACCCTCGTGAGGGCATCGTCGTCACCGTCGTCGTCGGACAACGCCCGGTGGGCCAGTCGACAGGCACCGACGATGTCCTCGACATTGGCGAGGCGTTCCTCTTCCGCGCGGAGGTTGTCGTCTTCGTCAGGTTGCGGTGCCACAGCACTGATGGTTTCCAGTCCGTGTCGCAGCGATTCGGCTTCGATTCGCCTCGCTCGGGCACCGTCGACGCGCTCCACGAGGTCATCCATGGTCTGTCCGAAATCAGCGAATACCTGCCGATATTTGTCCCGGGCTTCGGCCAGCCTGCCTCCGGCGTAGGCATCGAGCAGACCCCGTTGCCGCGCTGGTTGCCGCAGCCGGAGCTGGTCGGCCTGGCCGTGAATCGCGACCAAGCCGCCGCTGATCTCAGCGAGCCTCGATGCGGGGACCGCCGCACCCCCGGCGAAGGCCTTCGCGCGGCCTTGGGCAGGGAGCACTCGAGCGAGAATTAGTTCGGCATCATCGTCAAGCTCACCGCCAACTTCCGCCACGAGCTCGCGGGTGGCGGCGTCATCCTGGGACAGCACGATCCTGCCCTCCACCCGTGCCTGATCGCCGCGGACCAGACCGCTGCCGGGTCGTGCGCCAAGCAGCATCCCCACGGCCGTGAGGACCATCGTCTTGCCGGCCCCGGTTTCACCGGTCACCACCGTGAAGTGGGGCCCCATCTCCACCTGCGCGGAATCGATGACGCCGAGTCCGTGAATCGACAATTCGGTGATCATGGCTTGCCCGTGCCCGGCTCAACTGACTTCTGGGTGCGCCAGCCCTCGACCGGAAGGTGGAACTTGCGCACGAGTCTTTCGGTGAATGCGGGGGAATGCAGGCGCGCCAGCGGCACCGGGTTTTCGCTGCGGCGAACCCGCAGCCAGTCACCTTCTCGCACCTGCAGTCGCCTGCGCCCGTCACACCAAATCACCGCCGATTGCCGACGGCTACGGGTGATGAGAACTTCGATTTCGCAGTCGGGCGACAACACTAGGGGGCGCGAGAAAAGCGCGTGAGCGCTCAGCGGAACCACCAGCAGCGCCTCTACATCCGGCCACACCACTGGACCACCCGCCGACCAGGCGTAGGCGGTGCTGCCAGTGGGCGTCGCCAGCACCAGTCCATCCGCCCCCCACTTCGACAGTGGGTGCCCGTCAATCGAGACGAGCATTTCAAGCATCCTGGTGTCCGGGCCCTTCTCGACGCTCGCCTCATTGAGCGCCCACGACGACTCCACCAAGCCCTCGTTCGACCACACCTGGACTTCAACGGCAAGCCGCTCCTCCACCCGATAGTTGCCTGCCACCACAGCTTCGGCCACTTCCGAGAGTTCGTTCTCTTCGGCCTCTGCAAGAAATCCCACGTGACCGAGGTTCAGACCCAGCAGCGGCACGTCCGCACCACGAGCCCGCTCGGCACCCCAGAGAATCGTGCCGTCACCCCCAAGCACCACCACCAGTTCGACATCGTCGAAAAGGGTTTCGTCGGGCCTCACCTCGACATCAGGGCTAGGGATCTGCCCGACCTGATCCGCGGCCACCACCGGGGTGATTCCCGCTCGGAGCAGCAGATCGGCAAACTGTGCGGCAAGTTCGGCGGCATCCACTCGACTGGGATGCACAACGAGCACAACACTCCGATTCACGTTCACATCCTTTTCGCTGTGCCTGCTGAGCGGTGTTCATGTTCACCAATTCCGCTAGCACCATCTTGGATGACGACCCTGGCGATCCACTCCACCGACACCGTTCTCGCAGGTCGCTGCCCACCGGCAACTGCATGGAGTAGGTATTCCTGGTTGCCGTGGGTCCCGCGGACCGAGCAGGGGACGAGGTTGGCACAGTGAAGCCCGAGTTCGGATGCCGCATCAACGACCCGTCGAACCGCTGCGGCGTGGTGGGCCGTCGACCGCACAACCCCGCGGGAATCCAGCGCCTGACGTCCGGCCTCAAACTGCGGCTTCACCAAAAGTACGAGGTTGGCCTCATCAGCGAGCACGCTGACCAGGCCGGGCAAGACCAGCGTGAGGGAGATGAAACTGAGATCGGCAGTGACGAGGTCGATTTCCCCCCATCCCCAAGACGGATCAAGATAACGCAGGTTGACCCCCTCTTCGTTGCGCACTCTGGGATCGGACGCCAGGTGAGCCGCCAACTGTCCGTGGCCCACATCCGCGGCAACTACCGAGGCCACCCCACGGTCGAGCAGCACCTGCGTGAATCCGCCGGTACTCGCTCCGGCATCTAGTGCGCGGCGGCCTTTGACCTCGATGTTGAAGGTGTCAAGGGCTTGAGCAAGTTTGTGCGCCCCCCTGCCGACGACGGGAGCCTGACCCTGCGCAACCTCCACGACGGCGTCGGATCGGGTGCTATTCGATGGCTTCCTGACCACCATCCCGTCCACCCGAACCGATCCGGACTTGATCATTTCGGCGGCCTGCCCCCGCGACCGGCTCAGACCGCGGCTGACCAGGATCCGATCAAGTCGAAAAGACGTCAGTGGCCCTGCTCCGGGTCGGCCAGAGCCGACTGCAACTTTCGATAGACATCGTCGAATATGCCTGGGGTCGAGTCCAGGTCGACCCCCGCCGCTGCTGCTATCCGCTCCAACGCCGCGGTCACCCGTGGATCGGAGATGGGCGCTCGAACGTCCGGGGGCGCGTCGTCGTCTACTGTCACGACTCTCCCCCTGGTGCTGTCTCAGCCTCGCCGGCCACAGGCTTCTTGGGGGCGGCTGGCTTCTTGCTGGCGGTTTTCTTTGCCGTGGCCTTCTTCGCTGCCGTCTTCTTGGCCGGAGCCTTTTTCGCGGCTGTCTTTTTGGCAGGAGCCTTCTTTGCCGTCGACTTCTTGGCGGCGGCTGGCTTGGCGGCGGCTGGCTTCTCGGCGGCTTCCGAATCACTGGCGTCCGCAGGAGCCCGAACCACCGTCTTCTTCGCTGGGAGGTCGGTTTGCTCCGGCGCCGAATGCTCCAGACCCATCTTCCGCAGCGCAGTCGATTCCGCTAGGGTCCGAGCCGACTCGACACCCGCTTTGGCTTCGACCGCCGCCGAGGACGACGCTGCCGCCACCTTGTCGATGGTGTCTTTCAACTGGTCCTCTAGCCGGTCGACGTGCGCGCGAACTGCCGCGAGTTCCTCTTCCCGCACAAAACCAATGCGACCGACGGCCCGCTCGACCTCGGTGCGCACCAGACCAACCACCAACTCGCGGTTGGTCTTGCTCTGTTCCATGAGGTCCTCGGCGATCAGTGCCATTTGGCTGGCCAGTTGTTCTGGCGCTTTGGTGCCAGACTCCAGGCTCTGTGACATGGCGCCCTGTGCGGTTTCCTTGGCCTTGTCTGCCGTAGCCTCCAGGATCCCGGTCGCCATCTGAACATAACTCTTGATCACATCGATCATGTGTCCGTTCCTCTACCTTCGCGTCGCTGCCGGCGTTGACTTCTTGACCACCAATGTACCCAATGGTCAAGGAACCTAAACATCATGCGGGATGACAGCATCAGCCGCCAGATGAGCCGCACATGCGCTAGCGTGGCATGGTCCCGAACGGAAGGTCCACGCAGATTCATGGCTTCATTGGACGAGTGTCAAGCAGCCCTTGCGGAGTTATCGAAGCGGCTGGCCGCGGTCGACCAGACGCGTCGGGAGAAGACCATCCCGGACCGTTCGCTGTCGCTGCATCTGCTGGATCTCGATGCCTTCTTCACCGGTGTCCTGCACTCCGGTGAACTCACCGGAATCGCCCTAGGTGATCCACACAGCCCGAAGGCCGACATCAGGCTGTCGATGACTAGCGATGACCTCATCGCTTTGACCGAGCGGCGACTGTCTTTCCCCCACGCGTGGGCCACCGGCAAGGTCCGACTAGACGCAGGATTTCGCGACCTGCTGCGGCTTCGGTCACTCGGCCGTTGACCTGAGCCGACTCGGGGTTTGCACGCCCTCGTCAGCCGGATTCCGGATCAGCGGGAACTGCAGGGGGACGCGAGTCGACCAACTGAGTTGCGATGTCTGCGGTATCAAGGGGGGTTCCACGATCCGCTGCCGACCAGGCCGACCTGGTCGCGGCGGCCACCGAACCCAACCAGGCGTCCGCGTGGTCAGACTCTTCCGGATCGGGACGGGCGTGGCTGGCTCTGATCACGGCCACCGGACCGTCGATCAGGGCTCGCAGATCCGCTGCGAGGTAGTCCGGTCGCGATCCCGGGGCCGCGGCAAGTAGATCCGCTATCGAACTGACACCGGTGAGCACAAGGAGGCTCGGAAGTTTGGCTCGTGCGGCACCGGCGATGTCGGTGTCGAGGCGGTCCCCGACGACTAGGGGGCGCCTTGCGTTGGTGCGTTCGACTGACGCTCGCATCAACGGAAGTTCGGGTTTGCCGGCAACCAGCGGCTGGGTGTCGGTGACCTGTGCGACGATCCCGACGAGTGTCCCGTTACCCGGTGCGATGCCGTCGGCGGTGGGGATGGTGAGGTCGGTGTTCGTCGCAACGAAGAGGGCTCCACTGTTCACTGCATAGGTCGCTTGGGCCAACTCACGCCAGCTAACGTCGGGGCTGAATCCCATGATCACAGCGGCGGGACCAGAGACCCCATCACTGACGATGTTGAATCCCTGCTCGCGCACAGCCTCGCGCAATCCCTCCCCTCCGACCACCAGCACATCGGAGCCAGGCTCCAACTCGAAATGCAGCAGGCGGGCACCGGCCTGTGCGGAGGTCACGACATCCTTCGCTTGCGGCTTGAGACCCAACCGCGTCAGGTGGTCGACCACTGCTGAAGGTGGACGCGAGGCATTGTTGGTCACATAGGCAAGGCGCACTCCCGCGTCCGCCACGGTTGTCAATGATTCGACTGCGAAGGGAATCGCGTCTGAGCCGGCGTAGACCACTCCGTCCAGATCAAGCAGCAACACGTCAAACTGAGCTGCCCAGACGTCGCGAAATGCCTCACTCATTCGGTGTCCCCGCCTTCGGACTCCCGCTATCGCTGTCGCTGCCATCGCTGTCGCTGCTCGACCCGGGGTTGAGCGATTCCACCCGCTCCCAGGCGTCTGTGAGCGCTTCGGGGTCGGCTGCCGCCGCACGCAGGAACCATTCCCGCGCTGCTTCCGGTTGCCCAGATGCGAGCAACGCTTCGGCATAGACGTATTTCAACCTTGCGGAACTCTCGTCCGCGGTATCCGATTCCAGAGCAGGCCCACGCAGGATCATCATGGCCTCCTCGGGCTGTCCGAGATCCATCCGCGCACCGGCAGCTATCAAACGCATCTCAACTCGATCGTTCCGATTGAGTTTCAGATCCTTGCCAGCGATTTCCAGCGCTTTCTCAGGGCGCCCAAGGCCCCGTTCGCAATCGGCAATCAAGGGCATCAGTTCGTCATCGCCGCTTATCCGAGCCGCGGAACGCAATTCCTTGATAGCAAGTGAATAATCCCCAGTGTGATAGGCAGCCACACCTACGGCTTCTCTCACAGCCGCACTCCGGGAGGCCATTTGTTTGGCTCCCTGGGCATAGCGAAGGGCCTCCGACGGGTCCTCGTCCAGCAGCAGATATGCAGCACCTAGCAGCGCAGGTACCTTTTCTGGAAATGTATCGAGTTCCTCGAGGACTTCTTTCGACAAAGGACTCTCAGCCAAACTGGCGGCTAATAGCTCTTGATCCCATGACCCCTGAGAATCAGTGCGGGAGGCATTCTTCTGCGAATTAGACGACCTTTCCGGTGGTCGCCGCGTTCCGCGGCCAGGCGCACCTTTAGATCGGTCTGCTGGGGGCCGACCGGCGGATGACCGGCCTGTAGCCCTGCCCGTGCCACGCTTGCCCCCACCTGCGGAGCCTCGTGATCCCGACGAGCCTCTGCGCTCACCTGAACCTGACACGGATACTCCCTCGATGTGAGTCACTGCCAATGGAAGCGTCGCGCGGTGTAGAAAACCTGCGTCTCGGCCAATTGGCCAAAGTCTACCGGCACGAGGGAACTACCCAAGACCGAAGAGCGTAGTGACGGCCAGGAAACACCGTCCCGCGGCCGCCCTGATAACACTTCTGAATGCAGAAGGCCCCTATGACGCCAGGGGGTTTGCACCGGCTGACGCTAGTTCGCAGACTTCCAGCTTCGACACTCGGCTCCTGCAGCCGAGATAGGCCGGATTTGGTGGCGTCTAACGTCCGTTTGTCGACATTTCAGCGGCCTAGATGTCGGCGGATTCCAAGACGACCCATCACAACCGCACCAATCAACGAACGTTGCGATGACCTCTTGAACCCGCCCCTGCTTTTTTGGAAAATCCCGATCGAGCCGAAGCTCTCTGACTTCGATCCGGAACCGTTCCAGCTCGGCTCGATCATCAGCGTCAAGGGCCTCAGACGGGTCGTCCATGGCGGCCCGCTCAACCCCAACCAAACGGCCCAACAGTTGCTGTCCGATCCCGACTTATTCGGCCAATTGCTTGATCGGTCGACCAGTGTCGATCACCAAACGAGCAGCCACCTTGCGGCACTGCGGCGTATCTCTTTTTCGTTGTGCTCCCACAGCAACATCCTCCCTGCCAGCATCTCTGCCTGGCTATTGGGATGTCCACTAGAAAGGGCCAACCTCATTGCGTCGCCAACTTGGTTGGTTGGAATTCTAGCGGGATCCAAATTCAGCCAGAATGTTGTCCATTCCCCCATCGACACCCCTAACGATCTTCTTTCTCGCTGCGAGCCAAATCGGCGAACCGAGGACACCTTTCATCTCGAACTCGTACTCAAATCGAGTCTGATCGCCGCCGTTGATCGGTTCAAGCCGGAACTGCCCGACCCCTTGCATCGCACCACCTAGGGCGATAACCCGCCACGTGAATTTCGTGCCCAATGTGACATTGGAGAACTCGAGTTTTGCCTTCTTGGCGCCCGAGTTCGATATTCCACGTCCTGCCCTCGACGATGCCGACTTCAGTGTTCGCAGAGACTGCGACGATATCGGGATCCCAGTGGCCAACTCTGCGGACGCTCAAAGTAGGACCAGACCGCCTCACTAGTTACGTTGAGCGTCGCTGTTCTGATCTCTGATCCCATGTTGTTCTTGTTGGCTGAAGTCCGTGAGGTGATGTACGAGTCTTTCGCTCGTTGAGCCTCCATTTGGTTGATTCTATGCGGCCAGGGCTGGTGTTGAGAGGTCCTCCTCGAAGTTGTGGTCTTGGTCGGGGTTGAGTACTCGGAGTCTGCTTTTGGCGAAGAGTTCCAGTGGCATGTAGCGGCGCATTTCTTACCCATTCGTCGTGTTGTTCGGCCCGACTGCGCCAGCGAGGCGGATGGTCGAGATCCGGCTTAGAAGATGCCGAAGAAGTTGGTGCGGCGCCGAATCTCCTTCCTGCCGACAAACGCCCCCAAGACACCCTGGTTTTGGGTGTGGTGGGCCGTGGTTTGGGCCATGGCGAAGGGGCCGCCTGGTGTGGGCGGCCCCTTCGGGTGTGGTGTG
>CAWJIH010000017.1:0-71006 GCA_963842975.1 uncultured Actinomycetes bacterium | reverse complement strand
TGTTTGTGCAGGTCAGGGGTGGGTTTCGAGGGGTCGAAGTTGGCATCGTGGGCGGCTATGTCGCTGGTTCCGGCGAAGCCCCGGGCGAGTGGGCAGCCTGCGCGTCGATGGCTTGACGCACCCAATCCAAAGCGTCATCCATGGGTACTTCTGCAAAGTCAGGCTCATGGCTCATGTCGATCGCCGACAATCCGAGGGCGAAAAGCGCCTCATCGCTGCCGATGAAGGCGTCGAGGTCCTGCTGGTAGGCCTGCACCAACTCGTGGTCGCCGAGGAGCGAAAGGTCAGTGCGGAGGTTAGATATCGCTCGGGACACGTCTGCCTGCTTGGCCGCCAGCTGCGTCACGTGGATCAAGTCGGGCTGTGCCAGCCCCTCCCGCAGGCTGTCCTCCAGATTGCGCAAAGATTCGACAAGCTGAGCCCTCCGGGCTTCAGGCCGGGGTCGGACTGGCATCACGAAGTGCGCGATGAAGGCCGCCAAGATTCCCGCGATGGTGACGTCGATCGCTCTCATGGCCGCGAATTCCGCAACACTGTCGGTGGGAGCCCCGAACAGCAACACCACAGCGAAGCCAGTGAGCAGGGCCGTCAGCGCGTAGTTGCGTTGCAGCCACGCGAAGCCCACCACCAGGGCAGCCCCGGCGATCCAAGGCACGAGCAGCCAATCCGGCAGCACTAATGCCACGGCCAGCGCGAGTAGAACTCCGGCGAACGTACCCACGGAGCGCTGCATCACCTTCTCCGCAGTGGTTGGCGCGTTCGCCTGCAGCACGGCCGCAAGGCTGATGAGGATCCAAAAGGCATTCTCGTTGTCGGCGGACAGCACCAGAGCTAATGCGCCGATGCCCAGGGCTAGTGCCCGCTGGACTCCGTAACGGAAAACCGACACATCAGGACGCACAAGTCGGCGAGTGAGGGATCCTAGGATCATCAACACTGGTCGCAGAACTATGCGATGCGGGGTGGCGCCAGCCAGCACCCTTTGCGCGAGTCGTTGCGACGCTGCCCACATTGACCAGGCCGCCGCCAACTGCGAATCGGCACCAGCTGGCGCAACCATGGCCGTGGTGTCAAACGTCACTTCCCGAGGCGAGATCGGCCCCTTGGGCAGCAATGCAGCAGCCATGGCGCCGATGTTGGCATCGCCTTGCGCGATGGCGTCGGCAGAGGATTCGCTGTTCCGCTCGATCCACGAACGACATACGACTCCCAACGAACCATGGGCGGCGAGATGAAGGAGCGTGGTAGGGGCGCCGTCCATGAGCAGCACGCGAGTGAACATGACGCGCTTGGCACCTGGGGTGTCTGGCGCCCACAGGGCTGCGGTCATCTGGCGGTCGAGTTTGCGCGGATCCCAGATTTCCTTCGCCAACGCCAACAGCGCCGCTGGCAGCATGCCGAGCACCCCGCCAACGGCCACCGCAACCGCGGGTGCGCCGTTCGCGAATTCTTGCCCCTTTGCCAGCATCAGGATGAAGACCAGGCTGGGCAAACTCGAGAAGACCAAGCCGACGACCGGCAGCGCCGTCCATACGGCGGTTGTCAAGGCTATGAATGCCATGACGAGAGCGGCGACTACGCCCGTGTTCTGCACCAATGTTCCCAGCACCGCCGCTGCGACCAGAAGGACTCCCGCGAGCAGGATGAGTCGCAGTGCCATGAACAGCGGTGCACTCGCGGCGATGAAGCCCAGGATCGCCCCGATCACCAGACCCACAGGTACCACCCTGGGATCCACCAGGGTGCATAGGCCAGCAGCCATGAGCCCACTGGCCACGCCAACGACTACCCCAGTCACCACCAGGGGTTCATCCGTGTTGTTGAACACGGTAGACAGGCGCGGCACGTTGTCAGTTAACCACCGTAGATCGGCGTGACGCTCGCCTTCGACCCTCTTGCGCCCCGCGCCCGCGCCCTGCCGCCCCGCGCCCTGCCGCCCCGCGCCCTGCCGCCCCGCGCCCTGCCCTGCCCTCCCGCGCCCAAAATCGACCAAGACAGCCAAAATCGACCAGGATTCCTGGTCGATTTTGCGACATCCAGTCGATTTTGCGCACCCGGTCGAACCGGCTGGGGCTAGCGCGACGAGTCACCCCGCGGCGGAGCGACTCGACTCAGCCCGTTCCGGGGACCAGCTCAAACGGGTAGCCGTGCGACATCCCGACGGCCAGAACCTCACGTCGGCCGTCATCGGGGCGCCCGGACCATACCCGCACGGCCAGTTCGAACGGCATCGACGAATGCGCTCGCACCGCCGAATCAGACCACTCCCACGACACGTGAGCGAATGGCTTCTCGGCAGTGGCCCGCGCGGAGATGGCCTCGACGGCGGCAAGCACCCGCGCCTTCGTCTCCAAGGGCAGGTACACCCACATCGCGCTATGCCAAAGAACCGTCATCGTGCCAGACACGAGGTCTAATGATTCGACGAATTCGCCGGCGTCCTGCTGCACCACCATGGCCGGCACCTCGCGGGCCACCGCCAGGGCATGGCCAAGCCGGTTGAAGCGCTCGACGTCGTCAACCCAGACGTACGACGACAGCAGGATCCGACCCGTCGGCGTGGTCGGATCCACCGGATGCAGGTCGCAACCCAGCCGGTCGGCAACGGCCGGCAACGGACCGAACTCGGCGGGCGAACCGGGTAGAGCGTCGGCACGAAGGTTGAGGCCAGCCGAGGCACCTATCTCGCGCAGGCGGACAGGTAGGTCAGTGCCCAGCCGCGACAACGCCACCCGGAGCAGCGCCGCGCGACCTGTCTCGTTGGTTTGCGGGGTCCATTCGAGCATGGCTGCCAACATCCCGTCGTTGGCCACGAGAGCCTCCACCACCTCGGTGGCGAAACGCTGGGCCGATTCGGTGCCTGGCAGCGGCGGAGTACCGCCGAGGGTCGGCAAACACATGGCCACCCCGGTTGCCCGCCGTTCGAGTGCGAGTCGGTGTACGGCGGCCATCACACGCAGTCCAACCAAGTCCCCGAAGCGCACCGACCGTGGCAGTTCCCCGGCGAGTGCACCACCACCCTCGACGTCGCTCCGGACAGCGTCCAGAATCGCCGCGGCCACTGGCGAACCGGCTCTGCGGCAGTACTGCGCCTGCCAGGCTAGGGCTTGCGTCGTGGCTATGACGGCCTCGTCGTCGGGCCGATCCAGGCCCGGCGACTCCTGCGCGTTCGGCACCCAACGGAACCTAGCAGCATGTCCGAGGCGAAAGGAATGCCATCGAGACGCGGACACCTGATGCGCTCATCCACCCCGGCGCAACGCCCGAAGGACTCACACTGCGAAAAATCCATAGGATGCCTTCCATGCCCCTCGGCCCGCCAGTGCACCACATCACGCTGACCGTGACCGACCTTTCGCGCAGCACACGCTGGTACTGCGACGTCCTGCGCGGACGCGTAGTCGGCGAACGCACCTCCGAGACTTTCGAGCGGACCCTGGTCAAGTTGCCCAGCGGACTCATCGTCGGCCTCACAAGGCACGCGGACACATCGCCGTTGGATCGTTTCGATCACGTCCGGGTGGGTATCGACCACTTGTCCCTGGCGGTCGACACAGCCGAAGACGTCAGAGCGTGGATCGATGACCTCGACGCGCGCGGCATCCCACACGACCCGCTAGTTGAGGCCTCATCAGGCACTCTGGTGGTGCTCTATGACCCCGACGGCATCCCGGTGGAGGTGTACTCACCCGCCGACGCCTAACGACCCGCGGATCATTGCCTGCCCGCCGCGAACGGCGTAGTTTGGCCAGATCGGGCCAGGGCATGGATGGGAGTGAGCACTGTGAGTTTCGTTGAAGGTTTGTTCGGTTGGGTGGATTTGTCGTCGACCGACATGGAACGCTCAAAGGAGTTCTACGGCGAACTGTTTGGGTGGACCTATGTGGATCTACCACTGCCGGAAGGCATGTATTACACCCAATTCTTGCTAGCTGGAGCCAAGGTCGCTGGGATGGGCCCGGTGATGCCAGACATGGCAGCGGCAGGCATGCCCAGCGTCTGGAACTCATACGTCCTCACGGCAGACGCCGACGCAGTGGTGGAACGAGCTCAGGCTGGCGGCGGGAGTGTGTTGATGCCGGCCATGACGGTGATGGACCAGGGTCGGATGGCGATGATCGCCGATCCAGCAGGTGCGGCCGTGGGGATCTGGCAACCAGCCAGCCATGAAGGTGCGGAAGTATTCAACGTTCCCGGTGCGGTGACCTGGAACGAACTGCAGACCCGGGATGCCGAAAGCGTCAAGCAGTTTTACTCCGACACATTCGGTTGGCAGTGGGAAGCCGGTGAGCAGCCCGGCTACGACATCTGTTCGATCCCCGCCAAAGCGGGAGACGACAAGAGCAATGGTGGCCTCCTCACATTGCCTGCGGAGGTGCCAGCAGACATCCCCAGTTTCTGGCTGGTCTACTTCGCCGTCGCCGACTGTGAGGATTCCATGGCAAAGGCGCAGGAACTAGGTGCCACGGTGATGTTCGAGACCATGGAGATGGGCCCAGGTCGCTTCGGTGGACTCTTTGATCCGACTGGTGCCGCGCTGGCCGTGGGCAGTTTCGGATCCTGAGCCCGCCTGCCGGCACCCCGGGGCGGCGCAGCAATCACCCAAGCGACCCTGTCGCACCACGAGCACCTGCACGTCGGCGACTACCCGGACTGGGACGCGGCGCTGAACTACGTGCTGTGAAGCGCCTTGCTTGCTCAGTTTGTCCCGGTGTTTGTCCCGGTGTTTGGAGCGGCCGCCGTTGACGAATTAGGCCGCGTGTTTGCAGGTGGTGCAGGTGCAGTCGTCACAGGCGCAGGTCGCGCAGGAATCCGTGCAATGACTGCACTGACACTTGGTGTGTAGACACGTTGGACACGAGCAACCCGCCGTATCGCACACCACGCACTGTCCGGCACATGCTCCACAGTCGCACGCTGAACAGGTGTCGTAGTGGCCCTGATGCTCGTGTTCCCAGGTGCCCGCGTGGGAGTAGTCGACGTGATCTAGGTGGATGGTGGCCTCATGGCCACACCCGGGTCCGTGGGTGTGCTTCACTCCGTGGTGGTCGTGCTGCAATGTGGCGGTCATCGGTTCTCCTTCGTGTGTTCCAACGCATCGCGAGCAATGTGCGACACGTGATGGTCAACAAGGTCGTAGTAGGTCTCGCGACCCTGCCGTTCGGTTGAGACCAGACGTGCCATCCGCAGCACGCGCAGGTGCTGGCTCATGAGCGACTGAGACACGCCCATCACCTCCACCAGTTCGTGCACGGGCATTGGCCCGTCTGCCAAAGCAAGCACAATGCCGCACCGCACAGGTGTGGAGAGCAGACGGAACAACTCAGCCACATCGTCAAGTTCAGCATCATCGAATGCTTCCATGAACACATTAATACCAGTTCATATGAGCAATCAACGGGCAGATCGTGAATGTGAACCAAGCCACCCTCAACTCCCGCCCAGCGCCGTTGGAGGGATGCAACCGTGACTTTGTAGCCCACACAGGATGCGCGCACCTAAGATCGCGGCATCGCATCAGCCAACCACCGGCTCGGAAAGGACCTGGGAGGAACCATGGACGTCACCCAGCCACCACATTGGCAACCGAGCACCAAGCGCATGGTGGCCGGAGGCCTGGTGGTGGCCGGGCTGATAGTGCTGTATCTGGCCCGGGACGTACTTCCGCTAGTGGCTCTTGCGGGTCTGTTGGCGTTTCTAGTGGCTCCCGCTGTGCGTTTCGCCACTCGCGTGGGGCGGATGCCCAAGGCTGTGGCATTGATCCTGAGCTACCTGCTGGTGTTTCTTGGCACCGTGCTAGTCGGGGTGATCGTGGCCAACGGCATCATCAACTCCGTTTCGGAGGTTGACCCACCGAAGGCAGTTGAGTCCCTCCGCGGGACGGCGTTGAACACCTTGAACACTGTTGAGACGGTTGATGTCTTCGGCTACACCTTCGACCTGGGCGAAGTCGTGAGCCCACTTCGCGAGCAACTCGCTGATTCCGACTCTGACTCCGACGCTGGATCCGACTCTGAAGCCGACGCTGATTCCGACGCTGATTCCGATTCTGATCAAGAGTCCAGCGCCGCGGGGCCTGAATCCGCGAACACCACCCCCTCCGACGCGAGCGACGAAGACGCCACCGAGGCTGCGCCAGCCAACACCAGCGACGACGAGGCAAATCGCATCACCGTCGGCCGCCAGCAAGCATCCTTGCTGATCGGCGGAGCACTCGACTCGTTGCGAACGGTCGGCGGCATAGTTTCGGCCCTGCTGGTCTCCTCGCTGCTGACGCTCATGATGGCCGTGTACCTCAACATCGACAGCCACAAATTCGCTGCCGGAGTGCGCTCCTACATCCCAACTAGCTACCTTCCGGAGGTCACAGAACTTGGTTCAAACATCAATGGAATCTGGAAGGGCTATCTCTACGGACAATTGATCAACAGCCTTGCGACGGGCATGTTGGTATGGCTTGCACTGTGGGCATTGGGGCTTCCCGGCGCTTTCGTGCTCGGCGTGATCATGGCGCTGCTCAACATGATCCCGACCTTTGGACCCATCCTGGCCGCAGTCCCTGGCGTGCTGTCGGCATTCGCGCTCGGTTCGACTCGATTCGACATCTCCAATTTGACATTCACTCTCGTGATCGTCGTGGTGTACGTCGTGGTCGTGCAGCTGCAGGCCAATGTGATGGCGCCGTTCATCACGGGTCGGGCGGTGCGCATGATGCCGGTTTCGATCCTGGTCGGGCTGATCGTCGGAGTCCAGGTTGCTGGCTTGATCGGTGCTCTGCTCGTGGTTCCGATCATGGCTACCGGCAAGGAGATTGTGAAGTACGCGATGGCGAAACTGCTGGATCGCCCGCCGTATCCAGAGTTGCTTGCAGTCAGCAGTGACGTTCCCGACGATGCAGCCGATGAAGCCGATGCAACCGACGCACAACCCCATCCCCCAAGCGAAGAAGTGGTCCAAACCGAAGCCAAAACGAACAACTCGCCCTAGAGCGCTCCCAACACCCTGCCGCTCAACCGTCAACCTTCCGCTGCCTGCCGTAGCCTGACGTTTTCGGCGGCATCGACGGCAGAAGCGGCGGGAGCGGCATGACACACAACCAGGCGACTACCACCATCACGAAGCGGCGCGTCACAATCCTCGGCGGTGGCGCCGGGGCGCGCACCGCAGCCGTGGAACTTGGAATGCGCGGGCACGAAGTGGTGCTCGCGGATCATCCAGATCTCACGGAACACTTGATGGGGATCGCGGACGCCGGAGTCCTGCACGCCGAAGGCGTGATCAGCGGTTCGGCACCTGTTCGCGTGGCCATGACCATCCCAGACGCGGTCGCCGGGGCTGAGGTGGTGCTCATAGTCGTGCCGACGATGCACCAGCGTGCCTTCGCCGACCTAGTGGCACCGGCAGTCTCTTCAGACACTCTCTATGTGGTGATGCCGGGTTCGATGGGATCGCTGGACTTCCGCAATCGGCTGCGAGAACTCGGCGTCGACGAAGACCTCACCGTAGCCGAGATCGCGGCCCTGCCCTATGCGACCAGGATCACAAGTCCGACGACAGTGAAGGTGTTCGGTCGTCGCCGCTTCGTTCAGGCCGGGGTCTTCCCGTCGGATCGAACCGCCGGTGTGCAGCAATTGCTCGACGACCTCTACCCCGGAATCGAAATGATGGCCAACGTCTTCGAGGCCGGCCTCAACAACCCCAACCCGACACTGCATTGTCTCGGCGTGTTGCTCTCAGCCAGCCGCATCGAATACAGCCACGGGGAGTTCTACTACTACGAAGAGGGCATGACACCACATGTGTGCCGGGCAATCGAGGCTATTGACGCCGAGCGGGTGGCAATCGGTGAGGCACTAGGCGTGGAGGTGCTCAGTTTGAAGGACACCTACTCGCGCATGGGCTACGGACCCAGCGGCGACTCTTTCTGGTCGGTGATCCGCGGCGTCGCTGCGCTCCACGGCATCAAGGGACCGGCGGAGGTCAACAGCCGCTACCTCACCGAAGACGTGCCAATCGGTTTGACTATCTACTCTCAGATTGGCGCCGCGGTGAACGTTGCCACGCCGATCATGAACTCGGTGATCACCTTGGCGAGCGCCCTCCTCAGCACCGACTGGGGACCGCAGTTGCGCACCCTCGGCCGATGCGGAATCGAAGGGTTGGATCGGGATGAACTGCTCCGATTCGTGACCTACGGAGAGGCGTGATTTCGATGGACTGCTGGCACGGGCAGATCAAGCCCTCTACCGAGCCAAGGGCGACGGGCGTCGCCGGACTGTGATTGCCCCCTAACGCACCCAGGGACCACCTCGACAGGCAGCCAGTGCATCCACGAGCAGCCTGCGCGTGGTGGATAACTCCGGTGGGGTGGCCTCGATGAGCAATTCGAACGCCGTGGGCAACGTCGCCAGATCTTGGTCGTGGGCCAAAGTGAGCGACTCCCACCAGGCAATGTGATCAAACAGCAACTGCGGATCATCAACGATCGCAGCTGATCCGGCGGCTCCCAGCGCGGCGATCAATTCGTCGCGGAAACCAGGCACCCCTAGTGGCGACTCGAGCAGCCTGGGCCAGACGATGACCGCTTCCCGCGTCGCCGACTCCACAATTGCGGCACCATCGACGCGCAATCGGGTGACCTCAACTGCCGCCATCGCGCTGCCGGTCGGGTCCCGCCGGTCCGGACGCGAAGACCCGAGTACCTCTGCAAGGATGCCCGCTCCATCAGCGAAACTACTCGCCCAGGCGTCCGCCCCCACCGCCTTCGACCATCGGCCGCCTCGGCCGAATCCTCTACCACCGGCAAGGATGAACACACCGTTGTGGCGCAGCGCCGAGATTGTCTCCCACGCCCCCATCAACATGGCTGGCATCGAGCAGGCCACGGCCACGGCGGTGGCCGGCTCAGCGTCGAGCAAACCAACCAGCGAATCCACCGGCATGGAACCACCCACATAGGTCACGTCAAAACCACGCAACCGAAACACCTCGGCGGCCATCAGCGCGGGCAATTCGTGCATCTCCCCCGCGACGCAGGTCACCAATAGCCGACCCTCTCGACGACTGATCGCCGCGGTTGATTCCGAGTTCCCCACCGTGGCCAAGCTCGCAACAAGGTGAAGCGCATCGACGGTGATCGATGTCACCCGGTGTCCTTCACCTACGCCTGCAGATCCCGCATGCCATTGCTGACCGATTCGAACTTGTGCGGCGGCAAGAACGTCGGAAATGATCGCCTCTGGACGAGTCCCCTCCTCAAGCAGGCCGCGGACAACCCCGAGCGCAGCCGATCGACGTCCCTGCGAGGCTGCAGTCAAATAGGACTCAGCCGCCGAATCCAAGTCGGGTTCGGCTGGCGGGGATTCGAACACACCCAACCGCCTCCTCATGCCCTGATCGAAGCACCGACCCCGTCTCAACCATAGTTTCCCCCGAACCGTGACGCACCCATCGGTTGAGAGCGCCTGGCTATTGCCCAGCGCGACCGTGCGGGTGCCACCAGGCAAACCTGGCGTGGAGGACCAAACCCTGCAGCCGGAACTGCCGAGTACGGCACCGACTGCAGGGTTTGGGAACTTCAACGGGCGGCGAACCTAGCGGCTAGGCCTCTTCCTCCGCCAACTTGCCGAGGGTCGCGGCTCGCGTCACCGGGTCGAGGTCGTCCAGTCTCGCCTCGATGTCCTCGGCTGCTGCCGAGGCTTCCACGTCCACTTGCTTGGCACGCATGACGATCACTGCAGCACCCACGACCACTAGGGCCACCACTGCAAGACCTAGGAACTTCTTCTTTCCGCCATGCTCACTCATAGATTGCACCTCTCCTCATTGGGGTCAACATCTTTGCGAGCGGCCTGGTGGAACCCACACCGCACCCTGCGACACTATCCCCGATTCAGTCGCTGAGGGTAGCCAATAGTGACCTACGCTGGTCCGATTAGCAGGACTGCTCCGGGGAGGTCAGATCCGCAGCCCGATATGCGTCTTCCCGGTCATGGCGTGGGTAGCCATCTTGAGAGTCGTATCGTGCGGTGGCGTAGCCGCTGGTGATCATGTGGAGATTGAGGTCTCGGCCGCCGACAGTGTCGACGTAGCGCAGCAGCCGGTCATAGCGATCAGTGTCGTCGGTGCCGCCGCGCACCAGCACTACCTGGTCACTCTGTTCGGCGATCACCCGCAGCAACTCGTCTGCGGCTGGCTCGTAGTTGCAGTCGCCCCGCTCCGGGGTATCGATGCCGATCAGCCGCACGCGCCCGGCAGTCGTGTCGATGGTGTCACCGTCGATCACGTTGGTGACCGTCACGACCACACCCCGCACTGGTGGCGCGGTCGGCGCGGCTGGAGACGTAGCGGGCGTGGTCGGCGCGGCGGAGATGTAGCGGGCGTGGTCGGCGCGGCAGACGTTGGCTGCTCGGAATTCGTGGCCGCTCCCCCACCGAAGCAACCGGATAGCGCCAATGTTGACCCTCCGATCACCACCCAGGCCGCGACCCGCGATCTGATTCCTCCACGCATCATCCTCACCCCTCACTCTGCACACCAACGCTACGCTGCTTCAGGTGGGCACCACACCGCCAGTCCAGGCACCCGCGATCACCCTATGCGGACATATGACCAGCAGTTTTCGGCAACTCCTCGGCGCCGAACTGCTCAATGAGCAACCTTCCGACGCAATGGAACTTGCGTTGCTCGTCTACCGCGCACCGCAACCGATACTCTGCCACGACGCCGCGCGCGACCCCCGGTTCACCTACGCCAACCTGGCTGCGCAACGGCTCTGGCAGGTCCCTTGGGAGCAGTTCGTCGGCATGCCATCCCGGCTTTCAGCCGAACCGGGCGAGCGTGCCACTCGCGCCGAGATGCTCGCCCGGGTGGGCACCCACGGCTTCATCGATGACTACGAAGGCGTACGAATCTCGGCGGATGGCACGAGGTTCCTGATTGCGGACACTGTCGTGTGGAACGTGTCCGATGATTCAGGACGCGTTGTGGGCCAAGCCGCTCGGATCGGCCATTGGACGTCGTTGCCGTCACATTGATCGATTCATCGCCCGGTTGACCGACCACCAGATGACTCCGATGGAGAAGCCGCCAATAACTGCAGGCAGCACACCCCAATCGAAAACGAGGATGAATAGCACCCCCGCTGCTACCGCAGCGGTGATCGCCACGAGCAACTCTCGTGTGACTAGCGGCGGCTTGGCATTGTCTGAATTGGCCATGCTCCACCGTAGATCATCAGTCCAACCCCAGAGCGTTGTGAACACAGCGGTCGATTGTCAAGGCCATGCTCCACCCGAACAGGTGCCCATCGGGTTTCCCGCCCTGCACAGCAGCAACCACCGCGGCGATGGCACGGGCGTTTGCCCGAAACCACGGATCCGGCGGGGATGCCTCGACGGAACCACACGACTCGAGACGACCGTCGGCCCAGCGAATCCGGGGTGCGTCGAAGCGCCAGTCGTGTCCGATGTCGAAGCTGCCCACAAGCGTCAGATCACCATGGGTGCCATGAAAGACCACCTCATGGGTGATGCCCGCCCGACCAGATTCCCTTCGGCATCCGACGGTAACCGGCACCTGATCGGCCCGTGTGTGCAGCACTAGCTGCGCTGAGTCCTCGGAGCTCACCGCGCAGCCACCCCCGGCGGAGGCCTCCCCGGCCGGCGATCCAAGAAGTGAGACCACCCACGACCAGGGGTGCACCGCGACCTCTGTGAACATTTGCGCAATTGGGTGGTGCGGCCCTGGCAGGTCGAAGGTCGAATCGACCTGCACGGATTTCAAGCTACCCAGCCGCGGTAGCTCCGCGGCTGCTCGCACCGCCACGTCGAGAAAGCCGAAAGCGTAGTTGACCCAAATCGGGGAGGTGCGGGATTCCCGAGGCATCCGCAGTTCCCCCACGCCGACTGCGGGTTTCTCACAGATCACCGGTACGTCGGGCAACTGATCGATAACGTCCACGTGGGTGGCCGGCGGCGTTGCCACAGTCACCAGATCCAGGCCCCAATCGGCCAGTTCGGACAACGACGTCTCGCGGCCCACCACCGCCACGACTTCGACTCCTGCTGCCGCCAACGCGGACCGATGCACCTGGCCCCAATTGCTTCCCACCACGGCTGCTCGCACTGCTCAACTCTAGCCGCAGCGACTCTAGGCCACCTTGAACCGCAAGGGCCAATCGCGATAAGCATGTGTCATGGCCGACGCGGAGATCCCGTGGCTCTTGGTGGTGATGGAACTCGCCGGGGGCGTCGCACTGCTGCTCATCGGCGTGGGAGAGGTCAGCAAGGCACTCAAGGCGCTTTCCGGCACCAGGCTCAAAGCAGTGCTCAAGGGCATCTCTGGAAACCGTTTCACCGGTGCAATCACCGGGGCAGTGGCCACCGCCGTGATGCAGTCCTCCTCGGTCACAACGGTGCTCACGGTCAGTTTCGTCTCGGCTGGGATCATGTCGCTCACGCAGGCCGCGTCGGTGGTGATCGGTGCCAATCTCGGAACCACCGTCACAGCCCAGATCGTGGCCCTCGACATCACTGAATACTCCCTCGGCATCGTCGCGCTCGGTGGAGTGCTGCTCGCGGTTGCCAAAAACGACCGGACCCGCCTCGCCGGCCGGGCCACGGTCGGCATCGGTTTTGTGTTCCTGGGCCTGGCAGCAATGAGTGCCGCGATGCTGCCGCTGCGCGACTTCGAGCCCTTCACCAACGCGATGGCCGCAACCGCGAATCCCTTCGTGGCTGCGCTGATCGGTGCCGCCGTGGCGGCCACCATTCAATCGTCGAGCGCCACCACGGGCATCGTCGTCGCGATGTCGGCAGCAGGATTGATCGGCCTTCCGACCGGCATCGCGCTCGTCCTCGGCGCGAATATCGGCACCTGCGTCACTGCGATCCTGGCCGCGCTCGGCCGGGGCACAGCAGCGATGCAAACCGCTGTCGTGCATGTGCTGGTGAACCTCCTCGGCGCGTTGGTGTGGCTGTTCGCCTTGGATGCGCTGGTGTGGCTGGTGGAGTCGGTCTCCGGCAGCGTCGGGGACGCCGCGATCGCTACCCCACGGGAACTGGCCAACGCCCACACAATCTTCAACGCCATCAACACCGTGGTGTTCCTCGCGTTGTTGCCACTGCTAGTCAAGGCCGCCCAACGCATCGTTCCGGATCGCTCCCGGCCGGCCGAATCGCCGCAACCCATCAACGTTTCCGATCCACTGCCGAGCATCTTGCCCGCCTTGCACCAGCGACTAGGCGCGCTTGCCGGCGATGTGCGCAACCAACTGGAGGTCGCTTTGCCCGCAGCCATCGGCGGCGATCGATCCGAATTGGCCGCAGTACGTGAATTGCGAACGGACAGTCGTCGAGCGCACAAAGAACTCGTCGCCGAATGTGCCGAGTACGGCGACGAGGACCTCGGGGAGGATCAACGCGATGCCCTCGAAGCTGTCTTGCTGTGGGGAAACCTGCTCGATCTGGTGTCCTCGCAAATCAACCATGGGCTGCTCCGGGCTGGCCGCCGCAGACTCGGCCACGAAAGCACCATCAGCGCGCAAACTTCCGCGGTCCTCGGCAACATCCACGAACTCGTCCTGGCCGATTTCGACCGACAGGTGGCTCCGTTGCTCGATCCCGGAGCGCACCCGGAGTCGCTGGCGCCGGCACCGGACTCCGACGACGGCGACGCGCCGCTCACGGACGCCTTCGAAGATGCCTACCGACACCTCAGCAATCGGCTGCTCACAGGCACCGACACACGCACCTACGGCATCGAGATCGAAATGCTCGCGGCGCTGGAAAACGTTGTTTCCACCTTTGCCCGATTCCCTGGATCTGCCACGGACAGGGTTACCCGCCAGTAGGCCCAAGTTACCCACTGGTAGAACAAAGTTACTGATTGGTAGGGGGTGACATCGGCATTTTTGCTGTGCAGAGTGGGTAACAACAGTCCCGCAAACCTTGGAGAATGAGCCATGTCGAACACACATTCGCAATTTCCTGATCCTGCGACCCATTTCAACCTGGGCGTCGATCGGTTGGCCAACGATTCCGAAATCACCGAGATGTCGGACCCTTGGCTGAGTACCGCCGGGGCTCCGCCGGTGGAGCACGTGGAAGCGAGCGTGCACATGCCGGAGGGCAACTTCGAAGCACTTGCCAATCCCAGGCAATTGCCGGGTGTGTAGCCGATAGCACTCGCCTTGGCACGTCGACGATTCCTGCGTCGAGTGCGCGGTGCGGAATTGACTTGCAGTTAGAGTCGGCCCGCTTCGTGCACTCGCCGCAGGAATTCTTGCGTTCGCGGGTCGTGCGGATCGGAGAGCACCTGCTCTGGGGTTCCTCGCTCCACGATGCGCCCGTGCGACAAGTAGCACACCTCGTCTGCCACCTGGGATGCAAACCCCATCTCGTGGGTCGCAATCACCATGGTCATCCCGGTGGACTTCAGTTCGCTGACAGTGCGCAACACCTCGTTCACCAACACCGGATCGAGCGCCGAGGTGATTTCATCCATCAGCAGCAGCCGGGGTTTGGCCGCCATCGAACGCACCAGTGCCACCCGTTGCTGTTGCCCGCCGGAGAGTCGATCCGGATACTGCGTGGCCTTGTCGGCCAGCCCGAACCTCTCCAGCAACGCCATGCCCTCAGTCTCCGCCTCCGCTCGGTCCACCCCATAGACCCGGCGCGGGGCCAGCGTGATGTTGTCCAGCACTGTGAGGTGCGGGAAAAGGTTGAAGGCCTGAAAGACCATGCCGATCTTGCGTCGCACCTGATCCGGATTCACCGTTGGATCAGTGATGTCGTCGCCGTCAAGTCGGATCACACCGTCATCGATCAGGGTGAGCAGGTTGACGCAGCGCAGCAAGGTCGATTTTCCTGAGCCGGAGGCACCAATCAACACCGTCACGGTGTGCTCCGGCACCTCCAGCGACACGTCGTGGAGCACCAGTTCGCCGCCAAAGGCCTTGCGTACGCTGTCCACTTCCAGTACCGGCGTCACGGGCCAGCCTGCGCGTTCTCACGTTCGATGGAGCGCCGCAGAATACGGTCGGTGATCCTCGTCAACGGAATGGTCAGCAGCAGGAACAGCACTGCGGCAACCACATACGGGGTGTAGTTGAACGACCGTGACGATGCGATCTGGGCGGCGCGAATAGCGTCCACCACACCGAGCACCGAGATCAGCCCCGTGTCCTTGAGCAACGACACGAAGTCGTTCATCAGCGGTGGGATCACCCGCCGGACACCTTGCGGAAGCACCACGAAGCGCAGCGTCTGGAAGGAGGTCAAACCCAGCGAACGCGCTGCCGCACGTTGACTGGGATGCACACTCAAGATTCCGCTGCGCAACACCTCCGCGACGTACGCCGAGTAGCACAGCACCACGGCGGTAGTGCCCAGCACCACAACGCTCGTGGTGACCCCCTGCAGCCGCAATGCCGGCACTCCGAAGCCGATCAGCAGAATCACCAACAGGGTGGGCACTCCGCGAAAGACATCGACGTACACGGTGGCCAACAGTCGGAACGGCGCCAGGGCAGCGGCCTCCGAGGTGCGGATCAGAGCGATCGAGAGCCCGATGATGCCGATGCACACGGTGCCGATGACGGTGAGCTGAATGTTCAGCGCCAGACCTTTGGCCACCGCGGGCAGGACTTCCGCAGCGTAGGACAGGTTGAAGAAGGTTTGCTGCACCCGCTCCCACCCAGGTGACAGCAGCACAACGGCGACTAGCGCACCGAGCACCACCACCGTCGAGACCGCCGACACCAGCGTCCGGCGCTTCGCTTGCCGCTGGCGGACGGCACGTCGGCGCAGTTCCTCGGCACTTGGCTGATGCCTCGTTTCGCCGCTTGCCGGGTCTACTGTGCCGGATTGCCCGTCTGTCCCAAAGTCCGCGGCCATCGGGCTGCCTACTGCAGGGTAGGTGCGCCGACGGATTGCCCCAGCCACTCGGCCTGCAACTGCTCCAACGTGCCGTCAGCTGCGAGTTCGTCCAGCGCCTGTGACGTGCATCCCGTCAGCGGGCTGTCGAGCGCGAGCACGATTCCGAATTCGTCGGGACTGCCGCTGGCGGTTTCGGCCAGCTGACCGACGATCACGCCATTGTCAATCTCGGCTGACGTGAGGTAGAAGGCCGATGGCAAGTCGATGACGATGCCATCAATCTGGCCGTTCTTCAAGGCCGTAACCGCCGCCGCGTTGTCGTTGAACACGCTCACCGCGGTGTTTGGTTCGATGATCGTCTCCGCGTCATCAAGCGAGGTGCTGCCCACCGCCGCACCAAGTTTGGCGTCCTTCAGGTCCGCGATCGAGGTGACACCGGCGATTGGGCTGCCCTCGTAACTGACGATTGCCTGGGCCACCTCGTAATAGGGGCTGGAGAAGTCAACGGCGTCAGCACGTTCCGCGGTAATCGTGTATTGCTGTAGGTTCCAGTCGAAGTCCTTCGGCCCAGGTGCAATGGCAGAGTCGAAGGTGGTCCGGGTCCAGGTGACGTTCTCCGGTGTGTAGCCGAGTTTGCCGGCGACTGCATACGCCACGGCCGACTCGTAACCCTGCTGATTCGTCGGATCGTCGTCAACAACCCAGGGTTCGTAGGCCGGTTCGCCGGTCGCGACGGTCAGAACGCCGTCAGTGAGGGTGTTGAGGTTTTCCGGTGTGCAGTCGGCCCCGGAAGGGGCCGCCGACGCCGCGGTATCTTCCGCGCTGTCGGAGGGGGCACATCCCACAAACGCTCCGGAGAGCACCACGAGCGCGGTGGCGACTGCGATCTTCATAAACACCTTTTCCTCAAATGGCGGGGCTATGCCCAGGAGAATATCGTGCCGGGTTCACAATGGAATCATGCCCGCGCAAGTGCTGGAATGTGTTGACCTGGTTCGGCGGTTTGGTGAACTTGTCGCCGTTGATGAGGTGAGTTTCACCATTGCCCCCGGCGAGACCTACGGTCTGCTCGGGCCGAACGGAGCAGGCAAGACAACCACGATTTCGATGATCGCAGGCCTGCTGGAGCCCACGTCTGGTTCGGTTTCTGTGCTCGGCGAGCCGATTACGCCTCGATCAACGACGGCCAAAGGTGCCATCGGTCTAGTGCCGCAGGACATCGCCCTATATCCCGACCTCTCGGCCTGGGAGAACCTGACATTCTTCGCCAAACTTCAGGGATTGCGCGGCTCCGAATTGACACGTCGAGTGCAGGATGTGCTTGAGGTGGTGGGCCTGGCGGATCGGGCCAAGGACAAGATCGATACCTACTCCGGCGGGATGAAGCGCCGGGCCAACATAGCCGTCGGCATGGTGCATCAACCGAGGCTGCTCATCCTGGATGAGCCCACCGTGGGGGTGGATCCGCAAAGCCGCAACGCGATTCTGGAATCGGTGGATGCGCTGAGCACATCCGGTATGGCCGTGCTCTACACGACGCACTACATGGAGGAAGCAGAGCGGCTGTGCGACCGGATCGGAATTATCGATCAAGGACGCCTCATCGCTGAGGGAACACGAGCGGAGTTGGTGGCTGGATTGGGCCAAGCCACGTCAGTGACTTTCCGTGCGGATGGCCCTGCCGAATCGATGCACACCTGGCTGACGGGGCTGGTGGACTTGCCCGGCGTCACCGCAGCCCAAGGGCAAGAGTATGGCGCCACGGTCACCTGCGGACACGCTGCCGAAGCAGTGGCGGCCGCCTTCACTTCCGCCGAGCGGGCCGGGGTAACCATTGGTGGGGTGGAGGTGACCTCGCCGGATCTTGAGTCCGTGTTCCTGTCGCTCACCGGCAAAGCCTTGCGGGACACCACATGAGCACCGCAGAAAAGCCCGCGCCGCCAATTGCCCGCTCGACCCACACACCGCCGAGCCTGATGTCCCAGGCACTGCTCGTGACGCGGCTCGATCTGCGACGACGGCTGCGGGACAAGTCCATCCTGCTGCAGGTCTTCTTGGCGCCAATCCTGCTCGCGCTCATCGTGGGCGGAGCGTTCTCCGGCACTGCGGGCAACCTCGAGGCGACCGTCCTGATCGCCGACGCCGATCAAACCACGGTTTCGTCCGCCATCGGGGAAGCCTTGGGTTCGGCCGGAGACGACGGTTCGGAAAGCGGTGGCGTGGTCTTCACGACAGCGATCGTCTCCGACACCGAACAAGCGGCAGCAACCGTGGACAGCGACCAAGTTGACGCCGCGGTGGTGATTCCGGCTGGGTACACCGCCGCGGTTGCCGCCGGCGAACCTGCGGAGCTTGTGGTGATCGGCAAGGCCGGCTCACCGATCGTCACCGGCGTCGCCCGTTCCGTGGCGGACAGCATCAACACCCGACTGCGCGCGCAATACATCAGCAGCCAGACCGCGGTTGGTACGGCCGCGGCACTCGATCTGCCGCTCGACCCGGCGGCTCTGGGTACAGCGTTGAGCGCACCCGAGTTGGTGGTTGTCTCCGATTCCCGGGTAGAGAACACGTTCAGCATCATGTCGTTCTTCGCCCCCGGAATGGCGATGATTTTCCTGTTCTTCGTCATGGGCACTACTGCTCGATCGGTGCTCACTGAACGCCGTGAGGGAACGCTGAACCGGGTTTTGGCGGGACCCACGTCAGCCACCGGTGTGGTGCTGGGCAAGTCGATGGCGGTCTTCATGCTTGGACTGTTGTCCATGCTGACCGTATATCTGGTCACCACTTTCGCTTTCGGCGTCGACTGGGGTGATCCGATCGGGGTGCTGCTGGTGATCGTTGCGGTCGTGGTGGCCATCACTGGTCTGTCGCTGATCGTCACTGGTCTAGCCCGCAATGAGGAACAGGCCCAGTCCATGACCATCATCGGCACGCTCTTGCTGGCTCTGCTGGGCGGCACCTTCGTCTACTCCGGATCAGGGGTGCTGGCGCAAGCTCGCGCCTTCACCCCCAACGGCCAGGCCCTCATGGCTTTCATCGACTTGTCCGCCGGCCAGTCCTCGTGGGCCGAGGTGCTGCCCCGGGTGGGCATCATCCTGGCCATCGGCCTGGTGACCGGCGCCATCGGCTTGGCTGGAATCAGGCGAGGTCTGCGATGAACACCGTACTTGCCATCGGCTGGTTCGAAACCACCCGATACCTCAAGGACAAAGTTGCGCTATTCGCCACAGTCGTGATGCCGGTGCTGCTTGTCCTGCTCATCGGCATGACGTTCGGATCAACACCGGATCGATTTTCGGTCGGGGTACTCAACCAAGATTCCGGGCAGGCCGCGGCCGAATTCGCCGACCAGGTGGCAGCGTCCAACCTGGACGTCTACCCCTACACCTCGGCCGACGATTTGGCCCGCGACATTCGACTCGGCTTCATCACTGCCGGGCTCACGGTGCCACAAGGTTTCTCCGATGCGGTCGATTCTGGTGACACCCAGGCCGAGGTGACGATGTCGATCGACCAAACCTCAACTAATGGTGGGGCGATCTCCTCGGCTATCGGCACCGCGGCGGCTGAATTCGCCCAGCAACCGGCGGCCGTCCAGGTGACCATCAGCGCCCTCGGAAGTGATGATCCAGCAGTGGTCGCGCAGGCTGAGGCCATTGCCGCCGACGTCGCCGCCACCGCACCCGAAGTCACCACCACCGAGGTGATTCAAGGCACGGTGCGGGAAACTGAACGCAACGGCTTCGCCACCGCCGTGCCCACCCAGCTCACGCTGTTCGTCTTCCTCAACGGCCTCCTCGCTGGCATGACCTTGGTGGAATCCAGACGCCTCGGTGTCGCGCGGCGAATGCTCTCAACACCGACCGGAATCGGCCCACATATCCTCGGTATCGGCCTTGGCCGCTGGTTCCTCGGCGGCATCCAGGCGGCTTTGCTGCTGGCGATCGGGGCGCTGGTGTTTGGCGTCAATTTCGGTAACTGGGCAGCTGTTGGTGTGCTCGCGGTGGTGTGGACCGCACTGGCCGCGGCGGTGGGCATGCTCATTGGATCGCTGGCGCGAACAGCCGACCAGGTAGTGGCGATCTCGGTGCCGCTGGGCATTGGTTTTGGGATGCTGGGCGGATCGATGTGGCCCCTATCGGTGGTGCCGCCCTTTATGCGCACAGTCGCACATGCGACCCCCCACGCCTGGGCAAACGATGCGTGGCTCAAGATCATCAACGATGGCGCCGGTATCGGCGGCGTCGGCACTGAACTGGCTGGTGCTCACGGCGATCACCGTTGCCCTGGCGGCCACTGCGGTGGTGCTGCTCCGACGTAGCCTGTCGCGCTAGGGCGGATTTGCGCCGTGCTGGCTCCGGAAGGGGCTGACGCCGGTCACCATGAGCCAGCTCATGGCACAATAGGCGGCAGATTTAGGGGCAGATAACAGGTGCCCTATCGGCGGCGTGGAAGGATCCGTTCACCATGTCTGAGCTAGCCCTGCGCCACCTCACTGTCAGGCTGCACGAGCGCGACGTCGCCTATGAGGTTCGTGGTGATCCGACGGCTCGGACACCGCTGCTGCTGGTGCACGGAATAGGCTCCACCAGCGACGCGTGGGCTCCGGTCATCGACCTGCTCTCGGAGCAGGGCCGTTGCACGATTGCGGTTGACCTGCCTGGTCACGGTCGCTCGTCCAAGCAAGCGGGAGACTACAGTCTCGGTGCCCTCGCGAGTACCCTTCGAGACCTCCTTGATCATCTCGAGGTTCCCCGCTGCATCTTGGTCGGGCACTCCCTCGGGGGCGGAATTGCCCTTCAGTTCTCCTATCAATATCCAGAGCGACTCGCCGCCCTCGCCCTGGTCTCGTCCGGTGGGCTCGGCAAAGAGACCTCCGCGGTATTGCGCTGGACTGCGATGCCAGGCTCCGGCATTGTGATGGCTGCGGCGTTTAATCCGCTCACGCTTGCGGTGCTCTCAGGCCTGGGTCGAGTCTTTGCTGCCACCGGCAAAAGGATCCCGGCAGCCTTCGCACCCAGCACGCTTGATCGGCTCCATGAGATCGCCGATCCGGAGCATCGCAACGCCTTCCTGGCAATCCTTCGCGCAGTGGTCGACCAATCCGGGCAAAAGGTCTCAGCCCTGGCCCGGCTGCCGCTGCTGGCCACCACCCCCACCCTCATCGTTTGGGGCGAGAACGACCACATCCTGCCGGTGAGTCATGGCATGCGAGCCCACGCGATGTTGCCCCGCAGCACCTTCGTCGTCTTCGCCGAGGCCGGCCACGAACCGCATGTGGATGATCCGGAGGCCATGGCCGAGCTGCTGATTGACTTGGCAGCCGAATCAGACCGACTCGGCCGCAGAGGAATAACGCTCTAGCCACTTCAGTGCGTCTTGGGCGTTCATGGGCCGACCCACCAGGTAACCCTGCACCACGCTGACGCCCAATTCGGCCAAGCACTCCACCTGATTGGTGGTTTCCACTCCCTCGGCAGTCACAACGAACCCCACAGCATCGGCCAGCCGCAACACCGCGGAGACCAGATCCGACTTCACCCCGCCGACGTCGTCGACGACCAGTTCGCGAGCCAGCTTGACCCCGGTGACCGGCAGTCGCTCCAGTGAGGAGAGGTTCGACCAGCCGGTCCCGAAATCGTCGATCCAGATGGGCACGTTGCGCCGGCGCAGTCGAGCTGAGGTTGCGGTCGGCGCCGGTGGGCACGAGGGTGCGTTCGCTGACTTCCACAATCACCGCCTCCAACGGCAAACCTTCGCTCTGGACGGTGTCAGCGAACCAGTCGACGAACTCGTGGTCCTGCAGCGCTCCGGCGTGCACGTTCACGGCCAGCATCACATCCGGGTACGTGCGCCGCCACACCTGCAACTGCGCCAAGGCCGAGGGCAGCGCATCCCGAAGCATCCGCGTCAGTTCGCCGAGCGACTCCGCGATCGGGATGAATGCATCTGGTCGCTGCAGATCATCACCACGGTCCCAGCGCATGAGGGCTTCCATCGCCACCACCTCATGCTCGGCGATGTTGACGATCGGCTGGTAGTCGAATCGGAACGCCCGCTCTCGGGCTGCAGACGTCACAGCATTCGCATCGTGGAGTTTGCGGGCGGCTCGGTCACGCAATTCCTCCCGGAAGGGCGCAACATGTGCTTTGCCCTTTGCGCGGGCGTCGTAGAGCGCCAAGTCCGCCGCCTGCAACACCTGTTCTCCGTCGTCGGAAATTCGGTCAGTCGCGGCGGCTACACCTGCGGATACCCGTACCTGGACTTCCACCCCCTCCAGCGTTAGCGGCTTCGCCAGCACCTGGTTGACCAACTCGTCGGCCAGACTCAACGCTCCATCCAGTTCGCCTGATGGCATCAACACTGCGAATTCGTCGCCACCGAGGCGGGCCACAGTGCCTCGCGTTCCAACCGCTGACGTGAACTGAACCGCCAGCTCAGCCAAAAGCGCATCGCCGAGCCGGTGGCCCAGGGAATCATTGACAACCTTGAAGTCGTCAATGTCGAGGTAGACGACAGCAAACGGCACCCCACCTGCTCGCCATTGGTCGCCTGCTTGGCCGAGGAGCATTTCGAGGTAGGAGCGATTCGGCAATCCAGTGAGCAGGTCGTGGTGGGCACGATGCTCAAGTTCCTGGGTGAGTTTCATCCGGGTGGTCACGTCGTGCATCGATACCGACACCTCCCCGGAGCCGGACCGCACCACGGTGACCTCCACTTGGGCCGCGCTGTCCCGCAGCCGGGCCATCAGCCGACGGCGTTTGGTCTTGCTGTCCACCGCAACCTGGATCACCTGGTGCGGATCGTCGAACACCTCGGTGACCGACCGGCCGATCCAGTACTGCGGCTCCTGTCCGGTCAATTCCCCGACCGCGCCCAACGCGTGCCGAATCACGTGCTGATCATCCAGGAGCACCACCATGTCCTGTGCACCAGCGAGCATCGCCGACATCCGGGCCGCTTCGGCTGCCGCTTCGCGTTCCTCACGGAGCCGATGCCGGGAACGCGCCTGCGCAGCAGTCTCGGTCAATGCTTGCACGCCTGCCCAATCGAGGGGATCCAACAGCAACGTGGTGACGAGTTCGACATCAAGTTCCTCGCCGCCAACCGCGTACCCGTATCGGTAGTTGACTGACGACACATTTGGATCCTGGGCCGGTGCCTGATTCACCGTCACTACGCCCGAGTCCTCTCGTGTTGGTTCACCCAAATGCTGGCGCCAGCGCCAGGTGATGTCGTCAGCGGGCAGCAGTAGGCCGGCGGCGCGGGTCAATTCCCGATCCACATCTGCGTCGGTATCTGCATCCAACATCGCGGCGGTTGACTCCCGCAGCGTTGCTTCCCGCATCACCAGTTGTCGGTATGCACTGACCAGAGCGACGCTCCGCGCAGCAAGCAAGGCCACGAGACCACCGACGAGACACATGAGGAGCACTTCTAGCGGGCCGACGAGATCACGGAAGGAGTAGGCAACGGTGATGACCACAAAGGACACCAGGAGCACCACCAGGACCGATCGAACAGCCGACAGTCGACCCTCGTGGGGAGTTTTCGCCGGAGCGTTCACGACGGTCGGATCCGTCGCCGCCGCCGATGCGAATCCGATCGCCAGGATGTTCACGGCCGTGTAGATCCCGTTGCGCACCCCCTCCTGAGTTCCGGTGATGATTCCCGCGGTGCTCACGAGATCGTTCACCGCGAACAACGACACCGCAAGCAGACCCAACCGGAGCGCTCTATTGACCCCCTTCACAGACGTGAGCCCTAAACGCACTGCTAGGGCCAGGAGACCGGCATTCACGGTCATGTAGAAGCCCTGGATCGAAATCGAAAACAGCCCTGCGCCCTGGCCTTCCAGGGGATTGAGAATGGCCTCAGCACCTATGGTCCAGGCTGCGATGAAGACGATTAGCGCATCGATCGACCACAGCGGTTCCGGCCGTCGATGCACCAATCGGACCATGATGACGAAGGCCAGAAGTGCGGTGCCATATGCGACAGCGAAGACCGCATCAGCCGGTCCAGCAGTCGCCAGATCCGCCGACCGTTGACCGTCTTGGGTGATCTGGCGAATCAGCAACCCGAGCACGTGGAGCATGAGGACGAGGAAGATGATCGCCCATGCGCCTCTAGCCCAGGGTTTTCCGCGAATCACGACCCAGCCAAGGGAGGCCAGCATCGGCAGCATCGCCGCGGCGTAGGTGAAGGTCTGCGCATCGCTTGGCACACTGTTGCGCACAAGGAGCAGCGCAAACGTTGCGGCAATGACTCCCCACCCCAGAATGACCGTCGAGAGCAGACCTCGGGGCGGCACCTGAGCCTGATCCGCACTGAGCACGTGTCAAGACTATGGCCTGCACACCTGCACGTGAGTCAAGACGTGGGCGAATGCGTTGAACCCCGGTTCAACGCAGCCATCGCGTCGGTTAACCCATCGACTGTCATCGGGTACATATCGAACACACTGGCGATCTGCTCAATCGTGGTGCCCGACCAGCGCCCGGCTGGTTCCGGGTTCAACCACACCGATTGCGCGAAGTGCTCGCGGAGGGTTCGCAACCACTCCAATCCACTCACTCCGCGGACGCCGGCCCATCCCATCGTGTCCAGACTGCCACCACGAGGTGCCTCCCGCGGCCGGCCAGCGCCCCGCATGTGCAATTCGTAGTCCCCCATCAATGCGTCACCGACCATGATCAACTGGTATCGGGCGTCATACCGTCGAATCAGATCGTGCACCCACAGCGAGTCGGTGAAGTTTTCATTCGTGTAGACCCTGCCGTAGACACAGTTGTGGAAGTAGAAGGTCTGCAAATCCTTGAAGTGCGTGGCTTTCTTGGCTGCGCTGAAGAGCTGCGACATCAACTGCGAATACGGATGCATCGAGCCGCCGATATCCACCATCAGAAGTACGTGGGTGTCCGGACGTCGTGGTGCCCTCGTGATGACCTCAATGTCGCCAGCGTTGCGGGCGGTGGCATCGATCGTGGCAGCCAAATCAAGCTCCACCTCGGCGCCTTCACGCAGGAAGGTGCGCAGTCGACGCAGGGCGACTTCGAAGTGGCGGATATCGAGCACAAGGTCGGAGCGATAGCCCTGATAGGCCCGCTCCTGGGCTATGTGGACGGCTGAACGTCCACCGCCGGTACTGCCCGTACTCAATCCCGCATCAGCGGTGCCACCCTGCCCATGCGGGGACGATCCACCAGTCCCGATCCAGTAGTTGCCGCCATCGTGGCGTTCCGTCTGCTCTGCAAGGCGCGCCTCGAACAACTTCCGCCACTCGGCGATCTGCTCCTCGTCTGGCCAAGGCTGCTCCGCGGCTTGTTCGGTACGCAATTCAGCTTGCTTGCGTGCGTCCTCCAACCATTGCCGGATCTGGGCGCTCAAAGATCCGTCCGCGCCCAATTCCGCTGCCACCGCCCCGTAGGTTTGCGCAAATGCCTGGTCGAAGGCGTCGAGGTGACCTTCGTGATGGATCAGGATGGCCCGAGCGGTGAAGTAGTAGCCGTTGAAAGTGTTGCCATGGGCACCCTTTCCCAGTGCGTCGGCCAAAGCAACGGCCTCGGTGACGCCCACCGGCACGCCAGCGGAACGAAGGCGGTAGACCAGCGGAAGGAACATGGGAATCAGTTTCCGAATCGCGTTCGGGACCGGCCCGAAACCGCGGCGCCGAAACTGGCGAGGTCTTGTTCTTTCTTGAGCAGCGTTCCAAGGAACGGAGTGTCCCGATCAAGTTGGACTTCGCTGATTCCGGCGGCACGCAACACGGCGATCCAGTCGATCAGTTCGCTGGTCGACGGCCGTTTGCGTACCCCGGGCAGGTCCCGTACCTGATAGAACGCATCGAGTGCCTGATCCCGCAGCGATTGAGTCAGGTGTGGGTGGTGCACCGCGACGATCTGCTCCATGAGGTCCCGGTCCGGAAAATCGATGAAGTGGAACACACATCGGCGCAGGAACGCGTCGGGTAGTTCTTTCTCCGCATTGGAGGTGATGATGACGATTGGGCGCACCTTGGCGGCGACTTCATCGCCGGTCTCGGCGACGGTGAAACTCATCCGATCCAACTCGTGGAGCAGATCATTGCCAAACTCCAAATCCGCTTTGTCGATCTCGTCGATCAACAACACCGACCGTTGCGGCGCAGTGAACGCACGCCCGAGGGGTCCGAGCCGAATGTAGTCGCGAATGTTGCGAACGTCGTGGTCGCCGAATCGGGAATCGTAGAGGCGGGTAACCGTGTCGTAGACGTAGAGGCCGTCCTGTGCTCGGGTGGTGCTCTTCACGTGCCAGGTGATCAAGTCCAGCCCGCTCGCTTCGGCAATCGCCTCGGCCAGCAGCGTCTTGCCGGTGCCAGGTTCACCCCGGACCAGTAAGGGTTTCTCAAGCAACACCGCACAGTTCACCGCAGCTTCCAGCGCGGCATCAGTCAGATAGGTGTCAGACCCTGCGAAGCGGGTACCTGCGGAGGAAGAGATGGGAGTGCTCATTGATCGATCATAGGCACCATGGCGCAACTGGCCTCGGACCGCGCCCGCGTCAGTTGAACACCCCTGGGCACTCCAGTTCCAGTCCCGCCGAACCTTCATCAGCTGCGGTCACCGCAGCGGTGTCGACGTTCACTGTCCATGCATACACATCACCACTGCTCACATACATTTCCACCCGGTACAGACCAGCCCCTTGGCCGGTGGGTTGGGCGCCGAACGACAAGTCGGGATCTTCGAGCACTGGGAGGTACTCGGTGCCGCTGCCCAGCACCTGGATCTGGCACTGATCCAGCCGTGACGCCGCCAACGAGATCGCGTCGTTCTCCCGACCGCTCTCCCCGACCGGTGGTGGCGGCGCGGGTGCCGGGACTGTTGGGGTCGGTGCAGGAGTTGGCGGTGCCGACGATGTCGCAACCTCTGACGGGGTGGGAGAAGTCGTCGACGGAGTGGCTTGTTCGACCGCCGATGAGGCCGTCCCCGGGGTCAGTTCGACCACATCATTGCCACCCAGGAATCGGCTGACAACCAGCAGCGCGCCGCCCCCGATGAGCATCACCCCAAGCACCGCCGCGACGACGATTCCCGCGATTGCAGCACCACCCAGACCGCTTCGTCCTGCTGCCGGGCTGGTGACGGGGCCTGATTGCGCGGTGTGTGAGGGATCTCCAACTTCACCTGGGGCGGGCTCGCCGACGACCCAGGACTGACCGTCCCACCAGGTCCAACTGTTGCCGTCCCAGCGCCACTGCCGGCCCTGCGCTCCGTCTCCCATGCCGACCTCCTCGAGTGGCTGCCCTGGCCCCACCGTAGGACCTGAACCTCAGCGCACCGAAACCGGGCAATACTCGCCGCGGTTTCATCGGATCACCCACACGGCATGGTGGACGTATGCATGCCATACAAACCCCAGTTCCTGAGGACTATTCGACAGCGACATCCATGGCCGGTGCGACGATCGTGCGCAGGATCTCGTCAGCGGTCGTGAGTCCTTGCATGGCCAGCCGGACAGCAGCTGTCTGCAGCGGGATGTAGCCCGAAGCTGCGGCCGCCGCCGCAACGTCCAACGCCGAACCGCCAGAGTGGATCACGCCTCGCACACGAGGACTGATGGTCAACAACTCGTAGGCACCCACGCGGCCCAGGTATCCGGTCTGACCGCACATGTCACAACCAGCACCTGAAATCAGGGTGGTGGCTTGTTCCGGGGTGATTCCCAGCAACTCTTGAGTCTCTGGATCGGGCATCGTGGGCCGCGAACAGAAGGCGCAAGGCCGGCGCAACAAACGTTGCGCAATCACCAGGCCGAGGGCATCCGCGATCAGGTACTTTGGCACGCCCAACTGCACCATCCGGACAACTGCGGATGGTCCGTCCAGAGTGTGCAGCGTGCTGAGCACGAGGTGGCCGGTGAGCGCGGAGGCAACGGCCATCGAGGCGGTCTCCATGTCACGCACCTCACCAACCATCACCACGTCGGGGTCTTGCCGCAGCGCGGCACGCAACGCGGCTGGGAAGGTGACACCGTTGGCGTCGTCAATCTGAATCTGAGTGACGCCCTCGAGCTCAAGCTCAACTGGGTCCTCCATCGTGATCGCGTGGCGATCACCCCCCACGTAGCTGGTGAGCAGCGAATACAGCGTCGTGCTCTTGCCGGACCCCGTGGGTCCGGTGACGATGATGAATCCCTGCGGTTTGGCCATGGCCGCCGCGAGGGTGTCGACCTGCTGCCAGGACAGGCCCAACTTGGAGATGTCCGGCAACTCCTTCTGCGAGGTCATCATGCGCATCACGACGTTCTCACCGTGAATGCTGGGCACGGTAGAAACCCGGATGTCCAGGTTGTGTTCCTTGATCTTCACCCTCGCCCGGCCGTCCTGCGGGATCCGCTTCTGGAAAACGTCCAGGCCGGACAGGACCTTCACTCGACTAGCTATCGGTGCGAGGCTCTCGACTGGCAATTCGAGGGCGAGGTGCATCATTCCGTCAATGCGGAACCTCACACGAAGCGCATCCGAGGCAGGCTCAAGGTGAATATCGCTCGCCCGGCGGTTGGTGGCATCCAACAGGATCTGGTCGACGATGCCGACTGCGCCTTCATCGTCGATGGCTGCGGACTTCGCGGACATGGGCCCACCGGTGACCCGACCGACGAAGGCATCAACGACGGCCGCACGGCGCTCGTCGCCCCACAACCGATTGAGGATCGCTTGCACTTGTGATGGCATGGCGACCACAAACGACACCCGGCCGTTGTAGCGGGCTCGCAAGTCGTCTGCCGAGATGATGTCGAACGGATCGGCCACCGCGATCACCGTGGTGCCATTCGCCACTGCGAACGGAACGGCACGATACCGGTAGGCCGAACCGCGATCGAGGGTTCGTGCCACCGAATCGTCGATCGCGACCCGCTCAAGATCGACTACTCGCAGGCCGTGACGCTCCGCGAGCGCGGCCGCAACCGTCTGCTCATCGCACAAGTGCTCGTTGATGAGCACTTCCCCGAGCCTGGGCCGACGAGGATCTGCGCGCTGAATCGCGAGAGCACGCTGAACGTCGGCATCGGAGACCTTGCCCCAACCAATGAGGATGTCACCTAGTCGACGGCGTGGTGCGGCTTGTGGTTGCACGAGTAGTCGTTCCTTTCCTCTGCTTCAGACTAGTCCGAAGGCAGCCACATCGCCTGCCCCCGGCCGTGCCAGCGCAGCCCTCAGGCACCCAGCACCACGCCGGGGTTTGGAACGGACAGGAATCAGTTTCGTCGTCGAATAACGACACCGGCCTCCGACGTCCACGCGAACGCGGACATCGGAGGCCGGGAAAAATTCGGTGGGCTCTGGACCCTCACCTCAGGTCGGTTTGATCAGATCCGACGGAAGGCGGTCGGTTCACCGATGTAGTAGAGGCTCGCCACGTGCACACCGGTGTTGTAGTTGCTGGCCTGGACGACTTGGCCACCACCGATGTAGATCGCGACGTGCTGGGCTCCGCCAGGTCCGTAGAACACCAGGTCGCCGGGCGCGAGGCTGTCCAGGCTCACCGCGGAGCCATAGCCGATCTGGTTGTACGACCCGCCGGGAAGCGAGACTCCGGCCTGGCCAAAGGCCCACTTCACCAGACCTGAACAGTCGAATCCGCCAGGCGCCTGGCCACCTGAGACGTAGGGTTGCCCGAGCATGGACATCGCCGCTCCCACCGCGCCGGAACCGGACCAACCGCCGGTCGCGGGGGCAACGTTCGAGGTTGCTGCGGCTGCCGGTGCCTGCGTCGGCGCAGCCGCCTGAGCAGCAGCAGCCTCGGCCTGTGCGGCCTGAGCCTGCCACTGCGCCACCACGGCCTGCTCCATGATCCACTGGGCCTCTGCCGCCGCCTGTGCCTCCGCAGCCGCGGCCTGCTGCTGCCAGTTGGCCACCACCGCGGCAGCCAGGGCATTACGTTCGTCGGCCTCCTGTTTGCGCTGGATAGCCGCTTCCTCCTGCTTCAACGCAGAGGCAAGTGCTGGTGCCGATGATGGCCGCACCGCGGCTTCGTTGCCATTCGCAGCCAGGGCTGGCACCGTTGCTAACACCGTCGCGCCCGCGACCAGCGCTGCCGCAGGCAGAGCGATTCGAGTAGAAATGCGCATGAGCTTCGTGTCCCTTCTGACTGCCTCCCGTGGGCCAGAGCCGCACCGCTCTTGCGGGGCTCAGCACCGGTACGCCTGCGGTCACAACCCGTCGGGGGTCGGCCGCGGTGGGGCGATTCGGCAGATCGCCTGCCGACACCCGCTCGCGCGGATCCCGGACCTTCAGGCGACGTCAGAAACGTAACCGGCGGCTGCAGCGCCGCTTGCACACTTTGGAGTGAGGGCTGTCACAACGCTGACCAACGTTTCGCAAAGAAGCGGTCACGCCCAACACCCGTGCGGCAACTCTGGCCCGAAAGTGTGCCGTAACGCACACTAGTGCCATGAGTGTCGGATCTGCGCAGTCCACTTCCCGAGCCCAACCCGGCGGCCGCCTACGCCAGGTGGTCACCCCCGTGATCGTCATGTTGATCGCGATGTGGGTGCTGGAAGTCATCGATGTGCTGCTGCGTGGGCGGTTGGACGGGCTCGGCATCGTCAGCCGGACTCCAGAGGGACTCCTGGGAGTCGCGTTCGCACCTTTCCTGCATGGTGGGTTCGCCCACCTGATCGCCAACACGGTCCCCTTCATCGTGCTGGGCCTACTCGTGGCCTGGCGCACGGAGCGCTCCATGTGGCCCGTGACCATCACGATCGGAGTAATCGGTGGCCTAGGGGTATGGCTCTTGGGACCCGGCGGCGTGGTGACGATCGGCGCCAGCGGGCTCATTTTTGGCTTCTTCGCCTACCTCGTGACTGCCGGTTTACTTACCCGTCATTGGTTGGATCTACTTATCGCCGCGGTAGTGGTGCTCGTCTACGGCACCTTCGTGTGGGGCGTGCTGCCGTTCACGGTCGCGCCCGGGGTTTCCTGGCTCGGGCACCTCATGGGGGCTATTGGCGGCGTGGTGGCGGCCTTTGCCTTCGCGGACCGCACCCGCTGAGTTTTTACTTGAGCACACCCACTACGAAGGCATCGAGTTGAGTGGTGGGTTGCGGTTGACCTTGGTGCTGGGCGCTGAAGGCAGCGGTTCCGTTGACGCCGCACAGCGACTCGATCACGCCGGCTCCTCCCGGGTGGCGCGCTATCCAGTCGGTGAGGTCGTAGACGTTTCCGTCGATCACGGTCCAACAGTCGGACGGCTGGTTTCGTTGCGCCACCTCGGCCATAGTGAACTCGGTGGTCGAGGTGGGCCTTTCGGGATTTGCCGTCTCCGTCCCGGGGGATGCCGCTGCTGCATCTTGACCAGGACCATCGGTGGCGGATGCGGCTGCCAATGTCGACCCCCACACCTCGCGGGCGCCAGACTCCCCTACCCGGAAAGTCTGCACATTCGCCGCCACTGCCAGCAGCAAGGCCAGCCCAGCCATCACCTTGAGCGCCAACGGCATGCGTTGACGCCCGGTGCCCGTGCTCGAAGTTGCCCCGATGGCAGCCTTGCCGTCGCCCCCGACCTGGGCATTTCCGGGCGACGCGGTCGATGGGGGTGCGGTGCCCAGGACGGTGCTCGTCTGGGCAAGGAGCGCTTCAATCCCGTCAGCATCTGATCCCAGCTGAGGATCCCGTCCGGCCGGCGAAGCCGCTCCGACGGCAGTTGACCCACTGGACACCTGCGCTTTCGCCCCGGCGCGGCGGATATGCCAATCCCAGACCGCCGACGCGGCGACAAACAGCAGCATGGAGGCAAACATCGCACTCACGAAATACGGCAAGCCCGACCCGAGTGACGCGTGATGTATCGGGCGTCCGACCACCTCGGCCAACGTCTCCCCCGAATCCTTGGCCAACCATGCGCTTGCGGTCGCAACGCCAGCCAAGAGCACCACCCACCACCCGAGCGCCCGACGCCACGAAGGTCTGACCACGAGCAGCACAAGGCCCACCAGACTGAGTGGGACAAGCACCACCACGGCATGCACGACAAGTGGGTGAAGGGGTAGGCCGTTCACCTCCGAAAGCATGGAGAGCATTATGGTCGCAACTGCGCCTCTTCCCCACCCGAACGCGACAACAATATACCCCTAGGGGTATAGTCGACGGCATGTGGAAGCGTTCAACAGCCGTTGCCCTATTCGCCGTCGCCGTCATCGGAGGCACCGCGGCCTGCTCAAGTTCGACTGCGGCCGTCGACTCCCCCGCGAACTCCGCCGCCGCGGTTGCTGTCGCCGACTCGACCGTGATCGACGTGCGCACCCCGGAGGAGTTTGCGTCCGGCCACCTTGAGGGAGCCACCAACATCAACCTGCAGTCCTCCGACTTCAGCTCTCAGATCAACGCCTTGCCCAAGGACTCCTCCTACGTTGTCTACTGCCGCAGCGGCAACCGCTCCGCAGACGCCGTCGCGCAGATGAAGGACGCTGGCTTCAGCAACGTCGTCGATGTAGGCGGTGTGCAAGAAGCTGCATCCGCCACTGGGTTGCCGGTCGTTCAGTAGATCGCATCCCGCAGCTGGCTAGTTGGCAACTGGCCGTCCATCTCGGGCACGGCCAGTTGCCTGTCGGCACGCCTAACTGGCCGCCTCATCCTGCAAGCAGTGACTGTCCGATCCACCCGCCCGGTTCGAATCCAGGCGGCACCGCCGCAATCGCCGATCCGGTGTAGGTCACCCAGGTGTTGAGCAGGTCCGATTCTGAGAGCCGCTGCTGGATCGGCACGAATTGGGCGGCTGGGTCCGCGGCGAAGGCCACAAACATCTGCCCACCCTCACCTGGGATTTGAGTATCGATGTTGTAGGGCCGTCGCAGAATGCGCTCGATTGGATTCGCCGGGGCCGCCAGCCGAACATGGGCTGTCGGTGCGATAACGCTCAAGCCGCGCTCATCCACGGCGTTGAGGTCGACCGGCGCTTCCACGCCACCCCCGGACAGCGGCGCGCCGGTGGCAAGGTCGCGGCCGATCACATCCTCTCGTGCGCCACGGTCCAATTCGGTCCACGTGTCCAGTTGGAACAGCGCCCGTCGCAGCACCATCCCGGTGCCGCCGGCCAGCCACCCCGGCGAGTCCGACCACACCACTGTGTCGAAGTCGGCGGTCCCAGGCACCGGGTTGATGATCCCATCGACCTGCCCAAACTGATTACGCCCGACCATTCCGGACGGCAGTGCACCGGGAGCGTTGTGGAATCCTTGTTGAATCCAGGCCCGAGTGGTGAAGGCAGCGGCGTCGTTGGCTATCACTCGCAGGGTGTGACCCACGGTCAGCGGATCATCTGAACAGATCTGCACCACCAGATCTGCGCCTTCACTCCACGCCGGATCGATCTCGTCACCGGGGAACTCCGGCAGATCGGTCAACCAGTCTGGCCGCTGGGAGGCGAGTCCGTCGAGGGCAAACACACCCGGGCCAAACCCGATCGTCACCGTGAGGTTCGCGGGCACCGCGGCAAGTTCGGGAACCGGATCGGCCAAGGCGGGGCGACCTTGGGACAGCCGCTCAATGTCGTCGGTGAGCAACTTCATCAGTTTGATGAGGCGGTCCCGGCCGGTTTCTGGAGCGAGGCGAAAGCCGACAAATGCAGCGGAGGCTTGGGCCGGGGTTGCGACGCCCGCCTGGTGCGGTCCGTACGGATCCACCGTGGATCGACCCAGGGCTCCGTCGGTGTTCGCTGACGCCAACTCCGGCTCGGCAGCGCTGTTCGCGACTGCTGCCCCAGCCGCTGCCCCGGCGATTGCTGCCGTGCCACCGATTGCCGCACCCCCCAGCAGCAGCCGTCGTCGGCTCAAGTTGGCCGACGGCCGCCCCTGGTCAGTTGACTCAGCCATGACACCCCTTCGAATCAGGAGGAGGCTGACTCGCTGGCCTCCATACTGGGCATCTCGCCGGCGTCGTCCATGCCGCCCATGCCGTCGCCTTCATAGTCCTCGTTGCCACCGGCGAACTCCTTGGCCGTGGCCACGATTTCCACCGAACCACCGTCAGCACACTCCAACACCGTGGTCACCTCGTCGCCAGCAGCGATCGGGCCGGCCAACTGCATCAGCATGACGTGATAGCCACCCGGCTCCATGGTCAATGAGCCACCGGCCGGTACCACAAACCCGCCGTCGATCTCTTTCATAACGCCGTCAGCAACCTCGTGCAACTCCACGACGGCTGCAGCCGGGCTGGTTCCACTCACAATCGTGGCGTCAGTCTCGCCGTTGTTGGTGAGCACCCCGAACTCACCTGTCATGCCTGATTCGGCCGCCTTCACCCAGGCGTCCGACACCGTGACGTCGCAGTCGCTCGCGGCTGCGGACGCAGAGTTCGAGGTCGCGCTCGCAGACTCCGCCACCTCGGCACTCGGGGCGGCCGATTCACTCGTCGATGATCCTCCGCAACCGGCAATGGCAAACGCACTGGAAACAGCGATAACCGCTGGGGCCCAACGGCGTGTCAGAGTTGTCATACAGATCATGCTACGTAGGCTCTTTTGGCCGGGGCGATGGGGCCTGCTGGTCTCCGTCGTCGCCGACGTACTCCTCGGCCGCCTCACCCGCGTAGTCCAACTCAAGCTCGGCCGCCGCGGCTTTGGCCGCCTCCTCACTGTCCTGGGCGACCTCATGCACCGCGCCCTTGGTGTGCGCCGCGGGTGCCACATCGGCGGCGGCCTGCGGCGGCGAAATGTGCGGCAGCAGGGTAGCCACCACCACCGCAGCGATGAGCACCATCACCGCCGACACCAGTGACGTCACGTGCGATGCGCTAATGAAAGCCGCGAACGCCTCCGACTGCCATTGCTCCACCACACTTGCCGGTGCACCCGCTGCGGCCGCCTCCTGGAACACCACAGTGGCGCCACCCACGGACTGCCTGGCTGCTTCTTTCGCCCCCTCCGGCACTGATGCCGGCAGAGAATCAATCGTGGGTGCCATGAGCGCGGAGAATTGGGTGGCGAGCAGGGTCGAAATCACCGCCACACCCAATGCGCCGAATACCTGTCGCACTGTGTTTTGCACCGCCGAACCCGCACCCGCCCTGGCCAGCGGAAGCACATTTTGCATCACTGTGGATGCTGGCGCGATAACTGAACCCATGCCGAGACCGAAGAGGAAGAACAGGGTCAACACCAGCCACAGCGGGGTGTCGATCTCTAGCCGAGCCAGGCCAAGCAGAGCCACCCCCACAATCGTCAGACCGATCGACATGACTTTGCGGTAGCCGAAACTGTTCACCAGCTTCGCGCTGCGGGGTGCGGATAACAACTGACCGACAGCAAAGGGCAAGAAGCACAACCCCGCCTGCAAAGTGCTCAAGTCGCGCAGGAGTTGAAGGTAGAACGGCAATGTGAAGGTGATGCCGGACAGTGCGAAGAAAGGCGAGACTCACCGCGGTGAGACTCACTGCGTAACCTCGGTTGCGGAACAGTGCGACGTCGAAGGATCGATGGTCGCTGCGGGCCTCAAGGGTTAGGAACAGGGCGATCACCGCCACGCCGACGGCCATCGGTATCCAAACCGAAGGCGCGGCGAAACTGCGCGTCTCAGAGGCGTGGATGATGCCGTAAACCAGCAGCACCAGACCGACAAACGACATCACCAAACCTGGGATGTCGAGCCGCTGTGGGTTCGGATTGCGGGTCTCCGGGACGACTTTGATGATCCCGAACAGCCCTATTGCGACGATTGGAACATTAACCAGGAACACCGAACCCCAGTCGTTGCCAGTCAGCCACGACGACCACCCGGGGTGTTGCAGCAGCAGTCCACCAAGCACTGGGCCCAGCGCCACCGCGCCACCGACGGCTCCCGCCCAAAGCCCGATCGCCTTTCCTCGCTCGTGCGGCGGAAACACCACCGTGATGATCGCCAGTGTCACCGGCAGGACCGCCGCACCACCGATCCCCATGAGTCCCCGAAACAGGATCAAGAACTCGGCGCTGGGGGCGAATGCTGAGGCGGCCGACGCTGCGGCAAACACCACCAACCCGATGATCAGGATGCGCTTGCGCCCATATTTGTCGCCCAACACTCCCCAGGTGAACAGCAGCGCGGCAAACACCAAAATGTAGGAATCAACCGCCCACACCAATTCGCTCTGGGTGGCTTGTAGATCCTGCTGAATCGTTGGCAGCGCAATGTTGAGAATGGTGTTGTCCAACACCACGATGAGCAGGCTGACGACGAGCACCCCCAGAATGGCCCAGCGCCTCGGGTGGCCCTCGCCGGAAACCGACCAGTGGGTGGACTCAGATGTCGTCATGCGATGCCAATCCTTGGGTGACGCGTCAGCAAACACTACGCCCCGGATCGCCATTCGGCTCAGCAACTTAGTCTTGAGATGATGCGTATCTTCGTGGCTTTGGCGCTACCCCCTGACGTCACTGCGCACCTGCTCGCGTTCGTGCAGAAGAACGAGATTGGTGTCGGTTCGGCCGACGTGCGAATGACTGATCCGACCCGATGGCACATCACGTTGGCCTTCTGCGGCGAGGTTCCTGCGGCCACTGCCGAGAAACTGGCAGCAGGGCTACGCCAGCGGCCGCTGGCAACCACCAGCAAGCGGAGCCCCCTCGGCCTCGCCGGTGGTGGCCGATTCGGGCACAGCACCGCCTGGGTGGGTGTGCAGGATTCAGACAGTTGGCTCGGAGAACTCGCAACCCTCGTGCACCACCGCGCACGGTCGGCTGGGTGTTCCTTCGATGCCGTAGGACGTCCGCAGCGGTGGCGAGCCCACGTCACAGTTGCCCGCGCCCGGCGACGCTCCACGTTGGGCGTCGACGCTGGTATTGCAACCATCCTGAACACCTACCGGGGCCCGACGTGGTCCCCGAAATCGGTGATCCTGTTCCGATCTCACCTCGGCCCGCAACCGGCCCACGAACCGCTGGCCACGATTCACCTGCCCGAAGCCCCGTCGTCTCCGTCCTCACCTGCAAGTCCGTGATGCGCCAGCAGCCGTCGGGCCAACGCATCATCGGCATCCGCCAGCCCAGCCGGTTCCGTGACGAAAGCGCCAGGACCGGCCTGAAGGAGCACCAGCCCCACGCGTTGGCGCAACGGTTCGATCACTGACATCTCCACCTCGACGTCGTCGTCCGCGTCGACGACCTCCACCTGCTCGGCGAGGAACTCCACCACCCAGGCGCGGTCGGCCGGGATCACCATCCGCACGGTCGTGGCCGCCCGATTCGCCGCGCACAGGTCGTCGACCTCGATGGGAAGTTGGAAATGTTCGTCGAGCAACTCCATGCGCAGGATCTGATTCACCAGATACGTGCGAATCCCGCCGTCGGGTTGCACCGGGCCGGCATCGACTTCAAAGCCTCGTTGCGTGCGCACCAACACATACGGCTCGATGGTGCGCTCGACGATGCCTGGACGCCACGTTCGATCATAGGTAATGCGCACCTTGAGTTGGTCTGCGATGGCAGTGGTGAGTTCGGCCTCGAATCGTCGCTGGAGGCTGGGCCGCCACACTTCCGTCACGCCTGGCAGCCAGAGGCTGCGCAACTGCGCGATGACCTCCGCCAGAGCCACATTCTCGGGCTCCAACCGGGCGAGATCCTCCGCCGCCATCAGCAGCTGGCCGATTTCGGACACGGTCAACCCACCAGCTTGACCGACTACCCCGGCACCGGGATTGTGCAATCGGACTGCGACCGCCGACTCACCTGGTACGTAGAGTTCATCGGAATCTGGGGCGTTGCCAGGGTCGGCGTCTGGCTCCCAGTCCGAGTCCGAGGTATCTGGTCCGAACTCTCCTGGTTCGGGTAACCATGCGAGGAACTCAACCCATGCGGTCATCCCCTGGGGTCCCAAGTCGGTGCCGGAGTTGTAGTCGATCAGGTCGGCTCGAAGCGCTTCGGGATCGACATCGATGATGGCTGCCAGTTCCGCCAGTTCGAGTCCCTGCGGATACAAGTCCAGCACTGCCAGGGCTTCGAACACGGTGCCCAACCGTTGCACATAACGCGGCGTGGCCATCAATCCTCAGCTCGCAGATGGGCACGTAGGTCATCACGTACTTCGGCCCGCAACTCTGGCGGGCCCAGCAGTCGCACCCGGGTATCCAACTCGTACAGCCGATTGCGAAAGGTTGTCCGATTAGTCACCGGGATCGTCAACTCCACCATTTCCCGGGTCCGCCGCACACTTGACGCAGTGCCGAGGCGGGCCTCGACACGCGCCCGCGAGTCTGGGTGGGTGGCAACGACTGCCTCGATCGGGTCGCCTTGCCGAAATGTGAGCGGATCGATGTTCAGCTCCGGCGCCCCCAACGCCGCCGGTGCGGTTCCAGGGCGGTCAAGAGCCAACCCGGACATTCGATCCAGTCGAAAATTCTTGGTTTCCCAATCATCCGGCGGGATTTCTGCGGCAACTTCACGACCCACGAGATACCAGCGGCCGTCACGCAGCCAGATCCCATCAGACGCGACCACGCGAGGTTTGTCCCGATACTCGAAACGCAGCAGGCAGCGATGCTCATGACCATGCGTGGCCAGGGCCAGGGAGTAGCCCGGGGCGTCGCTCACCGCCCTTCGCACCGCCGGGTCACGGCCGCTGGAACTGGATTGCACCTTCTCCACCGGAAGTCCCACCAGCGCCGCAGCCCTCGCAAACTCGATGCGCTGAAGTGTCAGTGAAATGCAGCCGAATCCGCGGATCGCCCTGCGCCAGTCGGTAGCGCGCCGGGGCGCCCGGAGTTGCGATGTTGTCGATTCGCCAGCCCTTTGCCGCCAGGTGGCGCAAATCGCGCTGCAACTGCTCGCGCCGGCCTTCGACCGCGCCGCCATAGCGCCCCGCCGCGACCAGTTGATCTGCCGGAACACCGTGGTCACCGGCATCCTGGAGCAGAGCCATGAGGGTCACGACCCGCTCAAGTGGCGAGCCGGATTCGTACCCAGTTGCACGTGGCGACGCGTCAGACATGCGGTGGTCCCCTTCCGACTCCGTGTGACGAGGGTAATGGTCAATCGTGGGCAATACGCTGGACATCATGACCACTAAGGCAGACGGCGGCGCCACCGTACCCGAATTCACCATCATGATGGTGTGCCTAGGCAACATCTGTCGATCACCCATGGCAGCGGCGGTGCTGCGGGCCAAACTCACCGCCGCCGGCCATTCGCAGGTGCGTGTGGATTCTTCGGGCACCGGACACTGGCACGTAGGCGAACCCGCCGACGCTCGCGCCCGCGAAACCTTGCGCGCCACGGGCTATGACGATGCCCACACTGCGCGCCAACTGCAACCCCAGGATGTGGCCGACTACGACCTCGTGCTGGTGATGGATGAAGCCAACTTGCGCGACGTCATGGCGCTCGCACCTGGTGCCGGCAACGTCCGCAAATTCCGCTCGTTCGACCCTGAGGTGTCATCCCCAGGAGCCGCCACCGATGACAGTTCGGACGTGCCCGACCCGTACTACGGCGGCGCCGCTGGCTTCGCGAACGTGCTCGCGATGGTGGAACGCACGTCGAACGCCATCGTCGAGGCGCTCGAGGAGGGAACCATCGGCTCATGAGCACATTCCGCAAACAACGTCGAGGTGCACCTGCGGACTACTACGCAATCGAAGCAGCAGGGCTGCGGTGGCTGAAGGTCGCGCAAGGTCCCGAGGTGGCGGAAGTGATCGAGGTGGCATCGGATCACCTTGAGTTGCAGCGCATCGTCACAGGCTCAGTATCGGCAACTGAGCGCCGCGATTTCGGCACTCGCCTTGCACACCTGCACGCCACACCGGCTTCCGCCTTCGGCTGCCCACCGGACGGCGTGGAGGGCCCGGCTGGCTACATAGCGGATCTTCCCCTGCCGTTTGGACACTGGGACAGTTTCGGCCCGTTCTACGCCGAAGCCCGGATCGCTGGGTACCTTCGGCTGCTGGACTACCGCGGTGAGTTGACCGCCACCCACCATCAGGTCTTCGGGGACCTGCGTGACGCCCTGAACGCACATGACTCCGGGGTGGTCGGACCACCTGCACCGCCGAGCCGGATCCATGGCGACCTGTGGTCCGGCAACATCGTCTGGGGCCGCCCGGCCGACGCTCCGCACTCGCAACCCACCGGCTGGTTGATCGACCCGGCCGCTCATGGTGGTCATCGCGAAACCGACCTCGCGATGTTGGCCCTCTTCGGGCAAGCAGGGATCGACGACATCCTGGCCGGGTATCAGAACGTCGCGCCGTTGGATCCAGGGTGGGAGCAGCGGATTTCGCTGCATCAGGTGCATCCCCTGCTGGTACACGCGGTGCTCTTCGGTGGCGGCTACCTGAGCCAGGCGGCACGCGCGGCCAGGTCGGCTCTCAACGCCAACTGACACCGGACGAGGGTCTCGCGCGCTGCGGGGTGAGTCCAGGACACGTGCCTTCGAGTGCCGGCCTGCTCACCTGCAACCGTCTACCGTGGGAGCCATGATCGACGCGGACGTGGTGAGGGCGGCCCGGGGGGTCGCGATGGAGACCTTGGGCACGGTGATCGGAAATGACCACTTGGTGGACCGAGGCAGGCTGGAACAGTACGAATCGCTGCGCCGGCGCCAGGTGCGGATCGCCAAGCAGAACTGGTCCGAACTCAGTTGGACGGATCGCGCGGCTTTCGTGGCTCGGAAGGTGAAGCGATAGCGGCTTCGCCCTCCGGTGGTGCTTGCGCCAGGGCGTGTTCAAGCGGCAGTTTCTCGGCCTTCCCATCGTGATCCGGCGACATACCAAACACGTGCGTCGACCACCATTGCTTCACCGGCGCCACCCGTTTGTCCGCCCGCGCGGCACGGAGGCGGGCGCGTTCGAGCTTCTGCGGTTTGGCGGTGTAGGCCATTTTCGCCCACGGCGATCCGGGTCGGGCGAGGCGCACCGCGCCCCACCAGCCAAAGATCGGGGTGACCACACTCAACGCCGCAAGCAACAACCTCCCCTTCAAGACCGTGGTGGCAGTGGGGATCAACCAGAAGAGCACATAGGTCACTGGGGCCAAGACTCGTGACAAGTGGTCCGTGGGGTTGTCGACTGGCGGATTATCCGGTGCGGCCACGAGGAGGGCGGCGGCCATGACGGCCAGGCCAACCGTGATGGCATCGACCGACAGTGACCCTTCGCGCTTCCAATAGACATCGTCGAGGTGGAGGATCAGCGCAAACTCGTCAAGCACCAGGGCGGCGCCGACACCGAAGAGGATCGCACCCAACTCACGCCAGGGGCCGTATCTGGAGGCCGCAAGCAACAACACTCCGCCGATCAGCAGACTGACCACGCCCGGCACCACGTGGTGAATGTGCAGGTCGCCGGCCGTGACGTTCTTCACCGGTCCGCGGCCGGATCGAATCATCCGAGTGATGGCGCGGGTCACGATGAACGTGGCGACGAAGGCCACCAGCGCAAGCGCCAGCGGCAGTCGGCCGGGCGTGATGATCTCCCGTTGGAACCATTCGTGCACACCCCCAGTGTGGACGCATGAGGATCTGAACGCCACGTTGAGGTGGGCTTCGGTTCACGTCACCACATCGTTACCTTCGAGGCTCCGCTTTTGCGTACCGATCATGGGCAACGCTCCCCTATCCTCACGCCACCAGGTGAGAAAGACATGGCCGCGACATAGCCGGGAGCTGAAATGGATTCCATCATCAACTTCTTGAATCGGATCCTCTGGGGCAGTTCCGACTACCCGCTGGTATTCCAAGCCGGGATCCTCGGCGTGCTGCTGGTTGTGGTGGGTGTCTACTTCACGATCCGCCTACGCGGCATCCAGTTCCGCCACTTCGGCCACATGATCTCTGCCTTCGGTCGCAGCATCAAACCGGAACATTCCGACGCAATCTCGGGGTTCCAGGCGTTCTCCACGAGTCTGGCCGCGCGAGTCGGGGCGGGCAATATCAGCGGCGTCGCGATCGCAATCACGCTCGGTGGTCCGGGTGCGATCTTCTGGATGTGGGTGGTTGCCCTGATCGGTATGGCCACCGCCATGGTGGAAGCCACGCTCGCCCAGGTCTACAAGCAGCGCGATACCGCCGACGGCGCCAACGTCTTTCGAGGCGGCCCGGCCTACTACATGCAGCACGGACTGGGCAAACGATGGATGGGGGTGATGTTTTCGATCTTCCTAATCGTGGCGTTCCCATTCGTTTTCAACGCCCTGCAGTCCAACACCGTGGCCGCCGCTATGGACAACGGCTTCGGGCTAGACCCGGCGGTCACCGGTGTGATCGTGGCCCTCTTCACCGGAGTCATCATCTTCGGTGGCATCAAACGAATCGCCAGGTTTGCCGAACTCGTCGTGCCGTTCATGGCGGTTGCCTACCTGCTGATCGGACTCGTGGTGGTGGCGATCAACATCGCCGACGTACCGGCGGTGTTGTGGAACATCGTGGCGAGCGCGTTCGGTGCCGGTGAGGCGGTGGCCGGCTTCGCCGGCTACGCAGTGGCTCAGGCGATCGCCCAGGGACTCAAGCGAGGGTTGTTCTCTAACGAGGCAGGCCTCGGCTCCGCCCCGAACGCCGCAGCCACCGCCGACGTGCCCCACCCCACCAGCCAGGGATATGTGCAATCGCTCGGCGTGTTCGTCGACACGATCGTCATCTGCACGGTCACCGCCCTGATCATCCTGCTGTCCGGCGTGTGGATCCCAGGGGACGACAAGTACACCGGCGCTGGAGTGGTGCTCACCCAAGATTCGTTGGCTTCCTCCGTTGGGGAGTTCGGCGCGGAGTTCGTGGCCATTGCGTTGGTGTTCTTCGCCTTCACGTCCATCGTGGCGAACTACTACTACGGCGAAACCTCGATCCTCTTCATCGACGGCGGCAACCACCGCATCTTGATCCCGGTGCGAATCCTGGTGATCGGCTTCGTGTTGTGGGGCGCGTTCCAGTCGATTGACACGGTCTGGAACCTGGCCGACACCGCACTTGGCCTGATGGCACTGGTGAACCTGGTGGCGTTGCTGCTGTTGAGCAACGCGGCCCTCAAGGTGATTCGCAACTACGAAGAACAGAAGAAGCTCGGGGTGCAGCCAACTTTCACCCACACCAGCGTGTCTGGCCTGCCAGGAGAATTGCAGCCGGACGTGTGGGGCGCTGCGCCGCTGCCGGTCAAGGAGAACTGACTGCCACCGGACCCACCGTGCTTGCAGGCGTGCCATCGAGGTGTGGGCCAACGTCGACCCCGCGCAAGGCCGCGTTGAAGGCGGTGCCGACAAAGGCCACCAACGCCAGCACCAAGGCGTACAGCATGATCGCGATGGGTGCCGCCAGCACGCCGTACACCGAGGCGTCCGCGAACACCCGCTCCAGATAGATGGATAGGAACCACGAACCTGCCCACCAACCGATGAGGGTGAGGGCAGCGCCGGGCATCGAGCTGGCCAGCGATGGGCGCTGATGCATGGTGATGTGCATCAGCGCGGTCAGCACTCCGATCAACAGCCCCACAAACAACAGCAGCCACGTGAAGGTCACCAGCCAGACCGGCACATCCAGTCCCCGACCGATCCGGCCGGGCACAGTGGTGAACAACGTGACCGTGACCGCCAACAGCACCGCGGACCCGATCAGAAGCAGCACCGATTGCAGGCGGATCCGGAAGAAGCCACGCTCCCGAAACTGACCGTTGATGATCATGTTTGCCTCGATGAACGTCTGGATGCTGCGAGAACCCGACCACAGCGCCACGAGGAAACTCGCGATCGGAAGCCCGGCACCACTCTGGGCAAACACCTGATTCACCAGCGGCTCCACATAGGTGGTCATCACCTCGGCGTTGACAAATTCACCGGCCAAATCAAGGGCCTGGGTCTGTACTTCGGCGGAGTTGGCATTCGGAAGAAACGGGGCGACGTACCCGATCACACTGACACCGCCCAGGAGCAGCCAGGGCAAGGAAAACACCAGCCAGAACGCCGCCTCCGCGCTCAATCCAAGAACTCGGCGGTAGATGAAGATCCGCACCAACCTGGCGAAGAACTGCGCCACAGGGTGAAGTACCACCACCTGAACTGTCGGGTGGCTGGTCAGACGCTTGAGCACCTGCCTACGGTAACGCCATGGCTCCTTTCCCCACGCCTGACGAACCCCTGGCCGTCCGCCAGACCCACACCGTCGAGAACCAACCATCGCCGCTGCCGGACTTCGATGCGATTTCCGACGACGCCGTCCTGCGCGAAGGTCTGACGGTGTTCGGCGCGGACCCGGAAGTTTTGGGGAGTCTGGGCGAACTGGCCGGAGCGGCCGCTTCTTGGGAGACCGGCCGGTTGGCCGACACCTACCCTCCGGTGCTGCAGACCCATGATCGCTACGGGAATCGCATCGACGAGGTCGAGTTTCACCCCGCATGGCATGAGTTGATGTCCACCGCCGTCACTCACGGGCTGCATGCCTCGCCGTGGATCGCTGACCATCCGGCACCGCACGTCACGAGGGCAGTTGGCTTCATGGCGTGGTACCAGGTGGAAGCAGGCCACGGCTGTCCCATCTCGATGACCTACGCCGCAGTGCCTGCGCTGCGAGCCACACCGGAATTGGCCGCGAAGTACGTGCCCGGCCTTGCCAGCCCGGACTACGAATTCGGCCTACGACCACCGGCAGCCAAGAGCGGGCTCATCGCGGGCATGGCCATGACGGAGAAGCAGGGCGGATCCGACGTCCGTGCCAACACCACCCGGGCGTATCCGGATGGTGACGGGTTCCGGCTGGTGGGCCACAAGTTCTTCTGTTCAGCACCGATGTCGGATGTGTTCCTCGTGCTCGCTCAAGACGGCGATACGGGGCTAAGTTGCTTCGTCGTGCCCAGGGTCCTGCCTGACGGGAGCCGAAACCCCTTTGCCATCCAACGACTCAAGAACAAGCTCGGCAACCGCTCCAACGCCTCCAGCGAGATCGAATTCGCCGGCACCTGGGCCGAACGCCTGGGCGAACCCGGGCGTGGCGTGCGCACGATCGTGGAGATGGTCTCGGCGACGCGATTGGACTGCGTGCTGGGATCGGCCGCCTTGATGCGTCGGGCGTTGACTGAGGCGGGCTGGCATGCGACACAACGATCGGCGTTCGGAAAGCCGCTGATCGACCAACCCCTGATGCGCACGGTGCTGACCGACCTGGCGTTGGAAGTCGAAGCAGCGCAGTGGCTCGGTCTGCGCCTGGCCGCGGCCGTCGACTCCGGCGAGGATGCCTTGCGCCGCATCAGTCTGCCGATGAGCAAGTACTACGTGTGCAAGCGGGCACCTGGTCAGATCTTCGAGTCGATGGAGGCTCTCGGTGGATCCGGCTACGTTGAGGATTCCGGCCTTCCCCGGCTGTATCGAGAGGCCCCGGTCAATTCGATCTGGGAGGGTTCGGGAAGCATCAACGCACTGGACCTGCTCCGCGCACTCGCCACCTCACCGGCCTCAGTTGACGCCTGGTTGGCGGAGATCGCCCCGCTGCGTGGAATCGATAGCGGCGTCGATGCGGCCATCGTCGCAGTGCTCGATGCGCTTACCTGGCCACCTGATCAATTGCCGGCAGCGGCCCGCTGGCTCGCCGAACAGATGGCCCTGCTGCTCAGCGCCTCCCAGCTGGTGCAGCACGCCCCGGCTGGTGTGGCGGAAGCGTTCATTTCGCGTCGATTCGCAGCCACGGCTGGCACCGTCGGGGCAACCCAAGCGGGTGCGGATGCCGACATCTTGGATCGGGCGCTGGCTGTGCGCTGAACCGCTCAGGGCCGCACGGACAGCGCGCCCAGCCGCGACAGGCACCGGTAGTACTTCTTCCGGTATCCCCCGGCGAGCATGTCGGCGGGGAACACATCCGTGAGTGAATGGCCAGATCCGGCAACGCCCACCTGCCGGTCGTACAGGCGGTCAACGAGCACCACGAAGCGCAACGCGTCGGCCTGATCCCGCAACGGCTTGACGTCCCGAAGGCACAGCAGTGAAAGGTCCGCGACCATGGCGCCGTATTTCGACGGGTGGACGCGGCGCAGGTGCCCGAGCAAGTCGGCGAAATCGTCGACGGCGGCATCCGGGGTGGTGCTGGCCAGGTCCTGCAGATCCGCTTGTGTCGAATACTTCGGCCGGGCGCACTTCGCCTCGGTGACGGTAGTCGTCGCCGTCGATGCGCAGCACCTCAAAGTGGGCTGACAGCGCCTGGATCTCACGCAGAAAATCATCGGCGGCGAATCTTCCCTCGCCCAACCGGTCAGGCAGCGTGTTGCTGGTGGCAGCCAGGCGCACGCCCTGGTCGACCAACCGGCCGAGGAAGGTGGACATCAGGACCGTGTCGCCAGGATCATCGAGTTCGAACTCGTCGATACACACCAACGCCCGGTCTGCGAAGGCCGCCACGGCCGCGGAGAATCCCAAGGCACCAATCAGGTTCGTGTACTCCACGAAGGTTCCGAACGATTTGGGTCCCCGGTGTGCGTGCCACAGCGAGGCCAACAGGTGCGTCTTGCCGACACCGAAACCGCCATCCAGGTAGACCCCGGGCCTCGCCTCCGGCGGCGCCGATCGGCGCCGCAACCATCGGCGCCCACCGCCAGTTTCTGCCCCCCGCTCGGCAGCGAACGCTTCCAGTGCGCTGACCGCCGCGGACTGACTTGGCTGCGCCGGATCGGCCAGGTACGAATCAAAACTCACGTTCGCAAACTGCGGCGGCGGCACCAACGAGGCGAGCAATTCCTCGTGCGAAGGCGCCGGCTGCCTGTCGGTGAGACTCTTCACGACCACGGCGCTCACCCTAGGCCACGGGGGCGACACATTCGGCAAGGCCGGTCCTCGGCGGCCAGAATGGGTAGATGCATCTGTTGCACCCTGATACCCGAAGTGACCTTGACCTCGACGACCTATTGCGGGTCTACGCCTGGCCGGATGACCGACGCTACCTGCGGGCCAACATGGCGGCCAGCATCGACGGGGCCGCGAGGGATGCCGAGGGAAAGTCCGAAGGCATCTCTGGGGAGGACGACAAGGAGGTCTTCCGCCTGCTGCGCCACACCGCTGATGCAGTGATTGTCGGCTCCGGCACGATCATCGCGGAGAACTATGGGCCGATGCCGGAGCGCGACTCCTGGCAGGCCTGGCGCCGAGCCCACGACCGGGATCCCCAGGTGCCGATCGTGGTGGTCACCAACAGCGCACGGATCTCGCCTGATGCCCGAGTGTTCAGCGGGCCCCCCGGCAGTGCCGTCGTAGCGGTGCCAGCAGCCGCCCCAGCCGATCGCGTCGCCGCACTACGCGACGTTGCCGAGGTCATGGTCGCCGGTGACGAGCAGGTCGACCTCAAGGAATTGCTCGACACGCTGGCCGACCGCGGCCGAACTCGTCTACTCACCGAAGGCGGGCCCACACTGCTCGCCGATCTGATGCCCTACCTCGATGACCTCTGTCTGACCACCACACCAGTCGTCCTTGGCGCGACCGATGAATCGGCGCGTCCCGCTCCCGACCTGCTCGGTGGCAACCAGGTCACTGCCCGACCTGCGACCCTAGGCTCCGTGATCGCCGCAGGCGATGCCTTGCTCGTCTCGTGGCGGTTCGGGTAACAGTGACACAATAGGCGCTTGTGCGAGGCATCCGCTGCGCGCATCCACCGCGAGGGATACATTCCGCTCGCTGGCACTACTGGAGGAAGCAATGGCAGACACCGGAGACATTAAGGCCAAAGCCACCGAAACCGTCGAAGAGGTTGTGTCCAAGGCCACCGAACTTGGCGAAAAGGCCAAGGAAGTAGTCTCGGACCTCGCCGACAAGCACGGCGACAAAGCCGCTGACGCGCTGAAGGCGACCACGGACCTCATCGACGACAAGACCGGTGGCAAGACCGCTCCGGTTTCGGAGAAAGTGAACCAGGCCGCACAGGCAGCAACCGGCGCAGTCAAGGGCGCCGCCGGTGCAGCGGGCGACGCCGCTGCGGACGCCACCGACAGCGAAGCCTGATAGATGCCGGACCCGGTGGTGCGCAACGCCGAAAAATCGCCTCAGCAGAGGTCGATGGTGGCGCTGCGCCCACCGGTCCCGGTGATGCTCGCTCGAGCAACTGGCCCGCTGATCCCAGCGGGCGACTATCTCTACGAGCCCAAATGGGACGGGTTCCGGTGCCTGATCTTCGTGCTCGACGAAGGTGTCGTGCTGCAATCCCGTTCCGAAGAGGACATTTCCTACGCATTTCCGGAGGTAGTCGAGGTTGCCTCCACCCTTCCTCGTGGAACCGTTCTTGACGGCGAACTTGCCGTGATCCACCAGGGTCGGATCGACTTCGGCGTGTTGTCCTCGCGGCTGCGACCCCGCTCCGAGGTGGGCGGCAACATTGCGGCCCTGGCCGAGCGCCACCCGGCGGTGTTCATAGCTTTCGATGTCTTGGCCACCCCTGGGGTCGATTTGCGCGGGCAAACCGCGGTAGTGCGCCAGCAGGCCCTCAACGACCTCGATCTGCCATCCGGAATGTTCCGCACCCCTGCCACCGTTGATGCCGAAATCGCCGCCGAGTGGCTGGCGGTGGTGGCGGGAGCAGGGCTCGACGGGGTGATTGCCAAGCCGCAGCAGAGCACCTACCAACCGGGCGTGCGCGCCCTGACCAAGGTCAAGCCAGAGCACACCGCAGACGTTGTCGTGGCCGGCTGGCGGCCCCACAAACAAGCGGATGATCAAGGTCGACCACTGGTGGGTTCGCTGCTGCTCGGCGTCTACGACGACCACCAACGCCTCCACCACATCGGCTCTGCATCATCGTTCAGCCTCAGCAAACGGCTGGAACTCACCGAACTCCTGGCCCCACTGGCCATCGTCGAATCAGCGGATCACCCGTGGCGGGACGCTGCCGCTGAGGTGCGGATTCCTGACACCCCCAACCGGTGGCGGCGCTCTGCGGACAAGCAGTTGATGCATGTGCGACCGGAGCTAGTTGCCGAGGTCCGGTACGACTCCCTCATCGACCGACGCTTCCGCCACGTCGCCAGGCTGCTGCGCTGGCGGCCTGACCGGAACCCGCACAGTTGCGGTTTCGATCAGTTTCCAGACATCCCGCCGCTGTCGGTTACCGACGTCCTGACCTGGTAGGCATCGGATCAGGACTTGCGGCGTGGATCAGGCCTTGCGCCGACTTGGCTGCACTCTGGGCGGTTCCCCGGGCATCTTTGGATGATCCGGCGGATACGGCAGGTCCCCGAGCCCACGTTCTAGGTCCGCTTCCCACAGTTGCAGAGCTGGGCCAAGGTCGTAAGGCGTGGGAGGTGATGTCCGCCCACGGATCTGCGCTGTCCATCAGACTCGGGACCGTACGCAGCGTGAACTGCTCCGGCGATATGGCCGGCAGGTCCTCCCACGCCACCGGCATCGACACGGTGGCCTCCGGCCGAGCCCGCAGCGAGTACGCCGAGGCCATGGTGCGGTCTCGGGCGGCCTGGTTGAAATCGACAAATACCCGGTCGCCGCGCTCCTCTTTCCACCACGACGTGGTGACGGCGTCCGGTGAACGACGTTCGAGTTCTCGGGCAATGCCGATGACCGCGTGGCGCACCTCGACGAAGTCCCACTTTGCCGCGATCGGCACGAACAAATGAAGCCCTCGCCCACCCGAGGTTTTCACGTAGCACTGCCAGCCGAACTCAGCCAGCAACTCCTTTGCCTGAAGGGCCACCTGGACCACGTCGCTAAATGCCCGGCTCGGCTCCGGATCGAAGTCCAGCCGTAACTGATCGGGATGATCCACCTCGGGTACTCGCACCGGCCAGGGATGGAACGTGATGGTTCCCATCTGCGCAGCCCACAGAACAGACGCCGGTTCGTTCGGATCCGGACACACCATGGTGGCCCGGCGCCCGGATGGGAACGTTATTTCGGCACGGCCAAGCCAATCGGGAGCGCCCCTGGGCACCCGTTTGGAGTAGAAGCCGTCGTCACCGAAAGTCATGTCCGGTTGCACGCCTTTGGGCCATCGCTCCAGTGCCGTCGGTCTGGCGCCAATCGCAGCGATGAGGCGGTCGCTGACGGCGGCGTAGTACTCGGCGACCTCCAGTTTTGTGGCACCTAGTTCAGGGAAGATCACTCGATCCGTACTTGAGATCCGCACGCTGCGGCCCCCCAAGTCGATCATGCTCGTGGAACTAGCGGTGGCCATGGCCGTTCAGCGTAGCCGAGTGGGTGGGCCGGTTCGGCGTGATCAACACGGCCCAGGGTCGGGCTCGGAGTGATCAACACGGCCCGCAGTCGGGAAAACGGAGATCATCCAGCCCACAAACCCGACTGGGACCCGCACTCGCCAAACCCAGCGGCGCCCCCAGACAAGCGGCACCCCAACCCCAGCCACCGCCCGCCGATCCAGCCGTGGCTTGGCTGGTGTCCCCCAGCAAGGCCAGCTTCAGGCCGATTCGTCCGGTTCCAACACCAGCGACACCGAGTTGATGCAATAGCGCTGGTCGGTCGGGGTGGGGTAACCCTCGCCGGCGAAGACATGCCCCAAGTGGGAGCCGCACTGGGCGCAGCGAACCTCAGTGCGCACCATGCCCATGGTGCGATCCTCCAGCAACACCACCGAATCGCCCGCTAGCGGAGTGAAGAAGGATGGCCAACCGCAGTGCGAGTCGAACTTCGTGTCGCTGCGGAACAACTCGGCCTCACACGCCCGGCAACGGTAGATACCCGCGGTCTTGGTGGATTCGTATTCGCCGGTGTAGGGCCTCTCTGTGCCCGCAAGTCGCAACACCCGATATGCCTCGGGGTCAAGCGTTTCCCGCCACTGCGCTTCACTGCGTTGCACCGGGTAGGGCTGGCCGTCGGGCCGGGTCGGGCCATCTGCGGCGGGTGTCGAAGTGCTCATGATTCTGGATACACCATGGCGACCAAGTCGGCCAGTTCATACCGACGACCGGTATAGAACGGAATCTCCTCGCGCACGTGCAACCGCGCCTTGGATGCCCGTAGGTGCCGCATGAGATCAACAATTCGATAGAGCTCGTCAGCCTCGAACGCCAGCAGCCATTCGTAGTCGCCGAGGGCAAAACTGGCAACAGTGTTCGCCCGCACATCCGGGTATTCGCGACCCATCATGCCGTGCTCGACCAGCATCTCGCGGCGCTCGGGTTCCGGCAGCAGGTACCACTCGTAGGAACGCACGAACGGGTACACGCAGACGTATGGCCGGGCGCGCTCGTCGGCGAGGAACGCCGGAATGTGGCTTTTGTTGAATTCAGCCGGGCGATGTAGCGCCATCTGTGACCAGACCGGCTCCAGCGTGGCCCCAAGCGAGGTGCGCAACAATCCGTGATACGCCCGCTGCAACTCCTCGCTGGTCTCTGCGTGGGTCCACAGCATGATGTCGGCGTCACCGCGCAAAGCACCGACGTCGTACCAGCCTCGCACCACCACATCGCCGGCACCTTCGATGGCTTCAGTCGCCTCGATCACCGCCTTCTCCGGATTCGCCAATGGCGCCCGATTCGAGCGGAACACCGACCATGTCGTGTACCGAATCATCTCGTTGATCTCACGGGCGCTCTTGCCGCGGTTCGGAGTCCGATCCGCGTCTGCCGGTTTCGGATCAGCCATAGTTCTCCACCAAATCCTCGTCTAGTCCTCGCAGTACCTTCCGAGCTGCCTGGCGGCCGGAAGAAATGCATGAAGCAATGCCCACACCGTCATACGCCGCGCCAGCAAGCGCAACTCCTGGCGCGTCTATCAGCGAGTCGCGTACTCGATTCACCACCTCGACGTGGCCGAGGAGGTATTGCGGTAGCCCCTGGTGCCATCGGGTCACCGTCTCGTCGATGGTGATGGCCGGGAACCCCGCAATCGCCCGGAGTTCCGAACGCGCCAAGGACGCCAATTCAGCGTCGTCCCTTTCCAGCACGGCATCGTCGCCGTAGCGGCCGTACGAGGCGCGCACAATCGTCATCCCACGAGGCGAGGTGGTTCGTGCGGCGCGCGCCGCCCATTCCCACTTGTTCGTCACGTAGGTAACTCCCTTGACGTGGTATCCCTCCCGCGGGGGAACCAAGAAACCGGTGCCGAAGATTTCTGGCACCCGAGCGGAGGGATAGGCCAGCGTGACCACAGCAACACTGGCCGACTGGATCGAACGCAACTTTGCTGCAGCGAATGGCGCACTCGTCCGCAACAGGACCGACGAGGTGGCCGCCGGGACCGCAAGCACAACCGCATCAAATTCGAAAGTGCCGCCATCCGCGCTCACCTGCCAACGGCGGCGCGATCGGCGGAGGGAGGTCACGGAGGTGCCGGTTCGGATGTGCGCTCCGGCCGCGGCGAGTGCAACTTCGGTCTTGGTCGCAAGCCGTGCCACCCCGTTGCGCAAGCCCGCGAATACCGGTCCGCGCCGAGCGCCAGCGGCAATGGCGGAACCACTACGCACGGATCGGGCAGCGGCAAGCAGCGATCGATCCCGGGACAACTGCCGGAACAACGATGGATTGACCATCCGCAGGCTGAGTTGATCCGGATTTCCGGCGTACACACCAGCGAGAAGGGGTTCGGCCAACCTATCGACCACCTCGCGACCCATCCGTTCGGTGAGGAAGTCCCCGACTGAAACGTCTTCGCCCACCTCCGGCCGACGCATCAATTGGTCAACCGGGATCCGCAGCAACCCCGGAAGAGACATCACCCGGGAGGCCGCAAGCGCACGAAGGTCGGTGGGAACGCCGGTGACCATGCCGGTCGGCAACTCCCGCAAATGCCCGTCGCTGAGCAAGAAAGCGGTGCGAGACGCCGGATGCACGATGGACGGTTTGAGGCCGACCTCCCCTGCCAGTCGGATCGCTTCGGGACGCACCGCGAGCATGGACTCTGCGCCGGCATCGACCGCTACCCCCGCCACCTCGGTGGTGCGCAGTTTGCCGCCCACCGCCTGATCCGCCTCGAAAACCGTGACATCCACCTGACTATCCGTGAGCAACTCCCACGCTGCCGTCAGCCCGGCGATCCCACCTCCGATCACGGCCACGTCGTACCGGTCGGTCCGCTGTGCCATTACGCACGCCTCCTCGGTGTGATTAATGTGGTCTCTGCAGGCTATCCACCAGGTGCTTTCCGCGCGCGGATCATTCGGCTGATGTCGTCGCGTGCACCTGTTCGACTACCGCTGCGAGCACGTCTGGATCCGTCGCCGGCAGCACCCCATGACCCAAGTTGAAGATGTGACCAGGCAGCCCGATTGCGGAATCGAGCACCTGCTGGACTCGCGCGCCGACCACCTCCGGCCCCGCGAACAGCACGGCAGGGTCCAGGTTGCCTTGCAGCGCGAAGCCGCTGCCCACCCGCTGGGCGGCCGAAGTCAGTGGCACCCGAAAGTCCACCCCCACCACGTCAGTGCCAACTTCCGACATCGCCTTGAGCAACTCGCCGGTGCCCACCCCGAAGTGAATCTTCGGCACGTCCGTGACGTAGGCCAGGGCGGTCTGTGAGTGCGGCAGCACAAACTCGCGATAGTCGCGTTCAGGCAACGCTCCGGCCCAGGAGTCGAACAGTTGGACCGCCGAGGCGCCCGCGGCGACCTGCAACGCCAGGTACGCGCCGGCGATGTGGGCCAACCGATCCGCCAATTCATGCCACAGCTGCGGTGTCGACAGCATCAACGACTTGGTCTTGGCGTGGTCACGACTCGGACCACCTTCGATCAGGTAGCTGGCCAGGGTGAATGGTGCACCAGCGAAGCCGATCAGCGGAACGGACGCCAGCTCTTCCGCAAGCAGCCGCACACCGGCCAACGGACCTTCCACGTCCTCCGGGTGCAACGGGCGAAGGGCGTCGACCCCGGCGGCATCCCGAATCGGTTCGGCCACCACCGGACCCACACCTGGAACGATGTCGAGGTCCACCCCCACGGCCTTCACTGGCACGACGATGTCGCTGAAGAATATGGCCGCGTCGACGCCGTATCGGCGCACCGGCTGCATGGTGATTTCGGCAACGAGATCCGGCTGGGTGCACGCGTCCAGCATCGCCACACCTTCACGAACTTTGCGGTACTCCGGCAACGATCGGCCCGCCTGGCGCATAAACCACACCGGCGTCCGCGATACCGGTTGTCGCCGCGCCGCTCGGATCAGGTCGGAGTCAGAGGTGCGACCGTCGGCCAATGGGTGGTCTGTCGGCAACGAGGTGAGGGGATCTACGACCGGGGCGAAAGTAGGCGGCACAGACCCGATCATGACACGCCCAAAGACACCCCGACACCCCACGCTCCGCCGCACTTGGCCACCGCCGATCTAACCTGGGGCCATGGCAAGCCTCCCCGCCTCCGACTTCGACTCCGTCGTGGCCAGAATTCGAACCATGCAGCTGCGTCCCGAAGTTGAACTCTCGGAAGCACCCGCACCGCGGCGCATGGCACCCGATGCCCTAGCGCTCACCGCCGAAGTCGTGCTCGATGATGCCGACCTAGGCAACGGCCGATTGGTGGTACTTCACAATCCGGCCGGAGAGGACGCCTGGGAAGGCTCGACCCGGCTTGTGGTCTACATAGATGCGCTCGTCGAGCCAGACCTCGCTTCTGATCCGCTCCTGCCCCAGGTGGGTTGGAGCTGGCTTGAGGAGTCGCTGATCGGCGCCGAGGCACGCTACTGGGCGCTCGGTGGCACCATCACCCGGGTGCAGTCCGAGTCGTTCGCCGCGATGGCCGATCGGGGCAGCGAAGGCAGAGTGCAGATGCGGGCGTCGTGGACGGCGGACGTTGCTGACCTCCCGGCCCATGTCCAAGCTTGGGCTGACCTACTGGCCACCGCCTGCGGGCTTGAACCGCTACCGGTCGGAGTGGCACCATTGCGCTCGGTTCGCTGAGTTGCGGGGTCAAGCCCGCACCACGCGGCGCCGATACCACCACTAGTTGGGTACGTTAGTGTCGATTCCATCGGAGGTGGACTGTGATTAGAACCGCCACGCCGCTGCGACCTCAGCCGACCGCCCGTCGCAATTTCTCCGCGCTCGTCGTATGCGGTGGCGATACTCGACGCCGGACCTATGAGCGGGTATTGGAACGCTCCGGTGCCCGACGCATCGTCCCGTGCGTCCGGGGATCGGAGGCGCGGCAATCCGGAGGAGTCGACACCAGAAACGACATCTGCATCCTGGATGGATCCATTGAGGACACGCCACTGCTGGTGCTGGCACGCCAATTGCAGCGCTTGGGTTGGCGCCGAATCATGCTAGTTTCCACCAGGCATGACGTTGCTGGCGTACGCGCCGCGGTGCTCACGGGGATCCGCAGTTATCTCGTGACCGGCAACAGATGGGGTCAAAGTGGCGAGAGCCGTCATCGGGTAGCGGCCCTCACCAACCGTGAGTTGGAGGTGCTGCAGTCCGTGGCCAATGGCATGTCCAACAAGGACATCGGCTCCTACCTTGGGCTTTCGTCGCTTACGGTGAAGAGTCACATGGCTCGTATCTCCCGCAAGATGGGCACCGGTGACCGTGCTCGCCTCGTGGCCATGGGCATGCGGGAAGGCGTCATCAGCTAGTGACGTCAGAAGTTCCCGTGCTGATCGCGCCAGCCGCGCCGGTTCCTCCGGTGGTGGACTCGGCGGCGGCACTGGCAGAATGCGCAGCCGCTATCCGCGCTGGCCATGGTCCGATCGCGGTCGACGCCGAGCGCGCTGGCGGTTATCGATACAGCCAACGCGCCTACCTACTGCAGTTCAACCGACGCGGCGCAGGCATCTGGCTGGTCGATCCCATCGCCATTGACGACTTCTCGGCGCTTGCCGAAGCACTGACTGCGAACACCTGGGTGCTCCACGCAGCCAGCCAAGACCTCCCCGGCATGGCCGACCTCGGTCTGCACCCACCGGAAGTTTTCGACACCGAACTTGCGGGCCGGCTACTCAATGTGCCGCGGGTGGGACTTTCCGCAATGACTGAGCAGTTCCTCGGCGTGACTCTGGCGAAATCCCATTCGGCCGCCGATTGGTCCACCCGCCCGTTACCTGAAAACTTGCTGACCTACGCGGCGCTGGACGTGGAGTTGCTGTTGGACTTGGCTGATGTTCTGCAGGCGGAGTTAGCTGCCGCAGATCGACTGGAGTGGGCCAAGCAGGAGTTCGCCGCGCTCCGCCTTGCGCCGCCGCCAGAACCTCAACCCGAACGCTGGCGCCGAATCAAAGGACTCAAGGCCACATCGCCACGCTCCCTGGCCGTCGCGCGGGAGCTATGGATTTCCCGCGATGAGCTCGCTGCCGAACTCGACCGCACACCTAGCAAAGTTCTGCGCGACCTGACCATCGCGGCGGCCGTCGCGACGCCCCCAACGAATCTCGCCGAGCTTCGGGCACTGCCTGGGCTGGGTCGGGACCCAGTTGGCCGACAGCGGCGCTGGTTGGCTGCAATCGAACGCGCCATGAGCCTGCCCGAGGATCAATTGCCACCGCGCCGGGCTCCCCGCACCGATCCGCCAGATCCGAGGTCGTGGGATCGCATCGATCCCGCGCTCGCCGCGGCCTACCAGCGGGTGAGGTCCTCCCTCACCGACCTTTCCGAAGAACTTGCGATACCCCGTGAGAACTTGCTGGCGCCGAAGGCAATGAAGGGCGCCGTCTGGGCGCTGTTCCAGCACCCCGAGGACGGGTTTCGGCAGCCTGCGCAGGATGTGGGGCTGGTGGCTACGGCGTTGCACACCGCTGGCGCCAGGGAATGGCAAATCGACCTGACTGCCGAGTCGATAGCGCTGGCGTTGCAGCCAGACGGACCCTCGGAGCCGACTGACATTACTCACGAGTAACATTTGGGCGTCAGTCATTCGTCGAACCTCAGGAGGCCCCGTGCCCCAGGCAGGTCGTAGCGTCGTCTTCGTCGACGGCGTGCGCACACCTTTCGGAAAATCTGGCCCCAAAGGCCTTTACGCAGACACTCGCGCCGATGACCTTGTGGTCAAGGTGATCCGGGAGTTGATTCGCCGCAACCCGAATCTCCCACCGGAGCGCATCGACGAGGTCGCCGTCGCGGCCACCACTCAGATCGGCGACCAGGGCCTCACCATCGGCCGCACCGCTGGGATCCTTGCCGGGCTGCCGGTAAGCGTGCCTGGGTTCTCCATCGATCGCATGTGCGCAGGTGCCATGACTGCCGCCACGACGATGTCCGCCGGGATTGGGGTGGGCGCCTACGACATCGCCATCGCTGCCGGTGTCGAACACATGGGACGCCACCCAATGGGTGAAGGGGTCGACCCCAACCCCCGCTTCGTTTCGGAGAAGTTGGTCGATCCGGAAGCGCTGCTGATGGGAAAGACCGCGGAGAACCTGCACGACAAACTTCCGCAGTTGACCAAAGAACGCGCGGACGCCTACGCCGTCGCCAGCCAGGACAAGACTGCAAAGGCATACGCGGACGGAAAGATTCAACCCGACCTCGTACCGGTCGCCGTGCGCGGTCAGGATGGTGCCTGGGGTCTGGCCACCACCGACGAACCCCCTCGTCCGGGAACCGCGATGGAAGGTCTGGCCACTCTCAAGACGCCTTTCCGTTCACACGGACGCGTGACTGCGGGTAACGCCGCTGGCCTCAACGATGGCGCCACGGGTGCCATCCTTGCTGCCGAAGAAGTTGCCGACGAGTTGGGCCTAGCCAAGAAGATGCGCCTGGTGTCGTTCGCGTTCGCCGGTGTGGAACCGGAGATCATGGGCTACGGCCCGGTGCCAGCCACCGAGAAGGCCCTGGCCAAAGCCGGTCTGAGCATCGAAGACATCGGCCTTTTTGAGATCAACGAGGCCTTCGCCGTGCAGGTGTTGAGCATGTTGGACTACTACGGCATCGCCGACGACGACCCGCGAGTCAACCCCATGGGTGGCGCGATCGCAGTGGGCCACCCATTGGCATCCTCGGGGATCCGGCTCATGACCTACCTGGCACGTGACTTCGAGGATCACCCCGAGGTCCGCTATGGCCTGACGAGCATGTGCATTGGGCTCGGAATGGGCGGCACGGTCATCTGGGAGAACCCGCACTACACGGAAGGCGCATAAGCATGAGCACTGAACTGCCCCCCGAGGTTGTGACCGAGTTCAAGGTTCGCTACCTGGAGTTGCCGCTCGGAGCCGGCAAAGCAGCCATGATCACCATGGACAACGGCCACGACCACACCCGGCCGAACACCTTCGGACTCGGATCACTGGCCTCGCTGAACGCCGCACTCGACGAGGTCGAGGCCGAGCCGGGTCTGTCCGCAGTTTGCCTCACCGGCAAGCCGTTCATCTTCGCCGTCGGCGCAGATCTATCCGGCGTCCCGTTCATCTCCGACCGTGCCATGGGTCTGGAGATCGCCCAGGCCGGGCACGCGGCCTTCAGCCGCCTGGCTGACCTCAAAGCGCCGACGTTCGCGTTCATCAACGGGGCGGCCATGGGTGGTGGCCTCGAAATCGCGCTGCATTGCGACTACCGCACGGTGTCGAGTAGCGCCGCAGCCATTGCCCTGCCGGAGTGCTTCCTCGGTCTGGTACCCGGCTGGGGCGGCACCTACCTGCTGCCCAACCTGATCGGCGCCGCCGGCGCAGTGAAGGTGATCGTGGAGAACGCGCTGAACCAGAACAAGATGCTCAAGCCCGCCCAGGTGGCTGGCATGGGGATCGCCGACGTCATGTTCGACGCGGCGGACTACCTGGAGCAATCGCTGCTGTGGGCGGCTGGCGTGCTCAACGGTGACGTGGCGGTGGACCGGGCCGCAGTCGATCGCGGCGCCGCCTGGGACGATGCCGTGGCCGCTGGTCGCGGATTCGTCGCCGGCAAATTGGGCCCGGCGGCACCGGCCCCGATCCGCGCGCTGGATCTGATCGAGTTGGCGAAGACGGCAACCCGCGAGGTGGCTTTTGCTGCCGAAGACGAGGCCTTGGCCGACCTGCTCATGACCGAAGAGCTACGTTCCGGGCTGTACTCATTCGACCTGGTGCAAAAGCGTGCGAAGCGACCAGTTGGCGTGCCCGACAAGTCTCTTGCCCGCCCGGTCACCAAGGTCGGCGTTGTGGGTGCGGGACTCATGGCCTCGCAGATGGCGCTGTTGTTCGCCCAGCGTCTGCAAGTCCCGGTGGTGATGACAGATTTGGATCAGTCCCGGGTCGACAAGGGGTTGGAGTACTGCCGCGGCCAAATCGACGGCATGCGTGCCAAGGGCCGACTCAGCGAGGGTAAGGCCAACCGGCTCAAGGGTTTGATCACGGGTTCGGTGGACAAGGCTGCCTTCAGCGACGCCGACTTCGTGATCGAGGCGGTGTTCGAGGATCTCAAGGTCAAGCAGCAGGTCTTCGCCGAAGTGGAGGCCGTGGTCAGCGAATCCTGCATCCTCGCGACCAACACCTCATCGCTGTCGGTCACCGCGATGGCCGAAGACCTCGAGCATCCCGAGCGAGTCGTGGGATTCCACTTCTTCAACCCGGTGGCAGTGATGCCTCTGGTGGAGATTGTCCGGGCCGACCAAACAGACGACGCTGCAGTCGCCACGGCCTTCGCGGTCGGCAAGTCGTTGAAGAAGTCCTGCGTGCTGGTCAGCGACAAGCCAGCGTTCGTGGTCAACCGCCTGCTCACCCGATTCATGGGCGAGGTCACCAAGTCCGTGGATGAAGGCACCGACTTCGCCACGGCCGACACCGCCCTTGCTCCGCTGGGCCTGCCAATGACCCCGTTCGTGCTTCTGCAACTGGTGGGTCCTGCCGTGGCCTTCCACGTGTCGGAGACCATGAAGGAGGCCTACCCGGACCGCTTCTACGTCTCGGACAACCTGGGCAAGATCGTCGAAGCTGGCAAGGGCGCGATCTGGGCCTGGGACTCCCAAGGCAACCAGTCGGTGGACCCCGAGGTCGCAGCCTTGTTCACCCAGGGCGATGCACCGCTGACCTCCGAAGAGGTCCGTCAGCGGGCACTCGAAGCGATGGCTGAGGAAATCGGCCTGATGCTCGACGAGGGTGTCGTGGCCGAGGCGCAGGACATCGACCTGTGCATGATCATGGGCGCCGGCTGGCCGTTCCACCTCGGGGGAATCACGCCGTACCTCGACCGCGTCGGAGTTTCCGAGAAGGTCAACGGCAAGCGCTTCCTCACCACCGGGATGGCAAGCCTTCCCGCATAAATCCACAGGCCGCTGACCGCTGGCCGACGGACCACAAGATTGTTACGCACAACCCTGCAGTTGTGCCCTGATCCTGCCGATACAACGACAGAATCTCGGCACTAACTGCAGGGTTTTGTGCGTCCCACTTGCGCATGCGGTGGTCACGCGAACACTGCCATAGTGGGAGGGCGGACAATTAGACTTCCGCCCACGGACAGAGGCAGCACATGATTGCCGACTTGATCAAGTCGGTTGTGGAGGTGTAGGTCTGTGGTTGACAGCGTCACAAGTGGCATTGGGAAGAAGGTGCACCTCGCACTGGTCGTGCTCAGTGCGTGTGCCTTGATAGTGCTGGCCCTGCCGCTCACGACGTCGAGTTCCCTTGCGTCTACCGGCGACCCGTCAGCAAACTACAACCCGGTCGTCCCCGCCCGACTACTCGACACCCGCCCAGGCAACACCACCGTCGACGGCCAAGGCCCCAACGGCTCCGTCGGACCAGCCACCACCATCAGCGTGCCCATCGCCGGGCGCGCCGGACTACCCACCACCGGAATCGACGCCGTAGTCGTCAACATCACCGCCACCCGCCCCACCACCGGCGGCTGGGCCACCATCTGGCCCACCGACACCGAACGCCCCCTAGCCTCCAACCTCAACTTCACCGCCGGCCAAACCATCCCCAACCTCGCCATCGTCAAACTCGGCAAAGACGGCGCCATCAACCTCTACAACAACGCCGGCACCACCGACTACATCCTCGACATCGCCGGCTGGTTCCCCACCACCGACGACTACAACCCGGTCGTCCCCGCCCGACTACTCGACACCCGCCCAGGCAACACCACCGTCGACGGCCAAGGCCCCAACGGCTCCGTCGGACCAGCCACCACCATCAGCGTGCCCATCGCCGGGCGCGCCGGACTACCCACCACCGGAATCGACGCCGTAGTCGTCAACATCACCGCCACCCGCCCCACCACCGGCGGCTGGGCCACCATCTGGCCCACCGACACCGAACGCCCCCTAGCCTCCAACCTCAACTTCACCGCCGGCCAAACCATCCCCAACCTCGCCATCGTCAAACTCGGCAAAGACGGCGCCATCAACCTCTACAACAACGCCGGCACCACCGACTACATCCTCGACATCGCCGGCTGGTTCCCCACCGCCGACGACTACAACCCGGTCGTCCCCGCCCGACTACTCGACACCCGCCCAGGCAACACCACCGTCGACGGCCAAGGCCCCAACGGCTCCGTCGGACCAGCCACCACCATCAGCGTGCCCATCGCCGGGCGCGCCGGACTACCCACCACCGGAATCGACGCCGTAGTCGTCAACATCACCGCCACCCGCCCCACCACCGGCGGCTGGGCCACCATCTGGCCCACCGACACCGAACGCCCCCTAGCCTCCAACCTCAACTTCACCGCCGGCCAAACCATCCCCAACCTCGCCATCGTCAAACTCGGCAAAGACGGCGCCATCAACCTCTACAACAACGCCGGCACCACCGACTACATCCTCGACATCGCCGGCTGGTTCCCCACCACCGACGCGGAAGCTCCGAGCGATTCTCCGCCAGTTGCCAGCCCGCCTGCCGTACCACCGGCGCCGACGCCCACGCCGACTCCCACGCCGACGCCCACCCCCCACGCCAACGCCAACGCCAACGCCGAGCCTCACTCCGGTCTCGACCGCCGGCGACTCCCACACCTGCGTGGTCGACTCAGCGGGTCGCCTCAACTGCTGGGGGGACAACACCTACGGCCAATTGGGCAACGGCACCACCACCGCACAACTCACACCCGTCGTCGTGGGTGGCGTCACGAACCTGCGCGCGGTCGCGGCCGGGATGGGCCACACCTGTGCCCTACTTGCCGACGGCAAGGTCAAATGCTGGGGTCTCAATTCGGCCGGACAACTTGGTGACGGCACCACCACCACTCGAACTGCACCGGTGTCGGTGTCCGGAATCACTGACGCGATCGGCATCACCGCGGGCGAGGACCACACCTGCGCTTTGCTGAACTCCGGCGAGATCCGCTGCTGGGGTGCCAACTGGATCGGCCAACTCGGGGATGGTTCCAAAGCCAACCGCAGCACGCCCGTGAAAGTTCTCGGCATCACTGACGCTACTTCGGTCAAGGCCGGGTGGGGTCACACCTGTGCACTGCTCGCCGACCGCACGGTGAAGTGCTGGGGTGACAATTGGTCTGGAGTGGTCGGCGACGGCACCACCACGGATCGTTCGGTGCCAACGGCGGTTCGCAACCTCACCGGGGTCATCGATTTGGCCACCGGCCACGACCATGTCTGCGCGCTGGTGGCGGGCGGGGCGGTCAGCTGCTGGGGCGACAACATGACTGGCCAACTTGGTGATGGCTCAACCATCACCCGCACCGCACCGGTGACCGTGATTGGCGTGACAAACGCCGCCGCAGTGGCCGCTGGCTACGGCCACAGTTGTGCAATCCAAGCCGATGGCGGGGTGAGTTGCTGGGGCGACAACTTCTATGGCCAACTGGGCAACGGCACCACCGTAAACTCGACCGCACCGGTCACTGCGATTGGCGTGCTGCAAGGAATCGCCCTCACGGCTGGCTACGGGCACACCTGCACGGTCGGCGCCAACCGCGACGTCACCTGCTGGGGCGCCAACTATGGCGGGTCGTTAGGCGATGGCACCACCACCGACCGGAGCACACCGGTGCGCATCGCCACTCCCTAGTGATCTTGTGACCGGAAGCCTCCGAACTGACCGAGCAACTGTCCTGGCGCGCGCTAGAACGAATCCACCCCGGTAACGACGACGACCGCCTCACCTGCCGCATCGCTGGCCGCAAGGTCGACCTCGGCACTGATCCCCCAGTCGTGATCACCGGCCGGATCATCAAATGTTTGACGCACTCGCCACTTGCTGGCTTCGACGTCGATGAGAAGCAGATGCGGCCCACGCGCTGCCGGGCCGAGGCCCACCTCGTCGTATTCGGAGTAGTAGCCAGCCATCGCCGTGGCCCATCGCTGCGCGTCCCACCCAGCTTGGGCGTCCAAGTCGCCGAGATCGTTCCACTTGCGCAGGGCCGCAAGTTCGACCCGACGGAACATGGCGTTGCGAACCAGCACCCGGAAGGCGCGCGGATTTGACGTGATGGGCGGTGGCTCATCATTCGCGCCAGGGCGAACGAGCACCGGAACGTCCCCACTTGGGTGCACTAGCTGTTCCCACTCGTCGAGCAAACTGGAGTCCACCTGGCGCACCAACTCCCCCAGCCATGCGGTGATGTCGTCCAACTCCTCAGTGCGCGACTCCTCCGGCACTGTGCTGCGCAGAGTTTTGTAGGCATCGGCGAGGTAGCGCAGCACAATCCCCTCAGCGGCGGCGATCTTGTTGTAGCTGATGTATTCGGTGAAGGTCATAGCCAGCTCGTAGAGTTCCCGTGCGACAGATTTTGGCCGCAGTGGGTAGCCCAATACCCACGGATGGCCCGCCGCGTAGATCTCGTAGGCACCCTCCAACGTGTCGGCCAACGGCTTGGGCCAAGTGATCTCCTCGAGCAGTTCCATGCGTTCGTCATAGTCGAGCCCGTCAGCCTTCATTTGCGCCACGGCTTCCCCACGGGCCCGGTTCTGCTGCGCGTACAGCACCGGTCGTGGATCCTCCAGCGTCGCTTCCAGCACCGACAAGACGTCGAGGGCGTAGGTCTCCGATTCGGAGTCGAGCAGTTCAATCGCGGCGAGCGCGAAGGTCGAAAGCGGCTGATTCAGGGCAAAGTCGACCTGCAACTCGTCGACCAATTTCCAGTCGTCCAGCAGCTGTGGGGCTGGGGCTTCTTCGCAGTCCTCGGCGGGGTCCATCGTGTCGGCCACCACCGCAGTCGGCCACCACCGTGTCGGCCACGCCCGAGTCGGCCACCCCCGTTTCAGCCACCACCGTGTCGGCGCCCTCCACTTCCAGCACGCCGGCAGTCACCAGCGACTCCTGGATCGCGGCCGCCCTGGCCACCAGCCGTTCCCGCGCCTCGGCGGGTTCGTCATTGTCGGTGAGCAGGTGAGCCAGCGCTGCCGCCGGATCCTCCCGGCGGGCCAGGTTGATCAGGGTCGCGTGGGTGATGCGAAGCTTAGATTCCAACCTTTCCGGCGGCGCCGCCACCAGCCGTTCGAACGTCGCTTTGCCATACGAAGGCACACCTTCTGGCGGTTTCTTACGCACAATTCGTCGCCGCTTTTTGGCGTCGTCGCCCGCTTTGGCCAACAGCCGCTCGTTTTCGATCTCATGCTCCGGCGCCTGCACCACCACCAGGCCCTCGGTGTCGAACCCCGCGCGCCCGGCACGGCCCGCGATTTGGTGAAACTCACGCACTCGCAGCAGCCTCATCCGTCGGCCATCGAACTTCACCAGCGAGGTGATGAGCACCGTTCGGATCGGCACATTGATGCCCACCCCGAGCGTGTCGGTCCCGCACACCACCTTGAGTAACCCCGCTCTGGTCAGCTGCTCAACCAGCCTGCGGTACCGCGGCAACATGCCAGCGTGATGCACGCCAATGCCATGCCGCACAAGTCTGGTGAGCGTCTTGCCGAATCCGGCGGTGAAGCGGAAGTCTCCGAGAGCCTCGGCGATGGCGCGTTTTTCTTCGCGGCTGCACACGTTGATGCTCATCAAAGCCTGAGCGCGTTCCAGTGCCGCGGCCTGGGTGCTGTGGACGATGTAGATCGGAGCTTGATTCGAGTTCAGGAGCACCTCGACCGTTTCGTGCATTGGTCTAAGCGAATACTCAAAGGTCAACGGCACTGGGCGTTCCCCACCAGCGACGATTGCCGCCGGACGGCCGGTGCGCCGAGCCAAATCGGACTGCAACCACTCCACATCGCCGAGCGTTGCGGACATCAGCAGGAACTGTGCGTCGACGAGCTCGATCAGTGGAACCTGCCAGGCCCAGCCACGATCCCGGTCGGAGTAGTAGTGGAACTCATCCATACACACCAGATCCACGGCCGTGTCCGACCCCTCGCGCAACGCCGTGTTGGCGAGGATCTCCGCGGTGGCACAGATGATCGGCGCTTCGGCATTCACCGAGGCGTCACCGGTGACCATCCCGACATTCGCAGGCCCAAACACATCACATAGGTCGAAGAACTTCTCCGACACCAAGGCCTTCACCGGGGCTGTGTAGTAGCTACGCTTCCCCTGCGCCAGGGCAAAAAAGAACGCCCCCATGGCCACCAGACTCTTTCCCGATCCGGTCGGCGTCGCAAGGACGACGTGCGATCCGGACGCCAACTCCAGCAAGGCGTCCTCTTGTGCGGGGTACAGCGGCCGACCATCGTCGGCGGCCCAGGTGGAGTAGGCATCAAGCAAATCTTCTGGCTCGGCCGAGTCGGCGCTGACAGCAGCGAGCAGAGCCGCCAGCGGCGCCGCTTCGGCTGCACCCTCAGAGTGCATCGGTCACAGCACCCGCAATACCCTCCGCGGTGAGTCCGAATTCGGCCAACATGGCGGCTCGTTTGCCGGCGGGCAGGAAAGCCGGGGGGATTCCGAGGTTCCGGCAGCGCACGTCCACCCCTGCCTCGCGCAAAGCAGAGGCCACCGCAGCCCCGGCCCCGGATCGACGATTGCCATCCTCCACCGTCACCACCAACTCGAATCCGCTGGCCAGGTCGATCAACGCGTCGGGAACCGGAAGCACCCAGCCCGGATCAACCACCACACCCCCCACACCTTCGGCGGCCAACTTCTCCCCGGCACCGACGCACTCACCGGCCAAGGCACCGATGCTCACGATCAGGACCTGTCGGTCGGCGTCTTGTGCCACCTGCTCAGCTCGGTAGATCACATCCAGTCCAGAGCGCCGCTCCACCGTCGGGATAGGCGCCGGCAGCTGCCCCTTGGGGTAACGCACCACGGTTGGGCCATCGTCGACGGCCACGGCCTCACGCAGCTGCGAGCGCAACCGCTCTTCATCCCGCGGGGCCGCGACTCGGACACCGGGGATGAACGACAGCATGGAAAGATCCCACATGCCGTTGTGGCTGGCACCGTCATCCCCGGTCACGCCAGATCGATCCAACGCGAAGGTGACTCCCTGATTGTGCATGGCGCAATCCATCAGCACCTGATCGAAAGCCCGGTTGAGGAAGGTCGCGTACAGCGCGACAACCGGATGCAAACCCCCAAATGCCATGCCCGCTGCCGACGTTGCCGCATGCTGTTCGGCGATGCCCACGTCGAAGAAGCGGTCGGGGAATTCGTGGGAGAACTCCACCAGCCCGGTCGGGCCGGGCATCGCTGCGGTAATCGCCACCACTTCTGGACGTTCCCGGGCGATTTGCATGAGTTCCGAGGCAAACGCCCCGGTCCAGGTGGCGCCGGCTTGTGCCAGTGGCACGCCAGTGTCGGGATTGATCTGACCCACGCCGTGGAAGCGGTCCGCGTCGTCGGCCTCCGCGGGGGCATAGCCGCGCCCCTTTTCAGTGATGGCATGGACGATCACCGGCCCGTTGTAGGCCCGCGCCCGACGCAGCGCCGCCTCCATGTCTGCGGTGTTGTGCCCGTCGATCGGTCCGATGTATTTGAGACCCAAGTCCTCAAACATCCCCTGCGGGGCAACCACATCCTTGATGCCCTTTTTCACCCCGTGCAGGGTGCCGTACGCCGGCCGGCCCACCACCGGGGTGTTCGAGAGCACCCGCTTTCCCCAGTCGAGCACGCGTTCGTAGCCCTCGGCTGTGCGCAGCGTTGCCAGATGGTCGGCCAATCCGCCGATCGTGGGCGAATACGACCGTTCGTTGTCGTTCACCACGATGATCACTTGGCGCTCGGCGCCGGCGATGTTGTTCAACGCCTCCCATGCCATGCCACCTGTGAGGGCGCCGTCTCCGATCACCGCCACCACCTTGCGCGGACCCAATTCACCGGTGGATTCCCAGGCCTTTGCGAGGCCGTCGGCCCACGACAGCGCGGTCGAGGCGTGCGAGTTTTCGATGATGTCGTGGGGGCTTTCGGCCCGGCTCGGGTATCCGGACAAGCCGCCTGGTTGACGCAGCGAATCAAACTCGGCTGCGCGTCCGGTGAGGATCTTGTGCACATACGACTGGTGGCCGGTGTCCCAGAGCAGGGCATCGGTGGGCGAGTCGAAGACTCGGTGCAGCGCAAGCGTGAGTTCGACGACACCTAGGTTGGGCCCAAGGTGACCGCCGGTCCGGGACACTTTTTGCACCAGGAACGAACGAATCTCGGCGGCCAACTCGTCGCACTCTTCGTACGTCAGACCCGCCAGGTCTGCTGGCACAGTCACATCGTCGAGTAGCGTCACGATTCCTCTTCCGCTCGAGTCGGCCAGCTGACCGCCTCATCTGATCGGATCAGTTTACGCCGTGGCCCGTTCGAGAGCATGTCGCAGCACGCGCCTCCCGGAATCGCCCGCTCGCCTGCGCCTCCCGGAATCGCCCACCCCTGCGCAAAATCGACCACCACAGCCAAAATCGACCAGGAAAGTCAGTCGATTATGGCGTTCTTGGTCGATTTTGCGGGAGGGGGCGGGGCGGAGCGGGAGAGGGCGGCGCGGGAAGGGCGGAGCGGGACGGGGCGGGGCGGGACGGCCGGCGCGGGAGGGGACGGGGCGGGCTACAGCCGCTCCACCCACCGGCGGCCGGCTAGCGCCTCCGCCACCAGACCGACTTCACGCTCCAACCGCACGAGCCGCACCCCTTCGAACTCCAGCGCCCGAAGCACAGCGTCCACCTCTGGCGGGTTCAAGCTGCCCGCCAACGTCCGACGGCAATCCGCGTACGCCGCCCGAGACGCCGTCAACGCCGCAGAAACGTAGTGCCCCACAGCGAATGCCAAGGCGGCAGGATGGTCGCGGAACACCGCGTGGGAGCGGAACTCCGGCGGTGCTTGATCCAGCAACCACAGCACCACCCGGGCGTCGAAATCTCCGGCATCCGGTGGTGGCACCGTGGCGGGCCAGCCCGGTGGCGCAACCGGCCGCGTCACACCAGCAGCGAACGCAACACGTACTGCAGAATGCCACCGTTGCGGTAGTAGTCGGCCTCGCCTGGGGTGTCGATTCGCAGCACGGCGTCGAACGCAACCACCGAACCGTCGGCCTTGGTTGCGGTGACGGCCAGGGTTGCCGGGGTGACACCTTCGTTGAGTTCGGTGACACCAGCGATATCGAACACCTCGGTGCCGTCCAGCCCGAGCGACGCCGCATCCTCGCCGGCCGGGAACTGCAACGGCAGCACTCCCATACCGATCAGGTTGGAACGGTGAATGCGCTCAAACGACTCAGCAATCACCGCCTTCACCCCGAGCAACGCGGTGCCCTTTGCCGCCCAGTCGCGAGACGATCCGGAGCCGTATTCCTTGCCGGCCAGCACCACCAGCGGAACCCCGGCCGCGGCGTAGGACTGTGCCGCGTCGTAGATCGCCACCGTCGGCTCAGCCGGGTCGGTGAGGTCTCGGGTGAACCCGCCCTCAACACCAGGCACCAGCAGGTTGCGCAGTCGGATGTTTGCGAAAGTCCCGCGGATCATCACTTCGTGGTTACCGCGCCGCGATCCGTAGGAGTTGAAGTCCTTCGTCGCCACACCGTGGGCTGCGAGGTACTTGCCCGCCGGGCTGTCGGCCTTGATCGCACCGGCCGGCGAGATGTGGTCGGTGGTGACCGAATCTCCGAGCAGCGCCAGCACCCGAGCACCGGCGATGTCCGCCACCGGCTCGGGTTCGCGCGCCATTCCGTCGAAGTACGGAGGTTTGCGCACGTACGTCGATTCCGCGTCCCAGTCGAAGATCGCACCGGAAGGGGTCTCCAACGCCGCCCAACGCTCATCCCCGGCGAACACATCGGCGTACCGCTCGGCAAACATCTCCGGGCGAATCGACGATGCAACGACCGCCTCAATCTCCTCCGACGTCGGCCAAATGTCCTTCAAGAACACCGGCTCACCGTCAGAGTCGACGCCCAGCGGATCGTTCACCAGGTCGACGTCCATCCGACCGGCGAGGGCGTAAGCAACCACCAGTGGCGGCGAGGCCAGGTAGTTCATCTTCACGTCCGGATTGATCCGACCTTCGAAGTTGCGGTTGCCGCTGAGCACGCTGACCACGGCCAGATCCGCGCCACGTACCGCGGCACTGACCTCCTCGGGCAGCGGCCCGGAATTGCCAATGCAGGTGGTGCAGCCATACCCAACGAGGTCGAAGCCCAGTTTGTCCAGGTACACGTCCAAACCGGACGCGTTGTAGTAGTCGGTGACCACTTTCGATCCGGGTGCAAGAGTGGTTTTCACCCATGGTTTGCTGCTCAACCCAGCTTCTACTGCCTTCTTGGCAAGCAGCCCGGCAGCCATCATCACCGAGGGGTTGGACGTGTTGGTGCACGACGTGATCGCAGCGATCACCACGGCACCATTGCTGATCGTCATCTGCTCGGAATCGATGCTGAGCGACGCATTGCGCTGCGGGTCGTCGGTGTAGGACGGCAACGCGGCCAGGAAGGCCTCTTTCGCCCCTGCCAACGGCACGCGATCCTGCGGCCGCTTCGGCCCGGCCAGTGATGGCTCAACCGTGCTCAGGTCGAGTTCGAGGTGTTCGGAGTAGTTGGCCTCGTGGCTCGGGTCATGCCACAGGCCCTGCGCCTTGGCGTAGTCCTCCACCAGGCGGATCTGTTCCTCATCACGGCCGGTGAAGCGCAGGTAGGCCAGGGTTTCCTCGTCGATCGGGAAGATCGCCGCGGTCGATCCGTATTCGGGGCTCATGTTGCCGATCGTTGCGCGGTTGGCCAGCGAGACCCGCGCCACGCCTTCGCCGTAGAACTCCACGAACTTGCCCACCACACCGTGGGCGCGGAGCATCTCGGTGATGGTCAGCACCAGGTCCGTCGCGGTGGCCCCGGCGGGCAGTTCGCCGTGGAGTTTGAAGCCCACCACACGCGGGATCAGCATGCTGACGGGCTGGCCCAGCATCGCGGCCTCGGCCTCGATGCCGCCGACGCCCCAGCCGAGCACGCCGAGGCCGTTCACCATGGTGGTGTGGCTGTCGGTGCCGACGCAGGTGTCCGGGTATGCCTTTCCGCCGCGGACCATCACTACTCGCGCCAGGTTCTCAATGTTGACCTGGTGCACGATGCCGGTGCCGGGGGGCACCACCTTGAACTCGTCAAACGCGCCCTGGCCCCAGCGGAGGAAGGCGTAGCGTTCCCGGTTGCGCCGGTACTCCAGATCCACATTGAGTTGAAGCGAGTCAGGCTTGCCAAAGAAGTCCGCGATGACCGAGTGATCGATCACCAACTCGGCGGGCGCAAGCGGGTTGATCTTCTCCGGGTCTCCCCCGAGATCGCCGACGGCTTCGCGCATCGTCGCCAGGTCCACCACGCAGGGAACTCCGGTGAAGTCCTGCATCACCACCCGCGCTGGGGTGAACTGAATCTCCTGGCTCGGTTCGGCCGTGGCGTCCCAGGCGCCGAGTGCCCGAATGTGATCGGCCGTCACGTTGGCGCCATCTTCGGTTCGGAGCAGATTCTCCAGCAGCACTTTGTGGGTGAACGGGAGTCGATCCGACCCCGGCACGGCATCGATGCGGTAGATCTCGTAGCTCGAGCCATCAACTTCTAGTTGATCACGTGCGCCGAACGAATCCATATGTCCTCCCGGTAGGTCCTACTGGTGGGCCCAAACTTATCCCACGTCACCCTCGGATGAACCGTGCGACTGCCTCGATGTGCCCCGACATGCCAAACAGGTCGAAAGCCTCCAGCGCGTCGAATTGCCAACCCGAATCCACCAACCGCCGCGCGTCCCGCGCCAAACTGGCGCCGTCGCAGGCCACGTAACACACCACCGCGGCACCCGACAGCGCAATGGCGTCGATCACCGCCGCGCCAGCCCCAACCCGCGGCGGATCCAACACCACCGCCGTCGAACGTGCAAGCGCCTGAGTTCCCGCTGCCGATGCCACCCACTCCTTGACATCGGCGTGCACGAGCTGCACTTCCGGCAGGTCGTGGAGGTTGCGCCGTGCCAGCCGCACCGCCTGCGGATCGCCTTCCACCGCGGTGACCTGGGCAAATCCAGCCATCCCAGCGGAAGGTTCCTCCGGCT
>CAWJIH010000016.1:0-43356 GCA_963842975.1 uncultured Actinomycetes bacterium | reverse complement strand
CCTCGACGCGGCGGATGCCGGCTACACCCAGAACTGCTGATGGACGCAGCCACGACGAGGGTGGACTAAACTTCCCGACGAGGGCCCGGGCAGGAGCTCGCGGGCCACGACACGAACACCGCCGACCAGGGGAGTGCGAATGGCTCAGGGTCGATCAAAGGTGCCGCTGCTGATAGCGGCGGTGGTTGGTGTGGCGCTGATCCTGGCCGCCCGATTGGTGTTCTCCGGGGGTGATGGCGGCGGCGACAACGCGGACGGTAGCAATACCAGTGGGGGCTCGGCGAATGCACCCAGTGGGGACTGCACTGAGTTGGTCGTTGCGGCATCGAGTGAGAAAGCTGGCCTGCTGACCGAACTTGCGGGGCAGTGGAACGACACCGGGCCCGAGGTAGACGGCAGGTGCGTCTACGCGACGGTGGTCTCGAAAGCCAGCGGCGGCGCGGCGCAAGCATTGGCAGAGCCAACCTGGGATGAGGCCGTCGAAGGCCCACGGCCAGACGTGTGGAGTCCCGCTGCGTCCAGTTGGGCCGGGTTGACCAAACAGTGGCGCACGGAGAACGACCTTCCCGAGATCATTCCCAGCGATGCGGCTTCGGTGGCTCAGACGCCGCTGGTGATCGCGATGCCTCGGCCGATGGCGGAGGCTCTTGGCTGGCCCGACCAGCAGATCGGCTGGGCGGATCTCGCCGCGCTGGCAAAGGACCCAGCCGGGTGGGGTGCCAAGGGCCATCCGGAATGGGGGCCGTTCAAGCTCGGAAAGACGAACCCAAACTTCTCTACCAGCGGTCTGAACGCCACGATCGGCGCCTATTTCGCGGCCACTGGAGTCTCCAGCGACCTCACGAGCGCGCAGGTGGCTGATCCCGCGACGCAGGACTTCGTCGGCGCGTTGGAGAACTCGGTGGTCCACTACGGCGACACCACCTTGACCTTCCTCTCGAACATGCAGTCCGCTGCCCAGCAGGGTCGTGGCCTCACCTACGTCTCCGCGGTGACGGTGGAGGAGAAGTCGGTCTGGGACTACAACCAGGGCAACCCGACCGGCGATCCGGCGACGCTTGGCCAGCAGGCCGAACCGAAGACCCCGCTGGTGGCGGTGTATCCCAAGGAAGGGACGCTGCTGTCGGATAACCCGTGGTTCATCCTCGACGCCGAATGGGTGGACGCCACCAAGGCCGCGGCTGGAGCGCAGTTGCTCGCGTTCCTGCAGTCCGACGAGGCGCAAGCGCGCTTCCAGGATGCTGGTTTCCGCAGTTTCGCCGGAGAACCTGGAGACGTGCTCACGCAGGAGAACGGATTCCTTCCTGCTGGCCCGGCCTCCGTCCTTTCGCCACCGTCGCCGCCGGTGTTGCAGCAGGTGCTGTCGTCCTGGGATGAGGTGCGCAAGCGTGCCCGGGTGCTGATGGTCTTGGACGTCTCCGGGTCGATGGGTGAACCAGTCGCAGCCGGCCAGACGAAACTGGAATTGGCCGCCGAGGCAACTTCGCAGGCAGTAGATGGCTTTGCCGACAACGACGATGTCGGGCTCTGGGCGTTCTCCACAAACCTCGGCCCCGGTGGGCAGCCGTGGATCGATCTGATCGGCATAGGTCCGGCTGCGCAGACCCGCGCGGAGATCCAGCAGACGGTTGCCCGGCTGCAGCCTGATGGGGGAACGGCGCTCTACGCCACCACCCGGGCGGCGCAGGAGCAGATGCTCGAGTCGCTGGACACTACCCGCATCAATGCCATCGTGTTGCTGTCGGATGGTCGCAACGAGTATCCGCCGGACGACGACCTGAATTCGTTGCTGCGGCAACTGCAGGGGGAGAGCGCGGACACCACGGTTCGGGTGTTCACCATCGGCTACGGCGATGGCGCCGACCCGGAGGTGCTGCAGGCAATCGCGGAGGCCTCGGCCGCCGCCTACTACGACGCCACCGATCCGGCGACGATCGACCAAGTGTTGGTCAACGTCATCAGCAATTTCTGACGGGAAGACTGCCACTATGCGCGACGAGATTCTCGATCCGTGGGCGTGGCTGGTGGCTGCGGTCGCCGGTGGCCTCGCGTGGGCGTTGGGGGTTCCAGTGGTGGCCGCGCTCGTGGTTGCGGTCCTGGTGTTCGGCACCAAGGTGGCGATGGCTTCGGTCTTTGGGCGCCGGCCGGCGGCGGTGACCTCGGGCACCCCGGACGCCCTTCCCCGGCCACCGCGCAACTCCCCAGCGGCGGGGCTGCTGGCACGTGCGGAGGCGGCTCTGGCCAGGATGAATGGATTGGCCAGCGTGCCGTCTGACCCTTGGCTGCGCAGCGAGGTCGGGCGCATGGACGATGGAGCCGACGAGGTCGTTGCCGCGATGCGAGACCTTGCCGGCAGGGTCACGCTGGCAGAGCAACTGCTGGCGTCGGCAAACGCCAACCAACTCCTGGCCGAACGCGCCGCGCTGGTAGCGCAACTCGACCAGACCACCGACCCGTTGTTGGATCAGGAGCGGCGCCGAGTCCTGGCCGCCGTCGATGATCAGCTCACCGGTTTGAACCGACTGGGCGGGTTGCGGGATCAGCTCCTGGCCAGGATGCAGACGGCGACAATCGGCATGGAGACCATCGCTACCCGGATGGGCGAGATCGTCACCTTGGGATCGGTGGCGCTGGAACACGATCGGGCGACCGAAGTCATCGGTGGCGCAAGCAACGATCTGGAGGCGCTACGCACCGGGCTGGCCGAGGCCCAGCAACTGGCGCGCGAGGTGGGTCCCGCGTAGCGCCCCCCGGCCCCCCGCCCCTCGCCGGCCCCGCCCCGCCGCCCCGGCCCCGGCCCGGCCCCGGCCCCGGCCCCGGCCCCGGCCCCGGCCCCGGCCCCGGCCCCCGCCCCGCGCGGCAAAATCGACCAAGAAAGCCAAAATCGACCGAGAATCCTGGTCGATTTTGCGAGTCTCAGTCGATTTTGCGGCCGGGCGGTCGAGGCGGGCGGTGGCTTTGCGGGCGGGCGGTGGCTTTGCGGCGGGGCGGCAGCTACGGGCGGGCGGTAGCGTAGGGGGGTGAACAGATCGACTCAGGGTGCCCAGGGAGGAAACGGCGACCTAGCGAACGTCGAGCGCCGGCACGTCTGGGTGAGCGGACGAGTGCAGGGCGTGGGCTTTCGCTACTCGTGTGCAACGGCCGCCGCCACACACTCGGTCGGCGGGTGGGTTCGCAATCTGCCGGATGGCCGGGTAGAAGCCGTGTTCGAAGGACCGGCCGCCGCAGTGGAGGCGATGGTCGACTGGTGTCGGACCGGTCCTCGCTACTCTTCCGTCACGCGTGTTGAAGTGAAGGCGAGAGCCAGCCCAGGGCCACACCACGTTCGCGGTGAAGGGGTAGGTCAAGGGATAGATGAAGGGGTAGCCGTCGAAGCCGGTGGCGACGTCACTTCGTCGGGTACGTTGGGAGCTCACTCTGGCGAAGGGAATCCCATGCCCAAGAACACGATCTGCCTGTGGTTCGACGGCGAGGCCGAGGCGGCCGCGCAGTTCTATGCGGAGACCTTTCCGGACAGCCAGGTGATATCCGTGCAGCGCGCCCCCGCCGACTACCCCTCTGGTACCGCTGGCGATGTCCTCACAGTCGAGTTCACAGTCGCAGGCATCCCCTGCCTGGGGCTGAACGGCGGCCCCAACTTTCCCCAAACCGAAGCATTCTCGTTTCAGATCGCCACCGACGATCAGGACGAGACCGACCGCTACTGGAACGCCATCGTCGGCAATGGTGGGCAGGAAAGCGCCTGCGGTTGGTGTAAGGACCGGTGGGGTGTCTCGTGGCAGATCACCCCACGGGCGCTGATCGACGCCTTGGCCGCTGGCGGCGAGGAAGCCCGGCGGGCTTTTGAAGCCATGATGCCGATGCAGAAGATTGACGTGGCGGTGATTGAGGCGGCCGTGCGCGGTGATTGAGGGTGCTACGCCCTGCAGTGAGGACGATGCCCGGGGCCCCCGATTCCCGGGGCCTCCGATGCGGCCGGGCGTCGGCCGGGGTGTCGGCCGGGGAGTCGGTGCCCGGACCGGGGGAGTCTGGACTTGAACAGGAAACCTACACATGTGACAGCATGTGCATTTCAGTCCTCGAACGTCGCCTGCAAATCCTCCTCGACCCAGTTCAATACGAGCGGCTAGAGGCGGAGGCCCGTCGGCGATCGATGAGCGTAGGTGCGACGGTGCGCGCGGCGATCGACATCTTCCTCAGCGACGACGTGGTTCGCCGGGACGCCGCTCGGCGGGAGCGCTGCTATTGGCGATCGATCCGCAGCCGACTGCAGATCCGGACTTCAACAAAGACGCGATACTTGCCGATGCCTTCACAGATTAAGGGCTCCTCGGGGACTTCACCGCGAGGTCGACGGCTGACGGTTCTCGTTGATGCGGCCGTGTTTCTCTATGCCCTCGGCGAGGAGCATGAGTTGAGGTCGCCGTGCCGCGAGGTGTTGGCCAATCAGGGCTTGGAGCTGCATGCCAGCGTTGAACTGGTGCAGGAGGTTGCGTTCCATCGAATGCGGCGGGCTGACCGGGCGGACGCGGCAGCCGTGGCGAGGCTGGTCGCCGATTCCTGTCAACTGCATGATTTCGATTCTGGCGTGCTTCGGCGAGCCCTCTCTCTGATAGCCGAAGGGGGCGTCGGCGGTCGGAACGCGGTCCACGCAGCCACAGCATTGGAGGCCGGGATCAGTGTCATCGTCAGCCCGGATCCCGACTTCGACGGCATTGACGGACTCTCCCGAATCGACCCCAGGAGCCTGAACGAAGCACTGGACGGCGGGGCACCAGAGCCAGAATCAGGCGAGTCGCGCGCGACGTACGCTCAGGCCTGGCATTCCTCGGGCAGGGATACCTCTCCGGGAGCGTGTTCGAATTCGTCGAGCAGAATCCATTCGTCCAGGTCAGGCGCGTAGGCGTTCTGTAGGCCGAAGTGCAGAACTCGCCACCACGTAGTCGGGTCTTCGGCATCAACGTAGATGTCGCCGACCATCAACGGCAGCCGCAAGATCGGCAGCCCGGGGATCGGGGGGAGCAGGCCTGGCGGGGGTGCGACGGCTGCACATGCCCGGAAGTGGTGGACTCGTCGATCGGGGCTGCCAGCGAGGATTTCGGCGCCGACGTAACTGGCATGGGTCAGATGATCGTTGAGGTCGGCCAGGGAAAATGCGCCCATGGGTGAGCAGGGATTGCGGGGGATGTCTGGGAAGGCATAGGTGAGCGTGTAGAGCTTCCCGTCCTGGATGACGTTGGTGAAATGCACCGGATCGCCCTCCGAACCGGCGATCATCGCCATGTTGCCGGCGGTGGCGTTCCAAGTGAAGCCGACGGTGATTCCGAGGCTTGGGACGACGTACCGGCCGACCGCCCGGAAGTTGTCTGGCAGCCGTGGTGGTGCGGGAGTTGCCGTGCCGTTTTCGGTTGTCGTCATAGGGCATTGTCCGCCATGGGGAGCCTGGGCCGGTAGACCGCCGTTCCCTAGGCCAACTGGATCGACCGTTTGGATAGCCCGAACTGGTAGCCACTGATGGGGGTTTGGACGCCGCCATCGGGGCCGGAGTCGGCGCGTGCACCTGATCCAGCACTGGCACCGACATCCGAACCAGAACCCGCAGCCCCCAGCGTCACGAACAGCGGGGTGAAGTGTTCCACCGTGGGGTGGGCATACGGCAGGCCCGGGGCGCGGGCCTTGAAGTCGGCCAGTTCGTCGAGGTCACCAGCCGACAATGCCTCCGCCGCCCACGCGTCGAACTCCGAGGACCACGTCGGCACGGCATTCGACAGCCACATGTCGGCGGTCATGAACGGCAGGCCATGGGTCATGAAGCCGGAGCCAATAATCAGCACCCCCTCGTCACGCAATGGGCGTAGTGCTCGGCCGAGGGCAAGCAGCCGATCCGGATCGTGGGAGGGCATGCTCAACTGCAGCACCGGGACGTCCGCATGGGGGTACATCACTTTCAAAGGCACCCACGCTCCATGATCGAGACCGCGGCTGGGGTGCTGGTGCAGTGGCTCTTTGCTCGGCAGACACGCGGCCACGCGCCGGGCGAGATCGTGCGCAGCCGGCGTTGGATAGGTCATCCGGAAATAGCGATCCGCAAACCCCCCGAAGTCGTAGACGAGGGGTGCGGCTGCCGCGGGCGAGGAAAGGCTCAGCGGTGCGGTTTCCCAGTGCGCACTGACGATCAGGATGGCCCGGGGATTCGGCAGGTCCTGCGCCCACTCGAACAGTTGCCTGATCCACAGTGGGTCGTCGAACAGCGGGGGAGCGCCGTGGCTCAGATACAGCACTGGCAGGGCATCGTCGCCGGGGGACCAGTCGATCCGGCCGACGCTGTCGGGTGCTGCATCGCGGAGGAAGTCGTCGAACGCCTTGCCAGGGGTGTCGGGGTGAAGGATTGACGCCATGGGCACTCCTACTCGGGCGGAAGGTTGCGCACCAGCGCCACCGGGCACTCGGCGTGGATGAGCATCTGCAGGCCCACCGAGCCGAGCAGTAACTGTGCGAAACCGCCGCGGCCGCGCGCGCCCACCACGGCGAGCGGCGAACCGGAGGCCTCCCGGATCAACACCCCGGCCGGCCGTCCCACGCCGTGCAGGTACGTCACCGAAACAGCAGGGTGGCGTGCGGCGATGCGTGCCGCTTCAGCCAGGTCCGCACGCACGTCCTCGGATAACTCCGCCGAATCAGGCTCGACTGGTTCCGGCGGTCCTTCCTTACTCCCGGCGGTCACGTACACGACCGCCACGCCTAACCCGGTCGCCTCCGCATGCCGCAGACCGAACACGAGCGCCCGCTCAGAGAAGTGGGAACCGTCGAATGCCACGACCACCTCATTTGGGTGACGCGCCTCGGCGCGGGCCTCGGCGGTCTCCTCATCTGGCACATAAAGCACCACCACCGGGCAGTCCGAATACGGCGCGAGGTTCATCGCAGTGGAGCCGATCAGCAATCCCGTGAAGCCGCCCATGCCGCGTGATCCGATGACGATCATGTCTGCGGTGGTGGACGCATCCAGCAGGCCCTCGACCGGGGAGTCGGGATGGATTACTGTGCTGATCGGCAACTCCGGATGCGTGGCAGCAACTCGATCCTCGGCGGCGGCCAGAGTCTCGGCCATCGCACCAGAGATCAGCCCCTCCTCTTCGGCAGCGCTCAACTCAATCACCGGTGCGGACGCATCCGGACGGGCCGCGAGCAGGGTCAACTGCAGGCCGTGGCTTTCCGCAGTTGCGGCACCCCAATCGAGCGCCTCGTAGGCAGCGGGGGAACCATCGAAGCCCACCACTACTCCGCTGATTCTCGTGTGCGCGGTCCCGTGAATTTCTGTCTTTGGGGTGGACACGTCCATGAGTGTGCCAGAGCGGAGTCAAGGAGGCGTTGATGGAAATCTCGCACCAAACTCAGCACGCGGCTGAGGCGGATGTGCACGCGAAGGGGCTCTCCCGGAACTCCGTCGGCCTGATCGGCGGAATCATCCTTGCCATCTCGTGCGTGGCACCCGCCTACACGTTGACCGCGACGATTGGTCTGCTGGCAGGTGACGTGGGTGCCAAGGCGCCAGCGATCTTCCTGCTCGGATTTGTGCCGATGTTCTTCGTCGCCTTTGCCTATCGTGAACTGAACAAAGTGGTTCCCGACTGCGGTACGTCGTTCACGTGGACCACTAAAGCATTCGGGCCTTACATCGGATGGCTGGGTGGTTGGACAGCAGTGCTCGCCACTGTCATCGTCATCTCGAACTTGGCTGGAATCGCGGTGCAATTCGCCTTCCAACTCGTCGGCGATATCGTGAATAGCCCCTCGATATCGGACCTCTGGCAGATCAAGCCCATTAACGTTCTGACCTGTCTGGTATTCCTCGCCGTCGCCACGTTTGTGGCATATCGCGGCATCACCACCACAGCTCGGCTGCAGTACATTCTGGTGTCATTCCAGCTAGTTGTGCTGATTGCTTTCGCCGTTTTCGCGATCGCCGAATCCAGCGGATCGGACACGTCCCTGAGCTTCAGCTGGAGTTGGTTCAGCCCGGCCGGGTTGACCGTCTCGGCAATTGTCGCCGGGCTGTCGGGTTCGATTTTCGCGTTCTGGGGTTGGGATTCGGCGCTGACTGTCAACGAAGAGACCAAGAACTCTTCGACCACGTCCGGCAAAGCCGCAATTCTCGCGGTGATCTCGATTCTCTGCACCTACGTGCTGGTTTCGATCGCGGTGATCATGTACGCGGGCGTTGGCGACTCCGGCCTAGGCCTGGCCAATGAGGAAATCTCCGACAACGTCTTCGGGGCGCTCGCGCAGCCGATTATGGGCAACCCCTGGTACCTGCTGCTGTTCGCCGCGGTACTGGCATCAAGTGCCGCCAGCCTCATCAGCACGTTCCTGCCGACCTCACGGACCTTGCTCGCGATGGGTTCCTATGGCGCCTTGCCGGCCCGCTTCGCCGCGATTCACCCGCGCTACCTGACGCCCTCGTTTGCCACCCTTGCCGCCGGCATCGGCGCCGGAACGTTCTACGCGGTGCTGACTTTCCTCAGCGAGAACGTGCTGCTCGACACGGTCTATTCGATCGGCATCATGATCTGCTTCTACTACGGTTTGACTGCCTTCGCGTGTGTGTGGTTCTTCCGGCGGGAACTCTTCATCGACCCGTTCAGCGTTGTGTTCAAGTTCCTGCTGCCACTTATCGGCGGGATCATGCTGGCGTTCGTTTTCGTGGTGACGCTGCGTGATTCGTTCTCCCCGGAATTCGGCAGCGGTGGCAGCATTGGCGGTGTGGGATTGGTGTTCATCATGGGCGTTGGACTGATCCTGTTCGGCTTCGTGCTCATCGCCATCCAACGCACGCGGCATCCGGCCTTCTTCCGCGGCGAGACTCTCAAGACGGACACCCCCTCGCTCATCGTTGACTGACGTAGCCCCGGAGGGCATCGGCAACCCCTTGTCCCAATTGTGACCGCGGCTGCGGATGCTGCATTGATCCGCGCGGGGTGCGGTGGCGGATCACAGCCCGACGCGGAAGTCTCATCGGCGAGCGTGGGAGTCGAAAGCGCACAGCTGGCGAGTGTCATCCCGGCGGCTGATTCCCCTTACGCCGGGGTGGCCGAAAAATTCCGCGACGAGGTCCCCGCCATCCTTGCGCAGTCAGAACAGATCGCCGCGAAGACGTTAGCGCTTGCCTACACCGAGAAAACCGGAACGCCGAGGCCGCCGAAGGAGACCCTCCCAGTGGCCGAACCCGCACCCCTTGAGCCGACCGTGGCCGCGCAATACACCGGGTGCTACCCTGCCGGAGCCAATGTCGACGGGGTCACACCTGGCGAGCCGCCGGAGAGCCTCAGTTGGATCCGAGTCGTAGGCACGGATGCCCCCACATCGTTGGTCGACGGACCCCTCTACGAGGTACCTGCGGCAACCAGCGAAGCGCTGCAGACCACTATCACCCCGGAAATCTCCTACTTCTACCGGCTCTCCTGACGGATCCGTGGGTCATTTTCGGTTTGGGAGGGCTGGTGGGTGTCCGCCGAGGCTGAGAATTGCCAGGGCGATGAGGGCTTCGGGGGATGTGAATCCGAAGCCGATCCGGGTGACCAGCCGGATTTTGGTGTTGACTGATTCGATCCTGCCGTTGGACCGGCCGTGCTCGATGGCAGCCAGGATGCTGTGCCGGTGGCCGACACCAGCGCGTCCGGCCGGGCGTAGTCGCTCATCCGTGCCCGGGTCGGCACTGGGCTGGAAAACACTGGCTGTCGATGTCAACCTGAGTCGTTGGCGGCCTTACTTGCAACGTAGGCGGGGAGATCCGCGGTGCTTGCAGAGAATGGGTAGCTGGACGGCAGTTTGTGCATGGCATACCTGCCCTTTTCCGACACCAATGCAGGTGTCTTGGCAAGTTCGGTGAGTGCGGCCGCCTCAGCGTCACTGTCGGCGTCGTTGCATTTCAGCCGATACGTTGCGGCGCGACGCGCGATTTCACATGCCAAGTTCAGCGAATCAACGTGTTTCGGAAAGGTCACATCCAGGTACAACTGACGCAACACGTCGTCTACCGGGGCATTGAGCAGGATCCGCATCGATTCGGTGCCGAACATCCCGGATCTGCGGTGGCCACCCACCTGAAGCAGCCAGGCGTATCGGACTTGTCCCACCAGGCTCGTGCCGCGGCTCCGATAGCTGGCCACTGCTCGACTCCCAACGTTGAGCGCCATAGCGGTGAGACCGCCAAACCACTGGCTACCTTTGTTGTACTTCGTGCTCACCAGAGCCGCTCGGCTATCCGTGACGTGCAGCGCACCATCGATGTCGTCGAGCTCGAGCAGAGTGGATTGCCCCGCCGTCGTGAGGAATCCCAACGTCACGGCTGTCACCGGGACGGCGACCACTGAAACTCCATCGCTAGTGGTGAGGATAATCTCGTTGGAGCCGTAAGCCGGGGTGGGGTAGAGGTCGTCCTCGGCTTCACCGTGGTCGCGGATCGTGAGGATTGTCATGAGCGGTTCGCCCCACCTCGCTGCTTGTATGCGTCGTACGAGACCTTGATCCGCGACAGCATGCGTGGAGTGCTTTCGAAGGCCGAACCGCCGAGGGTCACGTTGATCGCAACCACCGGCAGCAAAACGAGCCAGAGCACCACGATCCACCAGACGAAGTAGTTGTTGATTAGCACGGCCAACACGAGCCCAGCTGCGAGGATTGCGATTCCGTAGAGGGGTTTCGCCTGGTTCACGATGCCCTCCCAGGCACGTGATTCGTCGGGCGGTGTCAGGTCCGGGACCCCTTTGCTGATGTTCTGGAATTCAGGTTCCTGAGTCATTGCTACCTCATTCGTTTCGTGCGTCGTAGTGATACGGGAGTGGCCCAAAAACCGCCAAACGCTGGAGACCACGACTAGTCGTCAGGGTCTTTTCTGCGACGATCTGGGCGAGAGGGTCAGGTGTGGCCGGTGCTGAAATCACCCCTGATCTCGACAGTTGCGAATGAGCCCGTTCAAATCGCCACAGTTGACCCCACTTGCCGGATGCTGCCAATTCCCGACGTATGCGGCCACGCGTGCACAAGTCTGATGGTGCGGAAAGAATCACGACTCCACCTTCGTGAGAAATTCGTGCACATTCAGTAATAAGCGAGGTTCTCTCACTCTCGTTGAGGAATTGGATCACATTCGTGCAGACGAGAGCATCGAAGTCGCCGGCTGCGAACATTTTCAGAGAACCGGTGAGGTCAATTTCGGAAATCAACGCATCTGGCATTCGGGCACGCAGGGCCTTGGCCATGTAGTGGTTGGGTTCAGTTGCCACCACCGACCAGCCAGCGGCCGCCAACTGGGAAGTCACCAACCCAGTTCCAGCACCTACGTCCAGAACTCGCATACCGGGTGAAAGCAGGGCCTGGATCGTGGTGGCTAATTCCCAAGTCAGCACATTGGCCCAGGCACGGTCGTACTGGGCCGCGTAAGCATTCCAGTCAACAAACAGTGCCTGGCTCGTCGGCGGTGTGTCGTTCATCTGAGCCCTGGTGGATGCGGCTGAATCACCAAATGATGAAGCCGTAGCGCCCGCCGTGGAACAGGTAGGCCGCGTAGGCACCCGCTCCGACCGCTACGAGCAGCATCACAGCGCCACCCCCGCTGAACAGCGCGAACAACGACAAGAGTGCGATCACGGCCCAAAATGCACCAACCGCTGAGAATCGCCACGGGCTCACAGCCGTGGCCGGCTGCGGTGCGTACGAGACCTGATCAAACTGGACTTGGTTGTCTTTTGATTCGTAATTCATGATGCACGCTCTCCTTCGGTTTCGGACCTTTTCACACTCCTCCCAGACGTTGACCACCGTCAAGTCACCCTTTTACGTGACACTGGAGGCCGTCATTTGGCCGCAAAGAAGAGAATGATTGACGCGTTCGGCGAGTAGTTGCCCATCGGACACTGCGGGCATTCTGTCGGCAGTTCATCGGTCCCGTTCTGGGTGCGGGACATATGCACCCCTGGGTCAGGAAATGGGTGCGGAGCGGGAGGAACGTGATGAAGTCTTTGGTGATTCTGGGTGCCGGTTTGCTGATCGCAGCGCCATTGTCGGGGTGTTCGATTCTGTCGTCGCCCTCCTGTGGGGATTTCGTGGACGCTACGTCGAGCGAGCAGACCGAAATGGCCACCAAGTGGATCGAGGACAATTCGGACGAGTTGGGTGAAGGGACCGTCACAACGCAATTCACGTGGGACAAGATGAGCTCAGGCGAGCAGGTGTCGTACGTGGAGTCCACCTTGTCGCAGTATTGCGCCAATGATCCAGAGGCCATGTTGAGCGAATTGGGCCCCGGTGCCACCTTCGGCTTCTGAGGTGAGTACGCGACATGGGTCCCGACGCGGTAGTCGAGTCTTCGCGGCGGGCGTGATTGCTGTTCTTGCCCTCGGCGGGTGCGGTTCCGCGGGATCCCAGGGATCAGGTGCATCGGACTCGGATACGTCAGACTCGACGTCCAGCTCAGGTGCGACGAATGATTCAGCAGCACTCGGGAATGGTGCCGAGTCGGTGGTGGGCTGGGAAATCGGCAACCGAGTCGACACGCAGTGCGTGGTGGCGTGGCCGTCTGCACCCACCCGATCCTCGGACGCAATCCTGATGCGTACCACTTGCAAGGGCCAACCAAGCGAGTACCTATTCGTTGATATCCAATATCCGGATCCGGATCTGCCCATCAACCCTTCGACTGGGTTCTTCAGCGTCCGGGGAACCGTGGTGGATCAAGCCCAGAGCGAGATGGGGTTCGGGACAATACAAGTGCTCGCGGATTCGGTGGTGTTGCCCTAGCAGGGGCGGTGGTTCACTCTGGTACCCAATCGGCGTGGGGTTGCCCACCGGGCTTGCGCCTAGCGATACCCCCATGGGTGCCCTGAAGGTGCACACAGTCCATTCCGACTAAGGTCGTAACCAATGGCCGGAGGAGGCATGGTGGGTGTCCGCAACGACCTTGCGATGGGTGCCGGGATCGCGCTGCTCAACACTATGGCGCGAGTGGGCAAGGTGTTTCGAGATCCGTTTGGGGAACTTGAATACGGCCCGGATCTCAACCGGTTTGCCGTCAGCATCCGCAGCGAACCGATCGTGCACAGCAAACTGTTCCCGGTGCTGTCGTTCACGTCGCGCTATGACGTTGCTCAAGCCCTCTTGCGCTCACCGAATGCGCGCTCGGCGCTGTCCAAGCCTGAGGGAGTGATCCAAGAGATCATCCTGGGCCCGCAGCGGGTTGAAACAGGGATCAGCCCGGTACTTGATTCGCTGGTTGCCAAAGACGGACCTGACCACACCCGCCTGCGTCGGCTGATCCAGCCCGGGTTCACCCACCGCGCGACGATGGCCTGGCGCGGTACCGCCGAGCGGGTGGCTGCGGAACTGGTGGACTCCTTTCCGTCGAAAGGCCCAGTGGACCTGATCCGGCAGTGGGCGGCTCCGTTGCCGATGGCGGTGATTTGCGAGTTGCTCGGCATCCCCGTGGAGCATCGCACGATGTTCGGCGAGTGGGGTGCGACGATGGCTGTCGGGTTGGATCGGCCACGGTCGATAGCGAACGCGAAAGCCATGCGGCAGGCGTCCATGGCGACCTCGAGCTACCTCACCGCGCTGATCGGGGAACGCCGACGTCATCCTGGCGACGATGTGCTTTCGATACTTGCCAGCACCGAAGTCGACGGCGAGCACCTGGAAGACAACGACGTTGTGGCCACCGCGTCGTTCCTCCTCGTCGCCGGCTTCGAGACCACGCTTGGCCTGCTGGGCGGCGGCACCCTGCTGTTGCTGCAGCACCCGGATCAATTGGCGGCCGCGTTGGCTGATCCGGAGGCGGCGACACCGAACCTGGTTGAGGAGACCTTGCGCATGGTGTCGCCGGTGCAGTTCGCTTTCCGTCGCATCATCGGAGATGTCGAGCTTCCCGACGGATCGGTCTGTCCGGCCGGCCAGGAGGTGTTCATCTTGCTGGGCGGGGCGAATCGGGATCCTGCGGCGTTCCCCAATCCGGAACGATTCGACATCGCTCGACCGGAGGCGCGCAAACAGTTGGCGTTCGGGTACGGCGCGCATATGTGTTTGGGTGCTCCGCTGGCGCGGCTGGAGGCCGAAGTGGCGTGGCGGACGTTGTTCGAGCGCTACCCGGATCCGGACCAGTGGCGGATGGCCGGGCCCGCTGTTCGTTCGCGCAGCAGGATCCTCAACGAGCTGACTTCGCTGCCAGTGAGATTCGGCTGAGCGGCGCCGCGCGGTCTGCTGGCCACAGCCCTTCGGCCACTCACAAAAGGGCTGCTTCAGCGGCGTTCGAATAGCCCTCGCAGGTAGCCGATCTGTCCGAGGTGCATGAGGGTGTCTTCGACCACAGAGACCAATCGGACTGCGGCGGTCACTGGTGGGTCCCAACGCTCGTCGACGATCCGCGCGTACCCGGTGTCGTCCAATCCGGACAGCACTTGCAGCGTCAACGCGTGCACCGCTTCGTGATACTCCAACAACAGCGCCGGGTCGTCGACGCTGAACTCGGCCACCTCCTGGGCGGACTGACCGTAGCCGATGGAGGTGACCGGATAGGGCAAGGCGAAGCGGTCGGCGAATCCCTGGGTGGTCCACACCTGCTCGACCTGGCCAACCCCAGCGAGATGGTCGTCCTGCACGCGGGAAAGGTGCCAGGCCAGCCAACCGATGGAGTTTGCTGCCGGGTCTGGCTGCCAGAGCAGCGCCGCAGGTCCGAGACCATTGAGCAGCGTGTGCATCGAATCGTTTCCTCGGCCAAAGGCGTCGGCGAGGATCGTGGTCGCAGATGTCATGGGCGCCTCTCTTGGGATGGTGACCTCAGATGTGCAGGGCTGCTGACGACAGTAGCCAATGGTTCAGTGGTCGCCAACTAGACAGTCAGCACTACGCGACCTTGTGCGGTGCCGCTGGTGAGGTGGTCCATCGCGGCGACGACCTCGTCCAGCGCGAAGGTCCGATCATCGACCACCGGACGGATCTGGCGGCTGGCCAGCAGCGAAGTGATGATCGCGAGGTTGTCGGCGCGCGACGGCCCGGACCGCACCGGCGGCAGTTGCTTGACCACAGGGGAGAGTGCCATCAGTGGCAGCATGCGGGTGAGACTGCCCAGCACGTGATGACGCGAGCGGCCGTACTGGTCGTGGCCGATGAGCACGAACGTGCCGTCGGGTTGCAGGGCTCGGCGCACCTGGCGGAACGGGGCTTGGGAGACGATGTCAAACACGATGTCATAGCGGATGCCAGCGTCTGTGAAGTCCTGCTGGGTGTAGTCGATGACGTCGTCGGCGCCGAGGTCGCGGAGTAGCTTGAGTTTGGCGGGGCCGTCGACTGCGGTGACAGTCGCCCCGTATGCCTTGGCCAGCTGGACCGCCCAAACCCCGACCGCACCCGCGGCGCCGTTGATCAGCACGTGCTGCCCGGGTTGCACCTGGCCCTGATCACGCAGATTGGTCAGCGCGATCATTGCGGCCGTGGGAACCGCTGCCGCCTCGGAAAACGAAAGGTGATCCGGAATCGGTGCGAGCAGCTCTTCGTCCACTACGGCGAATTCGGCAAACGTTGCCGCGTTGACCCAGAGGTTTGCACTGCGGGTGGTTTCGCCGTAGACCCGGTCGCCAACCACGAAACGGTTTGCGCCCGGGCCGACTGCAACCACCTCACCTGCGAGGTCGGTGCCGGGGATTTGTTGCTTCGGGCGGCGGACACCCGATCCGAACGCGCGCATGATGTAGGGGATGCCGTGCACGGCGTGCCAGACGTCTGCGTGCACCGATGTGGCTCGGACCGCCACGAGCACCTGGCCCGGACCCGGCACGGGTGTAGGTATCTCGCGCAGCTTCAGGACTTCGGAGTACGGTCCATAGCGCTGTTGAACAACTGCCTGCATGATCGACTCAATACCTCCTGCGGTGCTTAGGACGCGACCGCGAGTACAACCTTGCCACCTGGGTGGCCGTCCCTGACAAGTGCCAGCGCATCGCCGGCCTCTCCCATCGGATGTGTGGAGTCGATCACCGGACGCACGTGACCGGCGTCAATCAGGTCACGCAATTCGTCGAGGGCCTCAGTGGTCTCTTTCGTGACGAAGGCGGTGAGCCTTTGGCGCACGACCAAGTTGAGAGCAGCCGCACCCGCCATGGCGCCCAGCGGGCCCAACCACCGGTTGCCGTCGCCCATCGATTGCACCAGCGTTCCGCGCGGGGTGAGCGCGCTACGCAGTTCGCGTGCCGAGTACCTGCCTCCGAGTTGCAGGATCAAGTCGTAGCGTTGGTCCCCGGTGACGGGATTCCGCGCGGTGTAGTCGATCACGTGGTCCGCGCCGAGGCTGCGAACGAGGTCGACCCGGCCGGTGCTGCACACGCCGGTCACATGCGCGCCGGTGTGTGTGGCCAATTGCACGGCGAAGGTGCCGACACCGCCCGATGCGCCCAGGATCAGTACTCGCTGATCAGGTGCGAGGCGACCGTGGCGCAAGCTCTGTAGTGCGGTGATGCCGGCAAGGGGTACGGCAGCGGCCTCGTCGAACGACAGCGTGGTGGGCTTGTGTGCGGTGCTGGCTGCGGGAGCTGCCACGTATTCGGCGAAGGCTCCCTCGGCGTAGCCGTAGACCTCATCGCCGACGCTCAGGTGCGTGACCGCGTTGCCGACCTGCTCGACCACTCCGGCGAAGTCCGCGCCGATGATCCGGTGGGGTCCTCGCAGGCCGCCGAGGGCCGGGCGCATGAGCAGCGGTTCGCCATAGGCGAGGTGCCAGTCCGCAGCGTTCGCCGAACTTGCGTGCACCCGAACGAGTACTTGTTCGTCGGTGATCGTTGGCATCGGCTGCTCGACTTCGTGCAGGACCTGCCTGGGGTCGCCGTAGCCCTGTTGCTGCATCGCCTTCATGAATCACTCCTATGTTCGTACGCTGTACGGTAAGCGTACACTGTACGGTGAGTCAAGGATTGGGAGGCGATATGGGTGGGCCAGACGGCGACTCGACGGTGCAGCAGGGTCGCGGCGGGAAGCAGGGCCGCGGCGCGAAGCCGAGCCGCGGCGTGCAGCCGAGCCGCGGCGGGAAGCCGAGCCGCGGCGAGGCGGGTGCGCGTTCTCGGGGCCGCCCACCGCTGACTCGTGAGCGAGTGTTGCGTGCCGGCGTGGTGCTGGCGGATCGAGAGGGACTGGCGGCGCTGAGCATGCGCCGCTTGGCCGCCGAACTCGACTACGAGGTGATGTCGCTGTACCACCACGTTGCCAACAAGAACGACCTCATCGATGGCATGATCGAGTTGGTCGCCGACGAGATCGAAATACCCGATCCCGCGGCGCCGTGGCGCGACGCTCTGCGCCAGTCGGCACTCGAGATGAGGGCCGCCTTGGTACGGCATCCGTGGGCTGTATCCATCTGGTTCGGCCGGGTTACCGGACCTTCGCGGATGCGACTCATGGAGGCTCAACTCGGTGCGCTGGCTGGATCCGGCATCGATCCTGACGTGGCCCATGTCGGATTTCACGCGCTGCTCAACCATGTGCTCGGCTACGCGCTGCAGGAGCAGTCCTTCGTGGTGGAGGGTGATCCCCAGGAGTTGGCCGCGGAGTACATGGCCGAACTGGAGCCCGCCGAGTTTCCCAACCTCATCGCCCACATCCAGTCACACCTCGACGAAGACGCCCCGGCCGACGACTTCGGCTTCGTGATGGACCTCATCCTCGACCGGCTCGCCGCTTCGAGCTAGTCACCCGACGTGGTTTCGCCGCCTTGGGCTAGTCGCCCGAGGTGGTTTCGCCGCCTTGGGTGCGACTCTTGTAGCCGCGTGACTTGTGTGCCCGGTCGGAACTTATGTGTCGCGACGTGTAGGCGATGTCGGCTGGAGCACCCGCTACGGAGTCATCCAGCATGCCCGCAGTGTGGTCCAACCAGTCGATCTCGCTTGCGAGTTCCGCTCCGAGTTCGCCAACCTCTGCACTGGTCAACAAGGCCGACGCCGATGCCAGGCGGTCCCGTGCAGTCTGCAGATCGCCGGAGCGCAGTGCCTCTTCCACTGAGCGCTTCGCGTTCTGCGCAGCGAGGAACAATTTCTCGCGAGTCACCTCCGGCGATGCGACACGGCCACGAGCCACATCCAGCGGCACCACGTTGACTGTCACCGGAAGTGTCACCACGTGTTGTTCCAGAGTGGCCACTTCGACGTGGGTGAGAGTCAGGGTGGCGACCTGTGCAAGGCCGAGGGCGGCCATCGCTGGCACCTCGATTGTGCAGGTGATCTTTCGCTGCTCACCGGCGTAGAAGTCGCCGAGTTCGACGAGAATGCCGCCTTCGACGCGGTTGGCAACCACGTCATTGAGAATCGTGACCGCGCTGACATCACCAGTCGGGGCGATGAGCAGATTCGCGGCCTGCACGGTCTTGGACAGCAGGCCGTCGATCTCAGCCGCGACAGCGGCCGCGGCGTCGTCTGGGTCTTGAGCGAAGGCGTGGTTGCCGGTGCCACCAATGGCGACCTCGGTGAGGATGGATTCGTCGTAGCCCAGACCGATGCCGATGGTGGAGGTCGTCACGCTCTGCGATGCAGCCTTGGCCGCAACACCGCGCAGTTGGACCGGGTCGGTGACGCCGGCGTTGGCGTGGCCATCGGAGAGCAGCACCACCGTCGCTCCGGCTGCGGTCGCGACCCGGCGGGCTTCCTGCAGCCCGCGCAAATACCCCGAGGACAGATCAGTCATGCCCCCGGTTTCGACGCTGGCGATGGCTCGACGGACCTGGTCGCGGCCGAGGTCCGCGAGGCGGCCTGCTGGCACCACCACGGCGGCCTCCTGGTCGAACACCACCAAACCGAATCGGTCGCGGTCGTCCAACCGGTCCACGAGATCGATCAGGGCGCGTTTGGCCGCATTGAGCCGATCGCCGGACATGGAGCCCGAGCGATCCAGGACCACGACCGCAGTGTGCTCGGGCCGGGGAGTCGTGGAGACAGGCGCGGGTGGAGCTTCCAACTCCAGCATGATCGTGACCGAGTCCGTGGTCTCGATGGCGACCATGTCGACGTCGAGGTGAGCGTTGACCTTCATGGTGGGCTCCTTGCCTAGTGCGGTAGGTCGTGAATGGCTGAGGCGAGGCAACCGTCGTGAGACTTCCCCGGCAGGACTTCCCCTGCGCGACTTCCCCCGTGGCAACCCCCTCAGCGACGACTATGTACCAGGGGTCCGACAAAGCAGGCGAACGCGCGCCGCGGCCCTGCCACCAGCGGTACCGCCCACGTTCGAGTCCGCAGGACGTAGCACCGTTGGGGCGATGTGAGTCAACGGTCCTCCCTGATCAAACTGCGGTTGAATGGCAGGTGTGATCACACGGCTGCGCGGATGGTTCGACGTCGGGAATCCGGACCGTCCGGGTGAAACCCCGGACTACCGGTTTTCGCTGGCCAACGAGCGCACCTTTCTGGCGTGGATTCGCACATCGCTGGCGCTGATCGGTGGCGGACTTGCGGTGGCGGCGTTCCTACCGGCGAGTTGGCCGGTGTTGCTACGCCACGTGTTGGCGGCCGCGTTGATCCTGCTTGGATCAGCGGTCGCGATCCGGGCGGTGGATCATTGGGCGCGCGCTGAGGACGCGATGCGGCAGGGGGAGTCGCTGCCCGTGTCACGCTTCCCTGCTGGCCTCGCCATCACGGTCGCCGCCGGGTCGGTGGCACTTGCTGCAGTGGTGTTCATGTTCATATGAGTCCCACTGAACCGGTGTCGCGGCCCCGGGAGACCCAAATCGACCGCACCCGTCATTCCTGGCGGCGTACGACGCTCACGGCAACTGTTGTGGCAGCCGTCGCGCTCAGGGAATTGGTCGGTCGTGGACCCGAGGCACTGCGGGTTGTTTCGCTCCTGACCCTGATGGCGGGGTGGCTTGGGGTGGTGTTGCTGGCGGAACGCCGAATCGCGGACATGGTGGATCGAGGCCAGATGCAGGCTGGCCGCCGACCGGTGGTCATGGTGATGCTGATTCTGCTGATGGCCTTCGCCGGTCTGTGGATCTCCCTGCTGCGCGGCTGATGCCTCGACGGCAGGCCGGTCCCCGAGGCCGATGATCGCCGCGAGCAGGATTACCCCGCTTCGGTATCAGGGGCGCTCTGGCGCCTCAACTCGGATCGCGCTGATCCTCCAGGCTTGGTCCCACTCGCCACACCAGATACACCAACCACAGAATGAAGCCGATGTGCAGCACGTCATTTTCGGAGAAGTAGATCCCGTTTCCGTTGTCCCACAGGGTCGCAGTGAGCCCCGACGCCCAGTACGCGTAGTACGCGACTTGCACGGCGAGCAGCAGAATCGCGGCGATGAAGATCGCTCGCTCCTTCGGCGAGCCCAGCCGGCGGGCAGTAATCGCGATCACGATCAACACCCCCGGCAAGGCGAACAGCATCAGCACCGTGAACGACAGCAGCACCGCACTTGGCATCAACACACCCACTACCGTCACCACGCAATACACGACGGCGTTGATGAGTGCGTACAGCATCAGTCCGGACCTAGCCCTGCCCAGTGTGCAGGCGTAGGCCACAGCCACCACCATTGCGCTGACGCTCCAGGCCTGGGTCACGCTGTACGCAACCTCGTAGCCGTTGGTGAGAGTGCACAGGTCTCGGCCTTCGCATTTGAGCACGTACGAGAACAGCTGGTAACTCGTGCCGGCCAGGGCTGCTCCGATTCCGCCGAGCACCAGCGATACCCCGAACCAGGTGCGGGACTTTTGACCCCGCCGCGACACCAGGAAATACACTCCGGCGCCGATCCACATCAGCGCCAACACGAACACCAACACGATCCCGATGGGCTCATTGATCACTGTGTCGCCCACCTCGATGCAGGGGCGCTGCTCGCACCACTGGGTCGGGGTGGTGGCGGGTGAGTAGGTCAATTCGTCGAGCCTGCCGCAACCGGCCAACGCCAGCACCGAAATCACGAGGGGTACGAGTGTGGCTCGACGGGGCACCATAGTTGGAGGCTAGCGGCCACTCGTAGTGCAAGGGCGGGGGTTGCGGAATCTCCGCAACCCCTGCCCACGGCGGAACCGACCCGACGGCTAGTTGTGCGGGTCAGCCTTTGCGCTTTCCGGACACGATCGTCGTCCAGGGTCAAAGTCGTTCACCTTGGGACCTCTATGCACGCCCAACCGCATTGATTGAGGACTACGCACGAACCTCACCGACGTAGGTTTGCGACGGTTTCCGCTTTTCTAGGTCGTGTCATCGGGGTGGTTGTCCAGCGATGGCGTCTGGTGCCTCTTGATCATGCTTCAGGCAGGAAAACTAGCGCGTGTCGCGGGGAATCCGCATGATCAAGAGGCCGGGGGTGCCATGGAACTGACACGTCGTCGACGAAGGCGACTTTTGCCATGGAGTCGAGGGCGTGGACGACAAGCAGTTGCAGCCTCTCATCCGACGCTATGCGGGCTTTTCGTCGGATTGGGTCAAGAAGCAGCAGTGAGCCAAGCGCGTGGCGCAGCAGCGCCCGCAGGGCAACGAGTTTGTAGGACTTGGTGATGCTCATGGATGCGACGTGGGCCAGCAGTGGGCCGTGGCGGAGGGCGACGTGGTGTTCGTCGTCGGTGAGGTGGCCGTGGTCGTCGAGGAAGGCGAACCACTTCCCGGGTGCGGTGGCGGGGTTGAACCCGGCGCGGAACGTTTGGACGGCGGTGGGGCGGGTGCCGCGCTCGTGGATCCATGCCTGCACGAAGGCCGCCAGCCGCGACCCGGAGCGGGCCGGGAGCAGGTCGAGCAGGGTCTCCACGGCCGTCAACTCGTAGTGCACTCGGCAGCCCGGGGGCAGGGTGAAGCCGTCGGTGAGCATGCGTCGCAGCTCGGTGTCGGTGACGGTGCCGCCGGCGGCCGCCGCCGCTGCCGCACCCGTCGGCGAGCCCGCTGTCCCCGCCGCTGCCGCCTCCGCACCGTCGCTCTCGTCGACCGCCCAGGCCTCCGCACCGTCGCGCCCACCCGCCGCAACCAGCCCGGCCAGCCACCGCGCCGGCAGCAGGAAGCTGCGGTGGTTGCCGACGAAGTCGATCGCGGTCACGCGGGTCTTGCCCTCGCTACGGCGCAGACCGCGGCCGAGTTGCTGGAGGAACACCACGGGCGAGGCTGTGGGTCGCAGCAGCAGAATGGTGTCGATGGCGGGCACGTCGAGGCCCTCGTTGAACAGGTCGACGCTGAAGATGACGTCAACCTCGCCGCGGGCGAAGTCCACCGCCTCGGGCACGCCACGGATCACGGTCAGACAAGTACGCAGCGGAGCTCCTCTCGGCTCGGTAGACTTGTGAAGTGCACCCAACGTTGGCCGTTGACCCTGGCGTCATCGCGCACATTTGCCAGTCGCGGGGCGTGCGCCGGTTGGCTGTATTCGGCTCGGCCGTCACGGATCGATTCGACGAGGGCCACAGCGATATCGACTTTCTGGTCGAATTCGAGACTGGCATCTCCGATGCTTTCGATGCCTACTTTGGCCTTGCGGAAGACCTGGAGCAGACCTTCGGGCGAAAGGTGGACCTGGTCATGCTGACAGCCGTGACAAACCCCTACTTCAGGTCGCATGCCCTCGCCGATGCGGAGGAGTTGTATGCGGCCTGAGTCGGTGTCCATGCTCTGGGATGTGAAGGTGGCCAGTGAGAGCATCGCTGACTTCATTGAAGGCCTGGACGAAGCTGGCTACATGACCGACTCCTTGCGTCGGTCTGCCGTCGAGCGGCAACTCGAAATCATCGGAGAGGCGCTGAGGAATCTTCGCAAAGCTGACCCCGAGACGGCCCAGGGAATCCATGAACTCGCTCGAATCATCGGGCTGCGCAACGTGCTCGCTCACGGGTACGCGATCGTAGATGACGCGGTTGTTTGGGGCGCTGCAGCCCATCGAGTGCCGGAACTGAAGTCTGAGGTTGAGGCCATACTGGCCAAGGCGCACGAGATCTAGTCCTTGTCTGCCTCAGGCTCAGCCGCCCGCACGGTCGACCGAAGGCGCGTCCTGGCCGCCGCTCCGTCGGCGGCCGGTCCCCTCGGCTGCCGCGAGACGTACCGGTTCGAGGCGCCAGGGTGGGCCCGGCGACAGGCGGACCTGGTGCCAGGTGCCGGGGCGGCCGGCCTCGGGGCCGAACCAGTCGCGCAGCACGTCGGCCAGGATGTTCGGCCCGCCCGGCACGTCCCGCGCCACGTTCACGGCGATTTTCATGAAGTCCATTTCGACGGTTCGGCCGCCGATGTCGACAGGGATTCCGCGGCCCTCAGGTAGATCGGGGAACGCTGCGCGGTCAAACCGCAGGATCGGTTTGCCGCCGGTGTGGGAGACCTTGAGGACCACACCCGCACCGGCTCCCGCACCGGCCGGCTGCTTGGTGTCGAGGTACCGAGTCAGGCGCCAGTCGAGCAGTTCGTCGAGCATGGCGGTCAGCGCCGGGGCGTCTTCTGGCGAGGCCGGAGCCACTAGGCCGAACGTCTCGTCGCCGAGTCGAAAGAAGCCGCCGCCGGCGAGGTGGGTCAGCGGCCACTTGCGCCAATACGCCTCCCATTGAGCGAGCGTCAATGCGGCCGGGTCGGGCGTCGTTGAGTTCGCGACGTCGGCGGTGAGGCGGGGGTCGCGCAGTACCAGCCAGCGCGACGTGGCGGCGAGGTCGGCCACGGGTGCCGGACCGGTGAGCCAGCCGCCGCGCAGCAGCGCCCGCAGGGCAACGAGTTTGTAGGACTTGGTGATGCTCATGGATGCGACGTGGGCCAGCAGTGGGCCGTGGCGGAGGGCGACGTGGTGTTCGTCGTCGGTGAGGTGGCCGTGGTCGTCGAGGAAGGCGAACCACTTCCCGGGTGCGGTGGCGGGGTTGAACCCGGCGCGGAACGTTTGGACGGCGGTGGGGCGGGTGCCGCGCTCGTCGATCCACGCCTGCACGAAGGCCGCCAGCCGCGACCCGGAGCGGGCCGGGAGCAGGTCGAGCAGAGTCTCCACGGCCGTCAACTCGTAGTGCACTCGGCAGCCCGGGGGCAGGGTGAAGCCGTCGGTGAGCATGCGTCGCAACTCGGTGTCGGTGACGTTGCCGACCCTCGCCGCCGCTGCGGCATCAGCAGCGGATCGGGCGCCGGTCGCAGCGTCATCATCGGTCCCGGCCCGCGCCAGCCCGGCGAGCAGTCGTGCCGGAGTCAGGAAGCTGCGGTGGTTGCCGACGAAGTCGATCGCGGTCACGTGGGTCTTGCCCTCGCTACGGCGCAGGCCGCGGCCGAGTTGCTGGAGGAACACCACGGGCGAGGCGGTGGGTCGCAGCAGCAGAATGGTGTCGATGGCGGGCACGTCGAGGCCCTCGTTGAATAGGTCGACGCTGAAGATGACGTCGAGGTCGCCGCGGGCGAATGCGTCGAGACTGGCGTAGCGCGGCGCCGATGATTCGCCGGCGTGCACCGCGACGGCGCGGACTCCCCGGTCGCGGAACGCCTCGGCCATCACGTCGGCGTGACGCTGCGACACGCAGAAGGCCAGAGTGCGCGAACCCCGGTGCGCGGTCCACGCGTCGTAGGCGGCGCTGACGCGTTCGGCGGCGACCACCGCGTGTTCCAGAGCCGTCGGATCGAAGCGGGAGTTGCGCCACGGCAGTGGTCGGAAGTCCACCGCGTCGGGCACCCCGAAGTATTCGAATGGCACGAGCAGGTCACCCGCGATGCCATCCGCGAGGCCACATTCGTAGACCAGGTTGTCTTCGCACAAGGCCAGCAGGTCGGCGTTGTCCATGCGGTCGGGTGTGGCGGTGAGGCCGAGTAGGAAGGCCGGGCGAAGGTGGTCGATGACGCGGCGGTAGGTCTCGGCGGCGGCGTGGTGGAACTCGTCGACGACGATGTAGTCGAACGCCTCTGGCGGCACCTGGTCGAGGCGTTGGGCCAGGGTTTGCACGCTGGCTAGGACGATGTCGGCGTCGAGGTCGAGGCGGGGGCCTTTGATCAGGCCGATGCGGGCGTCGGGTCGAATGCGGCGGAACACCTCGCGGGTCTGGTTGAGGATCTCCTCGCGGTGGGCGACGAAAAGCACGCGGGCGAATTCGGGGCGGGCGCTGTCGAAACCGGCCAGCCAGGTCTTGCCCAGGCCGGTGGCCATCACCACCAGGCCGGCGCCGAAACCGTCCGCGCGGGTGGTTGCCAGCGCGTCGAGGGCGTCGCGCTGAACGTCAGTGGGGGCGACGGGTTGAGCCGGTGGGGCGATGGGGGCGAGTTCCTGGCCGAGGGCGCGCGGGGCCTCCAAGTAGTCGTCGATGAGGGCCTGGTCGAGGGGTTCGCTGCGGGGGTTGACCCAGAGCTGCTCGAAGGCGTCGCGCATGGCTGCGAGGGTGGATCGGTCGCGGACGGTGGTGGTCCATTCGACACCGGTGCGCAGGCCCGGGCGGCTGAGGTTGGCGCTGCCGACGAAGGACAGCGCGTGGCCGGCGGCTTCGCTCGCCGAGGCGTCGGTGCCGGCATCGCCCGGTGCGCCCGTTTGACCAGTCGTGCCCCACAACATGTAGGCCTTGGGGTGGAACGACTCTGAGCCGGCACGGTAGACGCGCACGGTGAAGCGGTCGGCGTATTCGTCGCTGCGCGCGAGTAGGTGTTCCAGGGCGCGCTTTTCGGTGATGCCCAGGTAGTCGCTGGTCAGCAGACGAACCCGGCCGCCGCGGTCGAGCAGGTCGTCGAGGCTGGGTTGGAGCGCGTCGAGGCCCGAGACCATGACGAAGGAGACGAGTAGGTCGACGCTGGTGATCTGTGGATCAGCCATGGCATCGGCGAGGGCTGGGCCGAGCGGATGTCGTGGGGCGTCGTGCAGGGTGAGCAGACGTGCGGTGGCGGCTTCGAGGGCGGTGGGGGATTCCGCCAGGTAGTTGCCGCGCTCCGGGATCACGTGTCGCACCCCGCCGCGTGGGTCGGTCATGTCTCCGCGGAAGCGCGGGATCACATGCATGTGCAGATGCGGCACGGTCTGGCCTGCGGCGTCGCCGGCGTTGAAACCGACGTTGAAGCCGTCGGGGCGAGCGACCCCGGGAAGCAGCCGCGCCCTTTCGTCGTCGTCCAGCAGCAGACCACGCACATGGTCGATCAGATCGAGGATTGCCGTCTGCTCGTCGCGGGTTGCGTCCCACCACTGAACGACGTGGCGGTGCGGGACGACGAGCGTGTGGCCGGGGGAGACCGGAAACCGGTCGAAGACGGCGAACGCAAGGTGATTCGAGGCGATCCAACGGTCGCGGGGGATGGCAAGGAAGGGGGAGTTCTTCTGGTCACCGATCGCTGATTACGAGGCCATCGAGACTGTTGTCGCGACCTTCCCTCGTCCCACCCCTGGCCATGGCTGAGGATAGCGGCAGGGCCGCCGATGGCGATGCCATTCGGGGAGAGCGAGCGACCTCGCCCGAACTGCTTCTGGCCGCCATAGGCGAGAAGCTGGCGTCGTGGCCCTTGGGGACAAGCGGCTCCTTCGCTAGGAACTCGAGAGCGCTGAGACGGCTGAGCTGCCCGTAGCGGATTTACATGCCGGACAGTTGCTCACTCATCTGGAAGCCAACTTCGACGCCATCGATCGGGCCCACGACGTTTATTTGAGTCCAGGGATGTAGTGCATTGGCCCGAACCTAGCTCGGGTCTTTGACGCTAATCTTGGGAAGCGCGTCCCTAGGGCTCACAGGCCCCCAGCCAGAAGCCGAAGGCAGGTCTTGACCAATGTCCAGAAGCGGCCGGCCCGCCGTTTTGACGCGGAAGCTCGTGGTCAGCCCCGAGCTCTCCGACAAGTTTCTAGTCCCCGCCTATCAGCGCGGATACCGCTGGGGCGAAGACGAGGTCCATCGGCTCCTCGATGATATTTACGCCAGCGCCGGACCTACCCCGGCCAGCTACTACCTCCAGCCGATTGTTGTCATTCGTCGTGAGGAACAGAACAGCTGGGAGCTGATAGACGGGCAGCAACGACTCACGACGCTCTACCTGATTGCGAAGTACATGAGCGAGAGCAACTGGCTTCCCAGAGCCAAGGTGAACTACTCCCTGCTCTACGAGACGCGAGAGAACAGCGGTGAGTACCTGGAATCGCTAGACCCGGCGTTGCGGCACTCCAACATCGACTTCCACTACATCTACTCCGCCTATGAGGCGATCGGGGAGTGGTTCGACCAGCAAAAGGCACCCGATCTCGCCGCGATCAACACCTGGAAAGCGTTGTCCGAGCGTGTCTACCTGATCTGGTACGAAGCCCCTGAGGGCACCGATGGGAGCGAACTATTCCAGCGGCTCAATGTCGGCCGCATAGCGCTGACGGATGCGGAGCTAATCAAGGCGCTGCTGCTGTCGAAGATAGGTGTCTCTGGCCGAACGGAACGGCAGGAGCAAGTCGCCGTCCAGTGGGACAGTTACGAGCGCGAGTTGCGCGACCCTGACCTGTGGGCGTTTATCACCGGATCCAACGCCGAATGGTCGACGCACATCGATCTGATCTTCAGGGCGATGGCTGGCAGGGGGGACGGCAAGGAGCAAGTTCGCTACTGGGTGTTCGAGCGGTTGCGGCAAAGGATCGACGAGTCGGCTGAGGACTTTTGGCGCGATGTGGTTCGGATGCATGGCCTCATCACCGGCTGGTACCACGACCGTGAGCTTTATCACCTGATCGGCTACCTTATTGCAACGGGCGGCACCTACGAGTTCGAGGACATTGTCGATCTCGCGAAAGGGCGTACGAAGCAGTCGTTCAAGTCGAGCTTGATCGACCGTATCCGCCAGCGTATTGGGCGGACGCGGACCGACCTCGACGACCTGAACTACCAGAGTCACCGGGGTGAATGCTCGCGGATCCTGCTGCTCATGAACGTCGTGACCGTCCTGGGTAGGGAGGATGCGGGCGACCGATTCCCCTTCCGCGCCCAGGCTGGTGGTGACTGGTCCTTGGAGCACATCCACGCGCAAGACGCTGCTCCCCTGACTCGGGCCGAGCAGTGGAAGACTTGGCTGGAGTTACACCGCAGCGCCATCGCCGCGCTCCCCGGCCGACAGAAGGATCAAGACAGGAGTCTCCTGGACCGCATCGACCAGACCATCTCGTCCATCGAAGCCCGCGAGTTCGGAATCGAAGCCAAGTTCAGGGCTATGGAGGGGGAAGTCCTCGCCGCTGTGGCCACCAGCGGCGATGCCCGGCTCGGCGAAGACGTCCACACGCTTCAGAACCTGGCGCTGCTCCAGCGCGAGCCCAACAGCGCTCTTGGAAATTCAGTCTTTGAGGTCAAGCGACGCGAAATCCTCGACCTCGACAGGGCCGGAGCCTACATCCCGCCGTGCACGCGCAACGTCTTCCTCAAGTACTACTCTGACGACGCAGACCAGCAACTGCATGTGTGGGGGCCGCAGGATCGCGCTGCCTACTACGAGGAGTTGCAGCGCAGCGTCGCGCCCTACCTGCTTGTGGAGAAGTCAGACGATCTGCTGCAGGAGAACCTGGAGGCGACGCAGTGAAGGGCTACGCCACCACCTATCGCGGGATGTTCAGCACCCCCCACGACGGATGTCCGGCGGTAGAGCGCATCGAGATTCCGATCATGCAGCGGGACTACGCCCAAGGCCGACAGGACGACAAAGCGACGGCGATCCGTAGTGACTTCCTGGACGCGCTGATGCGGGCATTGACGACGTCGGAGCCTGCCCATCTGGACTTCGTCTACGGCGAGGTCGTCGACGGTGTGCTCAAGCCGCTCGACGGCCAGCAGCGGCTGACCACTTTGTTCCTGCTGCATTGGTACGTCGCCTCACGAGCTGGTGTGCTCGACCAGACCGAGCCATGGACCCGCTTCGAATACTCGACCCGTCTCAGCGCCGAGTATTTCTGCCAGGAAATCGTCGCCCACCGGTGGCCCCAGGATGGCAGCGACCCAGTCGAATGGATTATCGATCAGCCCTGGTTCCTGTTCCCCTGGTGCAGCGATCCCACGATCCAATCTATGCTGACGATGATCACGTCAATCCACGAACGACTCAACGGCGCCGACCACGACTTCGACGCGCTGTGGCGGCGGCTGGCTTCACCGGACGCAGAGGCGATCTCATTCCTGTTCCTGCCTATCGACGACATCGCCTCGGCCGACGACCTCTACATCAAGATGAATTCCCGCGGCAAGCCGCTGACCGAATTCGAGATCTTCAAGGCACGGCTGGGGAAGTTGCTCCACAATTCGGGCCGGCAGCCCGAACTCAACGAGAAGATCGATCGGTCTTGGGCTGACCTGCTCTGGCACTACGAAGGTGGCAACTTCCTGGTCGACGAGGAGTTCATGAACTACCTCGCCTTCATCATCGACGTCTGTGAATGGCGGGCCGAGCCGCCGCTGGAATGGGAAAGCGATATGCACGGGAGCAAACCAACCTTGCTACGGAGGGCAGAGAAGCTCTTCGCGGCACACGGCGAGGGTGGCGAGCTCGATGAGTCCAACCAGCCCTTGGATTTCCTCTTCTTCGCCTTCGATACCTGGGTCGGGCGGAATGCGTCGGACAACATCCCCGAGGACTTCTTCCTTCGGATCTTCTCGGCTCGTTCGGAACTCGGTTCTGGTCTGGTGCTCTTCGATCCGGAGAACCCCAACCTATTCGAGGCATGCCTGAGGCACTACGGAAGCAAGCAGTTCTCGCTCGCCGAGACGCTGCTCCTTTTCGCCGTAATCATCTTCCGGCAGCAATGCCCGCAAGGCTCAGACTCTCTGCTCATAGAACGCCTGCGCCATCTGCGTAACCTCGCTGAGTCCGCACCAGACGAGGTGCGCAACGAGTTCATGCCGGAGTTGATCGCCTCGACCATCAAGCTGATGACAGATCCGGCCGACACTTGCCTCGACGGGCTCAAGCGGTTCAATCAGGCTCGCGTCGACGACGAGAAACGCAAACGTGCGCTGATGGCGCTTCAGCCCGAGATCGAGCTGGCGCTACACGCACTCGAGGATCACGCACTGCTGCGCGGACGGCTCTTCGCGTTCGATCTCGACCCAGGCACGCTCGCCGCACGCGGCGACGCGTTCCGTGAGATCACCGCCCCCGACGCGCTGCCATTCCTGGCCCCGGCTCTGCTAACAAAAGGTGACTACTCGCGCAGACTCCGATCGCGCAGCCAACTCGGGGTCCTTCGCCGCCAGCGGGGCGGTGGTTCATGGCGGGATGTGCTGACCAGCGGTTCCAGGGACGCTCGGCGAGCGCTGCGGATAGCGCTGAATCGACTCCTCGAAGACGTCTCCGAACGAGAGGGAACCGCAGAGGAAGTCCTGCGCGAGATCGTGACTGAGTGGCTGGAGGAGCAGGAGAACGTCCGTCAGTTCGGTTGGCGGTACTACTTCGTTCGGTACCAGATCATGCTCACGGCCAAGCAGGGCATCTACCAGGGCCTCGATGGCGCCGCAGGATTCGACGGCTCATATCGGGTGGAGATGTTCAATGGCCGGGACTACCGCTCGAGTTTCACAGATCCTTTCCTGCTTGCCATCTGGACGGAGGTCGATCGTCCCGACGGGGTGGTGAAGCCAGTGTTCTGGAGTTCGGACTACACGGGATCTGAGAAGGCGATGAAACTCCGCCGCTCGGGGATCGGCATCCGAAGCCTCGACGCCGGGTTTGAGATCCTGCTGCCCGACGATCACCAACAGGCGTACCTGGCTCGGACAGCGCTGCAACGCGTGGGGCTAGGTCGCGAGAACGTGGTTCGGGTTGAGCAGATCGGCGTAGCGGAAGGCATGACCGATGCGGTGGATCTGATCCAGGTGGGAGTCGACATCGTGCGATCGCTGCTCCATGCAGGTCTTTGAACCGATGGCATCAGCGCGACTCTCTCCGGCGCGTCCCCACTCGGAAAGGCCTCGAGCGGTTGCCCCGATCCGTCCGGCGGGAGGACCTTGCCACTCCCCAGTGCGCCATTTCGCGAAGATTCGCGCCGTTTTGCCATGGTCTGCTATAAGGATCCACCGAATTCACCATTGGCGAACTCAGCGGCAGCGCAACAGTCGGGACAGCAGCGCGCCGACCGTAGAAGCGCGTTCGGGGACCGGGGCCGGGCGTTCCTCACACAGGAGTCTGGTGTGGTGATGCGGCCTTGGGTTCCGCATCACTGGCAGGACCAACCGAGCCGGTATTCCGATCCGGCTGCGTGGTTGTGGTGTCGACTTCAGGCTTGCCGGGTTGGCCGCTGACGATCAGCAGAATGCCGCTGAAGAGTGCGGGCAGGGAGTACAGCACTATCAGCGCCAAGATGCCAAGTCCCACCGATTCCGGGGTCAGCGTCCCGGTGTTGGCGTCGATCACCCACCCGCTCTCTGTTACCCGGGCCAGCGTCGGCAGAAGGAATGCCAACACCACTTGTGCCCAGCCTGCCGCCGGCGCGATAAACGAATCCCAAGTACAGGCCAGCCAGAAGAAGCAGAGCGATGCCTCCCGCCGCCAGCACTCCCAGCACTCCAGACCCGTCCCGCCACGAAGCGACGCCGAGGGCGCAGCAGGCAGCAACTGGCCCAGCCACGATTACCGCCTCGGCGATGATCCACCTGTTGACCGTCGGTCGTGGCTGACCGTCGCGTCGCCTCCTGGTTCCGATGAGGATGGCCGCAACGAGAAGTGCGACCGCAGGAACAATGAATAACCCGATTCCCCAAATCACTGCACCCAAGTTCTCGTCCATGGCGCCCACCGCCTTCCATTTCAACTGTAGGCACTGATGGTGGTGCTCATCAACGCTCGCCGGGTTGTCGCTACACCATGCGCGTTCGGCAGCTACTTGCTCGTCGTGGCTGGGTGTGATCCCGGGGCCGTTGATGAGTCGGCCGCGTCGGTTCCCCGGTCTGGTGTCGTGGTTGTCGTATCAGCGGCGTGGTCGCGGGTCCGGCCGCCGATGAGCAGCAGAATCCCACTGACGATTGCGGGAAGTGAGAACAGCACTACGACTGCCAAAGTGCCAAGGCCCACCGATTCTGGGGTTGGAGTCCCAACCTGGTCATCGATCACCCACCAGCGTCCGGTCAAGGTCACCAGCGTGGGCAGGACGATTGCGAGGATCACGAGCGTCAAACCAGCCGCTCGCGCGTCGGTGAACCCCAGGAACAGACCGGCCAGCAAGAGCAGGCCGATGCCCAACCACAGCGGCACTCCATACGCTCCGAATCCAGCGTTCCAAGAAGTGAGGGCAGCCGCGCCGGAGGCAAGAATCGGACCCGCGACGATCACTGCAGCAGCGATGGTCCAGCCGTTGAGTTTCTGCTGTGGTTCGCCGTTGCGATGCCTGGTCGCTCTGATTCGCGCAGCCGCGACAAAAATTGCGGCCGCCGGAACAATGAACAACGCAATTTCCCACATGACTGCACTTAGCTGCTCGCTCATGGCGACCACCGCCTCCCAACTCCACCGTATGCAGCGCCCGGGTTGCTTGGCAATGCTCACGAGCAGGGGCTACACCTCGCGTCCTGGTCCAAGCGGCTATCAGACACATTTTGGGCAGGTAGGACTGCTGCGGTCGTGTTCGTCGGCTACTCGATGTCGGACGAGAACATTGCGCGCCTGGCCCGCGACGTGCAGCGCTACCGCGAGGCGTTCGCGGCCGCAGACGCTCAGGCAGCGGTCGGTACGGTGCTCGAGTTGGTGCCCAATCCCGTTCGCCCGCCAAGTCGCCAAGTTCGGCCTACGCGTGGACAACCGTCGAGTGTTTAGCCGCCAAAAGCGGGCTCGCCGACGTCAAAGCAGTAGATCCTCTTGGCACGTGGATCGTCCGAAACCGAAATCGCACACGTCTGATAGTCGGTCGAGGTGCGTCCGTCACGGAGCACCAGGTCGGAGAACTCCAAGCCCCCCTCGTTCGTGGTCTCGAACCACTCAATCAGCCATAGCTCTTCGTCAGCCGTCCTTGTTAGTTCGGGACTGTTCCTGATCGCGAGCAGTTGGGACTCAAGGGATTCAGCGGATTCGCAGTCGAGGCTCTCGTAGGCCTGGGTGCTGACCTCCTGCAGCCTGCCGTTGGAGGATTCCAGAATGACTTCGGTGGCTTCGCACGACGCCGGCTCGGCAGGAGTCGGAGGCACTGGCGCCTCCTGCGGCACAGACGGGCTGACCGGGGCGCTCGGTTCCTGCGATGGCTGTTCGACCTCCTCGCTCGAAACCGCCGGTGCTGGACTTTCGAACCTCACACCCGCCTCTTGTATGACGCCGCAACCGCCGGCCATCGTCGCTGCCGCGCAAAGTCCGCCCAAGACTCCCAGGGCACTTGATCCATTCATGACACCGTCCCCTCTTCGCAAGCCACTGTCCCTTTGGCACCGACTGCAGGCACACCCGTCACCGCTCACGTCCAGCAGTCGAGCCACCACGTCCCTACCGGCGCCACCTCCTCACCCGCGGCCACGTTGCCCCTCTTTGCAGCGTAGACCCGCGAATCTGGGTTGCGTGCCGGCGTGGCTGGAAATGCACCCCTTTGGCTGGTCGGCGGCCGTGTCCCTCCGCCCAAGGCCGCGATTGCGGCCTCGGATTGTGGCAGTGGCCCGCCGGCGTCTGATGCCGCCCTGAGCGGGCGATCCCGCATGGTCACCTACTAGCGTCGCGGTCATGGCTCAGAGGGGGCAAGTGGAAGAACTCCAGGGACTCGTCGACACGCTGTCGCGCCAGCTCCGGGTGACGTTGACGCCAACCGGCGAGGATCCCGCCGAGGGTGCGGTCAGCGGTGCAGATCTGGGCGCGGACTGTGGTCTGGTGACGAGTGCCGAGATCGTGCTGCGCAACGAGGGTCCGGCCATTGCGAGCAGGCCGAGCGGGTGGGCGATCTACTTCTCCAGCATCCGACGGGTACTCAGCGTGGACCACGCCGGTTTCCGGGTCGAGCGGTTGGTCGGCGATCTGCATCGGATGGAACCGACCGCGGATTTCGCCGGTTTCGGCGCAGGGGAAGAGATCGTGGTGCCGATTGTCGTCGAGTACTGGATGCTCCTCGCCACGGACGTCTTCCCGCGTTGGTACATCGCCGGGGGAGCCGGGGTAGACCTGATTCCGCAGGTGATCGCCAGCACCGATACCGAGGACCCGACGGCGTTGATAAGCGACTGGCCGGCAGAATCGCTGCGGCGTGGCGTGGACGACCGCATGGTGCGCTCCACTCCGGCTGGCAGGCTCGCCCGATATCGCAGTGCGCCGCATCCGCCGCCAGCTGCGGCAGCCACCCGGCCGGTGCCCAACGTGCGCGATCAAACCGTCACGGCCGGCGCGTTCCTCGATCTGACCGACGGGGTCCGGCTGTGCGGCGACCTTCCGGCAGCTGATCAGCTGGAGGTGCTTGCGGCGGCAGTCCAGGCCAGGGGTATCCCGGAGGGGCCGATCCGAATTGACCTGCGCGTCGATCCGGACGGCGTCGAAGAGGTCGACCGAGTCCCGGGTGGCTATCGGCTGAAGGTGGCCACCGACGGCATCACGATCGACGGCGTCGACCACGCCGGACTGCTCAACGGGATGCGATGCCTGTTGAGCCTCGTCCCCGCACCGGGCCGTGCCCCTCGGCTTCCGGTCACCACGATCCACGATGCGCCCCGATATGGCTACCGGGGCTTGTGCCTCGACGCAGCGAGGCACGTCATCAGTCCGCCGGTCATCGTCTCGATCTTGGAGCAGATGGCTGCGCTGCGCATGAATGTGCTGCACCTGCGGCTGTCCGATGATGAGGGTTGGCGGTTGGAGATTCCGGGGCTACCCGAATTGACCGAGGTGGGTGGCCGCCGACGCCACGGCAACGACGAACACGACGGTCTCCTGCCGCAACTCGGATCGGGTCCGGACGACTCCACCAGCGGCTCCGGTTGGTACACCCGGGACGACTATGTGGCGATGGTGCGGGCTGCCGCTGCGCGCGGCATCACGATCATTCCGGAATTCGATATGCCGGCGCACGCTCGAGCGGCGGTGGTTGCGATGGAGGCCCGATCCCGGCGGCTGGTCGACCAAGGCGCATCGCCCGACGAGGTAGCCAGACTGCGGTTGACCGACCCGCACGACACCACCCGGCTGACCACCATCCAGTACTACGACAACCTCAGCACGCTCAACCCCTTCGTGCCGGGGGCGCTCACCTTCGTCGACGAGGTCATCGGTGCGGTGGCTTCGATGCACGAAGAAGCCGGTCAGCCGCTGCGCTGCTGGCATTACGGCGGGGACGAGGCGAGCAATGTGCTGTTGGGTCCCGGTTTCTCCGATACCAGCGATCCGATCGAGGCCACGGGCATCATCGACAGGGCCGCGCAGGACGAACCGTGGTCGGGTTCGCCAGCGGTACGCCAGGCAGTGGCCGATGGCGTGGTCGAATCGCCGGCTGAGGTACCGACCTGGTTCGCCCAACGGGTGGCCGAGGTGGCTCAGCGCCACGGTGTCACCACCCTGCAGGCGTGGCAGGACGGCTTCAAACATGCCGACGGAGCAGACGACTTCAGTATCGCGGCGCGGGTGAACCTGTGGGAGACATCGTTCTGGGGCGCCCCGCAATCTCTGCCGCACCAACTCTCGCTGGGCTACGAGGTGGTGGTCACCACGCCGGACTACCTCTACCTGGACACTCCGCCGGAGCTCCACGAACTCGAGCGGGGCTACTACTGGGCCGGTCGAGAGTTGGACGAGCAGCGGGTCTTCTCCTTCGCCGTGGAGAACCCCGCCCAAAACGCGGAACTGTATCCCGACCGCGACGGCGCACCGTTCGCGGCCGAATCACGTGCCCTGCCGACGGCTCCGATCGGGCTGAGCGCTGCCGTCTTCGGCGAGCTCATGCGGACTGAGGATCAGCTTTATGCCGCGCTGTTCCCGCGACTCCCGGCCGTCGCCGAGCGGGCGTGGTATCGACCGAGTTGGGAACTGCCCGCGGTCGATGGCGTCACCTTTCGTACCGGCACCACCGACTTCACCGATGCGGTGGCTGTGGCTGTCGATTTCGCCGGCTTCACGGCCGCGGTCGGAGCCAGGACGTTGCCGTGGTTGGAACAGCACGGGATCCCGTTCCGGGTGCCGCCGCCAGCAGCTCGAGTGAGTGACGGCGTGCTGACGATGGCAGCTCCGTATTCGGGCCTGACCTGTCAGTGGCGCGCTGCGTCGACAGACGGCGACGCAGGCCAGTGGCAGGACTGGTCTGAGGATGTGCGGGTCGGCGGGACAGTCCAGGTGCGCACGAGGTCGGATGCCTCCGGCCGAACCTCCCGGGTGGAGTCGGTAGCCGACGACGGTGCCTCGGCAGACCTTGACCAAAAGGTCCTCGATGCTGTCGCCGAAGGTATGCAGTTGGAGGTGACCCTGCTGGACAACCAGGCGGAACACGTCGTCGACGCCGCCGCGCTGGGTGCCGGGTGGGCCACGGTGTTCACCCTTGAGGTCACCCTGCGCAACGAATCCAAAGCGACCCTGCCGAGCCGCGGCTGGGCCCTTCACGTGCCGAGCATCCGGCGATTGCTGGATGTGATGGGTGCGGATATCCGGCTGCGCCACATCACCGGAGATCACCACGTGCTGGAGCCGGGACCGGGCCTGCCGGCGCTCGCACCCGGCGAGAGCATGACGTTCGTTCTCGTGGGGGAGAACTTCGTGCTGCACCGCCGAGAGATCCTGCCGCGCTGGTACTTCAGCGCGCCGGGTCTCGAACCACGGGTCCTCGCCGCCACCGATGACGAGAACCTGGGATTCGTGGCGCCGTTCGCCGCAGCCAACTTCCCCGCCCGTGAGGACGACACCACCGAGCGCGTCACCGGCGAGGTGCGTTATCGACGTAACGCCGAGCTCGACCGGGTGGACCTCGACGACGTCGCCGCCAGGGTGGTGCCCAAGCCCATCACCACCGTTCGAGGGGAAGGTTGGTGTGATCTCGCCGCGGGCCTGGATCTGACGACGTGTCCGACCGAGGTGACCGAAGCGACCCGCTCCTGGTGGCAGAGCCGGGCGGCTGTGCTGGGGTTGGAGCTGAGCCTGGCAGGTGGGGGCGGTGGGACGCCGCTGCGGGTGGTCATCGACGCAAGCAGTCTGCCGGATGACATCTGCACCGCCGGTGGCTACCGACTCGACGTGGCATCGACGGGCATCGACGTCACCGCGGCGGACGCCGCAGCCGCCGGCCACGCGATGATGACGCTGTTCGGTCTGCTCCCCGCACCAGGGCAGGCATTGCGGGTGCCGGTGTGTCGCATCGACGATGCCCCGCGCTACCAACACCGCGCCCTCATGCTGGACATCGCCCGAAACTTTCGCAGCGTCGAGTACCTTCGCCGCCTGATCGATCAACTGGCCGCCTACAAACTCAACATCTTTCACCTGCACCTCACCGACGATGAGGGCTGGCGGCTGGAGATCCCGGGACTACCCGAGCTCACGGAGGTGGGCGCGCGGCGGGGGCACACCTCGGATGAGCGTGACATGCTCTGGGCCCAGCTGGGTTCGGGGCCGACGCCGCACCCTGGCGGCGATTTCCTCGGCCGGGCACGAGTACGTGGAGCTGCTCCGCTATGCCGCAGCCAGGGGCGTGGAGATCCTCCCGGAGTTCGACCTGCCCGGCCATTGCCGTGCCGCAGTCATGGCGATGGAGTCCCGCTATCACCGGTTGCGCGCCGAAGGTCAATCAGAGGAGGTGGCGGCGCAGTTCCGGCTGATGGATCCCGAGGACGACTCACACATCCTGACCGTCCAGGCGTATGGGATCCACAGCACGTTGAACCCGGCCGTGCCTGGGACGGAGGCATTCGTCGAACACATCGTCGGTGCCGTCGCCGGGCTGCACGCGGAGGCTGGGGTACCCCTGCGCCGATGGCACTTCGGTGGGGACGAGGTGGTCAACATCCTGCTGGGAGCGGGATACACCGACGTTGCGGATCCCGAGCCGGATCGGGGCGTGTGCGATCGGTCCGCCCAGCATCACCCATGGCAACGCTCACCGGTGGCCCGCGAGCGAATCCAGCGTGATGGCCTGCCCGACGTCGGGTTCCTGCCGGTGGTGCTGATGGAGAACGTCCAGCGAACCCTGCGCCGCAACGGCGTGGAGCAGGCATTCGCGTGGCATGACTCGCTGGATCACGCAGACGACGCCGACGAGTTCCTGCTGCCAACCATCGCCGAGACCTGGGGGCCGCTGTCGGACGGCGGCGTAGAAGCACTGTGCGACCTGCAACGACGCGGGTTCGCCACGGTGATGTCGGCGCCTGACTTCCTCTACTTCGATGCCCCGCAGGAAGCCGATCCAGAGGAGCAGGGCGCGACCTGGGCCACCCGATCCTTGGACGTGCGCCAGGTGTTCAGCCTCACCCCGGACAACCCGCCACAGGTCGCCGACGGCGGCATCGCGCGGTTGGGGGCTCCCTTCCGCAGCGTCGGCAGTTCCCCGTTGGAACCGATGTACGGCCTGCAGGCCGCCCTGTGGACCGAGACGACGAGAACCGACGAGCAAGCCGACTGCATGCTCTTCCCGAGGTTGCTGGCGTTGGCAGAGCGCGCGTGGCACCGGAGCCGATGGGAGCAGGACTACGAGGCAGGTCGTGCCTACGGGCCAGGTGAGACCGGGCAGGTTGACCACGCGGGAAGGCTGCGTGATTACTCCGAGTTCATCACCGTGGTCGGATCCAGGGAGCTCGCGAAGTTGGACGCCGCAGGCGTCGCGTACTGGATACCGGCGCCGGGCTACACCCGCGACGGAAGTCACCTTCGCATCAATGCAGCTGTTCCTGGCCTCCTTGTGGCAGTGAGTGACGACGATGGCGCTACCTGGAGGGAATTCGACCAGAATTCACCCGTCGAGGTGAATGAACAACTGGCGATAGCAACTCTGAGTGCCGATAGGAAACGCCACTCGCGCATGGTCTTCTACCCGTCGATGCCGGTCGACTAGTCCCATTCGTCGGCAGCAATAGCATGCCATGCCTAAACGATCATGTGTTCGCATAGTTGATCAAAGGGTATTTTCAAGAATTCCTTGTTTGAGCCTGCGAATGCGTCCGATTGTCCGTTACCGTCACTTCCATCCTTGGTGTTGCGAAGGGTCGCCCAAGGAGTAGTGCTTCGACCGCTCAGGGAGGAAAGTCCATGAAGGTTCGTCTCGTTGGCGCCGTCGGTGTCACGGCTGCCGTGGTGTTGAGTGCGTGTGGTGGTGGCGGCGGAGCCACCAGTGCCGCCGATTTGGAAAGCCCACCAGCGGATGCCTCCGGCACGCTGAAGGTGTGGCTGATGGATGGCAGCGCCCCGGAGCCGGTGGTCGATGCGGTCAACGCTCAGTTCAACGAGCAGTTCCCCGATGTTGAGGTGCAGGTCGAACTGCAGCAATGGAGCGGGATCCAAGACAAACTCACAACGTCGCTCAACACCGATGCCACCCCCTGCGTGGCGGAGTTCGGCAACTCGCAGGTTGCCAAGTTCGCCGATGCGGGTCTGCTCACCGAGCTCACACCGGTGGCTGCGGACTTGGGTTCCGACGCTTGGCTGGAGGGCATGATCCCGCCGGGAGAGCTCGACGGGGAGCGGTATTCGATCCCGTTCTACGGCGGCGACCGGATCGTGGTCTACAACAAGGCGCACTTCGCCGAGGCGGGAATCGAACCGCCGACGACCATGGAGGGATTGCAGCAGGCGGCGGCGAAACTGGCCGAGGTCAAGGGCGATCCCAGCACCGGTTACTCGGCCTTCTATTTCCCAGGGAAATACTGGTACGGCGCCCTGCCCTTCATCTGGACCACCGGCGGCGACATCGCCACCCAAGAGGGCGAAGAGTGGACCGGCCAGTTGAACTCGGCGGAATCCCGCGAGGGCCTGACGTTCCTCAATACGTTGGTGCAGGATTACTCGGCTGCTCCCAAGGACGGTGACGAAACCAAGAACTACAACGCCTTCATGGAAGGCAATGTCGGAATGGTCATCGATTCGTGGTGGGCACCGGGCACGATTGTCAAAGAGAAGCCGGAAATGGCCGACGACGTGGGCGTGTTCGCCCTGCCGGGGGCTACCGCCGACGCCACCGCACCGGTCTTCCTGGGCGGGTCCGACTTGGGCGTTTCGGCCAAGTGCGCCGAGCCCGCACTCGCGGTTGAGTGGACCAAGCTCATGACCAACACCGAGAACCAAACCATGCTGGCCAAGGAAGGCGGGGTCATCCCCAACCAGCAGGCAGCGTTCGCTGGGCATGAGGGCGACCCCTTCCTGGAGGTTGCGGACCAGGCGGCCGAGGTCTCCAAGTTCACCCCGGTGTCGCCGAACTGGGCCAACGTCGAGGCGCAGAGTGTCCTGCCCGACATGCTGGTCAAGATCTTCACCGGTCAGGCCACCGTGGATGAGGCGACCGAAGAGGCCAACACCCAGGTCGAGACGCTGCTGAACGGCGGCTGATTCTGAGCGTCGGCGGCCCTGCGGGGTTCGAGACAGGCCACCTGGGCCGCCGACGCCAACACGCGGTGACACGTCGTTGGCCACCGCGCAAAGGTCGGATGAGCGCGATGCGGATACAAGGGAGGTGACATGAGTTCTGTCAAGACGCCGAAGATCGATGCGGGCGACCTGAGCGAGGTCGAACCGCACCGGAAGCGGCAGGACGCGCTGCCCTACGTGCTGCTGGTTCCTGCCACGGCCATCATCTTGCTGGTACTGGGGTATCCGGTATTCCGCATGATCACGCTGAGTTTGCAAGAAGCCAAACTCCGCAACATCACCCGCGGCGACACGCCGTGGATCGGGCTGGGCAACTACCAGGCGATTCTGACCGACCCCACGTTCTGGCAAGTCGTGGTGCGCACGTTGGTCTTCACAGTCGTCTGTGTGGTGGCGACCATGGTGCTCGGGATGCTGATCACCTTGCTGCTCAACCGCCTTGGCAGCAAGATGCGGCTACTCGTCACGATCGGGCTGCTGCTGGCGTGGGCGACTCCGGTGGTGACGGCAACGCAGGTGTGGCAGTGGATCTTCGACACCCAGTACGGACTGGTCAACTGGTTGCTAGTCAGCCTCGGGTTCGATCAGTTCCTCAACTACTCCTGGCTGGCGTCGCCGCTTTCGCTGCTCGCCGTGGCGGCAGTGGTGGTGGTGTGGGGAGCCCTGCCCTTCGTGGTGCTGACGCTGTACGCCGGCCTCACCCAGGTGCCGGCCGAGCTGTACGAATCCGCCGACGTCGACGGCGCCTCGGCGTGGCAGCAATTCCGACTCATCACCCTGCCGCTGCTGGCGCCGATCATCACCATTCTTGCCGCGCTGTCCACCATCTGGGACTTCCGCGTCTTCACCCAGGTCTTCATCCTGCAGAAGTCCGGCGGCATCACCGGGGAGACCAACACACTCGGTATCTACGCCTATCGGCAGTCCTTCTCTGCGAACGACTTCGGCCAAGGGGCGGCGATTTCGGTGATCATGGTGGTGCTGTTGGCAGGTCTGTCCGTGTGGTACGTGCGACGGATGGTGAAGGAGGTGGAGGGAGCATGAGGCCGGGTCGTAGCAGAGCGGGCACCATCGCCGCGAACATCGCCGGAGTAGTGGTGTTCCTGATGATGGCGTTCCCCGTGTACTGGATGATCAACACGGCGCTCAAGCCCAAGGGCGAAATCTTCTCCAGCACCCCGCAGTTCCTGCCGCTGCCGCCCACGGTGGACAACTTCACCCGGGTGATCTCCGATCAGGGATTCCTCACCTACGCCCGCAACAGTCTGATCGTCACCGTTGCCGTGGTGGTGGTGTCGATGCTGGTGGCCTTCCTCGCCGCGACGGCGGTGGCTCGCTTCAACTTCAGCGGCCGCAAGGCCTATGTGATCCTCATTCTCGCGGTGCAGATGGTGCCGTTCGAGGCGTTGCTGATCTCCATGTTCGTGATGCTCAACGGACTCGGGATGGTCGACAAGCTCGTCGGTGTGATGATCTCCTATCTCGCCTTCGTGCTGCCCTTCTGCATCTGGACCCTGCGGGGTTTCGTGGCCAACGTGCCGGTTGATCTCGAGGAAGCGGCCATGGTCGACGGACTCACCCGGGGGCAGGCATTTCGCAAAGTGCTCTTCCCGCTCATCATGCCCGGACTCGTGGCCACCAGCGTCTTTGCCTTCATCCAGGCATGGAACGAGTTCATCCTCGCGAACGTGATTCTGCTGAGCGAGAGCAACTACACCCTGCCGCTGTGGTTGGCGAGTTTCCAGGGTGGCTTCAAGGAGCCAGACTGGGGCGGTTTGATGGCCGCCTCCACGTTGTTCGCGGCTCCGGTCATCATCTTCTTCCTATTCGTTCAAAAGCGTATTCAGGCCGGCCAGCTGGCCGGTGGCGTGAAGGGCTGACTCCATGGCATCGGTCACTTTTACAGACGTCGTCCGGTTGTACCCGGGGGCGGAACATCCTGCGGTCGACAAGCTCAATCTGGAGATTGCCGACGGTGAGTTCCTCGTGCTTGTCGGGCCCTCCGGCTGCGGCAAGTCCACGTCGCTGCGCATGCTGGCGGGACTGGAGGAGGTCACCGCCGGAGCGATTCACATCGGGGACAAGGAGGTCACCCGCCTGCCGCCCAAAGACCGCGACATCGCGATGGTGTTCCAGTCCTATGCGCTGTACCCCCACCTGACCGTCCGCAACAACATCGGCTTCGCGCTGAAGGTCGCCGGTGTGCCCAAGGACGAGATCGAGCGGAAGGTGGACGAAGTCTCCAAGGTGCTCGACCTGGAGTCCTACCTCGACCGCAAGCCCAAGAACCTGTCCGGTGGTCAGCGTCAGCGGGTGGCCATGGGTCGGGCGATTGTGCGGCAGCCGCAAGTCTTCTTGATGGACGAGCCGCTGAGTAACCTCGACGCCAAGCTGCGGGTCCAGACGCGCACCCAGATTGCCGCGCTGCAACGGCGCCTCGGAGTGACCACGGTCTACGTCACGCACGACCAGACCGAGGCGATGACGATGGGCGATCGGGTGGCGGTGCTCAAGGACGGCCTACTGCAACAGGTGGACACGCCTGCCCGGCTGTACGACCACCCGGCGAACGCCTTCGTCGCCGGATTCATCGGTTCGCCGTCGATGAATCTGGTGGAGCTGCCGCTTGGCGACACCGGGGCCACCGCCGGGGATTCGGTCATCAGCATGCCGGACGATGTGTTGGCCGACGCCCGGGCAAAGGGGTTGCGCAGGGCCATCATCGGCGTTCGCCCCGAGGACATGTCGATCGGCAGCGAAGGCATCGCGGTGCACGTCGACGTCGTCGAGGTGCTAGGCGTCGACGCCTACGTTTACGGCCGGATGGTGGATGTGGCCGACCAGCCCAGCGTCGTGCTGCGCACGGACGGGCGCCAGCCCCCGAAGGCCGACGATGTGGTGCACGCCACCGTGGACATCAACCAGGTGCACGCGTTCAGCCCGGAAGGCGATGGGGTTCGGCTGGGAGAATGAGCGGCCG
>CAWJIH010000015.1:0-21032 GCA_963842975.1 uncultured Actinomycetes bacterium | reverse complement strand
ATGCTGGGCGATACTGGGTTCGAAGACGTCTTGTAATGTGCCGCTGGCCTCGTGCAATGGGCCTGTGGCCAGCGCAAACAAGCCACTCCGAGCGGACAGAAGAGGTCCGGTAATGGCATGAAAGTACACCGTAATGGCACGTGCCACTAGCTTTGGTGGGCGTGACTGAAGCCGACCAAGGGACGCCCACGAGGCAGTGGATCGGTCTGCCAGTTGCCGTCCGGTGCCTACCAGGCCAGATGCTCATTTGGCGGCCGCCAGGTGAGTCGGACGATGGATTCCAAGGCTGCCACTCAGGGGTGGCGGAAGAAGCAGCGCGATGCCGTCACCCAAGGCGTAGGGTAGCCACCCGTCTCAGCGACCGAACAGGAGCCGGCGGAAGCTGTGGCTCCGCTGTTTCGTGCGTATGCCACGACGTGGCTGGCCGAACGCGGGCTCAAACACCGGACTGTGGAGGGCTACCAGCGGATACTGGACCGTCACCTGCTGCCCACGTTCGGCAAGCAGACGTTGGACTCGATCTCAGTGGCTGAGGTGAAGGCCTGGCACTGGAATCTGCTGCCGGACAACTCCACGATGCGAACCCACGTCTACGGGTTGCCGCGCACCATCTTGAATACCGTTTACCAGGATGATCTGATCCCGGCCAACCCGTGCCGGACTCGCGGGGCGGGCAACGTGTCACGGCAGTCCAAGACCGAGGTTCCCACCGCGGTGCAGCTGCATCAGCTCGCCGATGAGATGGGCATCACCCGCAACAACGACGGTGCGATCATGGTCTTGGTGCAGGGCAAGTACAAGGTGATGACGTTGGTCGCCGCGTGGTGTGGGCTTCGGTATGGGGGGGATCACCGAATTGCGCCGCAAAGACATCGTTTTCGGATCATCCGATGCTTCAGAAAACGACGCTCAGCCTAAGGCGGTGCCGGTTATGATCAGGGTGCGCGGGGAGTCGTACGTGTTGGCGGGGCATCCGTCGCGGGGTAGCCCAAGTCCGACGCCGGAGTCCGTGACGTCGTGATCCCAACGCACGCGCCAGAAGCGCGTGACCGGACGCATGATGAACGGCCACACCCCGCGGAAATACGAAGAGATTCGTCAACGTTGGGCTCCCCACTCAGGTGAATTGATCTAGGCCACTTCGTTGGCACCCCAGCGGCACAAACGGGCACCACGCTGGCTGAGATTCAAGGCTGGTTCAGGCACTCAGCAGCTATGTCGCGATGCGGTGCCAGCACGCTGCGAGTAGTCGTGATGCCGAGATCGCCGACGCCATGAGCAAGGTGGCAATAGGGAGCAAATCGGTCGCAGTGACCCTTCAAACCGACACCGTCCGGGAAACCGGGTCGGGGTCTGATAACTATGAAAAGGGCGCTTTACAAGTAGCCTGTGTGTCGCGCCAACCGTGACCAGCCGGTGGGGTTACCGTGTGTGCGGCCAGCGGGAGCTCTGAACTGTAGTTTCCGCGCGACGAAGGCTCATCGTGATTTTGAGCTGTCAACCGACGGTCTGAGTGACCCCGCGGCCCCCGAGTCCGTTACGGATTTGACTCGGGCGGAATGCGGGCCCTCGTCGCTAGGATTGGCGAGTGAGGGTCTTGGTCTTCGCGAAGGTTGTGACGGGCGGCTGTCCGCCGTCTTGTCCCGTCTCCTGTAATTCGACGCTCTGGATGATGATGGTGTCGTCGTCGACTACGTAGCCTGTTTCCACGACGGACTCGCCGAAGTGCGTAAAGAGGAGATTTCCGTTGGGGGCAACTGAGCCTAGGCCTTCCCACGTGAGAGTATTTCCGTTGCTGAATGTGGTCGTCATCGTGTACTCAACGACGCTTTCCCCCGCCTTCCTGAAGCTGTAGGTGCCGGTGGCCGGGTCCGTGCCGCCGTCGCTAGTGACACGCGAAGATGTTTCATTCCAGTCGCCCTCGATGGACTCGGGCGTGATGTTCTGAACCTCGGGCGTGGCCGAAGGTGCCGGGGAACTCTCAGAACTCGAACAGGCACCAAGGATGGCTAGGCTCCCTGTAAGAGCGGCGGCGGCAACGAGTTTCTTGGATTGCACGGTTTCCTCCGAATCGAAGACGCATATGCCTTGGTTGACACACTGCTTTCACAATACTCATGTTGGCGGGTGCCCGGTTCACACTGGTCCGGGCGCTATTGCCGAAGCGACAGGGCCACGGGGCCGCCTTTCCGACCTCAGCCAAGGGCACCTGCTCGGTCATGTCGACATGGCCACGGACAGGACAGGCGGGAGGACTGTCTACCTCTGAGATGCAGTCTGCGTCTCAGGTGGCGAACAAGGTGCTCTGGGGAGTGGTCCGCGTCGGCTGCAGATTCGTGGCGAGTGAACCCAAGTCTGAGGCCGGATGAGGAATACACGCTTCCGCCGCCCATCCGCGACGACGTCGGCGACTGCATGTCCACGCTGCCCGATGACCCGGAGACGCTGCTGTTCCCGGGGTCGCGCAGCGGTGAGCATATGTCCGCGGCAAGCCTGTACAAGCCGTGGTTTCAGGCCTCGGAGAACGTCGGACTCCCTATGTTGAGGTGGCACGACCTGCGACATTTCGTGGGCACCACAGCGGCTCCAACCGGTGGCACGCTCGCGGAGATTCCAGGCCGGCCAGGGCACTGTAGGGTCCAAGCTGCGATGAGGTACCAGCATGCCGTCAGTGGCCGCGATGCTGATTGCACGGTTCACAGGCTCGTGGACCAGCGCCGTGGCCAGCGACTCGCGCACTATCTGTTGGATTTTCAACGTGTGTTGCCCGTGGTGGTAGTCAGTGTCGACCAGGGGGCGTCAAGGCCATGCATCGACGCCGACACGGTGGCGCGTGAGGTACCGCCGGTGCCGACTGTCGTTCCGGTGGACGAACTCGCCGCACGTTTGGCTCAGGCCGAAGCAGGGGCCCTGCATTCAATTTCGAAGTTGCGCGCCTTGAGATCAGTTGCGATGCCAGGAGTATGAGATCGCTCGCGGAAGCCACGCCGGTGAGTCGGCCGGGCCGGGGCGCGGAAGTGAGGATTGCAGCGTGCAGAACACCTTTGGTGGAGGTGGAGGTTTGGCAGGTTCGATTGCGGCGCCGGGGGTATCCTCGGCATGGTCGTCCCACGGCTTCGCCCCGGTGTCGAACTCCAGCGGTTCGGGTTCCTTGGTGGCTGTGAGTTCGATCAGTCTGGCGACCAGGGCGGGTAGCAGGCGGCGGCGGAAGTTGGGTTCAGCCAACGAACTGGGCGGTAGATTCATCGCCTCCGAGGAACAAGGTCAGCACCTCGTCGTCGAGGTCTGCCGAGTCGTGCCGGAACGTGTCATCGGCGAGTGATGTGGACGTCAGGATGAACGCGACGCCGGGTTCCAGCCGACGTCGTGGAGGTGATCTTCTGGGGGTCCGTCGAGCTGGATCCGATTCGGCCGGGGCTTTGGCAGGTGAGGGCTTCGATCCGCCAGGGTCGATTTCGTAGGCACGGCTGACCGACGGGTGGCGGTGGTGCACCCGTTCTGTCTGTCGCGTTCCACTCATGGGGCGCACCGGAGGAGTGTGTCTCGCCATGACCCGCACGACACCGAGCCTCTGCACAGGTGCACACTGCGGCGACAATGACTCACTGCGGCGCCGAATCTAGAGGTTTCAATGATGCCCTGACCTGCACAAACAATGGTGGGCGATACTGGGATTGAACCAGTGACCCCTACCGTGTCAAGGTAGTGCTCTCCCACTGAGCTAATCGCCCGCGTAGCGGTTGGGACTTTCGAGGTGGAGACGGGATTTGAACCCGTGTAGACGGCTTTGCAGGCCGTTGCCTCGCCTCTCGGCCACTCCACCATTAGAAGCCGAGCCGGCCTCCGAGCGGACGACGGGATTCGAACCCGCGACCCTCACCTTGGCAAGGTGATGCGCTACCAACTGCGCTACGTCCGCGTGCCCGGACCCTCACGACCCGGTGCGCGAAGTAACCATACCCAATGCAACAACTCGAACGTCAGAGGGGGTCACGCGTGGCGCCGGTGGGTGTCGACCAGCCAAGATTGATCCGTGGATCGAGTGCGGCCGCTGCGACCAGGGGAGCCCGCGGCGTGGGTCGGTGGGCGGCTGGGCACGGATCTGATCGAACTCACCGACGATGCCGCAGCCTTGGACACGCACGGTCGCTGGGCGGTGTGCCTCGACTTCGAGGGTCACCTCACGGCAGCCCGATTCGACACCTGGCGCATGGTCACCGCCGAGAGTCCTCCCACCACGGCAAGCACCACGGACACAGGCCATTGGCAAGGTCCGCCTCGAGACTCCTGGCAGTCAAGCCTCAGCGCCCAGCAGTACCGGGGCGCAGTCGCCGCCATCCGCGAATCGATCGCGCGTGGTGATGTGTACCAGGCGAATCTGTGTCGGGTGCTCTCGGCAGTCACCGCAGGCGACCCAGACCCGTTTGCGCTCGCGGCGATCCTGACCCGCGGCAACCCTGCCCCCTACGCGGGGGCGATGAATCTGCCCGCAACGGGCAACTCCCCACTTCGCGCAGTCACGTGCGCCTCACCTGAGCTTTACCTCTCCCGGAGCCGCGATGGCACCCTGTTGAGTCGGCCGATCAAGGGGACCGCTGCGCACGCAGACGGCTTCCTGGAGAAGGACACCGCCGAGAACATCATGATCGTCGACCTGGTTCGCAACGATCTCAGCGCCGTGGCCGTGACCGGCAGCGTACGTGTTCCCGAGTTCCTCGTCACTGAAGAACATCCGGGCCTGGCGCACCTCGTTTCGGCTGTCAGCGCCCAACAGCGACCAGGCACCACCTGGGCCGATATTTTCGCCGCCACTTTCCCCCCAGGCAGTGTGACTGGCGCACCCAAATCCTCGGCCCTGCGGATCATCACCGAACTCGAACCCAGCCCCCGTGGGCCGTACTGCGGCGCGTTCGGCTGGATCGACGCCGACACCGGCGAAGCCGAACTCGCCGTGGCGATTCGCACCTTCTGGTGGACCGTTGAATCCGGCGAAGCGAAACTGCACTTCGGCACCGGTGCTGGCATCACCTGGGGCAGCGATCCGGAGTACGAATGGCGGGAAACCGAACTGAAGGCGGCACGCTTGGTTGGCTTGGCCAGCGGCAACCGAACCGATGGATAAGGTCTCGCTATGGCGTTTGTCTGGTTGCACGACCGACTTGTGGACATCAGTGGACCGGCGGGTTCCAACGAGGCACACGTCAGCGTGCTCGATCGGGGCCTGACAGTCGGCGACGGCGTATTCGAGACCATGAAGGTCCTTGACGGAGTGCCGTTTGCGCTGACCCGTCACCTCGAGCGCCTTGCTCGATCCGCGGCGGCGCTCGGAATCGACCTGCCGCCGCAATCGCTGATCCGGGAAGCAATCAGCGCCACAGCGCTGGCCAACGCCGCAGAAGTCGGAGCCATCGGTCGGATGCGCCTCACCGTCACGCACGGCCGCGGCCAACTCGGAGACCCGTACGCCGGCGACGGCGACCCGACATTGTTCGTGACCATCGTGGCGCAGAAACCCTGGCCGCCGGCCTCGAATGTGCACCTGTCGGCGTACCGTCGCAACGAACGCTCGGCGCTCACCGGTGTGAAAAGCACCTCGTATGCGGAGAACGCGGTCGCTCTGCGGGAGGCCAAAGCCGCCGGCGCCGACGAGGCCCTGCTCCTCAACACCCGCGATGAGGTGTGCGAAGGGACCGGAAGCAACATTTTCGTCGTGCTCGACGGTGAACTACTCACCCCGCCGCTGGCGTCGGGCTGCCTCAACGGCATCACCCGCCAACTGGCCCTGCACTGGACCGGCGCGGCCGAACGCCCAGTCCACGCGGCCGATCTAGACCGTGTCACCGAGGCGTTCCTCACCTCCAGCACCCGAGACATCCACCCCATCGCCACCCTCGGCCAGCGAGAACTGCAGGCCCCAGGCCCGCTCACCACGGCAGCGATGCGGGCCTGGCGCGAAGGCGCGACCAACCTCAACCCCTAGCGCGATTGCCGCTGTCGGTTTCAGGAACGGCAAGCGCTCGGCGGGTTCCGTCGAATCACCGCGGCCACAGCAAATCCGGTGTCAACGCATCCAGTGTCGGCGCCCCGAGTAAGGCCATGGCCATTTCGAACTCGGTCCGCAAAATCTCGATCACTTGCTGCACCCCGGCAGCCCCACCGATGGTCAAACCCCAAATCACCGGTCGGCCCACCAGCACCGCCGACGCACCCAGCATCAGCGCCTTTGCCACGTCGGTGCCGCGTCGGATCCCGCCATCTACCAGCACCGGAACGCGACCATCAACTGCAGCCACTACCGCGGGCAGCGCCTGCGCAGTTGCCGGGACGGTATCCAGATTTCGGGCACCGTGATTCGACACAATCACCCCAGCTGCGCCGCACTCGACCGCGCGGGCGGCGTCGTCGCCGCGCAGGTGCCCCTTGGTCAACACCGGAACTCCGGCCAATTCGACCAACCACTCCAAGTCATCCCAGGTGATGTCGGGCGCGAGCAGCGGGTTGAAGATTCGTCGATGCGGTGGTGCTGGATCGTCGGCCACCGGAGCGTTGGCAAGGATCGGGTAGGTGTAGCCGTCGATCCGACCGAGTTGGTTGCGTTTGTCGCGATCGCGCGCACCGAGTGTGGGCGTGTCGACGGTGAGGACCAGCCCGCGGGCGCCAGCCGCCAGCGCCCGCGCCACGACCTCCCGGGTGAATCCACGATCCCGTTGCACGTACAGCTGGAACAGCCACGGATCATCGCCGGTCGCCTCACCGAGTTCGGTCAGGGACGTCGCACCCAGCGAACTCATCACCGGCAGCGCGCCAGCCGCCCGGGCGCCACGAATCGTGGCCTCCTCACCGTCTGGGTGGTACGCCCGGTGTTGGGCGGTGGGTGCCAACAGAATCGGATGCGCCAGCGGCAGGCCCAACAACTGCAGCGACGTGTCCAGTTGTGACACATCGACCAGCGTGCGAGGCGCCAGACCGATGTGCGACCACGCAGCCACATTGCCGCGCAAGGTGTGCTCGTCACCGGCGCCGCCGGCCACGTAGTCGCGAATTGCGGACTCGAGGCGCTCGTAGGCAGGTCTTTCGAACAACGGCACGGCCACCAAGTCAGTCAGAGTCAAGTCCGTGAGGGGCTCGTCGGTGGCCACGGTACGGGCAGCGAGGTCAGCGGCTTCATCCACAAGCCATGAGTCTGGCATGAAGCCAGCACAGCATCCTGGCGTGTCCGAGTCGAATCAATCGGCGATGACTCCTAGAGTCAGCCGACATGGACATCATCATCATGGTGCTGCTCTTCACCCTGGCGGTGATCATCTACCGCGGCGTTCGGCGCGGTTGGGTGCTCGCGCTTTGGTTTGTGGCACTCATCGCAGTCCTCGGACTGTTCCGTTATCACGTCACCTCGCCGCTGGATTTGAGTTTCTGAGATGAGTAGTCAGAACGGCGACTACGACGCCACCGAACCCTTGGTGATTGAAGATCCGACATTTGTTCAGGCTGTCGAGGATTCCACTACGGTGATGCCCGCAGTGCCGGCTGCCGCCGCAACCACCCCAGCCGCCGGTGCCTCCGCCCCGGTGGAACCGCCGAAAGACGCCCCGTGGCGATGGTTGGGCAAACTGCTCTACTGGGCAGTGCTGGGGTGGATGCTGGCCTACACCGGCGTGATGCTCGGCGCCTTCACGGTGCAGTTCGCCGAAGGCGAGTTCCCGTGTCCGCTGTGCATGTTGCAGCGCTACGCGATGATCCTGTCAAGCCTTGGCGCGATGTGGATCGTGATGCAGGCCCGCCGCGGCACACTCACGATGGGGCGCTATGCCCAAGGCCTCGGCCTAGGTCTGCTTGCGGCTTTGGCCGGCGCCACCATTTCCACCCGGCAAGTGTTGCTCCACATCCTTCCCGGGGATCCTGGCTACGGCAGCGCGGTGCTGGGGCTGCACCTCTACACCTGGGCGCTGATCACCTTCGTGATCGTCGCGTTGTTCACAGCCGTGGCGTTGATTCTGATGCCGAAGGCAGTCGCCACCGCCCCGGGACCGAGTTGGCTGGGACGCTTCGGCGGCGGAGTCTCCCTCCTAGTCGTCTGGCTGTTCCTGATTGTGGTGGCCGCCAATGTGGTTGCGATCATCTTCTTGGAAGGCGCCGCCTGGGTGCTGCCGGATGACCCGACCAGCTACAACTTGCTCGACCAAATCGGTCTGGGGTCGTGAGCGATTCGGTATCGGGAGGCGCCGCCAGCGCGGATCCGCAGCAGAGCACAACGCCCGCCTCGCGCGGCAAGACGGCGGCGGTCGCGGTGGTCATCCTCGCGGTGTCGTTGGCCCTAGGTCTGCTGCTGCTCAGCTTGGTCGAAGAAGCGATTCACTACATCTGGGTCGAAGTCGCAGCGGAACTGACCGGTCCGCCCATGTGGATGATTGTCACTGCGATCACGGCCATCGCCGGCGGTCTGGTGGCGCTGCTGAGAATTAAGGGCGAAGACGGGCACAACCCGATGGGTGGCCTGTCGATGGCTCCGGTCACGCTACGCCAATACCCCTGGGTGCTGGCGACCATTCTGGTGACGCTGCTCGGCGGGCTGGTGCTGGGTCCAGAGGTGGCGCTAGTGGTGACCGGCTCGATGGTGGGCACGGAAATCGGCCGACGCACCGGAATCCCCGGTAAGCAGGCCCTCCCCATTGGCGTGCTGGGTGCGGTGTCGGCACTGCTCGTACGACCACTGCTGACTGACACCAACGTCATCGTGCCGAACTACACCTTCGCCCCGATCGACATCCTTGGAGCAGTGGGGGTGGCAGCCGCCACCGCCGGCGTATTGTTTCTCGGTCGCACGCTGGCGATGGCTGTGATCAGCCTGCGCGGGGGTGACATTCCGCGCATCGTCCCGATGATGATCATCGGCGCCGTGATCGGTGTTACAGCTGCCGGCTATCGGCAGTTCACCGGGAACCCATTGTCGTTCATCCTCACCAGTGGCGAGGGCATGATTCTGCCGCTGCTGAGCCTCGGCTCCGCCGGCGCTGTTGTGCTTGCCACGGCCATCAAATGGTTCGTGTATTCGCTCAGCATGGGCGGGGGATTTCGCGGTGGCCCATACTTTCCGGCGCTGTTCGTGGGCGGTGGCATCGGGGGTGCGGCGTCCTTGGCGATTCCGGATCTCTCCGGCGGGGCGGCCGCTGCTGGCATCGCTGCTGCGTTCGCCTACCTATTCCACGGATCATGGAAGGCGATCATCATCCTCGGGGCGCTCGTAGGCCTGTTTTTCGGTGGCTGGCAGGCGATGGTGATCTGTGTGATTGCGGCTGTGGTGGCAAAGACCCTGCCGGCGGTGAAGGTCACCACCGCTTCCGACGGGGAAGTCACGGAGGCTCTGCAACGCTGAGCCGGCGCACGCCGTCGACTAGACCGCCGCCGACGGCGTGGAGAGACCGAATGATTCGACCACCAGCGGCGGCATCACAGTTCGGGTGAAGTAGTCGCCCCACTCCCGGGGCAGGCATCGCACCGGAGCGCCAGCGTCGACGATGCCAGCGAGGATCCGCAACGGTGAGTCGTTGAAGCGGAAGTTCCCCGCCGACCCCACCACTTCACCGTCTGCCACGAGATAGGTGCCGTCTCGGGTGAGACCGGTGACGAGCATGCTCTGCGGATCGACGTCACGGATGTACCACAGGCTCGTGATCAGCAGCGCCCGTTCGGTGCGGGCTACGACCTCGGACAGCGACCCAGCCCCTGCCGTATCGAACAGGCTGAGATTGCCCGGCGACGCGACGAAAGGAAGCCCGAACTGCGCTGCGGCGGCCCGGGTGGCAGACAGGTTGGTCAGGTGCCCGCCGGCGATCCAATCGACTGGGCCCAGTGCGCTGCCGGTGTCGAAGACCGTCGCCGCCGCCGAACTCCAAGGGGTCCACAACAGATCGGGACTTTCGATGCCGGGCGCGTGCGGATCCGAGAGCAGCGTGATGTCCCGCTCGGTGAGGCGTCGACCCAGTGCAGTGCCTCCCGGGCCCTCGCCGGAAAAGGGACTGTGGCCCTCGGCTGCGTCTCGGGCGACGGCTGCCCACCACAGCACGATCATGAGATCTGCCACCGCCGACGGGGTGAGAATCACCGTGGTGGGTTCCGCCGGTACCTCGCACGTGTTCTCCTGCCACCCCAAACCCGAGAACACTTCAGCCAAGCCGGACGTTAAGTCCAACCCGGCAAGGTCGTCGCCGGACGCGCCATACCAGGCCGACCGCCTCCGGCCATCAGACTTCGCTGAGACCTCCAACCGGCCCTCACGCTCCACCGAGCGCCACCGTGAACCGCTTGACGTACCTACGTAGGTGGTCTCCACGGACTGCTCGGCATAGCCAAATAGCTCGACATCGTCCCGGCGGAACGCCGATTCCAGGCCGGCGGGCAGCGATGCTTGCGCAGACTCTGCCGGCGGAAGCGCACAATCGTCGCGCACCACGGCCGCAGGAAGTTCCGCCCCCTCGGAGGACGCCTGTCCGGTAGCGGCGTCGTGTTCAGCGGCGGCCAACAACTGCGGCCAGTCCGATACCGGTCCAGAACGCGTGCCAGCGGCCCATCCGCTGCTCCCAGCGCGGGCAATGGCGGTGATGGTGATGGTCCGTGCGAGCGTGTCGCCGTTGGTTGTGGGCGTCGAGACTGCCCAGCGGAAGTTGAGCACCTCCGCTTCGCTGACTGCTACCACGGTGGCCGCCGAACCCGCCGCAGCCAGCACCGCCTCCACGGTGTCCTGTGGGCTCGGGCCGGTGTCCTTGGGCTCGCTCCGGTGTCCTGCGGACTCACGCGGCACCTCCATCACTTGCGGTCGCCAAAACGTTCACTCCTTCAAACACTGCCGCCGGGCAACCGTGCGACACCGCTGCCACCTGCCCGGGTTGGCCCTTCCCACAGTTGAGTGCTCCGCCGAGTTCGTAGGTATCCGGCCCGCCGAGGGCAACCAGGTTGTTCCAGAACTCCAAGGTGTCGCTCTGGTAGGCAATGTTCTTGACCTGTCCGGCCAGCGCACCACTGCGGATGCGATAGAAGCGTTGGGCGGTGAACTGAAAGTTGCGCCGATTCATGTCGATCGACCAACTTTTGTCGCCCACCACCAAGAGGCCATCGCTGACGCCGCCGATCAACGAATCAAGACCAGGTCCGTCGGCCGCCGGCTGCAGGGACACGTTCGGCATCCGCTGAATCTGCACATGCCCGGATTCGTCGCCATACGAGCAGCCGTTGGAGCGGGCTTCGCCCAGTTGGTGTGCGCCCCAACGATCCAGCTGATAACCCACCAGCACCCCATCCCGCACAATGTCCCACTGCCCGGCGGCGACACCTTCGTGGTCCCACGCCACCGTCGACAACCCGAAGTCGGCCGTTCGATCGCCGGTGACGTGCATCAATGCCGAGCCGTAGCGCAGGGTGCCCAATCCATCGGGGGTGGCAAAGGAGGTTCCCGCGTAGTTGGCCTCAAAGCCGATTGCACGGTCGTATTCGGTTGCGTGCCCCACTGACTCGTGGATCGTGAGCCACAGGTTCGACGGTGCGATCACTAGGTCGTACCTGCCTGCCGACAGGCTCGGGGCCGCGACTCGTTCGGCCAGCTGGCTGGGGATCTCACCGACCTGCTGGGCCCACCGCGGATCAAGCGCGTACTCCCAGCCGCGGGCAGCCGGCGGCAGCGTGGTGCGTAGGTCCTCGAAGCCCTCGTCGGTGATGGCGATGGCGGTCGCTTCCGGCTGGCAGCGCACGCGTTGCTGGAGGGTGCGGGATCCGGCGGAATCGGCGTAGAACAGCGTCTCCTTGGCTGCGGCGAAACCCACCGTGGTGTGCTGTACCACCGTCCCGGTGGCCAGTTGCGCGCTCCATTCGGCCAGTAGCGCGATCACCTCGGCATCCGCCACCGTGGTCGGATCAGTGTCGTACGGCGCCATCCAGGCGCCACTGTGGACCGGTTCATCGGCCAGCACCACCGGTTGCATCACCAGCGGCGCCGTAGCTTTGGCCAACGCCACAGCCCGACGCGCAGCTGCACTTGCAGCGTGCGGATCGATGCTGGTGGTGGCCGCGAAACCCCAGGCTCCGGCCGCGACCACCCGCACCCCGATGCCGACGTTGGCCTCCACGAGCGTGGTTTCGACTGCACCGTCGCGCAGGGATACCCGCCGCTCGGTGGTGCGCGAGATGCGGACATCTGCCCACGTGGCACCCTGCTGCGCGGCGGCTGCGAGGGCCGCGTCGGCGCAGGAATCGAGCGGGAGTTGGACGAAATCCTGATCCGGACCTGTCATGACGCGCCAGCATAGGACACCGTGGCTCAGCCCACTACGCTTGCGGCATGCCGATGCTGCACGTGTTGCGCCATGCCAAATCCTCCTGGCCGCTTGGAGTGACCGATGAGCAGCGACCCTTGAACGATCGAGGTCGCGTTGATGCTCCGGTTGCCGGGCAACTACTCGCCGAGCGGGGCCCGATCCAACTGGCCTTGGTGTCCCCGGCGAAGCGGACCCGGGAGACCTACGAATTGGTTGCCGCCCAACTTCCGGACGCACCCGAGATGCTCATCGATGAGCGCATCTACGAGGCTGGGACGGGCGCCCTGCTGGACATGCTTTCCGAAGTCGACGATGACGTCGAGCAGGTCCTACTGGTCGGCCACAATCCCGGTATGGAGATGCTGGCCTGGCATCTGGCAGCCCCCAGCGCAGGCGACGAATACGACGCCATGATGCGCAAATACCCGACCTCCGGGTTGGCTCAGATTGAGCTGCCGGTGCGGTGGGAGCAGTTGCTGGAGGTGGCCGGACCGGGTGCGGAGCCGGTGGGTCGGTTGGTCAGCTTCGACGTGCCACGGGGCTAGCCAGGTCCACTCTGGTGGGTAGGCCGTCCGCCGCGTCTGCCGCCTCCACCTCCTCCCTGGTGATGCCAAGCACATACAAAACGGCATCCAGATAGGGGACGTTCACGGTGGTATCGGCGGCGGCCTTGAGTGCGGGTTTTGCATTGAAGGCGATGCCCAAACCGGCAAGGCTGATCATGTCGACGTCGTTTGCGCCGTCACCGATTGCCACGGTTTGCTCCAGTGGAATGCCGGATTCGGCCGCGAACCGGCGCAGCGCATCCGCTTTCCCACGGCGGTCCACGACTGGACCCACAACGCGGCCGGTGAGCACCCCATCGACGACCTCAAGCTCATTGGCGAGGGCGTAGTCGACACCCAATCGTTGCGCCAGCGGTTCGACCACGTGGGTGAAGCCGCCGCTGACCACCGCAACGCGGTAGCCGAGCCGTTTGAGGGTGCGACACAGGGTGCGTGCCCCAGGGGTCAGCCGGATGCTGTCGCGAACCTCGTCGAGGGCCTGGACCGGAACACCTTTCAGCAGCGCCACCCGTGCATGCAGGCTCTCGGCGAAATCCAGCTCGCCGCGCATCGCGGATTCGGTGACAGCGCGAACCTCCTCCTCACACCCGGCGTGCCGAGCGATGAGTTCGATCACCTCATCCTGGATCAGGGTGGAATCCACATCCATCACCACCAGGTGCGTCCCGCGCCGGCGCAAGGCGAGCCGCTGCACTGCCACGTCCAGCCCGCCAGCGGCCGATTCGGCAGCCAGCGCCTCGCGCAGGTCGGCCTCTTCGGCTCCCGAGACGATCAATCGCACGACGACCAGCGGATATCCGGCCAAGCGCTCGATCCGGTCGATGTTGCCGCCGAAGTCGGCGATGCGCCTGGTGATGCCGCCGAGCGCGGTGGGACACAACGGTTCGCCCATCACTGTGACCAGCACTCGGCCCTGGCGCCGCGGGTCTTCCAGCGCGGGCTGCTCGTCGACTGCAATGTGTAGACCTTCGGCGGCGCAGGTGGTGCGCAGCGAAGCGGTCACCGAAGGTTGTTGTGTTGCCGGCATGCTGAGCAGCAAACACAACACCAATTCGCCACGGATCACGATCTGCTCGGCATCAACGACCTCGGCGCCGGTGGCATCCAAGGACTCCAGCAGCGCAGCCGTTACTCCGGGCCGGTCGTTTCCGGTGACGGTATAGAGCACGGGGATCATTTGCATCAGGCTATCGCTGCGTCTCGCCGCCAGCGGCAGAAAACGCCGTGGATAGCGCTCGGCGGCCAGCCCTGCCCAAGGGCATCAGGGAGGCCGTCACCTTCGCGGCATCGCCACCTCGGGCGTCAAGGGCGGTCAGCGCGTCAGTCACCACGGTGATCAGGGTGGCGCTGCTGCGGGCCAATTCGACCGCAGCACCGGCACTTCCAGGCGGCATGGGCACGGTGGCCAGGCCTGCTACTCGACGGGCAGTGGCGCGGCCGTCGGCTGTCGGCAAGGTCGAAGCCTGCACGGTCTCCATGGCTTCCGTGAGCAGTTCCATGATGGCGAGTCGTTCGGAGCGCACGTCGGGCAGCGGTGGTCGGATGCGTGGTGCCAGCGTGGCGTGCCACACGGTGCGCCCACCGGCGGCAGAGGTAGGCGTCACCACGACGGTTCCTTCATCGTGGTCGATGAGCATCGCCTGGCCAGCATCGGCGGCGCGTCGGGCAACCGGAAGCGGCATTCCCGCAGGGTCACCCGGAACCGGCAGGGCGCAGTACGCCCGCGACCCGGCGGGCAGCATCGCCAAGGCCGAACCCAGCGGCATCCGAGCGGGCTCCCAACCGGGTAACTGGGAGTCGGATCCGTGAAACGGATCGTCCGGGCGCACCACAGGGCAGTCGGCCAATCCATCCACTGCCTGCGCCTGCCAGGCGTTGAACCACGCGGCCAGCACGGCAGCCCGGGGATACAACTCCACCACGGCGTGCGGGGGAACCGCCAAGCCAGGGCGTGCGGTGACACGCGCAGGATGCCTTTGCTCCATACGCAGCAGAGTACGCGTACTGGGTAGTCTCGTCGGTGTGATGTCCGTCGTGGAATTGAAAGATGTCGATGTGGTGCGCGGGGCGAACACTGTGTTGCGGGGGGTGAACTGGCGTGTAGCAGAGGGCGAGCGGTGGGCGGTTCTGGGGCCCAACGGGGCGGGTAAGACCACCCTGGTGGAGTTGCTGGCTGCCCGACGACACCCGACGTCGGGGCATGTGTGGTTGTTGGGGGAGCAGTTGGGAAGGTCCGATGTATTCGAACTCCGGCCACGTATCGGACTGGCGTCGGCCAGCCTCACCGGCGCGATTCCCGGCCATGAGTCTGCGCTGAATACGGTCGTCACTGCCGCGTGGGGGGTCACCGGCCGTTGGCGTGAAGAGTACGAGGACTCTGACGTCGCCAGGGCACAGGCGCTACTCGATTCGATGGGGGTTGGCGCGTTGGCGGATCGGCGACTGGACACTCTCAGTGAAGGGGAATTCAAGCGGGTGCTCATTGCCCGCGCGCTGATGACAGATCCGGAGTTGTTGCTGCTGGACGAGCCGGCTGCGGGCCTGGATGTCGGCGGACGGGAGGACCTCGTATCGCGGCTCGGGGCAGTGGCGGAAGACCCCAGCGCACCGACAACGGTGATGGTCACCCACCACTTGGAAGAGATTCCGGTGGGGTTCACCCACGCCCTGCTGCTGCGCGCCGGTCAAGTGGTGTCCGCTGGGGCGATCGAGGACACCTTGACCACCGTCAACCTCACCGAGACCTTCGGCCTACCGCTGGTTGCCATGCGCGTCGGTGGACGTTGGGGCGCCCGGACGTGGCACTGAGCGCCGCCGACAGGCCACTGCGGTGGCTCTTCGCGGACCAGCTCGGCGCGAGTTTCGATGACGGCGGCGACGCCTTCATCATCGTCAGCCGGCGGGCGTTCGCGCGTCGACGGATGCACCGGGCGAAAGCCCTGATCTACCTGTCGGCGATGCTGCACCGGGCTGCGGCGGACTCTGAACGGATCAGGTTGATCGTCAGCGATACCTATGCCGAAGGCGTGGCCCAGATCCGTGCCGAGCAGCCGAATCGGGAACTTGAAGTCATCGCGCCCACGACCCGCGCGGCCCGCGACCTCGTGGCAACTCTCGGGGTGACCATGCTGCCGTCGCGTGGTTACCTCACCAGCGCAGAAGATTTTGCGACCTGGGCCAGCGGGCGAAAGCGCCTGGTGCTGGAGGACTTCTACCGAGCCACCCGTCGGCGCACCGGCATCTTGATGAATCAGGACGGGACGCCAGTTGGAGGTGCCTGGAACTTCGACGCGGCCAACCGCCTACCGCCGCCCAAAACCGCCGATCTAGGACTCCACACGAGTTTTCCGCGCGAAGACGTGATCGACGCTCGTGCCCGCGCCATGTTGGAGGAATGGGAGTCCGAGGGTTGGCTGCGACTACGAGGTTCCGATGGTCCGCGGCTCTTCGCGGTCACCACCGCGGAGGCTCGGGCGGCGCTGGCGGACTTCGTGCAGCATCGGCTGGTTTTGTTCGGTCCCTACGAGGACGCCGCGATGGCAGACGATTGGGTGATGGCGCATTCGTTGCTGTCGGTGCCGATGAACCTTGGCCTGCTGGATCCGCGGGAGGCGATCGACGCGGTGCTGGCGGCTTATGCCGCTGACGACGGCAGTGTTGGTTTGGCAGGGGTGGAGGGTTTCGTCCGGCAAGTGCTGGGGTGGCGCGAGTACGTGTGGCACCTGTACTGGTGGTTCGGAGCGGCGTACCCGCAAGCCAACGCGTTGAACGCCGACACCCCGTTGCCGGACTGGTTCGACGAGCTTGATCCATCCCAGGTGCAGGCCGAGTGTCTGCGGCACAGCCTGGCCGAGGTGGCGGAACGGGGATGGGCACATCACATCATTCGACTAGAGATCTTGGGCAACTACGCGCTGCAGCACGGGTTCGATCCGGCCGCGGTGAACGAGTGGTTCGTCGATGCCTTTGTGGACGGCACGGGCTGGGTGATGCCGGCGAATGTGATCGGGATGTCGCTGTTCGCCGATGGCGGCCAAATGGCGACGAAGCCATATGCGGCCGGTGGCGCCTACATCAAGCGGATGACTAACTTCTGCGGCAGTTGCCGCTACAAACCTTCGATTCGGGTGGGACCTGACGCCTGCCCGTTCACCGCTGGCTACTGGGCGTTTCTGCACCGCAATGAAGATTCGTTGCGCGAGAACCACCGGCTGCGAAACCCCTACGCAACGATGCGTCGGCTAAGTGACCTGGACGCACTGCTGGACCAGGAGGCGTTGCGGGAAGGCCCACCGTGAGGGTGGTGGAGGTCGGTCTGGAGGATCCTCGCGTCGCCGACTACCGCGATTTGACTGACGTGCAGTGGCGTCAACAGATGGAGCCGGCAACGGGACTGTTCCTGGCCGAGGGGGAGAAAGTGATCTCTCGGGCGCTGGCCGCTGGCTACACCCCACGCAGTGCGCTGATGACACCTCGGTGGTTGCCTGGCCTGGCTTCGGAATTGGATCCGTTCGACATCGATGTGCTGGTGGCCGACGAAGCAGTACTTAAGGGCATTGTTGGGTTCCGGCTACACCGCGGAGCATTGGCAGCTTTCGAACGGCGACTGTTGCCAGCGGTGGCGGACGTAGTGGGCGCTGCCAGGCGAGTGGTGCTACTCGAAGATCTGGTGGATCACACCAATGTGGGTCTGGTCTTTCGGACCGCCGCCGCGTTGGGGATCGATGCGATTCTGGTGTCGCCCCGGTGCGCCGACCCCTACTATCGGCGGTCGGTGAAGACCTCCATGGGTGCGGTGCTGTCGTTGCCCTGGACGGTCGCCGATCCGTGGCTGGAGACGCTGGATTCGATGCGCGCCGCCGGTTGGGAACTCGCCGCGCTCACCCCGGCGGCCGACGCCCGTGAGATCAGAACCCTGGCCGAAGAATCCCCTGGGCGGCTCGCGCTGCTGCTTGGCACCGAGGGCCCGGGACTCACAGCGGCGGCGCAGCAGCGGGCAACTGTGCGGCTGCGCATTCCGGTGACTAGCCGAGTCGATTCGCTCAACGTCGCAGCAGCCGCCGCAATCGCGTGCTACGAACTGGGACGGGCGTGAAGGTCAGTTGCCCGTGGCCTCCGCTGGGCCATCGGAGGCGTTGCGCATTGAGTGCGCCAGCGGTTTGAATACCGACAGGTAGAAGTTGATCGCGGCAACCGTGCGCTGCGGATCCTCCGGGTTCCCCTTTGCCGCCTTCACGGCGAAGATCGCAATGTCCTCGAACGTGCTGTAGGGCCAGCGGTAGCCGACCACACACGGGTGGTGGTGCCATTGGTAGCCAACTTTGTCACTGCAGTGCACTCCCCACCGAAGGATGATGGGGTCGCGCGAGATGAGCAGGTCGCCCAGATACAGCGCCAAAGCGTCGACCAGCCAGAGCGAATCGTCGCTCAAGTGCCGGTAGCCGCTGTAGTGGTCGTCTTCGCACCAGAGCGGCAGCGCGCCCGACCCTGGAGCCTCGGCGAGTTCGAACTGCTCGTTCGACTCGCGCAGCAAGGCACGCATCGAAGCATCGCTGTAGTCGAGCACCGTCGCCGGGAATCGGCGGCTCAACCACTCCAGACGTGCCGGCTCGGAGGCCAGCCATTGCATCGCCAACGCCTCGGCCTGGGCATGAGGAAGTTGGTTGAAGTACATGGTCTTTCCACTCCCGCTGTGCATCCGCGGGCTTGCGAATGTCATACCTGCATATCGTCTTGGAGACTCGTCGGCTTGACCCCTGAATACGGGCGTAGGACCGCAGGCTCCTCGCTACCGGACCCCAAATGCTGCGGCGTTGTCCTACGGCTCAATCACGTCGAACGGCTTCACCGATTCGTGGGCCGGGGGCGGTGGCTTGCGCAACTGGCGCAACACCAGCACAAAGATCGGGATGCCCACCAGGAACAGCATGAACCCGAGGTAGACCTCTTCGGTGCCTGCCTGGCTCATGGCCCACAGCGAATACGCCACCGCCAATGACGTGATGGTCACCTTCACACCGAGGCCGGCGACTTTGGTACCTGGTGCGCGATCCACGATGAGAAAACGCAGCTCGGCAGCAGACACCAAGAGGTACGGAAGCAACGTGGCCAGCGTCGAGATCAGCAGCAGCTTCGTGTAGATCTCCACCAGGTTGCCGTCACCGAAACCGAAGTAGGTCATGCCACCGGCCAGCACCCCGGAGATCACCAAACCGAGGGCCGGGGCTGAACGGGCATTTAGTTTGCCGAAAACGCCAGGTGCGAGGCGGTCTTTGGCTGCGGCCATGGGCACCTGACCGGCCAACAGGATCAGTCCGTTCATGGCGCCGATACAGGAGATCACTGCCACTAGCGAAATCACCGGACCGGCCCAGTCGCCGAACATCACCCGGGCGGCATCGGAAAACGGAGCGGAGGATTCGGCTAGCACCGAGGCGGGCAGGGCGCCGAACACCGCGAGTGTGCTGAGCAGGTACACAACGGCAGCCAGGCCGGTCCCCAACAGCGTGGCCCGGGGAATCGTCTTCTTCGGATTCTTCACCGCTTGACCCGGAATGGAGGCGGCCTCAACTCCGATATAAGCGAATAGCGTCAGCGCAACCGAAAGCCCGATCGCGGCAAACATGGAGTCCCCAGAGATGTTCGCTGGGCCAAGGTTGGCGGAATCGAATGCCATGAAGCCGAGGGTGCCGACGATCAGCAACGGCACGATCTTGAGGATCATCAGGACGAAGGAGACCGCACCACCAGCGGCCAAGCCCCGGGTGGCGACGTAGGTGAGGATTGCCACCAAACCCATCGCGGTGGCGATCTCCGCCAGTCGGTTGTCTGGAAGTGCCGGGATCAGTTCACCTAGATATCCGACTGCCGACACCCCGATTGCAGCCACGCCGACCCAGGCCCCGATCCAATAGTTCCAGGCGGTTTGGAACCCCATGAAGTCGCCGAAACCCTCGCGCGCATACGCATAGGGCCCACCCGCAGCGGGGTTGCGACTTGAGGCGTAGGCGAACACCATGGCGAGCAGCATCGCGCCGATGCTGGAGACCGCGAAGCCGACGAGGGCAATCCAACCGATGCCAGCCAGCGCGGCCGGCAAGGTGAAGATGCCGGAACCGATGATGGTTCCCGTGACCAGTGCGGTAGTGATGCCCAACCCGATGGGTTTGTCCCCGGGCGGTGGAGTTTCTGCGGCTGGCGTTGGTCGATTCTCAATGGTTGTCATGTGGACGCTACCCCCATCTGGCAGACAGTTGTGTGACTGTGCGGCGGGGCCGGGCGGCGCCACCCTGTACATCTGGCCATGGGTGCACCCTACGCAGTCGACACCCCCAAATGCCCGATGCTGACGCGGGTGGTCGTGGCAGTGGCCGAATTGTGACCGGGAGGTCAACGGTGGCAGTCTGGCCAAATGTCACAAGGAGAGATCTACTTGCTGCGCCACGGCGAAACCGAGTGGAGCAGGAGTGGTCAGCACACCGGCCGCACCGACATCCCGCTCACCAGCGCTGGCCGGCAGCGGGCTGCGCAGATCGCACCCATGATCGACAGGGTGAACTTCGGCCTAGTCCTCTGCAGTCCGCTGGCTCGGGCACGCGACACTGCCGAACTGGCCGGACTTCACCCGGATGCGTATGACGATGACTTGCTCGAATGGAACTACGGCGCCTACGAAGGTCGCACCACCGCTGAGATTCGGGCGGAGAAGGATGATCCAGATTGGGTGATTTGGGATGATCCGAATACCGGCGGCGAAACCCCAGCCGACGTTGCTGCACGGAGTGCCAGGGTGCTTGCCCTGGTGGAACCGGTGACTGTTCAGGGGCGCAACGTGATGCTGGTGGCGCATGGGCATTTGCTGCGAATTCTCACGGCGACCTATCTGGGGCTGCCAGGTACGGCAGGCCGATTGGTCGCGCTGGACCCAGGCGGTATCGGAGTGCTCGGCCACGAACGAGTTCAGCCGGTGATCCGCGGTTGGAACATCAACCCGGACGGTCTCGCGGACTAGGGCTCGATGAACCGGACTAGTCCCGGCGACGATCGAGGATGCGCCCGGAACCGTATCCCACTGCGCCGCCGATGAACCCGGCCAGCGCGTAGCGCAGGGAGTCGATGTTGCCGAGGAAAGGAATGATCCCGAAGATCCAGGCGACGAGGA
>CAWJIH010000014.1:0-25984 GCA_963842975.1 uncultured Actinomycetes bacterium | reverse complement strand
TCAGCTGGCCAGTGCGCACCGACACCATCACTCCGGAGTCGTTCCGCTTCACCCTCAACACCGGCGAGGAACGTATCGCTGTGGCAGCCGGAACCTACCCGAACTGGGAACTCAACGAACGCAACGTTGTGGTGCTGTTCGGCGACTTGGGCAATCGTGGACTCCCCGGCGAGGAAGGTGCGGAATACCCAGTACGGCTGGAGATCGTGGACGAGGGCACGCCACTGATGGTGGCCGGGCCAAGTGGCAACGTTTCGGCTGTGGGCCTCACCTGGGAAACAGACAACACCCCCTACGCTTCCGGTCCGAAGCTGGTGGGAGCCAAACTGACCAGGTCGGGAATGGTCGGCGAGGGCGGATCGAGAATCCTTGAAGGAACCGGTTTCCTTCCCAACGACGAATATGCGCTGTACGGCGACCAAATTGCATCCGCCGAGGCGACGGGTCTGTCGGCCTACCGGATCAGGATGCTCACCACGGGTGGATTCTCCCCGGACGGGGTGGCTGGCGTGCGACCAGACGAATTCTCCCGCTACTTCCGGCTGCAGGCCCTCGGACCTGATGGACGGCAGACGTTCATCACCGAAAGTGGTGTGCCGGTCCAGGTGCAGGGTGGGCAGTTGGAAGTGATCGGATTGTCGGACCTCGGCCAAGCTGCCAACCCGGCTGAGGGCATCTACTACGACGGCTGCTACGTGGAAGATCGGGACAACTACATTGACGTGATCGTGCTCGGCACGGATACCTCAGTGCGCAGCCTGCAGGCGCTGGAAATCCCGGCAGTCGATGGCTACTCCCCGTTCTTCAACCCTGGCGGCCCCGGACCCTCACCGGTACCCGGCACCCGCTATACCGCACCTGGCCCACCGCATGTGGAACCCATCATCATCGCCCTCGACGATCCCATGCGCATTGATCGCTGAGGCCCTCCGTGCCGCCTACACCAACTCCGCCTTGAGCCGCATGATCCGCTGGTAGGACTCGTTGATGCGCTCCTCGCTGATCCGACCGCTGCGCACCAGGTCGACCACGTGGTCGATGGTGCGCGGAGTGACTTCAGGGTCGTAGTCGAGATTGTTGGACACCAGGATGATGTCGGCCCCGGCCACAATGCTGCGCTCCACAATTGTCGGGTAGTCGAAGAACTGAGTGAGCCCTTCCATCTGCAAGTCGTCGGTGACGACCACCCCGTCGAAACCCAACTCGTCGCGCAGGATGCCCGTGATGAAAGCTGGCGACAGGGTGGCCGGCAAATCCGCGTCGAAATGGCGATTGAACACGTGCGCGGTCATCACCATCCGCGCCTTGCCCGCATCGATGAGATTTCGATAGGGCACCAGTTCGACTTCTGACCAGGTGTCGGTCACGTCAACGAATCCGAGGTGAGAATCCGCGGTGGCGCTACCGTGTCCGGGGAAATGCTTAAAGCAGGTGGCGACGCCGGCGGCGTCGTGAGCGTCCACCACGATCCCGGCATGTCTAGCTACAACCTCCGGATCCGCCGAGAAGCTGCGGCCAAGGGCACCGATCGCCGGGCTGTCCGGATTGACGTTGAGGTCCACCACCGGGGCGAAATTCATGTTGATCCCATTGCTCGCCAGGGTCTGGGCGATGCTGTCGGCGTACTGCCTCGTGACTACCGGATCGTCGAGCGTTCCGAGGTATTGCTCGGAGACCGTAGGCGGGAAGCCGTCGGCCTCTTTCAATCGCGCAACCTTGCCCCCTTCTTGATCCACAGCGATGAACAGCGGCGTCTCCGACAGTGCGTTCAATGATGCGGTCAGCGCTTGCAGCTGCTCCGGTGAGGTGATGTTGCGGCCTGTGGTTTCCAGTTTCGCGTCGAAGTCGAACACGATCGTGCCGCCGATGCCGTACTGCTCGATGTCGCGGTAGATGTAGTTGCTCGGCTCCAGCGTCACTCCGCGGAAGCCGACCATGAGCATCTGCGCTACCTTGCGCTCCAGCGGCGGATCACTCTTTGCCGCGGTGCTCCCGGTCTCACCGCTAGAACAGGCCGCTGCGAAGCCGGGGAAGGCAAGTACCCCACCAATCAGGAGCGACCCTTTGAGAAGTCCTCGCCGCGTGATGGGTCCTCCGATCCGAGGCGGTCCTCCGACCGTCCACGTCGAACCGCTCATGTCGCCGTCACTTCCTCTGCTCATCCTCGGCTCACTCCTTCCACGCTAGCGTCGCCCCCGACGTGGCAAACTCCCAGCGTGCCTGATTCCGTGCGCGTCGACCCCGCCTCGAGCGACCTGAGTTACCGCACAAGCGCAGCGGCTACCATCCCCCGGTCTAGCCGCTTGTGCTGATCCGACACTGGCAAGGCGATCCAATGCGTGCTGCCGTCGCCGTTGGTGTAGCTGAACTCGAGGGCCTTGTCGTGTTCCAGGCCCCTTCTGCCCCGACCTCTGCGAACCGGAAGTCGCGAGCCAGCGGGATGCCGAGGACCTCCTCGCTGCAAAGGAACTCTCCTGGTTCAAACGTCACCGCCTGTTCCCAAGCTCCATTCCCCGCTACCTTGCCGAATTCCGGGGCGTCCCGGAAAGCCACGGGCAGTCGTGCAGCAAAGTGATCGCCCATTTTCTCCCTAGCTCTGAATGGTGATGTCGTCGCTGCGCAGGGACGTCAAGACGGTAAAGCTCGCGTCCAGCGGGTCCGGCGAACCACCTGTAGTGAGCAGGAACTGCTCGGAGTTGCGGTCGCGTTCAAACGGGCCCATGCGGCGAATGTAGCCCGCGGGCAGTCATTTTGCCGAAGTCCGCTTCGTCGGTGAGGCATCAACGTGGAAGATGGAACTACTGCACAACAACAGACGAGGTGAGCGGCATGAAGGTGCCAGGCAAGGTATGGGTGGTCACAGGTGGCGGCAGTGGCATCGGCCAGGAACTCGTGCGCTTGCTGCTGAGTCGAGGGGCTCGGGTGGCTGCGGTAGATATGCGGGCCGACGGCTTGGCCGAGACCGCCGCGCTAGCCGGGGGTGCAGCCACCGAATCAAGCCATCCACGATTGTCGACCCACATCCTCGACATCACCGACCGGGCGGCCACCGAATCCCTGGTAGATGCCGTCGTCGAAGCCCACGGCAGCATCGACGGCCTGATCAACAATGCCGGCATCATCCAACCGTTCGTGCCGGTGGTCGACCTCGACTACGACGTGATCGACCGGGTGCTCAACGTCAATTTCATGGGCACCCTCTACATGGTCAAATCCTTTCTGCCGACACTGCTCACCAGGCCCGAGGCCCACATCGTGAACATCTCCAGCATGGGCGGGTTTTTCCCCTTCCCTGGCCAAACCATCTATGGCGCCAGCAAGGCGGGCGTGAAGCTGCTATCCGAGGGTCTCTATGCCGAACTGCTGGAAACACACGTTCATGTATCAGTGGTGATGCCCGGGGCAATAAACACGTCCATCACCGAGAATTCCGGCGTCACCATGACCGCCGATCCAAGTTCTGGCCGGATCCCGCAAACCCCCGCGGACAAGGCGGCCCGGATCATCGTCAGCGGCATCGAGAAGGACCGCTTGCACATTCTGGTGGGCAAGGACGCCCACGTCATGGATGTGGCCATCAAACTCGCCCCAAAGCAAGCAACAAAGTTGGTGCAAAAGCAGATGAAGGGGTTGCTCGACCAATAGTCATCGCAGCACGGTCCCCACCACTTGAACCTCCGCGTGCCCTGCGGCCCCCGGGCCTTATAGTGATCCCCTGGAGGGTGCCCGCGTGTGGACTGAAGCCGCACTACTACTGGTCGTCGCCTTACTCATCGCCGCCAACGGCGTATTCGTCGCTGCAGAATTCAGTTTTGTCACGGTCGATCGCCCGACGGTTGATCGTGCAGCCGATGCCGGGGACCGCCGGGCCCGCCGACTCCGCGATGGTCTGAGATCGCTATCGACCCACATGTCGGGGGCGCAGCTTGGCATCACCATCACCAGCCTGGTGGTCGGATTCATCGCAGAACCGGCCGTGGCCAGGCTGCTCACCGGCCCACTAGCCGCACTCGGGCTTTCCGAGCAGGCAGCGCTCCCGATCGCCCTGCTCCTTGCGCTCGTGCTCACCACCGGTTTCCAAGCCGTCTTTGGGGAACTGGTGCCCAAGAACTGGGCCATCTCGCAGCCGCTGCGTGTGGGCCGGGCGGTGGCCGGGCTGCAAATCGGCTTCACCACCGTCACCGGGCCGCTGCTGTCGCTGCTGCACGGCTCGGCGAACAAGGTGCTGCACCTCATCGGCATCGAACCGAAAGAGGAATTGATCTCCGCTCGCTCACCGCAGGAACTCGCCTCGCTCGTGTCGCGCTCTCGCCAGTTCGGCACGCTTGACGACACCACTGCCACCTTGGTGACCCGGTCGATTCTGTTCGGCGATCGCACTGTGGCCGACGTCATGACGCCCAGGCCAAAGGTGCACTTCCTCAACGCCGCCGACTCCGTCAGCGACGTCATCGACTTGGTGCGACGCACCGGACATGCCCGTTTTCCGGTGGTCGCCGATGGCCCGGACGACGTCGTGGGCGTCGTGCACTTCAAACAAGTGCTGGGCGTACCTCCTGAAGATCGGGACACCCGCCGTGTGGGCGACATCGCCCGAACTGCACCGTTCGTGCCGGAGACACTCGACCTAGACGCAGTGTTGGAAGTTCTGCGCGAATCGCCTATTCAACTCGCGGTGGTGATTGACGAGTACGGCGGCAACTCTGGGCTCGTCACGCTTGAGGATCTGGTCGAGGAGATCGTCGGGGAGATTCACGACGAACAGGATCAACAGGGCCCGGACTACGTCCGCGACGAGGATGGCGCGTGGCTGCTTTCCGGTCTCCTTCGCCCCGACGAGGCCAGCGAGGCCATCGGCGTTGAGCTGCCTGAGGGCGACCACACCGAAACGCTCGGCGGACTCATCATGGAAACACTGGGCCGACTGCCGCGGGAAGGCGATTCCATCGTCCTCACCTGCGCGGCCAAGCATGACGACCGCGCAGACGACCACCGCGAGCGACCCTCAGTGAGTCTCGCGCTCACGGTCAGCGAACTCGACGGCCGCCGGATCGACATTGTGCGGGCCCGCATCGTGAATTCGGCTGGGGACATCTGATGAGCTACGGACTAGCCGCCACGGTGGCGGTACTGCTGCTCATCGGCAACGCCTTCTTCGTGGGCGCCGAGTTCGCCCTAATCTCCGTGCGGCGCACCCAGCTGGAGCCCCGCGCTGAGCAAGGTTCATGGGCAGCCAAGCTGACGTTGAAAGCGATGGAACGAGTGTCGCTGATGATGGCGGGCGCCCAACTCGGCATCACCTTGTGCTCGATCGGCCTGGGTGCGGTGGCGAAACCTGCCGTTGCCGACGCACTTGAGGTGCCGCTGACTTCGATTGGCCTACCACTGGGCGCAGTTGATGTGATTGCCTACGCCATTTCGCTGGCGATCGTCGTGTTTCTCCATATGGTTTTCGGTGAGATGGTGCCGAAAAACATCTCGCTGACATTGCCGGCTCGTGCGGCGCTGCTCTTGGGGCCCCCGTTGTACGCCCTGGTCTGGGTGCTGCGGCCGGTGATTTGGGCGCTGAACCAGAGCGCCAACGTGGTGCTCCGGATCCTTCGGGTTCCCATCCGCGACGAGGTGGCCACGGTTTTCACCCGCGATGAGGTGGCAGGCCTGATTGAAGAATCCAGGCGCCACGGCCTGATCGACGAACCTGAGCGCGAACTGCTCACCGGTGCGTTGGACTTCGTCGAAGTACGCGCCGCCGAAGTTGCATTGCCGCTGGCAGCTCTTGTGACCGTGCCCGATGATGCCACCCCCCGCGATGTCGAAAGCGTCAGTTCTACCACCGGCCACTCACGCTTCCCGGTCACCGGATCCGACGGGGAGATCCTGGGCTACCTCCACGTGAAGGACCTCATCGTGCTTCCAGAACGGCGGCTGACGTCCCCGATCCGCCGACACTTGATCCGCGACCTGCCCACAGTGACCGCCGAGGACTCACTGCGCGATGTGTTGAGCACCATGCAGCGTCGTGGGGCGCACGTTGTGCGGGTGGTAGACCCAGAAACCAGCGCCACGGTTGGGCTGGCGATGATGGAAGACGTCTTGGAAGAATTGGTGGGCCAGGTAGCGGCCTAGGCAGGGCCAGGTCGCCGCCTAGGCTGGGCATCCGTCGATTCGCGCGCAGGCGTCGCTGCGGCAACACTGTGGTGACGCGCACGATCATTTCTGCCGGACGAGGAGACCCCATGAGCCATAGCCGCCGCAGTCGAAGAATCGCCGGAGCGGTCGCGGCCTTCGCCGCCGGTACGGTGGCCTTGGCTGGCTGCGCTTCCGAGGGTTCCGCCGACGCCGGATCCGATCCCACAGCGTCGCCGTCGGTCGCCTCCGGTGAATCTAGCGAGCAAGCGGTCGCGGCCTCCGAAGCCGAGCAGATGCAGGCTTCCGAAGCCGGCCCCTACGAGGTCGGCCATCGCACCATCACCGTCACCGACGACAGCCGCGACGGCCGGACCTTCGAAGCCGACATCTGGTACCCGGTGGACTCGGGGAACTCAACTGGCGCCAGTCCCGCCGAATACACCTTCCTTCCAGGCCTTGGCCTCACTTCCGAAGCCGCCTTCGCCGACGCGCCAGCCGCCGAGGGCGAGTTTCCGCTGCTGGTCTACTCCCACGGCGGTGGCGGATTCCGCTGGGTGGCAACTTTCTACACCGAGTTCATGGCGTCCAAGGGCTACGTGGTGATCTCCCCGGACCACCCGGGCAGCACCGCACTCGACCAGCTCAGCGGCGCCGGGGTCGATGATGAGACCAACGCGAACAATCGCCCAGCAGACATCACCGCAACAATCGATGCCGCGCTGGCAACGGATGCAAACACCGCCGACCCGTTGGCCGGACGAATCAACGACGACCTCATCGCCCTCAGCGGCCACTCCTGGGGCGGCTACACCTCCATCGCCACGGTGGCCGGGCATACCAACACCCTGGGCACCACCGAAACCGACCCTCGGATCAAAGCGATCGCCTTGCAGGCCCCTTACACCGAGATGCTTTCCGACTCGGAGCTCGCCAACGTCGACGTACCCACACTGATCATCAGCAGCACCGAAGACACCAGCACCCCGATCGAATCGAACACGGTACGGCCAGTGTCGCTGATGGAAGGCCGCCCACTGCTGCGACTCGACATCCAAGGTGGGGCCCACAACTCCTTCACCGACGTCTGCACACTGCGTGATTCAGTCGCCGCCAACCCCAACGTCCCAGAGGTCCTCAGCGCCGAACTTGCCCGCGGCTCCGCGCAAGCCTGCGACCCTGAGGTATTGCCGGTCGAGACCGTTCACGACATCACGAACTCCTACACCGCGGCCTTCCTCGCGCGCGAGTTGGAGGGGTCGACCGACTACGACGAGATGCTGGACTGTGTGGCTCCGCCGTCAGAGGTGGAATGCACCGTTGAGCCGTAGCCGGACGCCGCGAGGGTGGATGGCGGGGAGCCGCCCAGGTAAGTTGCCTGCGTGAGCCTCTCACTTCCGCAACACCTTGCTCGGTTCGTTCTCGCGGCCTTCCTTGCCTTCGCCGGCATCGGGCACTTCACGAACAGCGACGAATTTCTCGCCCAGGTCCCCACCTGGATGCCAGCGCCGGAGATGGTGGTGGCGGTTTCCGGAGTGGTGGAACTCGTCTTCGCCACGGCTCTGGTGTTCCTCTGGCGTTGGCGGGTTGCCGTGGGTTGGATCCTGGCCGCGTTCTTCGTGATCATCTTTCCTGGGAACATCTCGCAGTTCCTCACCGGAACCGACGCGTTCGGCCTCGACTCCGATGCGGCCCGAGCGATCCGCCTGCTCTTCCAACCGGTACTTGTGGTGTGGGCACTGTGGTGCACCGGCGCCTGGCAGGCGTGGCGCAGGTCCCGGAAGGACGCGGATCGAGGCGGCCCCGACGCCACCGCGGCCGCATAGTTTCCGTGCAGCGTTTGCCACCACAACACCACAGCGGGGATCATCACAGGACCACGCCGGCGCCCACGCGACCTAGGAGAATCCGATGGCAGAACTCGACGAACAATTCGAGGCCGCAGTCACAGCTTCCACATCGCTGCCCACAGCCCCCGATCAGGCCACGATGCTGAAGATTTATGCCCTGTTCAAGCAGGCCAAGGAAGGTGACGTCGCAGGCAAACGTCCCGGCTTCACCAATCCCGTGGGCCGGGCCAAGTACGACGCCCGAGCCTCGCTCAAGGGTGTGTCGTCTGACGACGCCAAACAACAGTACGTCGACCTCATCGAATCCCTAAAGTAGCGCCGCAAAGTAGCGCCGCGCCGCCCCACCTCTGGCCACAGTCTGATCCGCGTTCATGGCAGAGTTACGGCATGGCCGATGACCTCACGAGTGCGGTGACGTCGGTATATCCGACCGAAGAGTTCCCCACCTTGTGGTGGCAGCATCGGCAATGGGCTGAAGAACGTCCGCTCGCGGGCCTGCGGGTGCTCGACGCAACGCCGGTATTCGGCAACACCTTGGCCAAATATCTCGCACTGACCGCTGCGGGCGCCGACGTCACAGTAGGTGTCAACCCCATCCTGCCCTCTGATGCGAAGGTGGTGGCGGCCCTCCCGTCGCTGGGCATTCCGGTGACGTGGGCACCGCAACCACAATTCGACGTGGTGCTCGACTGCGCCGGACTGCACGCGCAGGTGCCCGCCGCCTACGGCTACACAGAACTGACGCGCTCGGGCGTCGCGCGCTACGCCGACGCCGAACAGCCAGTGTTCGTCGCGGATTCCGGCGTGATCAAGCGAATCGAAACCACCCTCGGCACCAGTGACGGCTTCATCCGGGCGATGGCCCAACTTGGCCATCCCATTCCACCTGATGCGCACGTGGTGATCTTTGGACTCGGCAAGGTCGGTGCCGGCGTCGCTCATGCCGCGCGCAGATGCGGCGCGCGGATCACCGCGATCGATCCGCGCCGTACCCCAGCAGGCGCTACGCCCGGCGCCACAGAGGAACTCCGGGAGGTCGCCGCGGAGGGTCGCCCGACGATCGATCCGGCCGATTCCGATGCCGTGTTGGAAGCGTTGGACTCGGCGTGGTGCGTGGTGGCGGCCACCGGGGTGGAATCCGGACTTGATCCCTACGCCCACGCGCTGGTGAACTCCCCTGCGCTATTGGCCAACATGGGGGCCGAGGACGAGTTCGGCCCTCGGGTACCTGCCGAACGCGCCCTCAATGGCAAGCTGGCAGTCAATTTCGCCTTGGCCGAGCCCACTTTGTTGCGCTACATGGATGCCACCATGGCGTTGAGCAATGCCGGGGCCATCGAACTGGTCGCCGGACGCTGCAAACCCGGCCTCAACGTACCGCCGCCGGCCCTCGAAGCGGAGCTACTGCGCATCACCCGCGAATATGGCCTGATCGGCGACGAACTCGACACCCTGCACACCGGAGATGGAGTGACCTACTAATGGCCGACATGATCATTCGCAACGTGGTGTTCAAGGGTGACGTTACCGACGTCCACGTCGCCGGCAACCGAATCGTCGCCATCGGCGCTACGCCGCCCGAAGCGCAATCAGACCAGCTGGCCCAGCCGGCCGGAGGCAGCACCGGCAGCGAGCCCACCATCATCGACGCGGGCGGCACCCAGGCGATCCTGCCGGCCTTCTACAACTCCCACACCCATGCCGCCATGACCCTGCTGCGCGGCTACGCCGAGGATCTGGAGTTGGCCGACTGGTTGGGCGATCACATCTGGCCGGCGGAGGCCAGGCTCACTGACGACGACATCTACGCCGGCACCCGACTGGCGATCTTGGAGATGATCAAGTCCGGCACAGTGTTCTTCAACGACATGTACTGGGGACAAACAGCCGCGGCCCGAGCCGCCGCCGATATGGGCGTGCGCGCCGAAATCGGCCTCCTGCACATCACCGGACCGGACGGCGTTGCGAATCCGCGTTCGGTTGCGGGCAACGATGCGCTGCTGGAGATCGCCGATTCGCTGCCGGATCGAGTCAGCGTCAGTCACGCACCACACTCGGTGTACGCCACGAGTGAGGCGATGCTTCGGGAGGTGGCCGCAGACGCCGCCGAAACGGGCCGCCGGGTGCACATCCACGCCTCCGAAACGGCCGAGGAGGTGGCCAACTGTCTGGCCACCCATGGCCTCACCCCGATCGGCTACCTGGACTCGCTGGGTTTGCTCACTGAATCATCTGTGCTTGCCCATTGCGTACATCTCACCAGCGACGATCTCGCCTTGATAGCCGACCGGCGGGCGGTGGTGGCGCACATGGCGGTGTCAAATCTGAAGTTGTGCAGCGGCTTCTTCCATCACGCCCAGGCCGAGCAAGCCGGATGCCGAATCGTGCTCGGAACCGACGGAGCGGCGAGCAACAACAGCCTGTCGATGTTCAGCGAGATGAAGACCGCCGCCTTGCTGGCGAAATCGCAGGCCGGTTCCCCGTTGGCTGGCCGCGACCACACCATCCTGCGCGCAGCCACCCACGACGCGGCGCAAGCGTTTGGGATCGATGCCGGCGTCATCGAGGTTGGCCGACTTGCAGACTTCATGTTGGTGGATCTGGATCACCCGGTGATGGTCGGTGATCACAGCCTCACGGCCAACTTGGTCTACTCGGCTGATCCCAGCGTTGTCACCACGGTGGTGAGTGACGGGCGGATTCTGATGCTCGATGGTCAGGTGCCTGGACAGCAGGAAATCATCGAAGAGGCGCGTGAGGTTAGCCGCCGAATTGCAAGTCAACGCCAGAAATAGCACCGGACTCCGGCAGCGGAATCGCAGCTTCGTCAACCAGCGCGACCTCCCCAGCATGAACGTCGGTGGGGCGCTCCACCTGCTGTGTGCGTTGCAGTCAAAGACGGTCTCGGCCGTCGGCGCAGGGGCGGGGGGTTTCCAAGCGCTCAACGACCGAGGCCGCCGTCGCTGATGGTGTCACACGCACGTGCGACTTGCCCACCCGGGTTGCTCCAGACGCGGCCACTTGTGCCGCTGCCACCTTCCGAGCGCTACCTTGGATATATGCCAACTGCCATGGCAATGGACAACGTCACCAAGTGCTACGGCACTACTCGCGCCCTCGCGGACTTCACCATCAATGTGGAACCGGGCGAAATCGTCGGCCTACTCGGCGAGAACGGCGCTGGAAAGACCACCGCTATGCGGACTTTGTTGGGCTACCTTCGGGCCGACTCCGGGAACGTGACGGTGCTTGGTGGTCGCCCAGCCGACACCGCAATCCGGGCCCGCATCGGCTACCTCCCCGGCGATTTCCGGTTGGTGTCGAATCAAAAGGTAAGCCGAGTGCTCAGCGCCTTCGACCAACTGCGGGGCGGATGCTGGGCTGCCGAGATCGAACGACTCACGGCCACCTTGGAGTTGGACACGTCACGCAAGTTCGGTCAGTTGTCGAAGGGCAACCGACAGAAGGTGGGCGTTGTTGCGGCACTGATGCATAAACCCGACGTGTTGGTGCTCGACGAACCCACCTCCGGACTTGATCCGTTGGCCCAGCGCACGGTGCTGGAATTGGTGGATGCCCGCCGCGATGCCGGCGCCGCGGTGCTGTTCAGCAGCCACATCCTCAGTGAGGTCGAGGACATCGCCGACCGGGTCACGATTCTGCGGCAAGGCCTCAAAGTTGCTGAAGGTACCACCACACAATTGGGCGCCGCGGCCGTGCAAACCATCGACGTCGTGCTCAATTCACCAGTACCGCAGGAAGTCTTTGCTCAGCGGGCCGGAGTGACCTTGGAATCGCTGGAGGGAGTCAAGGCCTCCTTCACAGTGGTCGGCAGTGCCGCCGAGATCATGTCCCTGCTCGCGCCGTACGGCATCGAACGAATCGATACCGGTCGGCACGATCTTGACGAGGTGTTCTACGGCTACTACTCAGGCGAACGGACTGATGACCATGACCAGCACTGAGACCGAGTTGAAAGCACCAGACTCCGGGGCGGGTACCGGGTCCAACCCGAGCCACCTTGGCGGGTTCCCGGCGATGCTGGTGATCGCATCGCAGATGGTCACCGAGCGGCGGCGCAGCCTGATCGGATACTCGATCGGCATCGCCGCGTTGATGGTGATGATGGTGGCGGTCTACCCCAGCATCCGTGACACCGGCGCAGAGTTGGATGCCTACGCCGAATCGATGCCGGAGAGTCTGCGGGACGCCTTCGGCCTGGCGGCCGATTCGATCGCTAGCCCGTCTGGCTACCTGATGAGCCAGTTGTACTCGAACATGTTCCCGTTGGTGCTGCTGGTGCTGGCGATCGCGCTGGCCGCCTGGTCGATCGCTGGTTCCGAATCTGAAGGCACTCTGGAGATGCTGCTCGCCAACCCGGTGAGCAGGGTCTCCGCCGCGGTCGGACGGGTCCTCGGTATGTGGCTGCTGGTAGCCCTGGTGACAATCGTCGGGACCGCGGTTTTGGCCGTGACCTCCCCACTGGTGGGCCTCGACGATGGGCTGCCCTGGTGGGGGCTGTGGTCGGCCGGGGTGGCCACCTACGCCTTGGTGATGCTGCAGGCCAGCCTGGGCTTTGCCGTCGGCGCTGCCACCGGTAGCAGGGGTGCGGCGATCGCTGCGGCAACGGTGTTCGCGGTGCTCGGCTTCGTGGCCCAACTGGTGGGTAGCGCCGCCGATGCGCTTTCCTGGCTGCGCGACCTCTCGCCCTGGTATTGGTTGATGAACTCCAGTCCGCTCACCGAAGCTCCTGGGGTGCTCAACACTGCCGTGCCGCTCGGGCTGGCAGTGGTGATCACCGCCGCGGGCATTGTGCTGTTCGACCGCCGGGACGTCACCGCCTGAGGCAGGCGCGCCACGCTGGTGCCTGTCACCAACGTGCGGAACCGTCGGCAACACCACGAGTGTTCAGCGAGACGTCGATCCTCTGCCACGGTTTGCATCCATGCGCCTTGGTACCGTCAAGGAGTCGATCGATGGTGGGAGTAGCACATGTCGCATCAGGATTCGCCATTCCCGCCGGTGCGACTGGTGGGGTATGGCGCTCGTGACACTTCGGCGGTCGCGGCCGCGGTGAATTGGCGTGGCTACGAGAGGCCGCTGCCAGAGGTCGCCGCCAGGCTGGCCCTCCACCTAGGGGGCACCTTCTACGATGTCGGTGCCAACACCGGCTACTACTCGGTGCTGCTGGGTCGGCTACAGGCACCTTCGGCCATCGTCGCCTTCGAGCCGATCCCGAGTATCGCCGACATGTGTCGACGCAACCTTGCACTCAACGGAGTTTCGGCAGACGTCCAGCAGGTCGCGGTGAGCGATTCCGTCGGACAGGCAACGATTCATCTGCCCGACGCCAGCCATGGGCGGATCGAAACCAGCGCCTCGCTGAATCCGGACTTCAAGGACGACACGCCGGGCACATTTTCAGTGGCCACCGTCACCCTGGACTCGGCCAACGCAGCCCGCGGCGAGGAGCGCGTAGGGCTGATCAAGATCGACGTCGAGGGCTTTGAGCACGCGGTCCTGGCAGGTGCCCACCACATGACCACTCGGCATCGGCCAGTGATCACGATTGAACTCTTGGATCGGGCAGATTTGGGAATAGTCAACGACTTCATCGATCGCCACGACTATCGGATCGCACCACTGCCGGCGGGATTGCAGTTGCGCTGGGGTACCAAGGCAGCCTTCCACCCTGACAGCTGGAACCAGGTCCTGGCACCGGCTGAACGCACCGACGAGCTCAGCGCGGTGATCGCCGACCCTGACCCGCTCGATGCCCGCCTCGGTGAAGTATTGGCCGACGAGGTGCTGGTGCGCGACATCGAGATTGCAGTACTGAAGGCCGACCTAGCCTGGCTCTTCGAACAGTCGCGCCCCGACCAAGAGCAACGCAATGGGCTTCTCGGGTGGGCAGGCTCCCTGCGTGATGGGCTTCAATCCAGGTGGCTGAACCTTCGGACCTGATCATCACCGCAAAAGGCCGCGGCCCCATACCTCGGGACACCTAGGCGCCAGCCCGCCGCTGCACCAGCAGCGTCTGCGCCACCCGCCCGATCGCCCCAACTGCGGCGTCGAGCATCACCGCCGAACTCAAGCCCAAACCGTCCGGGCCGACCGAGGTTTCTGCTGCCAGGCCGATCCACGATCCGGTCGGCGCATCGAACAGGTGGATGGTCAGGTCGGTGTTGAGATAGGTGTAGGTGTGAGCGTCCAAACGAGCACCCACCCCGTTGGCCGTATCGGCGATTGCCACGCACTGTTCCAGCGGTGTGGCCTGCTCGCCGGCGACCAGTGGTTGGGCGAGTCGCAACCAGGCCAAGGAGGTGCCGGGGCCGCCGAAGGGCCGTTCGATTCGCCATTCCAGCGCGTTGACGAAACCCATCCGCCACTCCTCGGGCAGGGCAACGGCGCTGAGGTCGTTGATCGCCGGTGGGTGGCGCGGCGCGGCCCACGCGTCGGCGCGATTGACCACCCCCGCGGTGCTGGAGACGGCCAGCCGCCAGGCGCGGGCTTGCGCCGCGAGCTGCCAGCGCCCATCTCGGGTTAATGCCCACAGGTCCGATTCGAGCAAGGCGATTCGCCGCCCCGGCCGCACAACCCGCGCTGACGTGCGCACATTCGTGAGCGGGACCGCACCCAGGATCTCCACCACAATCCGGCTGATACGTGTGCCGGCGGCGGGTTGGCACCGATCCATTGCGCGCGCAAGCAGAGCAGCGACCGGCCCGCCATGTTGCATATCCGGGCCCCAAGCGCTGCCGGCGTACTCAGTGGACGCGAATTCCTCGACCAACTCCCCCGATGCCGACTCAGATTGATCCAATGGCCGGTAGCAGCCGACCATCCCAGTGTTCGATTCGGGGCTGAAGGTTGGATCCGCAGGCATATCACCAACCTATCGGCGACGAATCAGCGAGAGAATCGCCGCATGCGGACGTGCGAAGAAGTGGCCGACGGAGTGCTGGTAATGACATCTCGTCGTTATTCCACCACCACTACCGCCGTGCTTGGCGGGCATGAGGCGCTGGTGGTGGATCCGGCGTGGGATGCCGACGAGTTGGCGGATGTGGCTGAAGTGCTGGCCGGTGCCCAGGCGCGCTGCGCTGCCGGAGTGGCCACGCACCTGCACTACGACCACGTGCTGTGGCATCCCAATCTGGGGAACGTCCCACGCTGGGCGACACCGTGGACCGTCGCCCAATGGCGGGCCAACCGCCAGGACTTGCTCGCGCCGCTCGTCGGCGACTTGCCCGAGGAACTACTGGATCTGGCGGGCAGGCTTGTGCCTTTCCCTGCAGCAACCCGGCTGGCCGCAGACGTTCCGGCCACGCCTCACAGCCAGGCGACGGACCTGCCGGATCCGTACCGTGTGCCGTGGGATGGTCGGGAGGTGATCGTGCACCAACACGACGCACATGCCCGCGGGCATGTGGCTTTGGAGCTTCCCCATGCTGGCGTGGTGATCGTCGGCGACATGCTCAGCGACATCGAGTTGCCCTACCCGGACCCTGATGAACTTGACCTCGCGACCTATCTGACCGGCTTGGACCGGCTGACCGAGGTGGTGCGACGCGCGAAGGTGTTGATCCCCGGCCACGGGACGCCCACGACCGCACCTATCGAGCGGCTGGATGCAGACCGCCGCTACCTCGACGCGGTGCTGGCGGGCCGCGATCCGAATGATCGTCGGATCAACAATTCGGACATGGCCGGAGTGCACCGACGTACTCTGGAGCAGGCGCGTGGAGCAGCGACCACCACCAAGGAGAAACAATGACCACCCACGAGTTCCGTGCGAGGTACCGCACTCCACAGCAGATCAGGTCCGGTGGTGCCATCGGCAGCATCTTCGACGGTCCCGAAATCACTGTGCACGGATTGGCTACTCGGTTGCTGGCCTGGCCCGGTACTGGCTTCCAAACCGAGGCCGTGCACCTCACGATTGTGGACCCAGGCCAGGCAAGCGATAGGTACACCTACGATCTGGCCGAGGAAGCGTTCCTGTGCCGCCACGGCGAGGTGGAGGTATTGCTCCGCGGCGGGTGGGTGACACTCCGGCCCGGCGACCTGGTGTATTTCCCTGCTGGGGTCCCCCACATGATCCGCAATACGTCGAATCGCCGCGCCTACCTGGTCAACCAGATCTGCCCGCCGCAATTCGACCTCTACTCCGAGGCCGGCCTATACAACCCGGTCTGGGGAGTCATGAACGGTGAGGCCGTTGCCAAAGCGAAGGCCAACGCGGATGACCGTGGCGTCAGTGATCTCGATGAGTTGGAGTACCGGGACGACCAATCGCACGTTCGAGCGCAACACCTCACACCCGCACAGGTCGCCAGCGAAGGGGCGCTGTTCAACGTGCTGGAAGGCACCGCATTCACCGGGATCGGCCTGCCGATGCGTCTGGTGCTGTGGCCCGGCGCCGGAACCCGACTGGCCGGATTCAACTACGCCTACTGTGGCGTCGGGGTCGAGGACACCATCCACACCCACCCGGTTTCCGACGAGTTCCTGGTGATGTGGAGCGGGGCTGGCCAGTTCTTTGTCGGCGACATCGGTTGGGTGGACGCATCGGCGGGCGATGTGGCCCTCGCACCGTGCGGCGTTGCTCATGGCCACCGCAGCACCGAGGGTCAGGGGCCATCCATGATGGGCGGTTTCGCGTCACCGCCACAGTTGGACTTGGTCATTCCCACCGACTACTACCGCAACGGTCGGTACCAACACCCTGCGCCATCTGAACTTACCGCTGCGGAAATGCATGACACCGACCGCAAGTGATCCAACCCCGGCGTCGGAATGAAGCCGCGCACATCCTTGTTCGGGCACCATGACGTCACCGACAGCAGATCAGCAGCCAACCGTTTCGGTTTGGCGTCGACTGCTGCGCCCCAGAATCATCGTCCCGATCGGGCTAGTTGCCGCGGCTGGTCTGATCGTCGGCCTCGCGCTATTTCAACCGTGGAAACTGTTCGTGGACGCGCAAGTCAATGAGGCGTTCCCGGCGGCCGATGCGGTCGAATCTGCTGCGCCCGCAATTCCAGCCCCGGCGTCATCGGACGCCGCAGCGGCGACGGAGGTTGACCCGCCTGCGGAGCCCGTGCTGTTGCTGACGGGCTCCTTCATCAGCCATGAGCACGCCACCACGGGTACCGCGGGGGTCTTTGAACTGCCCGATGGATCGCGAGTGTTGCGCATCGAAGACTTGAATACGTCCAACGGACCCGACCTGAAGGTGTGGATCACCGACGCCCCGGTGATCGAAGGTGTCGACGGCTGGGGAGTATTCGACGACGGGCAGTGGATCGATCTCGGGGCACTCAAGGGCAACCAAGGCTCACAGAACTACAGCATCCCGGCCGACGCCGATCTCTCCCAACTCACGAGCATCAGCGTCTGGTGTGATCGGTTCAATGTCTCCTTCGGCGCTGTCCAGCTGCTGCCCGCCTGAGCACGCAAGACGCGAAATACCCGCACAGTCCCCAGCGTCTGGTGGCAAAATGCACTCACGCGACCGAGCCGTTGCCGCCAACCATGCAAGGACTGCCAGACGTGACATCACGATCGAAAGCAAAGTCGCCGGCACCTGCTCCGCACCGTCTGGGGGACCTCGACCAGCACAAGAGGCGTCGGATCCTGCTGATGGCGTTGTTGCGCGGCGTACTGCTTACTACGGCGCTGGTCACGCTGTACTTCGTGTGGCCCCTCGGTGCGTTGCCGAGTTCTGCTATCGACTTCATCGGCCCGGCTCTGGCCTTGATCGTGTTTTTTGCCGTACTCGTGTGGCAACTGCGAGCCATCATGTCATCGAAGCTGCCGGAGCTTCGGTCACTGGAAGCACTGGTGGTTGTCGGCACCGTGTTCTTCGTGCTCATGTCATTGGCATACCTGTACCTCGACGCTTCGATGCCGCAGGCATTCTCGGAACCGCTGACCAAGATCTCCGCGCTCTATTTCACGGTCACCATCTTCGCCACGGTGGGTTTCGGGGACATCACAGCAACGACTGATTTCTCCCGAGCTGTCGTCACCGTGCAGATGGTGCTCGACCTCTTCCTGGTCGGCTTCATCGTGAAAGCGCTGCTGGGTACGGCGAAGCTCAGTTTGAAGCGAGGTGCGACGGATCGGCACCACGGCGACGGCAAGGACAACGCGAAGTCCTAATGAGGACGCGTCTAGCTGCCCTGTCTCCGGCTGCCTGCGTTCGGTTGACTGTGGCGCAATAGACAGCATCGGCATCAGGCACCCACCTGGCCGACCATCTCCCCGGTGGGTGCCTTTGATCCGCCCGGTGGTTCCAAGGTGATCACATACGACGCGACGTCGGCTCCGCCGTCGAGCACAACGGCCACATGCCCCTGGTCATCCGGCACAAACACCCCCGCAGACTCCTTGGAACCGTCGGTGTTCACCCGCCAGACCTGGTAGCACATACCCTTCGCCGGCGTCGGCAGGTCAGCGGCGATGAAGACGCTCTTGTCCATCTCGCCACTGGTGACCACCCTGGACCGGGAACCCATCATGTCGACATCTGCGAACTGTGCGTCACCTGCCGCCGCCACCTCGAGAACGGACACGACACTGGAATCAGTTGCGACGGGCACCTCCGGCATCATCTGCCTGCCCACCAGCACCCCACCGGCGAACAGCACGGCTGCCGCGGCCGCCGCGGCGAGCCAGCTCAGCGATGCACGTCGGCCTCGGGGGGCGCCTTCCGACGCGCCAGTGTCAGCGTCCGCCGCAGCAGGTGCCCGAGGCTGGTTGCGGCTCTCGTCCCCGCCACGGCGCGCCACTGCTTCCCAAACCTCAGCCGGCGGCACCACCGCTTGCGTCTCGGCGACTCCCGCGAGCACTTCTCGATACTCGGCGAGTTCCGCGGCGCAGGCCGGACACTGCCCCAGGTGGCGCTCGAAGGCATCACGTTCCGGGCCGTCCAAGGCGTCCACCGCGTAGGCGCCCACCCACTCGTGCATCTCGGTCATCGGTGATCCTCCAGATTCGTGCGGAGGCTACGCAGCGCATCACGAATACGGGTCTTCGCCGTCCCCAACGGGATGTCGAGTCGTGTGGCCACCTCAGTGTGGGTGTGCCCGCCGAAGTAGGCCAAGTCCAGCGCCTCACGCTGCAGCGGGGTGAGCCGATCCATGGCCGCGCGCACCCGTCGGTGTTCGGCCCGCAACTGCACGACTTCTGCCACCGAATCGTGCGCCCGAATCGTCGTCGCGCTGGCCCAGGTGGCACCGCGGTCCCGCTCAGACTGTTCCCGACGCACCCGGTCGACTGCTCGCCGATGGGTCAACATCGCGACCCAGGCCCGAGCCGACGAACCTTGCGGATCAAATCGTCCAGCCTGCGACCAGATCTCGGTGAAGGTCTCCTGCAGAACGTCCTGAGCCATGTGCGTGTCTCGCGTGACCCGCAAGGCCAGACCGTATGCCGTCGGACTCATGAGTTCGTAGAACTGCGCGAAGGCTGCCTCGTCGCCGGCAGCAATCCGGGCGAGTAGTTCACTCGGCGCCGGGCCGGATGCAGTTGCAGTCACGGTAGCCATGGTCGCATCACGGGATGAATTCGGAGTCGAGGTTCCACGGGGCAATCGGTGCGTTGACGATCAGCCAGGTTTCCAGTTCCCTCATCCACCCGGTCGCCACCAGCACACCGACCAGGATGAACACCAACCCCAGTCCACGCCGGAACCAACCGTGGGCATCGGCGGCCCAGCCGAAGCGGCGCACCACCTTTTGCCCAGCTAGAGCGATGACGAGCAAGGTGGCACACAGGCCGAACACGTAGGCGAGCAGAAGTGCCACGCCTCGTGCCGGTTCGGCTGGCAGCACCGTGACAATCACGTAGCCGTAGAGGGGTGAGCAGGAGGTGAATACCGGGCCCAACGCCGCTCCGGTCAGCACCTGACCGGCCAGACCGTCTCGATTCCGAGCCGCACCGAGGCGTTGGGAAGACCTCGCCTGCAGGGAAAGCCTCGCCGAGATACCCTCCCACAGATTCGGAAACAGCCCCACCAAACCCAGTGCGATCAGCAGCCCGCCAGACACCCACTGCCAGACCTCGGGTGGGATTCCGATCAGGGATGTGGATGCCTTCAGCGCCATCGTGAACAGGAAGATCGACGCACCCAACGAACCGGTGATCACCAGTGCGCGGCGCAGGGCCGAAGATTTGACTTTCGTCCGCTCACGTACCGCGACGGCGACACCCGAGCCGCCCGGACTGGCGGGCTCATCACCCATCACCCCGGCGACGGAGCCACCGACAATCACGGGCAGCAGGGGCAACACACACGGCGCGAGTGTGGTCAACATGCCCGCAATGACCGCGCCTATCAACTCAATCATGAGAAATCCTCATCGACGGTGGCCTCACACCGTCTGCGATGAGATCTGCTCCCCGGTCAGCGCCCCGGTGAACTTCGCCTGCTCGGCTCCGGAAGCGTCCACCTGCACAAAGGTGTGCTGCACGGTCACTCCGTAGTCTTGCCTGAGCTTCGACGCTTGGTCGAAGTCCACACTCACCACGGTAAGTCCCGGTGGCACACCCTCGGAGTCCAGATTCGTCACCGTCTGCTGGCACGTGGGGCACCAAGACGCGTTGAAGAACAGCACGACGTTGCCCGCGTCGTGATATTTCTGCGGGTTCGCCTCGTAGGTGGCCTGATCGATCCAGGCGCCATCCGTCGCCTGCGCCTCAGCTTCGGGCGTCTCAGCGGCACCGGCCGCTGCGGACTCGGTCTGGCCAGTTGCCGGGCTGGCCGATTCACCAGCGGACGGCTGCGACTCGGCTGCCGAAGAGGCAGGCGCCGATTGGGTCGCAGCTGCGGTCTCGGCGGTTTCGCTCGCGTCCGAAGCGCACCCGGCCAGCACAATTCCAAACGCGGCGGCGGCTATGAGGGCGGCGGGGGCTTTGGTCAGTCTGTTCATCACACATCCTGTGGTTGTCGTGGCTCGCTTTTTCCGAGCGGTCATGCGTTGTTCGCAGTCAAGCCGTGGGTGGATTGGTCGATGTTTGGGCGAGTTGGTACCTCAAGCGAGGCTAGCCGCCGCCAGCACCCGATCCACCCGGCTCTCGATCCAGGCGGCGTCAACCGGAGCACGCATCACCCAAGCGTGGAAGAAGATCGGTGCCGAGATGTCGTCGACCAAGGTCTCAACCTGAAGTCCCGGGGGCAGTTCGTGCTCCCCAAGGGCCTCGCGCAGGGCCTCGGCCACCTCAGCGACCCGCTGTCCGACGAACTTTTCCCGCAGTTCGTTCAGCTGTTGATCCCGGCGGGACTCAGCGATCAGAGTTGCCACGATGGATCCGAGTGGCTCGGAGGCGAGCATCCCATTCAGTTGCGTTGCCAGGGCCGTCAGGATGCTTCGAGCATCACCATTGGAGGCCACCTGCGGCGGCTGTATCGTCGATCGGACAGCCTCGAGCAGAAGCGTCATCCGTTCTGACCAATGGCGGTAGATGGTTGACCGGGCCACCCCGGAACGCTGAGCTATGGCGTCAATCGAGGCGTCCGCGAAGCCGCGCTCGGCCACCACCTCCAAGGCTGCCTGAAGGACGACTCGACGCGTGTGCTCGATCCGGGGATCCTTCGCGTTGCCGCCCATGCGGAGATCTTACGGTTCCCAAGCAGGCAAACTTGTGCAACACTCCTGTTGCGCACCGCAACACTTGCGTAGTGCATTTATGTCAGTCCGCCGCGGATGCGTGGAAAGAGGTGAGAGGGTGGACGCTGTTGTCCGAATCGACGGCCTGGTCAAATCGTTTGGTGCTTTTAGGGCCCTTGACGGACTGGACCTGCACCTTGCCCAAGGTGAGGTCGTCGGTTTCATGGGCCCCAATGGTGCAGGCAAATCAACCACGATTCGTGTGCTGCTCGGACTCCTACGCGCCAACGCTGGGACGGTCGAACTGTTTGGCCAGGACGCGTGGCGCGACGCGGTCCGGCTGCATCGACGGCTGGCCTACGTCCCTGGGGACGTGAGCCTGTGGCCCGGAATGACGGGGGGCGAGGCGATCGACCTGCTAGGCAATCTGCGCGGCGGTCTGGATCGCACGCGACGGGCAGAGCTGCTCGAACGATTCGAGCTGGATCCCCGCAAGCGTGGGCGCACCTACTCCAAGGGCAACCGACAGAAAGTCGCCATCGTCGCAGCCTTGGCGTCGGATGTGGAGTTACTGATCCTCGACGAACCGACGTCTGGCCTGGACCCCCTGATGGAGGTTGTGTTCCAAGAAGAAGTCGCCAACGAGAAGGCTCGCGGACGAAGCATCTTGCTCTCCAGCCACATCATGTCCGAGGTGGAGGCGTTGGCCGATCGCATATGCATCATCCGCGACGGCCGCATCGTCGCTTCCGGCACTTTGGATCAGATGCGCTCCCACGCGCGCACCTCGATCACGGCCGTGATCAACCAACCTGCAGGTCGCCTGGCTCAACTCCCTGGCGTCCACGATTTGCACGCCGACGGGTCAAGGTTGCGATTCACCGTCGACGCCGATCGCGTCGGCGAGGTGATGTCGGTGCTGGCCGGTCTCGGCATCTCGTCGATATCGGTCGAACCGCCATCGCTGGAGGCTCTCTTCCTTCGCCACTATGTGCCCACTCCGGCAGACGGCGATGCCGCATGAGCACAGCTGGGGCAGCTGCGGCCGAGTCGGATCAGAAGAGCAGTCGGGGCGGCCCGTTGACCGGGCTGCGCCCGCTTCTGGTCGCTTCCCTGCATCAGGACATCAGGCTCATCGTGCCCTGGATTGCTGGGGTCAGTGTGTTAGCGATGTCATCCGTTCTTGCCTTCAACATCCTCTTTGGCGAACCGTCCACAAAGGCCGGTTTCATCGCTTCGGTGGGTGCAAATCCCGCCTTCAACTTGATCTTTGGCCCTGCGACGAATCTCACCACCGTCGACGGTTTCACGGCCTGGCGTTCGTTGACTCTGGGCGGCTTCTTCGCATCGCTGATGGCGATCCTAGTGGTCACGCGAAATAGTCGCGCGAATGAGGATTCTGGTCAGGCCGAACTCATTGCCTCTGGCGTCGTCGGGCGATCCACCCGGCTGGCTGTGGCCGTTGCGATGGCACTGATCGCCTCTGTTGCAGTAGGGGTGGTGACCGCCGTTGGCCTGTTGGCGCTTGGCGGGGAAGCCCTCTCTTCTATCAGTCTGGGCGCCACCTTCACCGCCTCTGGCATCATGTTCGCCGCCGTGGCAGCGGTCACCGCCCAGCTGGCCTCGGATGCGAGGTCAGCCAGCGCCTTGGCGATCGGCACCTTGGGAGCCGCCTTCTTGCTGCGCGGAACCATCGACACCGCCGACCCCGGCGGGACGGCTGGGTGGATCTCGCCGCTTGGGTGGACCCAACGGGTAGCGCCGGGAACCGAGAACAACTGGTGGCCGCTGTTGGCCTCTTTCGTCCTCAGCGCCGTTCTAGTGGTGGTCGCCTTCCAACTTCAGAATCGACGTGACTTCGGCCAGGGCCTGATCCCCTCGCGACTGGGTCCAGCAACCGGTGGCGCAGTGGCCGGCATCTGGGGGTTCACGATCCGCCTCAACCGGGGCGCCATCATTTGGTGGACGATCGGCCTGCTGGTTGTCGGCGGCGTGTTCGGCCTACTGTCCACCACGATGATTGGACTCCTGGAGACCAATCCTGCGATCGCTCAGCTGTTGGCAGGTGGCTCGGCGAGCTACGACGCACTCACTTTTGGCCTGCTGATCACCCTGATCAACCTGTTGACCTTGTTGGCTGCCGTCTACGGCGTGGGCATCGTGAATCGCGTTTACACCGAGGAGGTGGCCTATCGCGTGGAGCCGCTGCTCGCAGGTCAACTCAGTCGGAACCGCTACCTGGGGAGCAACGCCGCGGTGGCACTGCTCGGTCCCGCTGCCGCCATGTTGCTGGCCACGGTCGTCATCGGGATCGTCGCTGCAGCCGCCAACGAGGCCGTCACCGTTGGCGCGGTGATTCGGCAAGGCTTGCTGGCGATTCCGCCGCTGTGGCTGCTGATCGGGATCGGCCTCGCCGCGGTCGGCGCCAAGCCGAAGGTGCGCCTTGTGGCGTGGCTGGCGATCGTCGCTACGTTCGGCCTCACGCTGCTGGGTCCATCGTTTCGGCTCCCAGACTGGGCCCTGGGCGTTTCGCCGCTCTGGCACGTACCCAACCTCAAGTCCCCAGATCCTCACTTTGGCGGACTTATGTGGATCGTGTTCTTTGCGGCACTGCTGCTCACCGTGGCATTTGCCGGGTTCCGGCGCCGAGACATCATCTGATGTGCGGTGTGCCGCACAGTGTTCAAGGTGCCGCAATTCATCGGCGAACCTCGCCTGTGACTATCGGCGGGGTCGGCAGGGAACAAGTCCCGGACATTGGGGACCGGAATCGGGGTTAAGCGGGATTCCGCTTAGCACCGACCGGGGCGCCCAGTTCAACGACCGCAGCGTGATCGCGCTGTGTGACAAGTTCGGCATCGTCCCATCGACGGGCGCCACCGGATCCTGCTACGACCATGCAAGCGCCGAGTCGTTCTGGTCCATCGTCAAGCACGAGTTCTACTGCCGGCACACCTTCGCCACCGTCGAGGAATTGCGCGCCGGACTCGACGAGTTCTTCGGCTACTACAACACCGCCAGGAGGTACTCCAAGATCGGCAACCGGACCCCCCACGAATTTCGAGGCATCGTCAACCCAGGCCAACCTGGCCGCGTAACAACCCCAGTGTCCACTCTTCCTGGGGAACCTCACTGTTCCAATCAGTTCACGACACAGACACGCCAGTGATGGTTGAACGGGTAGTGGACGCCATCGACCGGGTCGTCCGTGTGGTGCGTTTCGACGGGTGGCAGAACACCCTCTCCGGCGACCAACAGGTCGCGAAGGAGCTTCGAAGGACGCTGCACGTCAAGTACAAATTGCGCGACCAAGAACTGTTCGACTGGGCACACGAACACATTCGCGAGTACTACTAATCACGTCAACCACTCTCCAAGGGCTTTCCAGTTCCCAGGTTGACCTGAGGTTCGACCACGGTCAAGGCTGACCGTCGACAAATGCCCTGGAGCGGCGCTCGTCACTTGACAAAGGCTGCGAAGTGACGTTTGAGATGTCCACTTCGTCATCGGATTCGTGCTCGGATTGACACGACTTGTCCACACTGCGGCTTGGGTTTGACACGCAACTTGTCCACTTCTCAGCGGCTCGTTGTGCTCTGCTGGCAGCAGCGTTCGTCCCTGGGATCGGCCGGGCCTGTGAGCGCTTGGGTGTCATGGCGCTTGCCGAACTGTCGTCCTCGGGCGCATGGGGGTGACCAAGCGGCTTGGTGAGCGGATTTCCTGGGAGCTGTCGTGGTGGGGTGGGTGTGGGTGATCATCTGCTCATGACTGCTTCAGGGGACGCCGCCGTCGCAGTTGCGTCCGGCAGAGTGGTGTTCCGGTAGCCCGGTGATCGTGTCGGTGCAGATGTAGGCGCGGTCATCGCGTGATCCTTCGAGTGATCTTCCACAAACGAATCGAGATGACTTCCACAATGACTGCTGTTCGTAGCATCGGCCCTGAGCAGTTCCTGTCCGAGCACCTGGCCCAGGCCCCTCCCCGGACCTGATGCGCCAGCTGCTGTCCACGTTCATCCAGACGCTGCTGTCCGCCGATGCCGACGCGGAGTGCGGCGCCGCCCGCGGCACCGTGTCGGTGGAGCGGAAGAACATCCGCAACGGGTACCGGGACCTGGACACCCGGGTGGGCACCATCGACGTGGCGAACTCGAAGCTGCGGACCGGCACCGACTTCCCGGAATGGCCGCGGCTGTCGCTGGGCATCACCGGGCTTTCGAAGTCGCAGGTCTCGGAGATGTCCAGGCCCGCCTCCCTGACCACACCAAAAGAGCAGCCCCCATCACCGCCCTATCCGCCTGACCCACCAACCGAAGGAATCACGCCGAACCGAAACACCACGCCTAAGGACTTGACGCTGCGCCAGTCGTGGCCCCAACGTCCTGGAAGCACAGACAGA
>CAWJIH010000013.1:0-156051 GCA_963842975.1 uncultured Actinomycetes bacterium | reverse complement strand
GCTGATCGCGGCGGCCCAGACGCTCTCCCTGCTCAGCCTGGTCGATCCCCGTACGCTCGTGGTGGTGCTCGCCGTGGTCACGGGCCTGCTGGTGGCGGTCGAGGGCACGAGATCGAGCGGGCGCATCAGTTCGCTGGCCGTATGGCTGCTCATCGTGCCAATCCTGATCAGCCTTGCGCTTGGGTTCCTGCTGGGCAACATCGGCCAGGCCGTCAGTCCCATCATCGTCACCAGTGGCCTGCCGCTCGCGGTCGTCGTCTGCCTGATGGTCGCGTTTCTCGTGCTCGGGACCGCGGACGCGGCGTTGGCCGCCTCCAACCGAATCGGCGACTGGTCGCCCGTGCGAGTGCTCGGTGGAGTGTTCCTCGTGGTGCTGCTCATCGTGTTCGGGTTCCTGATGTTCTTCGGTGGTGCGGTTGTCGCCCCATCGGTCCAGTTCTTCGTCGTCCCGGCCAATATCGATGCCCTCCCCGGACTCGCCGGTGTGCTGCTCGCGGTGCTGACATTGCTCTTCGCTGCGGTAGTGGCGAATGCGCTGGCCGGGTTGCGCCCGACCGCCGAGGCAGCAAGCGTCCGACTGCTCGCGGGTGGAGCGGCAGCGGCGGTGGTGATCGCGCTGGTGAACCCCGGCCTGGACTGGGTAGTGATCGCGACCAGCCTGGCGGCGGCGTCGGTGTCGCTGGCCACCACTGCGCGGGGTGTGCTCGGCGGCCTCGTGCTGGCCGGAGTCCTGGTCGTGGTGTTGACCATCACCAGCATGATGACCTGGGGCTGGTGGCCAGCCCTAGCAATCGTCGTCGTGGCTGCGGCTGGGCGGCTGCTTTCCGGCACCCGTTCGGATCAGGGCGCCGAGGCGGACGCTGACGCTTTGGTGGCGTGAGGTGGTGACTGCGTCGGCCACCACAGATGCCAGCAGGAGTTGGCTGGTGAGCGCTGTGGCTGCCGACCAGGTCGCCCTCGTGGGCCGCGAGGGATTGCTGCCAGTGCCCAAGTCGGTATGGCCGCAACCGATCGTGGGCGACCGGGTACTCATCGGGCCCGCCGCAGACCGGGTCGCCGAAGTTGTCGAGCGGCGCAACGTGCTGCGTCGTGCCGATCCGGCCGGCGGCGAGCAACTATTGGCCGCGAATGTGGACCTCGTCGCAATCGTCTGCGGACTCGACCGCCCATTGAAGGCGGGTCGAATACAACGCGCCGCGGCGCTGGCTTGGGACTGCGAGGCAACACCGGTCCTGGTGCTGTCGAAATCAGACGTCGCGGCCGATCCGGATCGCATCGCGAGCCAGGCGATGCTCGACAACCCCGGTATTGATGTGTTGACCGTGTCTGCAGCCTCCAACGCTGGCATGGACGAACTTCGAAACCGGCTCGGAACCGCGACTTCGGTGCTGCTCGGAGAATCAGGATCCGGCAAATCGACGCTGACTAACGCCTTGACGCAAAGTGCCGTGGCCAAGGTCGGTGCCGTCCGCGCAGGTGACCACAAAGGCAGGCACACCACCACAGACCGACACCTCGTCGAACTTCCCTCCGGAGGTTGGCTCATCGACACCCCTGGGATTCGCGCGATCGGCCTGCCCCCAGACGCCACGTTGACGCACGCCCAGTTCGCGGACGTCCTCACCCTGGCGGCCGATTGCCACTTCCGGGACTGCGCCCACAGCGGTGAACCCGGCTGCGCGGTCGTCGCTGCGGTGGACGATGGCACGCTGCCTGCGACGCGGCTGGAGCAGTGGCTGCGACTCACCGCGGAGGCCGAAGCGGCGCAGCGCCGATCGGATGTGCATGCCCAGCGGCAGTTCGAACGCAAGCGCACGAAGCAGGTCTACAAGCCCGCGATGGCGAAGAAGCGCAAGGACCGCTGAGCGGCGCCCCGCCCCGGTCGGCGGGCGGGTCCGGCTAGCCCGCCAGCCCGACGCCCGTCGCCCGCCGCCCGTCAGCCGCCCGCCGCCCCGCCGCAAAATCGACCAAGACACGCAAAATCGACTGCCAGATCCTGTCGATTTTGCGTGTCTTGGTCGATTTTGCCTGGTCGGCGGCGGTGCGGCCGCAGGCGCGGTGGCGCGAGGCGGCGGCGCGCGCGCGGCGGCGGCGGCGGGCACGCCGGCGCGGCGCGCGCGCGCGGCGGGCTACGCCGAGGTTTCCGCCATGGCGTAGGCCGGAGGGACCCGCGCTGCGGTCCGCGCCGGGAACACGGCAGCCCCGGCAGCCACAACCACCACAGCAACACAAATGGCAATCACAAGCCACCAGGAGATGAGTGGGATCAGGAGGAGAGACCCAATTCCCAGCATCCCGTAAATGGTGGCGGTGCCGAGAAACAAGCCGAGCACAACCCCGATACCTGCCATTCCAAGCGCCTCACCCACCACGAGCCGCGTCATCTGCCCACGCGTCATGCCGACCGCTCGCAGAACGGCGAACTCCTTGCGTCGCTCCAACGCCGAGAGCCGCACCGTGTTGAGCACTCCGAGCAACCCGACGATCAGGGACATCAAGGCGACTGCGCCAAGGCTTGTGGTGATCCACGCCAACCCGGGGCCGTATTCCGCGGCCCGGTCCGCCTCGGTTCCCAGCCGGGCTCCCGGCCACGCAGGCAACTGCTGGGCCACCTGAGCACTGACAGCGTCGGTCATCTCCGGGCTGGTGGTCAGGGTCAGTTCCGAGGAGCCCACCGGCACAACTGAATCCACTCCTGGCAGGCCGCCTAGGACCTGTTCCATCTCGCTTGTCACCGTCGGCGCGTAGAACGTCACATCGGACTGCGGAATCAGATCGGCGACGTTTCCGGCCGCTGTCACCAGCGCGGTGACGCTGGTCGCCAACGCGACACCCAGGACCACCGCGACCGAGGTGCGTGCGCTGCGCTTGGGGTAGCGCACGACGTTGGCCCTCGCCAGACTGGCCACCGGCCCACGACCGCGCACGACCATCGAACCCACCCGAGGCACCAGGATCGGCCCCAGGACCACAAGCGCGATAAAGGTCAGCAGGCCTCCCAGCACGGCCCCCACGATGGGCACCTGAATAACGAGCGCTGCGGCGATCACCAACGGCAGCACCAACGCCAAGCGAACCGAAGACGGGCGCTCGGCTTCAGTCACTTCAGCCGCACCCAACGCCGCCACCGGGGCAACCTCGGCGACTCCACGCACCGGACCCCACGTTCCGATGAGCGTGACCAGCATCCCCAGCACGAGGCCGACAATCACAAGGCCCCTACTCGGGGCAACGTGGACTCCCATCCCGTAACCCACCAGCATGCCGACGATTGACCCGAGCAGCACACCGACCACTGACGCCACAACCCCAAGCGCGACAGCCTCCACCGCGAAGATGCTCCGCACTTGACGCTTGGTGGCACCCACAGCCCGCAGCAGCGCTGCCTCCCGCCGCCGTCCGGCCGCCACCACATAGAACGTGTTGGCAATCACGAAGGTACCGGCCACTGCGCACACCAGGGTCAAGATGGACAGCAAGACGCCCAACGTGCCCAGCCCGGCGCTCGATTCCCGTGCTTCGGCGCTGAGTTGAGCCTGGAGATCCGTGTACCGCGCATCGGTGCCAAGTCTGGCCACAGCCTCGGCGGTCTCGGGTGAGAAACCGCGCAGCTGAACCTGATCGATACCGGGGCCGAGCAACCGCTGCATGCCCTCGACGGTGGTCGCCACCCCGGTGTATTCGGTGCGGGGCGCAACCGTGCCGGTGACCGTCATGACGACGACCGAGCCGTCCTCGGCGCGCACCGGCACTGAGGCTCCCACGTCCAACCCGAGAATTCGGGCAGCACTGGTGTCCAGCGCGATTTCGTCTTCGCTTTCCGGCAGATCGCCGGAAAGCACCTGCACGGCGCGATCGTCGGCGACGAATACCCGCCGCTCCCCAGCAAGTTCGGACTGGCCGTCCGGTCCCAGAACGACGACTGTGCGATCCGTGGCCGCGACACCCAGTTCGGCCGCCGCAGCAGGCAGTCGCCCAGACTCCGCGGAAAGCACCCCGGTGGTCCCCAACGGAACGGACAAGCTCGGCTCGATCATCCGCGCCCGGGTCGCGTCGGCCACCAGCGTCCCGGCCACGACGAATGCGACGGACAGTGCGATGGCAAGGCCCCCAAGGAATACTCGCGAGACACCGTTGCGCAGGTTTCGCAAGGTGGCGGAAATTGTGTACACGTGGAGCTCCTTGAGGTGATGGTCGGCCCGAGCGGCCGCCGAGCTGAGCCGGGGCCAGCATCGGCGGGTCGGGTTTGAAGCGTGATCAGGCGGTTGCGAGCGCCGGTGGGGAGGCGGCGGCCCGGCCGGCGACCGCGTAGGTGGTGGCGGTGACGATGGCTGCGGTGCCGATCACGGCCGGGGCAAGGATGCTCCAATCCGGAGCCAGCGGTATCGACGCGCCCAGCCGGGTGAGCAGTACGGCGGCCCCGAGGATTCCGAGGACAGTCCCGACTACGACGCCGACGAAACCAATCAGGGAGCCCTCAACGGTTACCGTGCGCCGAACTTCACCGGTGGTCATGCCCACCGCGCGCAGCAGGGCCAGTTCGCGGGCGCGCTCGCGGACTGACAGCACCACCGTGTTCAACACGCCGATGAGCCCCACCACAACGGTCAGCCCCGTCAGACCGAACGCGAGTAGATAGATGCCGCCGACGTTGTTTTGGGTGTAGCCATCTGCCTCGGCCATCGCGATTCCGCTGCTCAGCACAACGTTCACCCCGGTGAAGAGTGTGATCCCGAGTACCACTGCCATGGCGCTATTTGCGGTGCGGCGCCGCCCACGCGCAAGGTTCCCGGTGGCCATGCGGCCGACAGGCCTGGAAGTCGATCCGACGGCGATCAGCCGAGCGAGGAAAGGTACGTAGGCAGGGGCGAGCAGTGACATTCCAGCGAACGACACGAGCGCGCCGATCACGAAGGCGAATAGCGCGACCTCGGAGTCGCCGAGCGGTGCAAGCGCCAATGCGAGCCCCGCCAGCAAAACGACCAGACCGAAAACGGTACGGGCCTTGCTCAACGGCTCGCCGGTGAGGGTCTCTGCGGTGGACAGTGCCGCGACCGGCGCGACCTGGGTGGCTTTTCGAGCGGGGACAAGCACCGCGGCCATCGTCACGCCCATCCCGACCACGATCGCCAACACCAGCACGCCGACGCCCGGAAGAACCAGCCGGGCGCCCTCGACGGCTTGCTGGATAACCGCCCACGCTGCCAGCGTCCCGAGGATCACCCCAAGCACGACTCCTACCAGGCCGAGGAGGAATCCCTCGACAGTGACTGCGAAGAAGCCCTGGCTAGCGCGCATGCCGACGGTGCGCAGCAACGCGAGTTCGCGGGTGCGCGCCGACACCATGGTCTGGAACGAGTTGGAGATGACGAACCCGGCCGCGACAATCACGATGAGCCCAAACAGCGAGAGCAGCACGAAGATGGAACCGGACACTCCGGATTGGTCCGCGCCGGCCGCCTGCAGTTGGTCTTCAAGTGCGTTGGTCACCAGGCGGGCCGCCACCATGAAGGCGACGGCTACCGCGACCGCGATGCTGCCCAGCAGGTAGCGGCTCCGGTGCTCGGCGAAGGTTCGCAGTGAAAGTCGAACGATGGCGGCCACGTCAGACCGTCCCAGCGGACACAGCGGCGATGATCGCCTCAAGGCCAGGGGCGATCAGGTCGCGGCGCACAACACCATCGGCAAGCAGCACAACGCGGTCGGCGTGAGCTGCCGCGACCGGGTCGTGGGTGACCATGACCACGGTCTGACCGGCTTGCGTGACAGCATTGCGCAGCATGTGCAGGACCTCAGCGCTGGAAGCGGAGTCAAGGTTGCCCGTCGGCTCGTCGGCGAAGGCCACGGCCGGACGGGTGATGAGCGCCCGCGCGATGGCGACGCGCTGGCGCTGTCCACCGGACATCTCGCTTGGACGGTGATTCAGCCGGTCGGTGATGCCCACCGAGGCGACGACATAGTCAAACCAAGCCTGGTCGGGCGCGCGACCTGCGAGATCGAGCGGCAGTCGAATGTTTTCCGCCGCAGTCAGCGTCGGAATCAAGTTGAAGGACTGGAAGACGAAGCCAACCCGGTCGCGTCGCAGCCGGGTCAAGGCGTTATCGCTGAGTGATCCAAGGTCGAATTCGTCGATGCGCACCGAGCCCTCGGTGGCGGTGTCAAGCCCGGCGAGCAGGTGAAGCAGCGTCGACTTGCCAGAGCCCGACGGACCCATGATGGCTGTGAAGCGGCCACGTTCGATGTCGAGGTCGACAGACCGAAGGGCAGCGACCGCAGTTGAGCCCGTGCCGTAGGTCTTTGTCAGCGACCTGGCCGAGACTGCGATCGGGCTAGGCGACGGGGTAGCGGCGGGCGTGTGCGCTGTGGCGGTGTTCTGGAGACTGGGAGTCATCGAGTTCCCTTTCTGGTGACCCGGTCGTATTCGCCGGGGTATGAATCAATCGTCTCCGCGATGGCGACCCGGCGCGTCAGCCCGCAGGCGGATTTGTCCCCTGCCCTCCGTGGTCGGCATCGGTCCGTGGACGTAGTACCGCAGGTGGACCCCCCGAACCTCGCAAGATGGAATGATCCGTGATGTGGCGGAAACCGGAGTCGAGGCAGGGGCAGACCTCTCAAACGCACCCAACTGGACCACGCGCATGGTCGACCTGCTGTTCTACGTGGGGCTCGCGGGACTCTTGGCGATCTACCTGGTGCCGTTGCTCGATCAGCAGCCATTCAGCCCAATTACGGTGGCCGCCGGCTTTGTCGCGGTAGCGTCGTTGTTCTCGGTGCACCTGCGCCGAACACAGCCGATGCTGCTCTTCGTCCTGCTGCTCGTCGCATCGACCCTGCTTTCGATTGGCGACGGGGTCCCGGCCGGGCTCTTCCTCCTCCCGCCCGCGTTGTTCTGCCTAGAGGCCTACGACCAGCGCCGATGGGTGCGGAGATGGGTCGTTCCGACTGCGGTCGCGGCACTCCTGTTGTGGTTGCTCGTCGCCTACGAACAGATCGTCGTTCGTCGTCATCGCTTCGGTAACTCTGCTGAGCGTCATCGGCTGGGCCCGGGGCATCAGGGCACAGCGCCAATACCGCGAGGCACTTGTGGAACGACTGGAAGTTGCCGAACGTGAGCGCGACCTGCGGGCGGCGCAGGCGGTGGCTGCGGAGCGTGCCCGCATTGCGCGCGATATCCACGACCTCGTGTCGCACTCCCTGGCCGTCGTCGCGGTGCAGGCCGCGGGCGCCGAGCGAATCGCCGATCGAGACCCCGCCATGGCCAAGGAAACGCTGGGAGTGATCAGCCGAACCGCACGTGACGCCCTCACCGAGATGCGCGGCATGCTTGAGGTGCTGCGAGCACCAGCGGGCGACACCGCTGTGGATGCCCCTTCGCCTGGGCTACCAGAGTTGGCCTCCCTCGTGGACGGGCTGGCCGCGCGCGGGGTACCGGCCAAGATGGAAGTCGTGGGCGAACCCTGCGAACTGGCCCAAGGCGCCGAATTAGCCCTCTACCGGGTGGTGCAGGAGGCCTTGACCAACGTCGTGAAACACGGCGACCAGTCAGCCGCGCTGGTGGTCGTCCAATACGCGGCCGACGGGGTCAAGGTCACTGTGAGCAACGGAGTGGACCGGGCGGCAGTCGGCGGCACGGCGATTCCGGGGGCGGGTTCGGGTCAACTCGGCATGCGCGAACGCCTGGCACTCTACGGCGGAACCCTGACAATCGAACAGACCGGTGGAAAGTACGTCGTGACCGCCAGAGTCCCCCTGCCCGGCGGTGCCGGGCAGCAGAAAGGAGAACGCCCGTGACGCCACCATTGAGAGTCGTTGTCGTCGACGATCAGCCCCTAGTCCGAGCAGGGCTCGGGATGTTGCTGGGGGCTGAGGAGGACATCGAAATCGTCGGGGAGGCCGCCGACGGCGAAGAAGGCGTCGCCCTGGTGGTCGACCAGCAACCGGATGTCGCGCTGATGGACATCAGGATGCCGAAGCTCGACGGGGTGCAGGCGACTGCGCGTATCGCTGCGACAACCGGGATACCCACCCGAGTGCTGGTGCTCACAACGTTCGACACCGACGAAGCCGTGATCCAGGCGCTGCAGGCAGGCGCGTCGGGCTACCTGCTCAAGGACACCGAACCGGACGATCTGATCCGTGCCGTGAAGGCGGTGGCTGCTGGTGATTCGGTCCTCGCTCCGAGCGCCATGCGGCGCCTGCTGGACGCGCTGGGAAACCCTCCGGGCAACGCGGCCTTCGAAGACGCTGCGTCGCCACCCAAATTCGCTGCGGCCGAGGCGTCGATACCGAAGAACGCCGCCCAATCGGCGGAGTCCCACGCAGTGGATCTGCGCTACCTCACCGAACGCGAACTCGAGGTTCTCACCCTGATCGGCGAAGGCCTGACAAACGCCGAGATCGCCGCTCGCCTGGTGGTGGCCGAATCCACTGCAAAGACCCACGTCGGGCAGAATCCTGATGAAGTTGCCCGCCCGCGACCGGGTGCAGGCTGTGATCATCGCTCACCGTGCTGGCCTGGTGAACTGACACGCAAGGAGCCTGGCCGGCATGGTGCCGGCAATCGTCGCCTCCTCGTGCAGTCAACCCTGGCTCGAAGACGGCCGGTTGCGAATACCCGAGCCAAACCCAGCCCACACCGTCTGTGTGCAACGGGAGTACCGCCCATCGGGGTCGCGTCCTACCCTGGGAGGCATGGCGTCGGCGGCCCGGATCGAGTGGGTGGATCTCTCGAGCGATGTCGGCGAGCGCCCAGGTGCGGCGGGGCTGGCCGAGGATTTCGCCCTGCTGGAGGTGATCACCAGCGCCAACGTCGCCTGCGGTGGCCACGCCGGTGATCGCGCCAGTATGCGGACCATCTGCGAGGTAGCGGTGGGTCAAGGGGTGGCGATCGGCGCGCAAGTGTCGTACGTGGATCGAGCGGGTTTCGGTCGGCAACGGCTGGCGGTGGCACGGGCAACGTTGACGGAGCAACTCCGCGAGCAGTGGGGGGAGCTGTCCGAGGCGGCCGAGGCTGCCGGTGGACAGGTGGACTACATGCGACCGCACGGGGCGCTCTACAACGCTGCCCTGGTCGATTCGGAGGTCGCCTCCGCGGTCCTGGATGCAACTCCCGCCGGAACTCCCGTGCTCTGCCTGGCAGGCACCGAACTCGCGAATCTCGCATCGCAACGGGGTCACCCCTTGGCGCCGGAGATCTTTGCCGATCGCGCGGTCACCGACGTCGGGTTGCTGGTGCCACGGGGTACGCCGGGGGCGGTGCTGGAGGATCCCGACCACGTAGCCGAGCGTCTTGCGAACTGGCTTCAGACGGGTTTCCTGACGTCACATACGGGCCAGGCCGTTGCGGTGGCGGCCCGTTCGATCTGTGTGCACTCAGACACCCCCGGGGCAGTGAGGTCCGCCCGCCTGGTGCGCAAAGCGCTGGTGTCGGCCGGGGCAACCCTGCGTTCTTTCGTGGGCACCTTCGACGCGGTGGCGGAGCCGGATTTCGCCACTGGGTCACCGGGGCGGGTGGCTGTGGCCGCGACCACGAGCCGGTCCGGCACGACCCCTGCTGACCGGAACGCATCCGACGCCGACGCCGACGCCGATGCCAGCAGCCCGCAGATCACCGCGCATCAGTACGGCGAACGGGCAGTCTTGGTGGACGTCGATGGGTTCGCTGCGACGCTGCTGGCCGACCTCGCGCGCCGGACCTTCGGCCAGACGCTGCTCGATGCTGTGCCGGCAACCGGCTGCGTCCTGCTGAGATTCGACGCCCCAACCGAGGCCTCCCGGGTGTTCTCGCTGATCCGTCCTAGCCTGCAGGCGTGGGCGGGTGAGCGGCGGGAGTTGGCTGCGGCCAGTGACCCAGCGGGTGTGACCGCAGCACCGCCGACCGTCACCATCGACGTCCGCTACGTCGGACCCGACCTCGTGACGGTGGCGAAAGCCCTGGGCATCACTGCCGACGAAGTCATCGCGCTGCACTCCCAGTCCACCTATGAAGTGGCCTTCTTCGGGTTCTCCCCCGGATTCGCGTACCTCACCGGGCTGCCGCAGCGGCTGCATCTGCCACGCCGCGAAACACCTCGCACAGTGGTTCCTGCCGGAGCCGTGGCCATCGCGTCGAGCTACACCGCCGTCTACCCCCGCAGTTCGCCAGGCGGATGGCACTTGCTGGGCCAGACCGAGGCTGAGATGTTCGATGCCTCGCGCACCCCGCCGACTCTCATCGTCCCCGGGTCCAAAGTTCGGTTCCGTCCGGTATGAGCCTGATTCCCATCGCACATGATCCAGGACCGCGGCACCGTGGTCGCGCCTAGGCTGGCAAGGTGACTCCCTCGATCGACTCCCCCGAGCCCTATGCGGCCGAGGCGGCAGTCGCTACGGTGCTCGACCCCGGACCCTCCGCAATCCTGGTGGACGAGGGCCGGCCCGGCTGGGCACACCTCGCCGTCACCGGCTCCGGCGCCTTCGACCGCCCGGCCTACCGACTGGCCAACCGGCTGGTGGGCAACCGCCCAGGTGCCGCCGCAGTCGAGTTCATCCTCGGCCCGGTCTCGTTGGTGTTCGGCCGACGCGCAACCATCGCCGTGACCGGCATTGAAGCCGCCATCACACTCCAGCGCGCCGACGGCAGGCAGACGCCTGGCGCCGCCCACACCACCATCTCGGTGCCGGCCGACGGCATCGTGCGGATCGCCGCAGCCCGATCCGGCCTTCGCGGCTACCTGGCCGTACGCGGCGGTTGGGACGTGCCGCTGCTGCTCGGGTCCCGATCCAGCGACACCCTCGCAGGGCTTGGTCCAGAGCCGCTGCAGGCCGGACACAACGTGCCCATCGGCTCCGAGGTGGGACCCTTCCCCGCCACCGACTATGCGCCTCGCCTGGCTCCGCCGCAGCGACTTGTCCTGCGGCTTCTCCCCGCCCCCCGGTCCGCGGCGTTGCAGCTGCGGCGCAACGAACTCGAGCACCTGGAGTGGGCCGTGTCTCCGGCCTCGGATCGGGTCGGGATTCGCTTGAGTGGCCCGCCGCTGCCGGTCACCTCGCAAGCCGCATCGGAACCGCTGGTACGCGGGGCGGTGCAGATCCCGCCCGACGGCCAACCCGTGATCATGGGTCCGGATCACCCCACCACCGGCGGCTACCCGGTGATCGGCGTGGTCGCCGAATCCGACACCGATCTCACGGCACAGGCTCGGCCCGGCACCAGGGTGCGGCTCCGACCTGCCCTTGGTGCGTAGGGTGGGCCCATGACCAATGGCCCCATCGTGTGGATCGACTGTGAGATGACCGGGCTCGACCTCGGCAAGGACGCCCTGATCGAGGTCGCTGCGATCGTCACAGACGAGAACCTCACCCCCCTCGACGACGGCATCGACGTCATCATCAAACCGCCGGCGGAATCGTTGGTCGACATGGATCCGTTCGTTGTGGAGATGCACACCACATCCGGCCTGCTCGATCAGCTGCCCGCCGGCATCCCGCTGGCCGAGGCTCAAGAGGCGGTGCTGGACTACATCCGGGGGCACGTGCCCGACGCCCGCAAGGCACCGTTGGCCGGCTCCAGCGTGCACATGGACCGCGCGTTCCTGTCGCGCGACATGCCCGACCTCATCGCGCACCTGCACTACCGAATCATCGACGTCTCCAGCCTGAAAGAACTCGTGCGCCGGTGGTATCCGAGGGTCTACTTCGCCGCACCGGAGAAGCGTGGCGGCCACCGGGCACTCGCGGACGTCCTCGATTCAATCCGGGAACTGCGCTACTACCGCGCGACAGTCCTGGTCGACGACCCCGGGCCGACGTCGGATCAGGCCAAGGCCGCTGCGGCCGAGATCGACGCCGCGGATGCACCTGAGGGGTGACACGTTCGACACAAACGAAGGCCCAGGTCGTAGGCAATTCGCCTCTGACCTGGGCCTCTCTGGTGCGCCGCCAGGGACTCGAACCCCGAACCCGCTGATTAAGAGTCAGCTGCTCTGCCAGTTGAGCTAGCGGCGCGCGTGCACGAGCATAGCGCAGGCGCAGGTGCTGTTGTACGCCCACCTAGTACGTGATGAGATAGGGCGACCTAACTCGAACTCTGCGAGGAGAACCGATGGCTTTCACCCTGCCCGAACTGCCCTACGACTACGACGCGCTCGAGCCGTTCGTGGACGCCCAGACGATGCATCTGCACCACGACAAGCACCACCAGGCCTATGTCGACAAGCTCAACGCCGCGGTGGAAGGCACCCCCTGGGCGGACAAGTCGATCGAAGAGATCGTCGAAAACTTGGCCGACGTCCCAGCCGACATCGCCGGCCCGGTGCGCAACAACGGCGGCGGTCACCTCAACCACACGCTGTTCTGGAACTGGATGACTCCCGACCACGGCCAGGTCCCCGAGGGTGAACTCGCCGCCGCGATCGACGACGAGTTCGGCTCGTTCGACGACTTCAAGACCAAGTTCGAGGCAGCTGGCGTGGCCCGGTTTGGTTCCGGTTGGGTGTGGCTGATCCGCGACGGCGGCAAGCTGGCCATCGTCTCGACTGCCAACCAGGACTCCCCCACCACTGAGGGCAAAGAGGTGCTGCTCGGCAACGACGTGTGGGAGCACGCCTACTACCTCAAGTACCAGAACCGCCGCCCGGAGTACCTCAAGGAGTGGTGGAACGTCGTGAACTGGGCCAAGGTCGGAGCTGCGTTCGACGCCTGATCCGCTCTGACGGTTCGCCGCACGCGAGCCCCAGTCAAACGAAACCCGGCGAACCCGGCAGTTGCTACCAGAAGCGGCTGCCGGGTTCGCCTTTGAACGGACCCACGACGTCCGCGGTGATCCAACCGCCGTAGAAACCACCGGCCTGCGCGGTCACCACTTCCCCGTCTACCGTCACCTGATCCATTCGGCCGGGGTACACACTGACGTGATCCTGCAACGCTTCGTATGGAGTCCGTGGGCGCGGGTAGAACCAGGCCGTGGCCTCTGCAACTGCCACCGTTTCGCCCGTGTCGTCGACCGCGACCACGTCCAGGTAGCTCGCGGCGCCCTTCCACTCGCACAGGCTGCTCCCCCTCGTCGGGCGCAGCGCATCAGCGCGCCATGCGTCACGCGGGAGGTAATACGTCGGCGGGTGAGACGTCTCCTTGATCAGCCACGCATAGTCTGCGTGGCACACCAACACCCCACCGAACGTGATCCGAATGTCGGCGTCCCGACGCACCAACAGTGGTGGCCGCGGATAGTCCCACACCGATTCCTGCCCCGGCCCCGGCACCTGTGGGGCAACCCCGAAGGGCACTTGGCCAACCACGTCACCCACCCCTTACGGCTAGAAGATGCGCTTCACCGTGCGAATCACCACGATGCCGCCGACCACAACTCCGGCGGTCATGGCGATCCGTTCCGGACGGACGGCACCGTATTCGTCGACGTAGAAGGAACGCACCCGCTCCATCTGCTTATGCGCCAGATTCTTCGGCGCCAACTCCTGCTGCAGTTGCCCGATGGTCGTAGCCAGTCGCTCGCGGGTGGCTTCCATGTCCGATTGGATCTGCGCCGCGCTCCGTGGTGGCGGTGCCGGTGTAGCCGGGGCCCCCGACTCCGCCTTCTTCTCCACGGCTTTGCCTTTCGGCTTCTCGGGCTTGGCCGAGGGTGCGGGTGGGACGACGACCTTTTCCGCTGCCACCTTGGGTGCCACCGCTTGGGTCTGCGGGCTGCCCGACGCGATCTGCGGGCTGTTTTGCTGAGCCATGACGCCCACCCTATTGCGTGACGGCGCCTGGATCGAACCCGTAGGGCAGTTCAAGTCGGTGTCGTGCCAGCAACTCCTCGTCGCTCAGCAGTTGCGAGGTAGGGGCGTCGGCCACGATTCGACCCGAATCGAGGATCACCGACCGTGGGCACAACTGCCAGGCGAACGGGATGTCGTGGGTGATGATCAGCACCGTGACGTCCAGCGATTCAAGTACTTCGGCAAGGTCACGGCGGGCGGCTGGGTCCAAGTTGGAAGTCGGCTCGTCGAGCACCAACACCGCTGGCCGGCACGACAGTACGGTCGCGATCGCGACTCGGCGCCGCTGGCCGAAGGAGAGATGCCCCGGGTAGGCGTTGGCCGCATCGGCCATACCTACGGCAGCCAACGCCTGATCCACCCGGTCGGGGATCTCCGCTTGCGGTACGCCGAAGTTGAGTGGCCCGAAGGCGACATCCTGGGCCACGGTGGGCATGAATAGCTGATCGTCCGGATCCTGGAAGACCAATCCGACGGTCTGACGCACCCGCGCCAAAGACTCCGAGCGGACAACTTCGCCAGCTACCTCCACCACGCCCTCAGTGGCAGTCAAAATGCCGTTGAGGTGCAGCGCGAGAGTGGTTTTGCCTGCCCCGTTGGGGCCGAGCAGCGCCACTCGTTCGCCGACGTCAACCGTGAGATCGACACCGTCCAACGCATGCCGGCCGTCGGGGTAGGAAAACCCGAGCCCGCGCAGCCGCAGGGCAGGCTCCGCGGCAGGCCCACTGGCGTTCGACGGCACCGCCGCGGGATCCGGCGAGGTCGAAGCAGAGCTACTCGAACTCACCGCAACACCAGCCAGGAGGCTGCCACCACGACCACGGCCGCACTCGGCAGCACCAACCCCTGCGCCCACACCCCGAGCGAGGCCGGTGCACTGCCGAGCGCCCAGGCTTGTGCGGTGCCGTCGTAGCCACGCGAAAGCATCGCCACGTGCACCCGCTCCCCGCGCTCGTAGGTGCGAATGAACAGCGTTCCCAAACTCCGCGCCACCGCAGGCCAGGAATTCACGTGCCGAGCCGAAAATCCTCGGGCAGCCATCGCGGTACGCATCCTGGTCGCTTCGGCCGCCACCACGTCAACGTAGCGGATCATGAAGCCGGTGATTTGCACCAGCAGCCCCGGCAACCGCAGCCGGGCAAGGCCGCCGACGAGATCCGCTGGCCGGGTGGTCGCCCCGAGAATCACCGCCACGGACACGCCGAGAGTCGCCTTCGCCAGGATGTTCCACGCAGCCCACAGACCTTCCACCGAAACGCTGACGACCCCCACCAGTTCAATCCGCTCCCCCAACCCGACTATGGGCAGCAGCAGCGCGAAGACGACGAAGGGCACTTCAATGAGCATCCGTCGAAGCATCACCCGCGGCCTCATTCGCGCGACCGCAGCAACTGCGACGACCAGCACTGCGTACCCCCCGAACGCAAGCACCCACTCGCGCGGCGTCGCCACCACCACCAGGGCAAACAGCAGCGCCGCAACGACTTTGACCTGCGCCGGGAGTCGGTGAATTCGGGTGTCCCCGACTAGATACAACCCTTCCATGGCCGGAGGCGAGGATCAGCCGTCGTGGGAGGAGCGCCGCGCTTTGCCTCGAGCGAGCGCACCGAACAGCGCGAACGCCACGCCAGCGGTCACTGAAACACCGACCACCCCGGCAAACGCTCGGTTCAGGGGACTATCGGGGTCTTGCGCGCCGGGCAGTTCATAGTCGGCCACCGGCGATCCAGCCACGGCTGAATCTTGGGCGGATTCAGCGAATCCAACGTCCTCAGCGACCCGTTCCAGACCGTCCGGGGAACTGGAGGCGAACAGGGCCAACCCGGCGGCGACCAGCACGGCCACCACCGCCATGCCGAGGTAGAACCAACGATTCGACGGACCACGTCGCGGTGACGCTGCGTTGGTTCCCTCACTTCCACTGGAGGTCTCGGCACTTGCTGATGCGTGCCGGGGCGACTCGTTCACGTCCGGACCGCCGCCGATTCGCTGGGCACCTTGGCCGCGGATGGGCGGGCACCGAATCGCCGCAAGGCATAGACCAAGTCTGGGCGGACACCGGCGATCGCGGCGACTACCAAAGCGGTGATGGCCGCTTCGCCGAGGCCGATGAAGGAGTGCACGCCGAGCATCGCGGTGGCAACAGTGCCAGCCGACAGGGGTACCGTCCCGCCGAGGATGAACTCCACCGCAAATCCGCCTGCGGCCGCAAGCACACTGACGAATCCGGCGGCGGCCGCGGCAATCACCAATCGCCCACGCGTCACCGCGAAAACGCCGCGGAAGATCCACCAGGCGGCCAGAGTTGCCAACACCGCAAGGTTGACGACGTTGAGGCCTAGGGCAACAAGCCCACCGTCTGCGAAGACGAGTGCCTGCACGGTGAGAACCACCGTCATGGCCAACACCGCCGCATAGGGACCGATGAGAATGGCGGCGAGCGCGGCACCTATGAGGTGTCCGCTTGTTCCCGCGGCGACCGGGAAGTTGACCATCTGGGCGGCGAAGATGAACACTGCGGTCAGCCCAGCCATCGGCGCCGAAGTCTCGGTGAGTTCTCGGCGTGCGCCTTTGAGGCTGAATGCCACCGCCCCGATGGCAACCGCGCCTGCCGCCACAGACACCGGCGCGTTGATGAATCCGTCTGGAATGTGCACGACGACCATCGTAGTCGCCACCGATTCCCAGGTGCAAACGGTTTGCATCTGGGCCGGGGCCTGGGTAGTAGTCGGCACAGTGGGCCTTGAGAGGCGTGGGCAGACGTGGGCAGGCGTATCCCGGCCTCCGGGTGACGTGACGACGAAATCAACGCACAGCAGCGTTGTCCACACCTTTACTTCCGAGACTTGCGCAACCCGGCCTGGCTGCCTAGCGTGGCGGACATGCCCAAACTCGAAAAGGGGGACGTCGCTCCCTCCTTCACTCTCGTGTCCGCCGACGGTTCGCAAGTGTCGCTGGCCGACTATGCCGGCCGCACCGTGGTGGTCTACTTCTACCCCGCAGCGATGACCCCAGGTTGCACCACCGAAGCCTGCGACTTCCGCGATTCGCTCGATTCGCTGCAAGCCCAAGGTGTCGCAGTTCTCGGAATCAGCCCAGACGCGCCAGCCAAACTCACCAAGTTCATTGAGCGTGACCACCTCACGTTCCCGCTGCTGTCCGACCCTGATCATGCCGTGATGGAGGAATACGGGGCGTGGGGCGAGAAGAGCATGTACGGCAAGAAAGTCACCGGGGTGATTCGTTCCACCTTCATCGTCGCCGAAGACGGCACCATTGCTGAGGCGTTGTACAACGTCCGAGCGAAAGGCCATGTGGCCCGGGTGCGCGGTCTGCTCGGCATCGCCTGAGGCGTGCCGCTAGCCCAGCAGACGCATCGAGGCAGGCCGCTAGCCCAGCAGTCGCATCGCCCAGGCGGTTGGTGAGGTCACCGCAAAGTAGTACGCCTCATGATCAACAGTGACCACGAGCACTGGCGTGGCCAAAGTCCGATCGGGCAACTCGGTCGTGACGTTCACGCCCACCAGGTCCAGCCGTTCGAGCACCACCACCCGGCCGGAATCTGCGGTGAACACCAACTGACTCGGGGTGAGGTGCAGTTCGCCCGGACCGGCTTCGGCCCCGTAGGCCAACGTCGCACGCTCGCTGTGCTCCCCCGGTCGGCCACTGCCGCCGTCGTTGCGCTCCAGTTGTTTGCGAGGCTGCGACCGACGCAACTGCCCGACCCGTTCCATGCTCCAGACGACTCCTGCCACCAGGAGCGCAAGCAGCACCAGGTACATGAGAGCCCGCATGACTCACGACAATAGTGGCCCCCACCACTAACCGCGACAGCCGTCGCAGCCACTGGACCATGCCCAGGGTTAACGTTGCAGGCATGGGAATGTCAGATATGGCTCGCAGCAAGGCGCAGGCAAAGGTCTCCGAGTACGAAGCGCAAGTGAGCGCGCTGAAGGCACAACTTGCCGACGCACAGGACGAACTCGATGGCAGCAAGGCTGCCGGTGGGCTGCTCGACTCGATCAAGGACGCCCCGGTGATCGGCGGCTTGACCGACCGCCTGCGCCGCACTACCGGTGTAGACCAGGCAACCGCGAAAGCCGACGTGGATCGGATTCAGGCCGAGTTGACCAAGGCACAGACCCAGCTCGACTGGGCCCGCAAGGCCCAAGACGCAGTCGAAACGGTGACCGACTCCGCTGAGGATGACCGCGGCTGAGGATGACCGCGGCTGAGGGCGGCCCCTAGCTAGACGGGCAACCCCGGAACGCCAACGCGCAGGGTCTGATACTCACGACATCGCGCAGGGTCGGTTACTCACGACTGTGTCGAGCACGTCAGAAAAACTAGGAGTGGGGCCGACGAGAGTCGAACTCGCACTGGCACGGACCTAAACCGTGTGCCTCTGCCAATTGGGCTACGGCCCCGCGCGGAGTCTACAAGTCGCCCCGGTCGGCCAGCCACAGTGCCAGCCTCCGGAAGGCGCGACCCCGATGGCTGATCGCATCTTTTTCCGCAGCCGACATCTCCGCAGTCGTGCGGGTGTCTCCCTCGGGAATGAAAATGGGGTCGTAGCCAAACCCGTTGCTGCCGACGGGTTCGGTGATGACCCGGCCCTCCAACGTGCCCACCACCACGGTGGTGCCCTGCTGCGGGCAGGTGAACGCGGCCGCACACCGGAACTGGGCCCCTCGGCGCTCCGGAATCACAGCGGCCACCTGCGCGACGACGAGTTCCAGATTCGCCGCATCGTCGCCGGTGCCGGACCAGCGAGCTGAGAGCACTCCGGGCATGCCGTTGAGCGCGTCCACGCACAGACCGCTGTCGTCGGCCAACGCTGGCAGGCCGGTGGCCACACAGACCGCCTCAGACTTCAGCCGCGCGTTGTCCTCGAAGGTGGCGCCGGTTTCGGCCACCTCCGGCACCGTCACCCCCGTGCGCAGTTCCGCCTCGGCGATGTCGATCAACTCGATGTCTAGTTCGGCCTCGGCGAGGATCCGCTTGAGCTCGGCAAGTTTGTGTGGATTCCTGGTGGCGAGGACGGCGACCTCGCGCTCGTTTGCTCCCATCAGCGCACCGCCGGAGAGCCGTCGAGCATCACCGAACGCGGCGGCAGCGATGTCGCCAGCGCGGCCTGCTGCATCAGGGTCAACTCGGCGCAGCCGATGGTGGCCGCATCGAGTAGGGCGTCGAGTTCATCCCGAGAGTACGGTGCCTCTTCGGCGGTTCCCTGCACCTCCACGAACGAGCCGCTACCGGTCATCACGACGTTCATGTCGGTGGCTGCGGCCACATCATCGTCATAGTGCAGATCCAGCCGCACCTCGCCGTCGACGATCCCCACGCTCACCGCACACACCGAATCACGCAGCCCGGCACCCTTCACCCAACCCTGTTCGCGGCCATGCGAGATGGCGTCGTACAGCGCGACGTAGGCACCGGTGATGGCCGCGGTCCTCGTGCCACCGTCGGCCTGCAATACGTCGCAGTCCACCACGATGGTGTTCTCCCCCAAACCGGCCGGATCCACCACTGCACGCAGCGAACGGCCGACCAAACGGGAAATCTCTTGGGTCCGCCCGCCCGGACGACCCTTAATCGATTCCCGGGTGTCGCGACGGGTGGCGGCCCGGGGCAACATCGCATATTCGGCGGTCACCCAACCCAGCCCGGAATCCCGGCGCCAGCGCGGAACACCCGGAGTCAGCGAGGCCGCACACAGCACGCGGGTGCGGCCGAATTCCACCAGACACGACCCTTCGGCCTCGTCCAGCCACGCACGGGTGAATCGAATCGGACGAAGATCATCGGCGGCTCGGCCATCGCTGCGGGGCATGCCCATGATCCTACCCAGCGATCACCGGAAGCGAGTGGGCCGCGGGCGGCCAAATTGGAACCCCGACGCGGAGCGGGCGCTAGATTTCGATGCTCATTCCAGGAACGGCCAACGTGACGTCGCCGCCGAACACTGACGCCTCCGCGAGCGCCCCAGAATTGTCGTGCCACGCCACCAAATGCGTCAGAATCAACCTACCGACCCCGGCCTCGGCTGCGATCGTACCCGCCTCGCGGGCAGTCATGTGCAGATCCGGAGGGTTGTCGTCACCATCCCGGAAGGACGCCTCGAAAAGGGCAACGTCGGCGCCCTGGGACGCAGCCGACAACGCCTCGCACGGCGCGGTGTCCCCCGAGAACACCAGCGTCCGCCCTGCTGCGCTCACCCGCAGCGCGTAGCAGGCCACGGGGTGATTCACCCTCGTCGCCGTGACCGTGAACGGACCCACCTGGAATTCCCCGGCCGGGAATCCGCGGGCGTCAAACACGTCCGCCATGCCAGGATTCGGATCCATGCCGTAGGCCATGGCCAAACGCTCTGCCACGTCCGCAGGTCCAAAGACCGGGATCACCGGAGAGAGTCCCGAAGGGTGGTACCGGCGCACCACGTAGAACGAGCACATGTCCAGGAAATGGTCGGCATGCAGGTGGGACAGCAGCACTGCATCGATCCTCCGCGGATCAACGTAGTTGTGCATCGGCCCCAGGGAACCACTGCCGAAGTCCATCACCATCGTGAAGCCGTCGTGCTGCACGAGGTAACTCGAGGCGGCGCCGGTGGCGTTCGGGTAGGAGCCGGCACAGCCGACGATCGTGAGTTTCATGCCACCACCGCGCTGGCGTGCTCGACCTCAACAACTTCCGGACCCAAGAACCTGCGCCCCAGCACTTGGAAGGGGGCGGGGTCACCAGTCGCGAGGAATCGATGGTGCGGGGGCGTCCCGGAGGAATTGAGCAGATCGTTGGTCACCAGCACCCGGTACACATCTTTGGCCGTTTCCTCCGCGCTGGAAACCAAGGTGACGCCATCGCCGACAACGTAGGAGATGACACCGGTGAGCAGCGGGTAGTGGGTACATCCGAGAACCAGGGTGTCGACGCCGTCTGCGACGAGCGGATCAAGGTACTCGTGGGCGGCGGAGAGCAGCTCCGGTCCACTCGTGATTCCGGCTTCGACGAAATCCACGAAAAGCGGGCACGCGCGCGAGGACACCTGCATGTGCGGGGCAGCGGCGAAAGCATCGTTGTACGCGCCGCTGGTGACCGTCGCTTGGGTGCCGATGACTCCCACGTGGCCATTCCGGGTGGCCCGCACCGCTCGGCGCACCGCCGGCTGGATAACTTCCACCACCGGCACCTCGTAGCGCTCCCGTGCGTCTCGCAGCACAGCTGCGCTGGCCGAGTTGCAGGCGATCACGAGCACCTTCACACCCTCGTCGACCATATGGTCCATGACGTCCAAGGCGAAGGCCCGCACCTGCGCCAGCGGCAACGGGCCGTACGGGCCACGAGCGGTGTCACCGACGTAGTAGATGGACTCCCCAGGCAGTTGGTCAAGGATCGCGCGTGCCACGGTGAGTCCGCCAACGCCGGAGTCGAAGATTCCGATGGGAGATTCAGCCACGTCCCAAGGGTAGGCATGCCTTGGGTCTACCCGGTAGCGCCCGGGCCGGTGAGACTCGTCACGCACATCGACGAATTCCTCCGTTGTCATGCGGATGATTCGACGCGGGCGCGCTGAGCGGTCGATTCGCGTTTGCTGCGCCGAGTCTCCCGACCCGAATCGCGGCGCTGCCCGCGGCCGGCGGCGTAGTCCTCCACCCGACCAAAGATCACTACCGCCAGGACCAGACTGCCAATGCCCAGGACGAAGAAGACCACGGTGCCGAGGACCCCGCCCAAACCCCAGGCGCGAACGGCCTCGGCGGCCAGTGCGGTGGTGGGCCAGCCCCACAGGTAGATGGTCAGTGCCCTTGAGTTGAGCGTGTTGAGCAGGTTCGGCATCGCACCTGCAAGGCGGGAGATCCATGGCCGGCCCAGCAGAATCAACGCCAGCCAACCGACCCCGAGGAAACCGTGCACCAGATGGGAGTTGTTGATGCTGCCCGGGTCGTGCACCTGCCACACCAACCAGGCGGCGGCAAAGGCTAGGACAGCAATCGCCACGCCAGACCAGCCGTCAAACACTCCGGCCCGGCGGCCCGGCACGACGCCCTTGACCAAGGCTCCGTCGGTGTACCAGAAGCCGAGCACGAAGAAGAACATGAACAGCGCGACGCTGCTGACTTCGGGGAAGAAGCTCATCGGCGTGTGAATGTTGAGCAGCGGAACAGCCAGCGCAAAGGCCGCCACCGCAGTCAGCAAGGACTTGGGGAATCGGCGGTGCAACCACACCAGTGCCGGGGCGGCCAACAGCAGCCAGCTGATGGCCACCAGGAACCACAGGTGAACCATGCCCAGATACCCCGCTGGGCTGGTGAGCGGGTTGACCAAAGGCACCGCGGCGAGCGCCGCGCGCCCATAGTCCACCGTGTATTGGCTGCCAGTGTTGGTGAAATCCAGCCACAGCGTGACCGTCAGCGCCACCGCCAGGTAGACCCAGAATGGGATAAGCAGCCGACGGAATCGATCCCGCCAAAACCTAACGGGGCTTGCGTGGCGCGCACGCAACGGATCGAGCGACTTCAGCGCCAGCGCACCGGCGACGAAGAACACCAGTGGCATCCCGGGTGCGACGAAGGTGGGCGCCGGCCACCACAGCAAGGCGATGGGGGCGAGACCCAAGAGATGCACCGAGACGACCCGAAGGATCGCCCAGGACCGGACAAAATCGAGATAGGTGTCACGCGAGGATGCGCGCACAGGCGCACCTGCCCGGGTCTTCGCGACATCCATTGACACAGCCTAAAGATCACCGAACTATGCCCTGACCATACGTTTTCCGCGCGTGGCAAGCGTCACACCAGTTGGCCGGCGGGCGCATCACGCCCAGAGTTGGCCTTCCAGCCCGGCTACTGCAACGTCGAAGTCCTCGTCGTAGGCGCCCGTCGAAAGGTACTTCCACCCGCCGTCGCAGACGATGAACGCGATATCGGCCACGCCGCCGGAACGCTCGACGGATTCGCCGATGCTCAGCGCGGCGTGCAGAATCGCACCGGTGGAGATGCCGGCGAAGATCCCCTCCTCCGCAACCAACTGGCGGGTCCGACGCAGCGCGTCCTCCACTCCCACCGAAAACCTCCGACTGAGCACGGCAGGGTCGTACAACTCCGGCACAAAACCTTCATCCAGATTTCGAAGGCCGTAGACAAGTTCGCCGTAGCGCGGCTCGGCAGCCACGATCTGGACGTCTGCGACGATGCTCACGCAGGTAGCGTCCAGCACCCATGAGCGTGCCGGTGGTACCCAGACCAGCCACGAAGTGGGTGATTGTGGGCAGATCCGAGAGCAACTCCGGACCAGTTCCCCGATAGTGCGCCGCCACATTTGCCGGATTCCCGTACTGGTAGAGCATCACCACGTCCGGGCGCTGCTCCGCCATCTCCCGGGCCACCCGAACGGCTTCGTTGGATCCCCCCGCGGCCGGCGAATACACAATCTCGGCTCCCCACATCCGCAACAGCGCGGTGCGCTCGGCCGACGTGTTCTCTGGCATGACGCAGATCAACGAATAACCCTTGAGGTGCGATGCCATGGCAAGCGAGATGCCGGTGTTTCCGCTGGTCGGCTCCAGAATCGTCGCACCGGGGCGCAGGGTGCCGTCCGCCTCGGCGGCCTCAATCATGGCCAGCGCGGCTCGGTCCTTCACCGACCCGGTGGGATTGCGATCCTCCAACTTCGCCCACAGCCGCACGTTAGGCGACGGCGACAGGTGCGGCAGACCAACTAGTGGGGTGTTACCCACAGACTGCAGAATCGAGTCAAAGCGCATTGCAGGGGCGGCTCAGCCGCCGGCAACCGCTGGCAGGATCGTCACGCTGTCGCCATCGGCCACCACAGTCGCCAACCCGTCCAGGAAACGGACATCTTCATCGTTGAGGTAGACGTTCACGAACCGACGCAGCCCCTTGTCGTCCAAGAGTCGATCGCCGATGCCGGGGTAGTTCGCGTCAAGGTCGGCCACTACCTCGGCGATCGTGGTCCCTTGCACCGTCACCACCTTCGCGTTGGAGGTGTAGGTACGCAGGATGGTCGGGACTCGGACCTCAATAGACATGGTGGTTGGACTCCTCGAAGTTCACCAGGTGTGGCCCACAGCGCGGGCGTTGCCCTAAGGGTACGCGGTCGCACCGAATGGCGCCGGTGGGAGCCTATTCCGGCGCCGAGGTCACCTCGATCTCCTCCTCGGTCACCACCCCGTCAACAATTCGGAAGGAGCGGAACTCATAGGGCCCCGGCTCGGTGCCCGTCTCCCGGGTCGACACCAGCACGTAGTGGGCGTGGGGTTCGGAGGCGTAGGCGATGTCGGTGCGTGATGGGTACGCCTCGGTCGCGGTATGAGAGTGGTAGATCACCACTGGATCCTCATCGCGGTCATCCAACTCGCGATACAACCGCAGCAGGTCCGTGGAGTCGAATTCGTAGAACGTCGGCGACATCGCGGCGTTGAGCATCGGGATGAATCGTTCCGGGGTGTCGGTTCCGGCCGGTCCGGCAAGCACCCCGCAGGCTTCATCGGGATGGTCTGCCCGTGCGTGAGCAACGATGTCCTCGACTAGGTCACGGCGAATGCGCAGCATGGCATGAGGGTAGCGAGCGACCCCGACTTTCGGCTTCCGCGTGCGGGTCAGCCCGACAGTGCCCGAAGCAGAGTGTCCTGCAGATAGGTGCAGAAGTCGTATACCTGGTAGAGGCCGAACTGCTCGTCGTCCTCCGGTAGGGCCTGTAGCCGTTCGTGATCGGCGGCCGTCTCGATCCCCAGCCGCACCGACAACGCGATTCGCACGTCGTTCAACGTGGTGAGCCAGGCCTGGGCTTGTTCCGGGGATAGGGTGATTTTGTCTGACTCGTCCAGCATTCCCAGGACGATCGTCGCTGCCGCCACCTTCTGCTGACGCAGGCTCAACTCGGTGAACCGACGGAACTCCAGCGCCTCGGCGGGGTCCTCGTAGGCTGCGGGAAACAGCCGATCCAGCACCGGATCCCGCTCGGACAGGAACCCAAGGTCACTCATCGAGGTGTCAAGGTCCTCTAGGCCAAGCTCCACGGCCAGCGGATCGGCCGGCGGCGCCTCCGGGGGCTCAACCATGGCTGTGAGTTGCTCAATCAGCGAGCGCAACAAACCCCGCTCCACCGCATCGAGGCGCGCGCTGATGCGCCCGGTGAGCGAACGTCGGAATCCTGAAGCCACGAAGAATGCCCCTCTTAGGTGTTGGCCCCGTCGTTGTGGACTGTGGCCCACAACCCGTAGCTGTGCATAGCGGTGGCGTCGCGTTCCATCTCGTCACGACCACCGGCGGCCACGACCGCTTTGCCCTCATTGTGCACTGCGAGCATCAGCGCCTCAGCTTTTTCCTGGCTATAGCCGAAGTACTGCTTGAACACATACACGACGTAAGACATCAGATTCACTGGGTCGTCCCACACCAGGCACACCCAAGGTCCATCCAGAGCGGTCTCGGCCGCCTCCTCGACGATTTCCTCCGGCATCACTGACATGTGCACATGGTGTCATGTGGGGCCTACTCTGAACACATGGACGACCATGAAGTGCGCCTCGGGGGCCAGGATATCCCGCCGGCGACGCCCGAGCTGCCACACTCGGTTGTGCTCGATGCCATCCGAACGTCGGTGATCGGTGACGACGAAGTGATCGACACCCCGTACGGTGCCCGGCGCATCACCTACGCCGACTACACGGCCAGCGGTCGGGGGTTGACGTTCATCGAAGACTTCATCCGCGACGAAGTCCTGCCCCGCTATGCGAACACTCACACCGAATCATCAGGCACCGGCCTGCAGACGACCGTCCTGCGCGAGGACGCCCGCAGCATCATCCACCGCAACCTCGGGGCAGGCGACGACGTTGCGGTGATCTTCGCCGGCTCTGGCACCACCGGAGCAATCGACCGACTGATCGGAATCCTCAACCTGCGGCTGCCCGCGGATTTGGCCGCACGCTACGACCTCATGTCGCAGATTCCGCCGGCCGAACGCCCGGTGGTTTTCATTGGCCCGTTCGAGCACCACAGCAACGAGTTGCCGTGGCGGGAGTCGATCGCCGATGTGGTGACAATCCCCGAGGACGCCGACGGCCACGTGGATGAGGCAGCGTTGCGAGCGGCGCTGGAGCAGTACGCGGATCGGCCTTTGAAGATCGGCTCCTTCTCGGCTGCCAGCAACGTCACCGGCATCGTCACCAACACCTGCGCGGTGGCGTCGCTGCTGCACGAATACGGGGCGTTGTCGTTCTGGGACTTCGCCGCAGCTGCACCGTATGTCGAAATTGAGATGAATCCGACCTGCGACCAGCACCCAGATCCACACAAGGACGCTGTCGTGCTGAGCCCCCACAAGTTCATCGGCGGGCCTGGCACCCCAGGGGTGCTCGCAGTGCGCCGGCAAACTACTCACGAACTCCGTGCCGGACGTCATCGGCGGCGGCACCGTCGCCTACGTGGGCCCGCGGAATCATGCCTACCTGCCGGATGCCGAGCACCGCGAGGAGGCCGGCACGCCAGCCATTGTGGAGTCGATCCGGGCGGGTCTGGTGTTCGCGCTGAAAGAGGCCGTCGGAGCACCGGTGATCCGGGCCCACGAGGAGGACTTCGTCCGGCGAGCGATCGCCGCCTGGCGCGCCCATCCCAACATCCACATCCTCGGCAACACTGAGGCGGACCGACTGTCCATCGTCTCGTTCACGATCCGGCGACCGGGCGGACGCTACCTGCATCACAACCTGGTGGTGGCGATCCTCAACGACTTGTTCGGCATTCAGTCCCGGGGCGGCTGCTCCTGCGCCGGACCGTACGGACACCGACTGTTGGGCATCTCCGAAGAGGTGTCGGCGGAATACCAGGAACAGATCGTGGCCGGCTGCGAGGGGATCAAACCCGGATGGGTGCGGGTGAACTTCAACTACTTCATCTCCGAGGAAGTGTTCAGCTACATCGTGCGGGCAGTGGAGTTGATCGCCGACCACGGTGCCCGGCTGATCCCGGACTACACCTTCGACATCACCACCGGCATCTGGCGTCATCGCGGTGGCGTGGTGACTCCCCCGCTGCACCTCACCGACGTCAGCTTCAACAGCACTGGCCTCACCTACCCTCGACACCACAACCGGGCCGATGAATCCGCGCTGGTGGGGTACTTGGACCAGGCCTGCGAGGTGCTCTCGCGGTATCCGATGCCAGACGATGACGACCTGGTGCGCGATGCCGCGGATGTTGCAGGCCTGATCAGCACCCCGGTGGAGCATCTGCGCTGGTTCGACGTCGCCCGCAGTTGCCTGATCAGCCGCCAAACGGGCTAACGGCCGGGGGCGCCAGGTCCCCTGAGTTGCACCCCCTGGCTACGCTGAAAGCAAGCGTGAATCCAGGTAGGGAGGCGTGATGTTTTTCCTCCGGGGCATCCGTGACCATCTCATCTTCGGTCGCCTCCTGCTGCTGGGCTTGCTGGTGGGATTCCTGTTCGTGTCAGTTTGGTTCAACTCGGCGGACTCCGGGGACGCCTCGGCCGGCTCCGACCCGGTAATCATCACTGATTACACCGCCGACTTCACCCTTGGCGCCGACGGCACCCTGCAAGCAACCGAACGGATCACCGCCGAGTTTCCGGTCGGAACCCCGCGGCGCGGGATCTTCCGCTACTTCGACGCGCAGGTGCGGGCAGCCCCCAACGTGAGGTTGAGTACCGAGGACATTCAAATCACGATGGATGGCGCCCCAGTGAAGGTGGACTACTTCTGGGAGGGCGAGCGCTACTACGTCGCCAGGGTCGGCGATGCCGACATCATCGTTTCCCCCGGACCTCATGTGTATGAGATCACCTACCGGGTGCCGGGGGCGACCTTCACTCCCGAAACCGGCGAAGGCACCTTCGTGACCACCACCGGAGACCCGCCGGCGGATCCCCAGTCGACGTTCTACTGGAACGTCGTCGCCCCCGGCTGGCTGATGCGCATCGAGAACGCCAACATCACGGTCAACCTGCCGGAACCGGCCACGTCGGTGCAGTGCTCCGCTGGTTCATATGGCACTAGCGACGGACCGTGCGAGGTCGGCGGCCTCGGCAGCCAGACCCTCACGCTGGCAGCAGCGGATCTACCCCCCACCTCCGGCATGACCGTGCGCGTCCCCCTAGTCGGCGTGCCACCGTCGGCCACCACCGTGCCCTGGCCGGCGGCGTGGGATTCGGTGTTTGGGCGAAACGTCGCGGTGGTCGGAGTCGTCCTACTCCTGACGCTGCTGGGAGCGGCGGCCGGGCTGTTCTGGGAGTTTCGCAGCAAGGAGAAGCAGCCGGGGCTACCGGTGATGTACGCACCGCCCAAGGGGCTCGGACCAGTTGAGTGTGTCTACGTCACCGAGGAGAAGGTCGGCAAGCACGCACTGCTGGCGACGATTCTGCGCTCCGCCGACCTCGGACTCGCGAAGCTTTTCGCTGAGGGCAAGACCTGGACTGTGCAAGGCGTGCACTACCCGCAGGCGTGGCAGGAGGCCGGCCCGGCCACCCGCGCGGTGGGCACGTCACTGGGAATCGACCAATACGGCGCCGCTTTCGCGGCCAACTCTTCGGTAGCCGCCGGCGAGCGACTGCGTGCGGCCCAGTCCGCCCTGACACACGACACGAAGTCGTGGGCATTGAGCAGCGGGGTGGTGGCGAGCGAGAAGTCCGAGCAGATCGGCCGGGTCGTGTGGGTTGTGTGCTTGATCCTGGCCGGCATTGGGTTGTCGGGATTCTTCACCGTGCAGATGTGGGGGTTGCCGTTCGCTGCGTTTGTGATCGCTGGCCTGGGCCTGGTCGGCACCGGGGTGGGCATGCGGCGCACCGCGGCCGGCCGACGGCTGTGGTCGGAAGCTGGCGGGTTCAAACGTATGCTCTCGACCCCCTCGTCGGAGCAGCGCTTCGGCTTCGCCGCCCGCAAGGACACCTACATCACCTACCTGCCCTATGCAGTCGCCTTCGGGGTGGCTGACGCCTGGGCGGAGAAATACCGGACCGAGATGCACACCGAACCACCCATCCCGACCTGGTACCCGGTGGGAGTTGGCTACGTCGGCGGCCACTCGCTGTTCGGCGGCAACGGCGGCCCGTTCGAGAGTTTCGATAGTGCCCTGTCCTCATCCATCGGCGCCTACGAAGCCAGCCAACGCGCATCGAGTTCCAGCGGCGGTGGCGGGGGCGGCGGATTCGGCGGTGGAGGCGGCGGCGGGGGTGGTGGCTCGTGGTGAGCCGACGGCCTACAGTTGTTGGAAATGCGCGAACGGCGGCATACCCCATCGATGCGGAGGCACTGACGTGACCACGATCATCCTGCTTGTCGTCCTCATCTTGATAGTCGGCGCTGTCGGCATGGCAGTCATCGGTTTCAACAAACTGCGCAAGGCCGACCTCGCCTCCCAGGAGGCGCTCGGCGGCATCGACGTGCAACTCACCAGACGGGCGCAGTTGATTCCGAATTTGGTCTCGACCGTGCGCGGCTACGCCAGCCACGAAAAAGAAGTCCTCACCGGCGTCACCGAAGCCCGCGCCCGGGTGGCCGCGGCCGCCCAGTCCGGATCGGTGCAGGAGAAAGCCGCCGCCGAAGCGCAACTGGAACGCTCGCTGGTGAACGTGATGGCCGTGGCCGAGAACTACCCGGACCTCAAAGCGTCCACCAACTTCCTGGAACTGCAGCGGGAACTGGCCGAAACCGAGAATCAACTGGCTTTCGCCCGGCAGTACTACAACGACTCGGTGAACACGCTGAACACGGCCGTCAGCACGCTGCCGTGGATGTTCTTCAGCGGGATGGCGGGGGTGCGCCGTCGGGACTTCTTCGAGGCCCCCGGCGACTACGAGCAACCGCCGACGGTGGACTTCAGCTAACTAGCGCCGGAGTGGTGGCGGTCTGTTCACACACAAGGTCCCACAGCCGATCCGATTCGCTTGCCGGGGCCTTGGTCCACGGCAGCTTCACAGTGTTCCGCGGGGTTCGGTCCAACCAGAACAGGCCGGATTTCGCAGCTGGCTCGTCGGCCGCGGCTAGCCACACGATGGTGTCGGCACCGGCTGCGGGACTGCGCAGAAACGGCCCGGTGACTTTCCGGAAGCCGGGGAGCGATTCAGCCACGCCGGGGGTATCGGCCCAACCCGGGTGCATCGCATAGAACGACACCCCAGAGTCGGCGAAGCGTTGCGCCCATTCCTCGTTCAGCGACACCTGGGCCCGCTTGGCTCGGGCGTAGGCGCGCACGCCGTCGTAGTCTTCCGGGCCGTACTGGACGTCGTCGACCTCGAGCCGTTCGGCATACATCCCACCGCTGGCCACCACAATCACCCGGGATCCCGGAGTGGCCGCGAGTAGGCCGAGCAGCCCGGCGGTGATGACGTGTTGGGAAAGCACCTGCGCGGCGTAGGTCTCCTCAAACCCCTCGGCCGTCTGGCGGTAGTCGTGCACCAGCGCACCGGCGTTGTGGATCAGCACATCAAGGCGGTCAAAGTCGGTCAGGACCTGGGTCACCAACCTGCGGCTGACGGACAACCTGGTGAGGTCGGCTCGGATCAACTGCACCTGCGGCGCACCAGCGGCCACGCAGGCTTTCTTCACCTCCAGCAGCCGCTCCGGACTGCGACCGACCAGGATCAAGGTGGCACCGAGGGACGCGAGTTCCTCGGCTGCCGCACGCCCAAGGCCGGACGAGGCACCAGTGAGCAAGACGACCTTTCCGGTCATGTCGGTATCGACTTGCTGCCAGGAGTCGTCGGTGCGGCGGCGTACCTCGTAGCCGATCTTGCTGAAACTTCCGGCGATCGTGACTTCCAGCGCCGCGTCTGCGGCTCTGGCGACAAGCCGCCTAGCGTCGATCACGCTTGCCCCGCGGGCAGCGCACCGAGCGATGTGGCCAGTCCGCCACGCGCGCGTTGTCCGATCACTTGCATCACGATGCCGAAGAAGGGGTCGAACAGTCGGCGAACGCCCTTGCCGGTCAGTTCCGCGCTGTAGGTCACGTCGGTTCCGCCATCGGAGCGGGGAACGAAGGTGATGACGTCGTAGGAGACGACGTCGGCATTCTCGGCACGCAGCGCGACCTGCGCCTCGCCACCGGGCTCAGTCGGTGGTTGGGCGTCGACGATTTCGTACTCGAGTTCAATCTTCCGCAGCGGCAGCCCGACCACGACCCGGTAGCGCGAGCCCAACTCGGCGGGTTCACCTGCGGTGAGTTCGGCGGAGACCACCGACGGATCCCAGTCGATGATCGACGAAAAGTCGGCCAGGTAGCGATACGCCACCTCAGACGACGCGGGTGAGAAGACAGTGGTGCGGTAGTTTGCCATACCGCCAGTATCCGCGGCGGCTAGCGGACCCGCATCCGGCACCGCCGGGAAAGGTGATGTTCGCGACCCTGCTGGCTGGAATTATCGGCGCGCCGGCGGGCAATGCGCTGTCAGTCGAAACCCAGGTCGGCCATCGTCAACTCGTAGAGTTGCTCGGCCAAGGCATCGTCCGCCCCAGGGCCGGTGGGTTCGGTCTCCACCTGCCCAGCGAAATACTTGCCGGACACACCGGCTACGTCCGGCGACACCGCTAGCCATGCCAGCGCAGTCCCGGCGACCTCGGGAGCGTCGTGGCCTTCCACCTTCATTCCCTCGGTCAGCAGCTTGGTGCTCACCACACCTGGATGCACTGCGTTGAACGTGGCTCCGGCACCGTCACCGACCCGCCGCGCGAACTCCCTGGCCATCAACAGGTTCGCCAACTTGCTATTCGCGTACGCATGGAAGTGGCTGTAGCGGCGGGTGGTGAACTCGGGATCCGACAGGTCCAGCCGGGCGCGTCCATGCACCACCGCCGAGGTGTTCACCACCCGGCCGTCGTGGTCCAGTAGGTCGTCGAGCAGCAGCACCGTCAGGAGTGTGGGGTGTAGGTGATTCACCGTCCACGTCAACTCGCGGCCGTCGGCGGACTCCTGCCGTTCGCGCAGGTAGACCCCGGCGTTGTTCACCAGCACGTCGACACCCGCGGCCTGGGCACGTTCGGCCAACCGTTCCACCGCGGCCCGGTCCGCCAAGTCCGCGGTCACCGCGTCAGCCACCGGCAGGCCCTCGGATTCCAGGCGGGCCGCGGCCTCGGCGACGCGAGTCGAATCACGACCGTGGATCACCACCGGTGATCCACCCGCCCCGACAGCCGCAGCCGTCGCAAATCCGATTCCAGAGGTCGACCCGGTTACGAGCACTGCATTCGCCATTCGGCAATACAACCAGGGCAAGCCGTTGGTCGCACGTCGCCGAAACCTGCCCCACAGTGCCACTATGGGGTCATGCGCGCCGTGGAACTGTTCTCCCCCGATCCAGATCCAACAGCGGCGATCCGGCGAGTGGACCGTCCGATCCCGCAACCGGGTCCTGGGCAGGTGCGGCTGCGGGTGACGGCCTCTGCGGTGTGCCGGACTGATCTGCAGCTTGTGACCGGAGACCTTCCCAGCCACCTCTTACCCGTGACGCCTGGGCATCAAGTGGTCGGAGTGATTGACTCCCTCGGCCCCGGAGTCACCGGCTGGGACGAAGGTGACCGCGCTGGGCTGGTGTGGTTGGCGCGCAGTTGTGGTCGCTGCCGGTTCTGCCAGGGCGGTCGCGAAAATTTGTGCCTGTACGCGGAGTTCACCGGGTGGGATGTTGACGGTGGATACGCCGACTATGTGGTCGCCGAAGCGGACTTCGCACACCATCTGGACGGCCTTCCCACAGCTATGGATGACGCCGCCGTGGCCCCGCTGCTGTGCGGCGGTGTGATCGGCTACCGCTCGCTGCGCGTGGCCGGAGTTGGTCCGGACAGCACCGGAGCACGAATCGGTCTCTACGGGTTCGGCGCTTCGGCCACGATCGCGCTGCAAGTGCTTCGCCACTGGGGTGCCGACGCCTACGTGGTCACCCGCTCGGCCGTGGAAGTCGAGCGAGCTCAACAGCTGGGAGCGGCCTGGGCTGGCACCTACGACGAATCACCCCCGGTCCGGCTCGATGCGGCGATCACCTTCGCACCTGCCGGTTCAGTGGTGGCCAGCGCGGTGCGGGCGCTGGACCGGGGCGGGGTGGTGGCCATCAACGCGATCCACCTCGACGAGTTGCCGGCGATGGACTACGACGATTTGTGGTGGGAGCGATCGATCCGCTCGGTCGCCAACGTCACCCGCACCGACGTGACCGAATTCCTCGACTTGGTGGGACCGGCCGGCATCCAGACCCAATTCGAGGAACTGCCTCTGGACGACGCGGGGGTCGCCCTGGCACGGGTTGCAGCCGGCGACGTTCGCGGCGCTTTCGTGCTTCGACCTTGAACCACCGGCGCCCTCAACGGATGAAGGGCCACACTCCGGCCACCCATGCCAGCGCGACCAGCACAGCCAGCACCACCAGCACGATCCAGGCCACCGGGTGGCCGCTTTCACTGGTGTCGTGTGAGCGCTGCGAGCCGACGCGCTGCGGGGAGCCGACGCGTTGCGGGGGGCCGTCGGGTTGCGGGGGGCCGTCGGGTTGCACCTCCTGGGCGACGATCTCCACCAACGACATGAGATCGGCGGACTGCTCGGGTTCGGCGACTGCCGGGGCCGGAGTCCGAGGCCACTCTGGATCCTCCACGTGGTCGCGGGTGTCGGCTGCGGAAGTGTTCACCGGCGGGCCCGCGACGATCGCGTCGCGCACCCGCAACCGCTCATGCATCGCCCGCAGCGAGGGGCGAGCGGCGGGGTCCTTCGCCAGCGCCGCCAGGATGAGGTCGCCGTATGCTGTCGCCTCGTCCGGCAGGTCCACCAGTTGCGGTTCGACGTGGGAGATCCGCCAGGCGACGGCCTTCGCCTCGCCGTAGCCATAGACGTGCCGACCGGTCGACGCGTAGTACAGCAGCATGCCCACGGCGTGCACGTCGCAGGACGTGGCGATCGGTGTGCCAGCTAGCTGCTCCGGCGCCATCCAGGTCAATGATCCGACGCGTTCACGTTCCGGTGCCCTCCCGCCGCTGGACTTTGCAACGCCGAAATCAAGCAAGCGCACACCTTGTGGGCTGAGCACCACATTCGACGGCTTCAGATCCCGGTGCACGACGCCAGCCGCATGCACCCCCGCAACCGCACGCAGCAGCCCAAGTGCAAAGGGATGCAACTCCTCCGGTGGCAGTGGCCCGGCCCGCGCGATCCGCTCCCCCAGGGTGTGCCCTTGCACGTACTCCATCGCCACCCATGGCACCGGAGCTGCAATGTCAGCGGTGATCACCCCCGCGGTGTGGGCGGCGCCGACGGCCCTCATCGCGTTGATCTCCGCGGCGAAGCGCCGCCGGTAGTCCTGGTTGCTCGCCAGGTCGGCCCGCATCACCTTCACCGCCACGGCGGTGCCACTGGGACCACGGCCGAGATACACCACACCCATGCCACCTTCGCCCAACCGTCCGACGATGAGCGCATCGCCCACCCGGATCGGGTCGGTGTCGAATAGTTCGGTGACGGCCACAGGCCTAGTGTCGCCCGCCGAGCGCGCCCACACCACACCCATCGTGGATCTCGTGCTTGCGTGTCGCTGTGACCGAAAGTTCCGGATACTTCCCGGCCGCTGGGTGATCAAGGAGTCCATGGTTGTCCGACCGCGGCTATCTTGATGCTCAGACCCGACACCAATGAGGAGAATCTCCCATGGCGCCTGCATCCCCGCCCCCCACTGGCACCCCAACCCGGCTGGGTTTGGCCGACGTCCGCGCGCAGGCACTGCGGGGTTCCGGGGACCGGCGCCACGGCACCGCAGAGCAGCAACGCCTCGACGACGCCGTGGCCGGTAGGGCTCCCTGGCAACGGTGGGGGACCTACCTCTCCGAACGCGCCTGGGGGACGGTCCGGGAGGACTACTCCGCCGACGGCGACGCCTGGAACTACTTTCCCTACGACGCTGCACGGTCCAGGGCGTACCGCTGGAACGAAGACGGGCTGGCCGGGTGGTGCGACAAGGATCAGTTCCTCTGCTTCGGACTCGGGCTCTGGAACACCCAAGATGACCACCTCAAGGAGCGTCCGTTCGGGCTCACCAACGAGCAGGGCAACCACGGCGAGGATGTGAAGGACTACTGGTTCTACACCGACAACACCCCCACGCACTCGTATGCCTCAATGATCTACAAGTACCCGCAGGTTGCCTTCCCCTACGAGGACCTGCTGGCCACAAATGCGGCCCGAGGCACCGACCAACCCGAATACGAGCTCTACGACGCCCTTGCCTCCGCCTGGCACGACAATCGCTATTTCGATGTCCAGGTGGAGTACGCCAAGGCCGATCCAGAGGATCTTGTGGTGCGGGTTACCGCGACGAATCGGTCGGCCGAAGCGGCCCCGTTGCACGTGTTGTGGCAATGCTGGTACCGCAACACCTGGTCGTGGGAAGAGCACATCGGAGCCCCCTTGCTCGGATTGGCGCGCGGCGGGGTCTCCACTGAGCATCCAGTACTCGGGCGGCGCTGGATCTACGCCCGGGCGGTGACCGGCAATGACGAGCTGGAAGTACGTTGGCTGTTCTGCAACAACGAAACCAACAATCAGCGCCTCTTTGGCAGCCCTTCGGAGGGTCCCTACGTCAAGGACGGCATCAACGACGCGATCGTCAACGGCTCGGCCCACAGCGCCAATGAAGGCAGCGGCAGCAAGTCCGCGGCCGTCGCCGAAGCGATGGTGGCCCCGGGCGAAAGCTTGACCATGTGGGTGCGGTTCTCCCCGGTCGAACTTGACGCGCCGTTCACCGACACACAGTCGATCATGGAGCTACGTCGGGCCGAATGCGACGAGTTCTTCAACGCCTGTCAGCCCCCGCAACTCACTGACGACCAACGGTTGGTGCAACGGCAGGCGCTCGCTGGACTGCTCTGGTGCAAACAGTTCTACAACTATCACGTCACCCGGTGGTTGCAGGGCGATCCCACCGGACCACCGCCCCCGTCGCAGCGTTGGCAAGGGCGGAACAAGGACTGGAAACACTTGGTCAATGAGTCTGTGCTGCTGATGCCGGACGCCTGGGAGTACCCCTGGTATGCCTCCTGGGACATGGGTTTCCACGCCGTCACCATGGCGCTTGTCGACCCGCATTTCGCGAAGACTCAAGTCAACCACATGCTCTCCAGCCTCTACCAGCATCCGCATGGCCAACTGCCTGCCTACGAGTGGAACTTCTCCGATACCAACCCCCCGGTGCTGGCCTGGGCCGCGTGGCAGATTTACACCCTCGATGCAGAGATGACCGGCACCCCCGACGTGAACTTCCTCGCGAAGGTCATGCGCGGACTAATCGCGTGCCTGACCAACTGGCTCACCACTGAGGACCCCGACGGCAACGACCTGTTCGCCGGCGGATTCCTGGGCATGGACAACATCGGCATCTTCAACCGCGACAATCCACTGCCAACCGGTGGCCACCTGGTGCAGAGCGACGGCACCGCGTGGGTAGCGCACATGTCGCTGCAGATGGCGGAGATGGCGCTGGAATTGAGCCGTCACCACCGCGGATACAACGATGTGATCGAGAAGATGCTGCTCAACTTCGCGATTGTGTCGAACGTGCTTGAGTCGGGCCGCGACGGTGTGAGCCTCTGGAACGACGACGCCGGGTTCTACTGCGACGCGATCGTGCATCCGGACGGCTCCGCCACCCAACTTGGGGTGATCTCCCTGCAAGCACTGATCCCAATGCTCGCCTGCGCTGCCATCCCAGTCGTGTCCAACGCCACAGCCATGCCGAACGGACCCGACCAGATGTCCAGCGCTGAGGCCCGGCAATCGCTCGGCGCGCGAGCCATGCAACTCCGCTCGCGGGTGCTGGCCCACCATCCTGAGTTCCATGGTTCGGTCGCTTTGCCCGCGTGGGAAGGTGCTGGCGAGGCAATGTTGTTCGCGGTGGTGAAACCCGAACGGTTGCGCCGAATACTGGCCCACGTGTTGAATCCGGCGGAGATGCTGTCCGAGCACGGCATTCGATCCATGTCGGCCCAGTACCGAGACACGCCCTACACGTTTTGGGTGGGCGACCAGGCCCACACGTTGCCGTACTGGCCGGCGGAGTCCGGCGATCGCATGTTCGGGGGCAACTCCAACTGGCGCGGCCCCATCTGGATGCCGATCAACCTGATGCTGGTGCAGTCCCTGTTGGCCTATGACAGTTTCTTCGGCGACACCTTCGCAGTGGAGTACCCGACTGGCAGCGGGGTCGACGTCTCCTTGTCCGAGGTGGCCGCAGATGTGTCCGCCCGGCTGGTGAGTCTGTTCACTCGAGATGAGGACGGTCGGCGGCCCGTTTTCGGCTCCTGCGACTACTTCCAGAACGATCCCCACTGGCGTGACTTGGTGCCGTTCTACGAGTACTTCGACGGTGATGACGGCCACGGCTGCGGCGCCTCGCACCAAACGGGTTGGACAGCGGGAGTAGCGCTGCTGATGCAGTTCACCGGCGCCCGCCGAACTTAGCCAGCGGTGCTGCGCACCTGTGGCGGCAAGAGCGCGCGTGCCGACTGCAATGCCTCCTGCCGCAGCAGCGGCGGGCTCAGCATCGGCCCCTGCAGGGCGTCACAGCCCAGTTCCATCAAGGTGTTCCGCTGCTCTGCGTCATCCACACCCTCGGCAATCACCTGCGCGCCAAGCGCATGACCCAGGTCAATCACCGCCTTGATGATCGCCCGATCCTCCGCCGACGACCGCACATGCTGGGACAACGCGCGGTCGACCTTGATGCCGTCGACCCGAAACCGCCGCAGGCCTGCCAGCGATCCATGACCGGCGCCAAAACCGTCGAGCATCACCGAGACGCCGAGTTCAGCGAGCCGTTCAAGCATTGCCGAAGCTTCGACTGGGTCGGCAAGCATTGCGGCTTCGGTGAGTTCGAGCCGGATCGCGCCATCCGGAACGGGCGCCTGGCCGTCTTCCCGTTGCCCCAACAGCAGATCGATTTGCTCCGGGAGGTTGTCCCGGTCGATTTGCAGTGCCAGAACATTGACCGACACGAAGGGCCCCTTGCCAGCAAAGGAGGCTGCCAGTTCGCGCGCGAAACTCACACCTTCGGCGAGGGTGAATTGCCCGATCCGGTTGATCAGACCGGATTCTTCAGCAAGCGGGAGGAATTCCGAGGGCGGCACCCATCCCCGGCCCTCCAAGTGCCAGCGGACCAACGCCTCGAAGCCAATCACCGAGGAATCCGGTACTGCGAAGATTGGCTGGTAGTGCACCTCGAGTTCGCCGGCGTCGAAGGCGGCACGGAGCAATCGCTCCATCCGGACCCTGCGGTCGACGTTTTCCCGCAACACGGCGTCGTATGCAACCGCCCGATCACGGCCATTTCGTTTGGCCTCGTATAGCGCCAGGTCCGCGCTGCTGAGCAATTCCGATGCAGTGTCGCCCGGCTTTGACACCGAAGTTCCGATCGACGTGCTCAGGTAGGTCAACTCAGTTTCGGCGGAAGTCAAGGCGAACGGGCTGCGCATTGCGGCTGCGATCCGGTCGGCGAGGCTTTCCACTGACTCGGCATCGTGGACCCGCTCCATCACGACGATGAATTCGTCGCCGCCGAATCGTCCCAGGGCGTCAACTCGACGCACTACTCGCTGCAACCGGTCGGCCGCCATTACCAGCAACTCGTCGCCGGCTGCGTGGCCCAAGGTGTCGTTGACCAGTTTGAAGTGGTCGAGGTCGATGAACAGCACGGCGGCCGGCAACTGATACTGCTCCGCCCGCTGCAGCGCCGCATTCAACCTGCTCGAGATCGACGCACGGTTCAACAGCCCGGTCAGCTGATCGTGGGAGGCGAGCCATTCGGTGTGTAGTTCCGCCTGCTTGCTCTCCGTGAGATCCGTCAGGGTCAGCACTCCACCTTTCTCGTCGTGAGTGGACTGGCTCAGGGGGGTGAACTGACTCGATACCGGCACGGTGGATCCGTCCCGAAGTCCCAACCGCAGATCCGGCCGCGACCAACCTCTATTCCCACTGCAGGCATTCTCCAACTCGAGCGCGCTTGTCTCGTCCATGACCAATACGGTCCACAACGACTGCCCGATGTGGTCGTCGCCGTCGACGCCCAGCAGCACCCCCGCGGCTCGGTTCAGCTCGACCAGCCGCGCGTCACCGTCCAGCACCACCAGCCCGGTGGAGACCGAATCAAAAACTGCCTGCAGCCGATCCCTTTCCAAGGCGAGTTGGGTGGCACTCGCCCGACGCAACTCTTCGGTCAGCAGGTGCATCTCCTTGGACGACACCTCGAAGGCGCGGTCGTGCAGATATTGCTGCTGGTCGGAATCCGAATAGGCGGCGTTCACCCGCCACAGGAACCGCCGCCACGTCTGATCGTCGCTCGGGGCCTCGTCAGCCGTGAGGCCGATCCGGCGGAGTTGCCGGCGGAGAACCGAATGCAACTCGGGGTCGTCATCCACCCACCGGCCCCCTCACATCCGAGGACTCGCTGATGGTCGTGATGGTCATGGTCTGGTTGTGCAGACAGGAGAACCCCTCGGCGCTGCTGATCTCGCCGTACGAGTAGAAGCCGACCAACGGATCATTGGGCCCCAGGTTCTCGGCGACTGCCTCCAGTTCTTCCCAGGTCCGCTCCCCCAGCACCAACCGGCGGCCGACGCACGACACCGCGATCGACACACTGCCACCATCGCCCTGGGCACTCTGGCGTCCGGCATCTGCGGCACCGTCAACCAGCCGGTCCATCGTGGTGCGCATCAGCCTGACGGTGGCGCCTTCCGGGATCTCCCCGGCGAAGGTCATCGTCTGCGCATCTTCATCGACGGCCAACACCGTGCGAACCACCTGCGGCGATTCGTCGCTTGATTCCAGTGCCAAGGGAAACATCAGTGCGCTTCCCGGCAAACCGGCTGCGAGGTCGCCTAGGTACTCGCGGTAGAGCGCCAGCGCGGGCTGATCGTCGAGCTCGACCAGCACACTGCCGTCGGAGCGGGTCACCGTGCGTTGCGGGCCGAAACCTTCCCAACCGCCACCGGTGCCGTAGGTCACCTCGACACCAGGCAGAATCACTGCGGTCACGGCACCTTCCAATCGAACCGCCCCGGAAAGCACCCACGTCGAACCGAAGTCGGCGTCGTCGCCGGCCAAACCACCCGAAATTGTCGTGCCCTCTGGCAATCGCGCGCGCAGGCCCGCAACCAACTCCGAGCCGTTGACGTTGAGCCCATCGCTGAAGACCAGCACCGCAGCGGAGCCCCCTGCGGCGGGCTGGGGCAGCAACTCGGCGAGCCTCACTCCGGCGTCGCGGCAGGATTCCTGCGGCTCTATCTCGATCGTCGCAGCCGCCGGTGCGGCGTGCTGCAGCCTGATCACCAGCACCACCAGCGGGTCGTCTACCAGATCGGCGTTCAGGATCTGGCCAGCCGTCGAACAACCGGTGATGACTGCGTCCGGGAAAACTTCGGCAAGTTCGTCCAGTGGCTGCTGATCAACGGTTCGGTCTCCGAAAGCCAGGACCAGTGTGTGGTTGCTGTCGAATTCCGCCGCCACCTCGTCGAGCTTTGGCGACCACACCCCATCCCATTTCAAGGTCGTTGAGCGCATCCACGTATCCCTTCGATCTGGGCGACGTCGTCGTGTCAAGTGGCCTATATCGTCGCCATTCTCCGAGCGAACCCAACCATGATGACCTCTCGCCGGCGATGATGCTGACCGATGACGTCAGAGTGGCGTGTCGGCGGGCCTCACCTGATCCGAAAGTACTCCTGTGCTCGGCCTTCGCAATCACCGCGCCTCCGGGCGCGAATCAGCGGGTTCAGCTGTCGCTGATGACTTCGAGGTCGAAGCCAGTGAAAAGACCGGTTCCGGTGATGCCAATCGTGTTGTTGAGCACCGCTTCCAGTTCGCTCGCCGAGTGCTGCGCCACCAACTCGGCGGGCAGCGGTAGGTCCATCACCAGTCCGCCCTGTTCCGTGATCACACCGCCGTCCTTCCCGCCGGCCGGACGCACCGTTGGCACCACCCCCAACGCCTCACGCAACTGCGCCCCCACCAGTCGAATGGCCTCCGGAATCACCTCCAACGGCACCGCGAAATGCTCCCCCAGGCGATCCACGAACTTGGAGGCGTCAACCAAGATGTATCGCTTGCCCGCAGCCGCGAACACTAGTTTCTCTCGCACAAACGCGCCGCCGCGGCCTTTGAGCAGGTTGTGTGCCTGATCCACCTCGTCGGCACCATCGAAGCACCAATCGGGTCGAGCATCAACCAACGTGGTGAGGTCCAGACCCAGGTCGGAGCAGTAGCCGGCGATTTCTTGCGAGGTGGCCACACAGCGAACATTCAAGCCCTCGCTGTGTGCTCGATCGGCGAGGGCGAGCAGCGCTAGGAAACTCGTGGAGCCAGAGCCGATGCCGATCACTTGACCGTCTGCGGCAAACGCGGCGACCCGCGCGGCAACGGCTTCTTTGGCCGCCCGGTTGCTGATGTCGGCAGTCCATTCCGGCCGACCTACCTGTGTCCACCTCATTGGTTGTCCTTCCCTATGTGGTTCCGGCCGGAGTGGTGTCTGGCGGCAAAGCTGGCACCGCGAGCGGCGGGGCGGATACGCACTATCCGTATCCGCCCCGCCGACTCACTCGCCGACGGTCAGGAATCCATCAATGTGGAGCGCCCTGCCTCCAGCCGTGCGACCGGCACGCGGAAGGGTGAGCAGGAGACGTAGTCCAGGCCGACACGGTCGAAGAAGTGCACCGAAGCCGGGTCACCGCCGTGCTCGCCACACACTCCGCAGTGCAGGTCGGCGCGGGTTTCGTGACCTTCCCGGACCGCGATGTCGATGAGCCGACCGACGCCTTCGGTGTCGATCGATTCGAACGGCGACACCCCGAACACGCCCTTCTCGATGTAGGCCGAGAAGAAGGCCGATTCGACGTCGTCCCGGCTGAATCCCCAGGTGGTCTGGGTGAGGTCGTTGGTGCCGAAACTGAAGAACTCTGCCGCCTCCGCGATCTGCCCGGCGGTCAACGCCGCCCGCGGCAGCTCGATCATCGTGCCGATCGGGAACCGAATGTCACAGCCGTGCGACTCGGCCACGTCAGCAAGCACTCCCTGGGCTTCGTCGATCACAAGCTCAAGCTCCTGGATCGAACCCACCAGCGGAATCATGATCTCCGCCTGCGGGTCGCCACCCATGCTTTGCCGGAAACACGCTGCTTCGGCGATCGCGCGCACCTGCAGCGCGAACAACCCCGGCAGCACGAGCCCAAGGCGCACACCGCGCAGACCCAGCATCGGGTTTTGCTCATGCATGCGGCTGACTTCTTGCAACAGCGCCACATCGGCTTCGACCGTCTCACCGCGTTCTTCGGCCCGCGCGACCTGCACACTGAGTTCGGTGATGTCGGGCAGGAACTCGTGCAGCGGCGGGTCGATCAACCGGATCGTCACCGGCATGCCGTCCATCGCTTCAAGGATCCGGATGAAGTCCTTGCGCTGCAACGGCAACAGCGCCGCCAGGGCCTCCTCGCGCTCCTCATCGGACGACGACAAGATGAGTTTCTCGACGTATTGCTTGCGCTCACCGAGGAACATGTGCTCGGTGCGCAGCAGACCGATCCCCTGGGCGCCCATCCGGCGTGCGCGGCCAGCGTCTTCCGGGGTGTCGGCGTTGGCCCGCACCCGCAGTCGCCGGACCTCGTCGGAGTGACGCATGATCCGGTCCACAGCCTTCACCAGTGCCGCGGTGTCTTCATCCGCGCCGTCCAGCGCCGTGTCGATGCCCTCATCGAAGTACTGGGCGACCGGGCTGGGAACCACGGCTACCTCGCCTCGGAACACCTGACCGGTGGTGCCATCGATCGACACCACGTCGCCTTCGTTGATCACTTCGCCGCTTGGCAGCGTCATACAACGGGCCGCCACGTCGACTCCGAGTGATTCGGCGCCACACACCGCGGTCTTGCCCATTCCACGAGCCACCACCGCAGCGTGCGAGGTCTTGCCACCCCGGGAGGTGAGCACACCAGTGGCGGCCACCATGCCCGCGAGGTCATCCGGGTTGGTTTCACGACGCACCAGGATGATGTCTTCGCCGTTGGCGGTGCGCTCAACGCAGGTGGGCGAGTCGAAGACAATCGCACCTACCGCAGCACCCGGTGAGGCACCCATGCCGGTGGCGATGAGTTCGGCATCGCCGGTGGAACCGAATCGGGGGAACATCAGGTTGGCCAGTTGGGCGCCGTTGACTCGGCGGACGGCCTCATCCATGTCGATCAGGCCTTCGTCGACGAGTTGGACCGCGATCCGGAAGGCTGCGGCCGCGGTGCGCTTGCCCACGCGAGTCTGCAGCATCCACAGTTTGCGGCGCTCGACAGTGAACTCGATGTCGCACAGATCCTTGTAGTGACGCTCGAGCTGATCCATGATCGCCAGGAGTTCGTCGTGGGCAGCTTGGTCGGTCTCGCCCAGCGCCGACAGCGGCAGCGTGTTGCGGATACCAGCCACAACGTCTTCGCCCTGCGCGTCTGGCAGGTAGTCGCCGTACACCCCAGGCGCCCCCGAGGCAGGGTCACGAGTGAAGGCCACGCCAGTGCCGGAACCTTCACCGACGTTGCCAAACACCATCATCTGAACGTTCACGGCCGTGCCGAGGTCTGCCGGGATGCGCTCTTGCCGACGGTAGATCTGCGCCCGCTCGGTGTTCCACGAGTCGAACACCGCCCTGATGGCGCGGCTCAGTTGCTGCATCGGCACCTGCGGGAAGGACTCACCCGTCTCCTCGAGCACAATCGCCTTGTACCGATCGACCAGAGCATGCAGGGACGGCACATCCATGTCGTTGTCGAGTTCGACGCCGGCGGCTTCCTTGGTTTCCTCGAGCGCTCTCTCAAAGAGGTGTGAGTCGATTCCCATCACGGTGGAACCGAACATCTGGATCAGACGCCGGTAGGAATCCCAAGCGAATCGCTCATTGCCAGAGGACTTCGCCAGACCCAACACCGAGTCGTCATTGAGGCCAATGTCGAGCACCGTCTCCATCATGCCCGGCATCGAGAACCGCGCTCCGGATCGAACCGAGAGCAGCAGTGGGTCATCTGGGTCGCCCAGTCCGCGGCCAACGGCCTCCTCCACTACCCCAACGGCAGCCGCCACCTGCTCGTCCAACTCCGGTGGCTGCTCGGAGTGCTTCAGGTAGTAGCGGCACGCCTCGGTGCTGATGATGAAGCCAGGTGGGACCGGGATACCGAGCCGAGTCATCTCGGACAGGTTGGCGCCTTTGCCGCCAAGGAGGTCGAACATGGTCTTGTCGCCCTCGGAGAACTGGAAAACGTACATGGAACCCCATCTTTCGCTCGGATGTGATGTTGTGTTGGTGACGCTACTCGCAGCACCTGTAGCGGGTCGAATCGAGCGATCGACCGACCGCAAACTCTGAGTGAACGCCTTTCAACCAACATGAACAGGTGGTTACGCGCCACTCTAGGGCCATGTCGTATGCGAAAGCCGTGGCAAAGAGCGTTTTTGCCGTTGACTCGAGCAAGCGGCGGGGGTGGTCCGCGGTGCGACGCGCCGGAGTGGTGCTCGTGAGCCTGATCGCCATGTCGGCACTTTTCGGCCCCGAGATCGGCGCCCTCGCCTCGGTGGCGGCCCTCTATGTCGGTCTGCAGGATCGTGCCGCCGACCCGCCTGGCTACACGGTCCGGATCATGATCATGCAGTCGTTGTTGCTGACCGCAGTGGTTCTTGCTGCTGGACTGGCAGGTTCGGCCTGGGTGACATCACTGATCCTCGTGACGCTGGCGGGTTTCTCCGGCTTGACTGCGCGTCGAGACAAGGCCATCAGCAGAATGTTCGCCGACCTTATCGCGGTACTTGCCTTCCTCGGCCTGAACGCAGTCAGCCTCGACTACGCCCTGGAAGCCGGATTTGCCGTGCTGGTTGCCTCCCTGCTGCAGACAGTCGCCACCCGGGCAGCCGTCCGTTTCGCCGCGGACCTACCCGAACGTCGGCCCGTGGCCGCGGCGCTGCTCGCGGTTGCGAATCACCTTGACGATGCCCAGCAGCGCGCGCTCCGCGGAACCGGCGAAGCCGCCGCAGAAGCGATCCGCCGAGCCGATGAAAGTGTGGCCCACTCGGACCTGTCGCATGATCGCCGCCGCGCCCTGCGCAAGCTCATCGGCGACGCGGAGATGATCCGGGAGGAGGCCTCGGCGTTGCGGGCACGACGAGCCTTCGACGCCACCCCGATCGCCGATGCGGAGGTGCAAGAGGCCATCGCGAACGCGAGTGAGGCGCTCCGTGCAGCTGCTGCGGTGTTGTCCCTGGATGACACCACCGCAGGGGTGCTTTCCCGTCGCGCCAGCGCGATCGAGCAGCTGCGCGAATCCCATCGACGGGCAAGCGCGATCCTGGCCGACAAGGCAGCGCACGGTTCCGCCCGCACGTTGGCCACCGCCACCCGGCGTTTGATCCGGCATCTGCGCACGCTGCGAGACTCCCCCGTGGCCCGCAGCGGTGACCGGCAAGAACGGCTGCGTAGTGGTCTGCGGCAGGATCTGGGCGCACCCAAGCCGGTCGACGTCCGCGCCGCTCTGCGCTTGGCCCTCGCCGCGGCGCTGGGCCTGCTCGCGGCACATCTGCTGGGGCTGTCGCACGGGGGGTGGATCGCGGCCACAACAGTGGCGCTACTGCGACCGGATCACCGTGCCTTGACCTCAGATACCGTCGCTCGATCCATCGGTACCGCAGTCGGCGCACTGCTCGTGATTCCACTGGTCTTTGTGCTGCCGAACGTCCCCGCCGCCGATGTCGCCATGGTGGCAGTGTTGGCGTTCGCCACCTACTCGGTCACCTCAGCCAATGAAGGCCTCTACATCATCGCAATCACGGTGCAAACGGTGTTCACCCGCGCGGTGGTCGGGGAAGACCCCACAGCCGTGGCGATCGAGCGGGTCACCGATGTGCTCATCGGCTGTGCCATTGCGGTGGCCTTACTGCTGATCTTGCCCCTGCGACACGGCCGTCGACTGCGGCGTGAAGTCTCGGCCTACGCGGATGCTTGTGCGACCTGGATCGACGCCCTCGCCGATGGCACCAAGGGCAAGGCCCGCACGAAGCAGATCCGGAAGCACCACCGCACGATGGTGGGAGCTCGTGCGGTGGTCCAACACGGCATCGACGTGCGTCAGTTGGAGCCGCTGGGACCGGGACTGCGGCCGTGGTTGGCGCACAACCTGTACACACTCATCCACGATGCGACGCGGGCCTGTGGGGCAGCGGAGTTCCCGGCGCAGACCAAAGACGGGTCGAGCCAACCAACTGCCGACCAGGTGCGCCGCTCAGCTCGCTTCACCGCAGCCAATCTGCGCGGAGTTGCCGCCCTCCTGCGCGACCCGACTTCCGACGTGACAGTCCCCAACCCGGTGTTCTTGGCGGCTCTGGCCGCACCGACGGGCGGCCAAAGCGGCACCGGCGCCGACGCCGACGCCGACGCCGATGCCGACGGTTCAGCCGATCCCGATGACACCGCCTACCTGTTGGGGATCGCCGAACGGGAGTCGGCAGCGGCGCTGGCGCTGGTGCGACAGCAACCCACGAAGCGCGCCGGTTGACTACTCACCGGTAATACCTGGTGCGCGGGATAACCTTGGCCCGATTCTCGACCGACCTTGGAGGTCCGCAATGAAGAAGTCTCTCGGTTTGGCAGTTGCTGGACTTGCAGCCGCGTTCGCCTTAAGCGCGTGTGGTTCCGACGTCGCTTCCGATGCCACCAGTGCGGCGGCGAGCGCAGCAGCCGGCGTCGCGTCCTCGGCGGCGGCCAGCGCAGCATCACAGGCGGCCTCGGCCGCGTCCTCGGCGGTGGCGGAAGTCACTGGTGGCGCCTGCGAATCGTTGACTTCCCTGCAGGGGTCGATCTCCGAGCAGACAGACCCGGCAGCGACGGTCGGTGACGTGCGCGCAGCAGTTGCGCAGGCGCAGGCCCAACTAGACCAGGTAGCGGCCGAGGCGGGTCCGGTGCAGGGAGCGTTGGTGACTGCGTTGCAAGGTGCCGAAGGGTCGCTGCTGGACAGCCTGGAAGGGCAACCGGACGACACCCCCATCTCGGAGGCCTCACCCGCTGTGGCCAGCGCCGTGCAGACGGTCAAATCCGCATACGATTCACTGGTGGCAGCACTCGGCTGCTAGCAGTGAGGCCGCGGTGGGCTGCTCAGCCAAGCCCACCGCAATCGGCCAGGAACTCCCGGCAGCGCTGGGCCTCGTCGGTTTCCCCGATCTCGTCCGCTGCCTGCGCCAGCAGCGACAGGCAACGCAGGAAACCGACGTTCCCAGGGTGGGAGTAGGGCACCGGACCGTGCCCGCGCCAACCGTTGCGCCGCAACGCGTCCAGCCCACGGTGGTACCCCACCCGGGCATAGGCGTAGGACTCGATATCGCTCCCCTGAGCCCAGGCCAGTTCCGCTACCAGGGACCACGCCAGCGACGATTCCGGGTGACGGCGGACGATGTCGAACACGTCGGTGCCATCCTCGAGGGCAGCGGTCACAGATTCGTCTTCCGGCAGGAAGGTGGGCTCAGGTCCACCCAGTAGGTTCATGTCGGCCATGTCGGTTCCCCTCGGCGCACGCGTGTCAGAAGTTGGATGGCGGTCGATGCGACCAGTCAGTCGCCTCAGCCTACGTGCTGACCAGCAGCCACGCCTCGTATGCGGTCACGGCCGCCATCACCAGCACCAGGATGGCGAAACCCACCCCAAGGGACTTCCCAGACCAACGATTCGACCAACGCGCTGCCAGCACGGTGGTGATCACCGCCGACACTGCCACAACCGCAGACGCGGTCGGATCGAAAGCCTCGCCGATACGCGGCACCAGGGCCGCCGCCGAATTGATCACTATCACGACCAGGGCGGAGGCCGTTGCGATGCGCATCGGCAAACCGATCACCAACGCCAGCGCCGGCACCACCAGGAATCCCCCACCCACGCCAAAGAAGCCAGTCACCAGCCCGACAACCAGGGCCGCCGCGATCACCAACACCCAAGGTCGGCGTTGCGTGGCACGGTCGGGGTCGCCCGCTTGACCACGCAGCGCCTTGAACAACATGAGCCCACCGGCCACGACCATCAGCACGGTGAAGCCGAAAAGTTTGATGGCATCCGCCGTGTTGAGTGCCAGAACTGAGCCGAGCATGGCAGCTGGCACGCCGATGACCCCGAACGTGAGCGCTTCCCGCCAGGCCACCCGCCCCACGCGAACGTTCTGGATCACCCCGCCCACAGCGGCCGCGGCAACCACCACCAAGGAGGTTGTTGCTGCCTCGTCTGCCGGAACTCCCACAGCGAGCAGCAGCGGCACCGCAAGGATGCCGCCGCCGCCGCCAAACAGTCCCAGTGCAAGGCCGAGCGCCACACCGACGCCGACCAGCAATAGAAGGGTCACAAAAGGACAGTCAATATCAGTCGGTGTACGCCGCGCCCAGCATGGTGTCGTGGGCATCGCTCACGATCGACAGGCCAGCCTTCTCCGCGTTGCCGAAGTCGTCGTCCACAATCGCCGTTGGCACACCCTCGCGCGCCAGCAGCGAGCCTGCCACGCTGGCGCGGAAGCCACTGCCGCAGGAGACCCACACGGTCGGGTCGGCACCCGCGTGAGCAGCAGCGTTCGACCACGCCACCACGTCACCGAGACGTTCCGGCAATTCGTGCAGCGGCAGGTGCCTGGCGCCGACGACGTGGCCCTCTTGCCACTCGGTGCGCCGACGGGCGTCCATCACCAGCAGTTTCGGATCCGCGGCCATCGCCGTCGCAAGTTCGGCGAAGGTCGCCCGCTGCAGTGAGCCGACGTCTTTCGGCGACCGCGCCCAGGTGCTCGGGCTGCCCACGTTTTGACCCGCCGGGCGGTCGATTCCGATCCGCACCATCTCCCGCTGGAAGTCGGTGATCTGCTCCTGGGTGGCGCCCAGCAAGGTCACCGGAGTGCCCCACGGGATCAGCCAGCCCAGGTAGGTGATGGCGTTGCCCTCCGCATCGAAACTCAGCGACCCAGACAGGTGTTCGGCCGCCCAGACCTTCCTGGAACGAAGATCGACGACCCATTCACCAGCCTCGATCCGGGCCCGAAGTACTTCTGGGTCCGCATGTTCGGCCGGGGTCAAGTCGATGGCTCGGGCACCAGCCTCATTCGCGGGCCCCATGTGCTTGTAGTACGCCGGGTAAGCGTCCAGGCCCGCGATGAGCTCGGTGACGAATTCATCTTCGTCCAGCAGTGCGGCTGGGTTCGTCGCGGCCTGCAGGCCGATCGTTGATTCGAGACCCACCGTGGCAGTGGCCGAACAGAATGAACCGAATCCGTGGGTGGGGAAAACAGCCGCCTCGGAATCCAGTTCAGTGACGAGCCGCCGCACCGAACGCCATTGGTCGTGGGCGAGCCCTTTGGTGGCTTGGGCTGAGATCAGGTCGGGCCGACCCACGCTGCCGTAGAGCAATGAACCACCGGTGAAAACGGCGGTGTTTCGGTCGCCAATGTCCAGCGCGTAGGAGACGTGATGGGGGGTGTGGCCGGGAGTGTGGACCACCCGCCAGTGCATGTCACCGACCTCGAAGGTGTCGCCGTCGCCCATGATTGCCGCATCGAAGGCGTAGTCGTGCCCGCGCGGCACCACATACGTGGCACCTGTGACGCGGGCGAGTTCCAGGCCGCCGGAGACGTAGTCGTTGTGGACGTGGGTCTCCACGACGTGGCTGAGCCGCCAGCCGTTTCGATTGATGATGTCCAGCACGCGATCGATATCCCGCTGCGGATCCACCACCACGGCGAGATCGTCGAGCGCAACGATGTACGAACGGTCGCCCAAGTCCGGGGTGTCGAGCACCTCGATCGCCGGGGTGCGGGTTTCAGTGGTGTCTACGACGGTCATGAGGTGAGGGTCCCTTCGCTTTCCATTCCGGTGGCAATGGGGTGGCCGGCTTGTTGCCAAGCGACGATCCCGCCTTGAACGTTGATCGCTTCGACTCCCTGCCGGGCCAGCCACATCACGACTTGGCCGGACCGGTTGCCAGTGCGGCAGATGACGTAGACCGGCGCGTCGCCACGGAACTCGTCGACGTTCGCAGGCACCGACGACATCGGCAGCCATACCGAGCCAGCCACATGCCCGTCGGAGTACTCAAACTGTTCGCGCACGTCGATGACTCGAGCGTTGCCGGACGCCATGGCGGCGGTCAATTCGGGAATCGTCGCTTGGGCGATCATCACCGGTCCGTTCTATGAGGTGGGTTGGAGTTGGCTTCTAGCTGGCTGGGAGGAGAACGCCTCGATAATACCCCAGGGGGTATTAGAATGTCGAATCGTTTGACTTCTCGCCCAACTTCCCGCTATGCAACCCCTCATACTCAACGGGTGGATATGTCAACCCAGGACTCTCTCTGGCTCACCATGGACCGTCCGAACAACCTGATGGTCATCGATTCACTGATGTGGTTCACCTCCTCGCTGGACTTCGAGGAAGTGCGCAGTGTGATTGCGGATCGGTTGATTGCGAAGTTCCCGGTGTTCGCCGCGCACCCGGTGAACACCGATGGTGATTGGCACTGGGAAACGGATCCGGACTTCGACATCGATCGGCACGTCCAGGCCGTCGACCTGCCCGCGCCCGGCGGACTAGACGAGCTGGGCTCGTGGGTGGCCTCCCAACGCAGCATCCCGTTCGATCGCGACCATCCGCTGTGGTCGGTGCGGGTGGTGTACGGGTTCCACCCGACCGAGGGCGTCGACGGCTCAGCAATGATGCTGCGCACCCACCACTCACTTGCCGATGGGGTCCGGCTGACGCAGGTCATGTTCGGCTTGTGCGACGTCGATGGCGACCCGGTCTCGGTGGGCAGGGCGCTCCGCCGCAGCGAAACCCCAGCCTCGATCGCAGCCTCTGCATTAGGAAATCTGGCCGCATCCGCACTAGATGTTGTGACCACCACCACCAAGACCGCTTCACGGGCAGCTATCGCTCCCGCCAAGGCTGTGGCGAAGGTGGTCACCAATCCCAAGAGCGCCGGCGACATCCCCACCCTTGCGGCAGACGTGGCATCGGATGCGGCTGCCGCGGTAAAGAACCCAGCCCGCCTCGCGGATGTTGCAGAGTTGGTCAGCACCGAAGGCAACCGACCAGTCAATGATGTGGCCAACACCGCCAAAATCCTGCTCGCTGCGCCCAGCGTCAAAACCGTCTGGAGCGGCACCCCGGACGTGCCCAAGGGAATCGGCTGGGCCACCGACCTGTCGCTGGCGGACGTCAAGCGGATCGGCAAGGCCACCGGCACCACCGTGAATGACGTGCTGCTTGGGGCAGTGTCCGGTGCCCTCACCCGCTATCTCCGGGGACGCGGCGACGAGCGGATCGACGAGGTGCTGTGGATGGTGCCGGTCAGCGTTCGTCCGTTCGATCCGGACGAAACCGACGAACTCGGCAACCACTTCGCCCTGGTGGTCCTGCGGATGCCGTTGGGTATCGACGATGTGGCCACGCGGCTTGCCGAAATTCACGCTCGAATGGATCGCATCAAAGCGAGCGACGAGGCACTCATCACCTACGGGGTTCAGCGACTCGTCTCGAAATCACCTCGCCCGGTCGCGACCTCGATCACCAACTACATGGCAAACAAGGCGGTCGGGGTGTTGACGAACGTACCCGGCCCACGTGGACCGATCCGATTCGCCGGCACTGAAGTGGCCGGCGCCCTTGCCTGGGCGCCCTGCTCTGGTGACCAAGTAATGACTATCTGCATCTTCAGCTACAACAATCGCGTGTCGGTGGGATTCGGCACAGACGAGACGCTGATCCCCGACGCCGATCGGCTCGGCAAGTTGTTCTATGAGGAGTTCGAGCAGATGTGCGCAGCGTTCCCGGAATCAGACCCAAGCTGACCCCGCAGGCCCACGTCGATCAGCCAGGCCTCCAAGGTTTCGGCGAATCTGACTGGATCCTTCCGATGGGGCTCGTGACCTGCGTCGTCGAACACCACCAGGGTGGAAGATTCCAGCATCTCGTGGGCTCGTTCGCCATGCGCCACCGGAATGATCGAATCCTGACGTCCCCACAAGATCAGCACCGGCACTGAGTTGGAGAGGTGCAGTTTCTCCAAAGCGGACACCCGCTGCCCCGTGTGATCGACGACGCTGCGCAGCGTTGCCAGGAATGAGTGCCGCTCAACCGGGTCGCTAAGCCGGTCGATTCGATCCATCACCTGATCCGGGAAGAAGTCAGGACGACGTCCCCAGCGACGCACTTTCGACCGCACTGATTCCAGCGCGGCCATCGTCCGTTGGTTCAATCCGGCACCGAGCACCAGTCCCGACCCCGGAACGGAGAACAGCCGCAGGATTAGGTTCGTGTCCCTGCCCAACCCCCCGCTGGAGACCAGGATCAGCCCCGCGACATAACGCGGATACTGGTAGTGGAACTGCAGGGCCACACCACCGCCGAGGGAGTGTCCCACGATCACCGCAGAGTCGATGCCCAGGTGATCCAACAAGTCCCGCACAGCGCTGGCCATGGACCCCAACGAATAGTCGCCTGGGCCCTTCGCGGAAGCACCGTGGCCAGGCATGTCGATCGAGATGACCGGGATCCCGCGCTCGGACAGAATTCGCGCCGGGACATCCCAACCGGCCGCCGACGATCCCACTCCGTGCAGCATCACCAAGGGCAGACCTAGCCCGGGGTAGGCGATGTAGGCCAGTTCGCGGCCATGGATGACCGCTACCTCGCGATCGGGCGAAACCATTCGTGTGGTCCCAGCCATAAGAACTCCTAGCATCACATGATCGATTTGAGCGTTGCGGGCGAGGAGTGACATCGACGGCGAATCGACCGACATCAGCATTGCTCACCAGAGCGCAAGTTACTCTAGCGTAAGTTACGCAACCGTAGGTTGCATTCCCGCAGTCCGCAATCCGTCCTTCGTCACGTCGAAGGACTAGCCTGATTCGCGGGCAGGTAGTAAGGTCTCCCCGCTGCGGGCACCCGCCCGCTCAGCCGACCACGGAGTCCAGATGTCCGACCAGATCCTGTGCCGCTTGCATGTGTCAACTGCACACTCGGTGAGCCTCTTCGGCGGAATGGCCGAATCGGCCGCCACCATGCTTGGCGTCGGTGCCGCGGACGCCACCCGCCTACGCGCCCTCACTCTCGAAGTGGCCGAAGCTATGGTACGGGAGGCGTTTGCCGACGCCGACGAGATCGACATGGACCTCGAAGTGGCGCGATCCGCCGGTGGTTTCAAACTCGTGCTCGCCGACCGTGGCGCTCCCCTCGACTTGAGTCGGGGCGGCTATCCGCCCCGCGTGGCGGACCTGGTTCGGCTCGGATTTGGCGACGGCCTCGACATGACCTACGAACCTCGCAAGGGGAACCGGGCCGTCATCAGCAAGAACCTCTCCTACCACTCGATCGATGCGGATGCCGAATTCGTCGCTGGTGTGGAGGCCGAATCCGCCGCCTCCACCGACATCCCGATGAATGAATCCGGGGAGCCCCTACTCGAAATCCGCGCCATGGAACCAGGCGATTCACTCCGCGTCGCCCGACTCTTTTTCCGCTGCTACGGCTACTCCGCGGCATACTCGACGCTGGTGTACGAGCCGGAGAAGATGTCCGAATACGTTGCCGCCGGCCGACACTTCGGCACCATCGCACTCACCCCCGCGGGCCGTGTTGTCGCCCACGTCGCCAGCGAGATTGAGCGCCCCGAGGCTGTCACTGGACGAATCGGGTTGTTCGTGGTCGATCCGGACTACCGTGGCTTCAAGATCGGCACCAAGGTCGGACTAGCGCACCTCACCCGCCTGCTGGAGCGCGGCATCGTCGGGCAGTTCACCGAAGCAGTGACGGTCCACACGGCTAGTCAACGGCCGGCTTTGGCCACCGGTGCGCACGAAGTAGGCCTGTTGCTGGCCGGACAACCCCCACAATTGAGTTTCACCGGCTTCGAAGGCACCGAGGGGCGCCGAAAATCCGCCCTGATGTTCTTCGGCCGTTTGGGCGAGGTGCCCCACCGCACTGTGCATGTGCCGCACGTGTATCGCGAGATCATCGAGCGGATCTACCAGGAGGCGGACCTCCCACGAGAGGTGCTCTCCGACTTCAACGCCCGAGCAGTTGAGGATTCCGCCGAAACCAGACTCACCATCAAGTTAAGTCACGAAACGGGTGTCGCACGGATCCGTGTTGACCGCTATGGCGCCGATTTCCTCGAAACCCTGCAGCAGCAGGTGGGCCAGTTGCAACTCAACCGGTACGACGTCATCCTGGTCTATTTCCCGCTGTCCGATCCGGACACCAGCATGTACGCCTCCGGTCTGCAGGAACTCGGACTGTCGTTCGGCGGGGTGTATCCGGAGTATGGCGATGGCGATGTGCTGGTGTTGCAGAGCCTGAACAACGTGGACATCGATCCGGATGACATCAAGGTGGCCTCCCCGATGGGCGAATACATCCGCGACTTCATCATCTCCGACGCCCGGCAAGCCTCCGATCGAGTGGCCAGGCACACCCGATCGAGGGCCCGGATGGCCCGGATCTACGAGGTGCTGGAGTAGCTGTGCCCACCTCCACCAACTGTCCCCCGGTGTTCCACTCGAGGCATCGATGAGCCGCGCCAGACTTCCCCTCGCACTGCTGCCACTGGCGCTGACCTACCTCGCCGTGGCGATGAACATGACCATCGCCAACGTGGCGCTGCCCACGATCTCTTTGGACCTGTCAGCCAGCGCAGGCCAGTTGAAGTGGGTGGTCAACGCAACGCCGGTGACTGCTGGGGCGCTGATCCTGTTCGCGGGCGCGTTGAGCGATCGGGTCGGGCATCGCAGGATGCTCCTCACCGGGATCGTCGTGTTCATTCTTTCCGCGGCCGCAACGGCGTTGGTGGACAACGTCGAGCAGCTGATTGCCCTACGCGCTCTCACCGGCGTCGGCTCCGCACTGGCCATGCCATCCGCGCTCGCGTTGACTTTCGCGATCGCCAGCGGCACCGCCCAACGAACGGCCGTCGGCATCATGGGGGCCACGCAGGCAGGCGGCGCCATGCTGGGGCCAATAGTGGGCGGTGCGGCGCTGGTCGCCTTCGGCTGGCCAGCAGCGTTCTGGTCGGTCATTCCCATGCTGGCGATCGCCCTAGCCGGGATCCTTTGGCAGCTTCCTCGTGCCGTGGAACAGCCCGCGGAAAGCGACAAGGGCAACCCGTTAGACGCCTTCGGCTCAGCTTTGGCCGCCCTGACCCTGGTGTCGCTGCTGGTGGCTGTCATCGCCGCCGCATCCGAGAGCCATGAGGACGATTGGCAGATCCTCAGCGGGATGCTGGTCGGGGCGTTGGCCGCAGCCGGGTTGATCCTGTGGGAGCGACGCACCGCCCAGCCGATCCTTGTGGGCTCGATCCTGCGGCGACGAACCTACTGGGTGCCCACCCTCGCGTTGGCTCTCGTCCAGTTCACCCTAGGCGGGCTGCTGTTCGTGAGCACCCAATACCTCCAACTGGTCCTCGGCTATTCGGCGTTGGGTGCCGGCCTGCTGCTGGTGCCGGCGCTCCTGATGTGGACCGTCACCTCGGCCACCGCTGGAATCACTACCAAGCGCTTCGGGCTCAAGCTGGCGACTGTCGTCTCGCTGCTACTGAGTGCGACTGGCCTGCTCATGCTCTCGGAAGTGGACGAGTCGGCCTCGATGGGTCTGCTGATTTCAGCGATGGTGCTCACTGGCGCGATGGGTTTGACTCCGGCGTTGATGACACACACGGTGGTGAGTAACTACCCGGTCGAGCGCCGAGGCGTGGGGTCAGCTCTCAACAGCGTGGTGCTCCGATTCGGTATGGCCTTCGGGGTGGCTGCCTACGGAGCAGTGCTGACAACCACTTTCATGCGCGACCTAGCGGCGGCGCACACAACTGCCGGGGGGGCACCAGCGGAAGGCACCTTCCAAAGCCTCGGTGCAGCGCTTCGAGCAGCCCAAGAGATCACCGGCCCCGAGTCCGCTGCGCTGGAAGCCGCCGCACGCGAGTCATTTGTGAGTGGTTTCAACCTGGTGATGCTGGCGGGAGCAGCCGTGCTGGTGATCCTTGCGTTGGTCATCTGGGTGGCATTGCCGCGCCAACTTGAGGGATCACCGACCGCACCCGACGAAACCTCAAAAGACGCTGCCGGAACGGGCACCACTGGTTCACCCCATCACGATGAAGGGCATCGATCATGACCATCAACGAGCGGCCTGCGGTTTCCGACGCAGTGCACTCCTGGCGCACTGGCTTGGCCAATCTTGCCGATCCGCAAGGTTTCCTCGACGGGGTCGAGCAAGGCCAGCGTGACGCCGGCTTGACCTATAAGGGAGCCACTGTGCTTCCGGTGGCCGAGCCTGTGTTTGTCACCGAATCCCAACTGACGCGCGATCATCAGTCCACGACCGCCGTCCTTGCCGCGCTGGTGGCCGCCGGTGAGCACATCTTCGCCGAACCTCAGCTGCGCGCACGCTTCCTCCCCGACTGGCACCCGGACAGCCCTGGGGCGGATCTGATCGACCTTCCCAGCGGCTACCCGCGGCAGATCGTTTTCGGGCGCTTGGACGGCATGCGGGTGGGCGAAGATCTGCACTTCTTGGAATTCAACGGTGGGATCGCCGGGGGCATCACCCCAGCTGACCTCAGCGCCGCGGTGATGGCTTCCTGGCCGGTCGCAGCCACCTTCGCCGCCGGCACCCCGTTTCGCACCATGATGTCGGCCCCGGTGGTCATGGACACCGTGGTGGAGACCTGGCAAGCCTACGGCGGCACCGGGGTGCCGTACGTCGTCGTGGGTCTGCCCAACGAACTCCGCGAAATTGCAGCGTCGTCCATGGTGTATCTCCAGCGCGCCGCCGCCGATGCCGGGTTGGAACTGGAGGTGGCCGATCCCGGCGAACTCACTCACTCGAGCGGGCGGCTCCGGTTGCACGATCGAGCCGTGGACGTGTTGATCCGCGGGTTCTTCACGACCATGGTGGAGTACCTCGGCGCCAGGCTGGATGGGGTGCTTTCCGCACTGCGTGCAGGTGACATTTGCATGATCACATCCATGCGTTCGGGGCTTTACGGCTACAAGACCCTGTTCGCTGCCATCACCGACGACGAGTTTCCACTGGATCTTCCAGCCGAACTGCGTGCCGCGGCTCGACGCCACCTGCCGTGGACCCGAATCGTCGAACCCGGCGACATCAGCACACCCGCGGGGGACCGCGCCCAGCTCGCCGACTACGCCCTCACCCACCGGGCGAAGCTCGTGCTCAAGCCCGGAGCCGGTTTCGGCGGCTCCGGGGTTCAACTCGGCTGGCAGCATTCGGATCAGAGTTGGTCCGCGGCCCTCACTGACGCCCTTGCCGCTGGGGGCTACGTGTTGCAGCAGGCGATCGAAAGCCCGCAACGCCCCTTCGCCACCCTGGCGCCAGGCTTTCCGGTGGTGGACTTCACCACCGACCACAACCCCATCATCTGCGGATCATCAATACCTGGCTACTACGTGCGGGTGACCCCGGGATCAGGTGTCACCAATGTGACTGCCGGCGCTGGGATCGCGCCTTGCTTCCTCATCGACGACTGATGCCGTGATCCGCCCCGGAGCAGCAGCGCCGGGTGCAGTTGCGCCCCCTCCGTCCTCGGGCGTTTCGTCGTCGTGGACCCGCGCCCGCAATTGCGCGGCCTTGGCGGCGAGGTCTGCGAAGAAGTCGGTCTCGACGATCTCCTGGACTGACTCCTGACGCTTGGTGCTGTCGATCTGCACTCGCAACCGCTGAACCTCTTTGGTCAGCGACTGCTCGCGGGCCCCGACCTTCGCGGCCATTGACTCAAAGGACTCACCCAACTCGGAAAGCTCGTCGGGGAACCTCGACGTCACGAGCGAGGTGACATCGAGGTCGTATTCGCCTTCGGCGACCCGGTGAGTGGCCTCGGTGAGCCGATGCAGTGGGCGCACCAACATGGTCGACAGCACCAAAACAACCAGCATCAGCACCACATAGGAGACTCCGAGGACTGACAGGATGCTGACCCTCGCATCTCGCTGCACCTGCCGGACGTAGTCGAGCGGATAATCGACTCCGACCGCCCCCACCCCTTGACCGGCCGAATCGTAGATGGGTGTGTAGACCGAAACCCAGGAACCGAAGGTGTCGCTGTAAGGCGGCTCATCGGTGGTTTCGATCAGCCCTTGGGCCATTCGCTGCTGGGTCTCCAAGCCCGCGACTTCATCGACCGGCTGTCGGAAAGTGGTGCCGGACTGCGGGGTGGAGAAGTAGCCGGCGGACGCTGCGAAGTACAACTTTCCATCGGTGGCATCTCGGAAGTAGGTGTACGGCTGCGACTCGGGCAGCACGTCAGTGAGTTGGAAGAGTTGCGCTGCGGTGTCGGTGAAGAGTGGGCTGTCCGGATAGCCGAGTCCAGTCGGATTGGCAGGGTCGGGCACAGCCGGCACAGTGGCGACCAAAGTGGCGAAGTCGTCGCCGTTGAGGATCCGAGCCACACCCTGCCCGGCGGCAGTGAGTTGTAGATCGACCTTTTCCATCGCAGTCTGGCCGGCGTCCCGGATCACCCAAATCGCGATGAAAACGAACACCACTGTGAAAGCACCGGCGAAGGCTCCGAGCAGCTTCCACCGCACCCGCACCCGCCTGGACACCTTGGCCATCCCGCCAGCATTCCTCATATCGGGCCACATGTGCGCAGGTAGCCGACTAGTCTGCCCCTCATGGCAGCGAAAAAGAGCGGCTCCAAGAAGGCAAAGGGCGTTTCCGGCAAGGCGTCTGCGACCAGCGACACCGCCAAGGCAAACGGCAAGGCTCCGCGCATGAACAAGAAGCTCTACGAGCGGGAACTGATCCAGTTGCAGGCTCAACTCGTGGAGATGCAGGAGTGGGTGAAGACCACGGGCGCCAGGGTGGTGGTGATTTTTGAGGGCAGGGATGCCGCTGGCAAGGGCGGCACCATCAAGCGGGTGGCGCAATACCTCAACCCCCGCCAGGCACGAATCGTGGCGCTTCCGGCACCCACCGAGCGGGAGAAAACCGAATGGTACTTCCAGCGTTACGTGCCGCACCTACCCGCAGCTGGCGAGATCGTGTTGTTCGACCGGTCCTGGTACAACCGGGCCGGAGTCGAGCATGTGATGGGATTCTGCAGCCCCGATGAATATCAGCGTTTCCTGCGTCAGGCACCTATCTTCGAGCGGATGCTGGTGGAGGAGGGCATCCTGCTGCGCAAGTACTGGTTCAGCGTCTCCGACGCCGAGCAGGAGGCCCGCTTCCGGTCCCGTCTGACCGATCCGATGCGACGTTGGAAACTGTCGCCAATGGACTTCCAGTCGATCGTGCGCTGGGAGGATTACTCGCGGGCCAAGGACGCAATGTTCGTGCACACCGATGTGGAACCCGCGCCGTGGTTTGTGGTTGAAAGCGATGACAAACGCCGTGCCCGGATCAACATGATCCACCACCTGCTCACCACGATTCCGTACACCTTCGTGCCACCGCAGCAGTTGGAGCTGCCAGCCCGACCCCCTTCGACGGGCTATGTGCGGCCACCCCGCGACACCCAGAAATATGTGCCGGATCACTCCCACTTGGTGGAGTTGGAGACCGATCCGGAGTCCTGATCTGCTCCCGTTAGCCTGGTGACCGTGCTGAAAATCTGTACGGTCAACGTCAATGGCGTACGCGCCGCACAGCGGCGCGGGGGCATGGACTGGCTCACGACGAATCGTCACGACGCCGTGCTCATGCAGGAAGTCCGCGCCTCCGACGAGCAACTGCGCTCCTCCGTAGTTGAACTCGCCCCGGCGCACGTCACCCATGCGCCCTCGGATAAACCCGGTAGATCCGGGGTCGCCATCATGAGCGACCGCCCCCTGGGCGACATGCGCGTGGGAGTGGGGACGGATGAGTTCGCTTCGTCCGGCCGCTGGCTGGAGTCGAGCATCGACGACGACGCGCTCGGCAAGGTGCGATTGGTGAGCGTCTACATCCACTCCGGCGAGGCGGGCACCGAAAAGCAGGACGAGAAGTACCGCTTTCTCGATGCTATGTCCGAACGGCTAGCCGCGTTGGCTTCGGACGATGTGCCGACCGTGGTGTGCGGTGATTTCAACATCGCCCACACCGAGCAGGACATCAAGAACGCCAAAGGAAACCGCAACAAGGCCGGGTTCCTGCCCGAGGAACGCGAATACCTCACCCGCTGGCTGGACTCCGGCTGGGTGGATCTGGGACGCGCCCACGCCGGCGACACCGACGGCCCCTACACCTGGTGGTCATGGCGTGGGCAGGCATTCGACCGAGACACGGGTTGGCGCATCGACTGCGCCTACGCCACGCCGGACTTGGCCGCCCGGCTGGCGTTTGTCGAGGTTGGCCGAGCCCCGAGTTACGCCGAACGCTGGAGCGATCACGCGCCGGTGACAGTCGCGTTTGACTAGCTCGGAGTGAGGATCACTGATGGGCCGTCGCGGTCCGGGCGGCGGACGTGGATGCGGAACGGGATGCTGTGTTTCATCTCGGTCACATGACTGATCACGCCGACCATCCGGTCACCTTGGCTCAACGTTCCCAGCACCGACATCACCGCGTCCAGCGTCTCGGTGTCAAGGCTGCCAAAGCCCTCATCCACAAATAGCGTGCGCATCTGCACACCACCGGCTTCTTGCGAGACAACGTCGGCCAAACCAAGGGCCAACGACAGCGATGTGTAGAACGTCTCGCCCCCGGACAGCGTGGACACGCTCCGAGCCTGGTCGGTGCGCTCATCCACGATCCGCAGACCGAGCCCGCGACGCACTTTCTGGCCTTGCCGAGCCGTCGTGTCCGGTTCGAGCCGGTAGCGACCATCGGAAATTGTGAGCAGGCGCGAGTTGGCCGCCTGCAACACGTCTTCGAATCGCTTCAGCACCACGTAGTGGGACAGCGGCACCCCGAGGGTGTTTGGGCCGCTGCCGTTGACGATGTCAGCCATCCGGATGATCGGGGCGACCCGTGCGTCGACCTCGGCGAACTTCCCGGCCGATTGGCGCAGGGTGGCACAGGTCGATTGCGTTACCGTGGCCCGCTGGCTCGCGATGGTGGCCTCCGCCGTCGCGGTGGTCAGTTCTGCGACAGCAGCCTCTGCTGCTGCCTGTGGCCCCTGGATGTCAACGGCCTCGTCGGGGTCGACCTGCGCCAGATCTTCGGAATCCAGCCGACCCTCGATCTGCGCTGCACGCTTGTCGTGGGCGGCCACCCTGGCCTTCAGCTCCTGTTCCTCGGCACCCCCGAGCAGCGCTGCATCGACCGCCGATTCGTCGGCGAAGCCACCCTCGGCTAGCGCCGCAGTCAACACCGCGGCAGCCTGCTCGGCTAACACCTGTGCCTGTGCTGCTTCGTTTCGTGCCCGGAGCCACGCCTGCAGTTTGTCCCGCCGATCGCGCAGGCCCGCTATCCGATCGGCGACCGATGCGAAGCCGCCACGTGCGGCGGCCACCACCTCGGTGTCGTCCGCCACCTGGCGCCGCTGCTGTTCCGCATCGGCGCGAGCGGTGGCTTCCTGCCCGGTTAGGTCGCGTTGGAGTTGGTCCAACGTGGTGTGCTTGGCCTCCAACTGCCTCACCTGGGCGTCGAGGTCCGCTACCTCCTTGGCGGCACCGCGGGCCTTTTCGACCGCTGCCGTAGCCACGGCGACGTCGGCCTCCCACGCTTCGACGCTGCGGCTCTGTGCAAGCGCTTGCGCCGCCGCCACCTTGGCGCCGAGTTCCTCCGTCGTTGTCCTTTCCGCCTCAGCGGCGTGCCGCCGCTGGTCCACCTTCTGCCGGGCATCGTCCACGGCGGCCTTCGTCACCTCAGCAGATGGTGTGGGCGCCGGGTTCGGGTGCTCGAGCCCGCCACAGACGGGGCACGGCTCAGCTGGCTGCAACTGCGTGGCCAGCACGCCCGCGATGTTGGCGTGGTAGTCGCTTTCGATTCGGTGAGCCGTCTCTGTCGCTGCCCTCAACGCCGCGGTGGCTTCGTTGAGGCTCTCGTTCGCCGCGGCGTAGTCCTGACCAAGCCGGACTGCGCTGCCAGCCGCCGCCCGGCCCTGTTTGGCAATTGTGACTTCCGCCTGTCGCGGCTCGAGCGCAGCCGCGAGTTGGCTTCGCTGCGCCATTTGCTCCCGCAGTTGCTGGATTTGGGCGGGCAACTCCGCCGCCGCGTTTGCCGTGGACTGCAATTCCGCAGCCAGTTGTTCTGATCGCGCCTTGGCCTGATCTGAGCGAATAGCCGCCGCCGGCAGACTCTGTTCCAGCTGCCACATGGGGTTGAGTTCACCGGTGTCTGCTGCCAGTTGTGTGACGGCGCGACCAATGTGATCGTCCAGATCGTCGGCTGTGGAGGCAGCCAGCGTTGCATCGGCCTGGTCTAGGCCGGTTCGACAGGCAACGGCTGCCGCTACCTTGTCCGCCGCGTCTGCGACCGCTTTGGTCTTGGCCTTCCGGTGTGGCTGGACGGTCTTCGCTTTGGCATCGGTAGCGAGCGCCAGGCGGTGTGCATCGATTGCCGGCCCGGCCGCGTGCAACTCTGTCTGGTCGACGAGCAATTGACGTTTCTCTACCACCAGGCCAGCTCGCTTCTTGGCTGCTTCGTGCTTTGCGACTGCAGCCTGGTGCACCTGTTCGGCTGCTGACTTCGCACGTGCGGCCGTCGCCGCTGCATCGACTACCTCGGCCAATCTCGCCTCTGCTTGGGTCACCACCTGCTCCGGGTCCCTAGCGGCCAGCTCCCACCACTCGTCGGCCGGCACCGCGATCTCTGCAACCTCGTGGAATCGGGCGGCCGCGTCTTGGCAGCGATCCGAGGCTTCACGACGTTCGCCTGTTGCCACCGACTTGCGTTCCTTGAGCAACTGCTCGACTTTTCGGTACTGCTCGGTGCCGAATACCCGCTCTAGAATCTCCCGGCGTTCATCCGGTCCGGCCCGCAGGAAGGTAGCGAATTGTCCTTGAGCCAGCACCACCGTGGCTAGAAATTGGCCACTGCTGAGTTGGACGATGCGCCCGATTTCTGAATTGCCTTCCTGCAACGACGTGGAGATCAGAGTCCCCGTTGTGGAGGTCTCATTGTCCAGTCGCTCCAGCCGAAGGGTGGGTTGCTGCACCGCTTCCTTGCCATTGCGGTTGATGTAGTCGTACTTCGGTTCTCGGCGTACCCGGTAGACCCCAGACTCGACGCTGAACACGAGTTCCACGAAGGGTCGATCGGCCTTCTTGAAGTCAGCCGGAAGGAAGTCCGACACCATTCGATCGCCCGCGTCATCCTCGGCGGTGCGGCCATACAGCGCGAACACGATTGCGTCGATGACCGTGGATTTTCCGGTGCCGGTGTCGCCGTCGATCAAGAACAAGCGATGCCCACCGACCTCGTCGAAATCGATGCTGAACTCATCCTTGAACGGCCCGACCCCTCGCAGCCGCAATGTGTGAAGTCGCACGTCAGCCCCTCCCGCCGAACACCGAATCCGCCGCTTTGGCCAGCACCTCAAGTTCCGCTGGCGTCGCTGCTCCCGATGACACATCGGCCACGAAGGAGGTCATCACCTCCAGCGGTGCCGCACTCGCCTGGACACCGGCTCCCAAGCCTGACGCGGTTCTGGCCACGCCATCCGGGAGGTGCTGGTGGGAGAGCATGTGCGGGAAGGCCCGGAGCAACCGGGCACGCATCTCTTCTGGACGGCGCTCATCGGTGACGATCACGTCGACCCAGTCGTCGACATGCCGGGCGAATTCCCCTGCGGGAGGATCCTCGCCGGCACGAAGCAGCTCTGCGAAAGTCCCGCGCAATTGCGCCATGCCGCGCGGTTGTGGCAGTTCTACCCGTTCGGTCGCTACCTGACCGTCGGCGGCCAGGTCGACGATGGTCACGCTCTTGCGGTGGTTGCGCTCGGAGAACGAGAACCGCAGCGGCGATCCCGAATACTCCAGTACGGTCCCGGAGGGTGTCTGCCGCCGTGTCTGCGGCCCGTGCAGGTGGCCCAGCGCCACATACGAGACGCCGTCGAAGGTGTCACTCCGAACGAAGTCCAACCCGCCGGCGGTGATGTCGCGCTCCGAATCCGATCCGTACTCGGCAACCGGCGCGCCATCCACTGCAGTGTCGGCTGTCCCGTCGAGAACGAACGCATGGGCCACAACTACTGCCCGAGTAAGCCCGCGTTCGGCCAGATCGGCTCGAACCCGGCCCATCATGTAATCGGCTGCAGCCGCCTGGGTGCGCGCGATCTCCTTTTCGTCGGTGGTGAGGGCGAACTGCCGCACCTCTTCCGGATCAAGAAAGGGCCAGCCGTAGATGGCGATCTCACCGTGCTCATCGGAGAGCAGCACCGGAGTTGACGCCTCCGCCAACGAGGCCCGGATGTGTAGCTGATCGGTGAACAGCCCAGCAGCAAAACCCAGCCGAACTGGAGAGTCGTGGTTGCCCGGGGTCATCACCACTGGCACTTGGGCACATATCCCCGTGAGCGCCTCGCCGAGCAGTCGCACCGCGTCAGTGTGCGGAATCGCACGGTCGTAGACGTCGCCGGCGACCACAACGGCGTCAACGTCGTGCTCAGCAACGATCTCGATGAGCCGCTCAATGGCCGTGCGATGAGCAGCAGTGAGATCGACCCCCTTAAGCGAACGACCCAAGTGCCAATCCGAAGTGTGCAATATGCGCATCCGTGCCTCCCTAATGAACTTCTATCACGGTGGTCCGACACAGGTTCCGCTCAAGCGGTGACGCGGCGGCGAATCGGACCCGGGGCAAGTACTCGTCGCCGTTGATCTGCCTCAGCATCGGCCAGTTACCCTTCAACGCCGCCGACAACACCGACCGATCAACCATCGCAACCACCCCACGTCACTGGTCCGACTTGCCGCCCTGAGCTCAGGGGGTGGGGCCTAGCGAGCCGCTGCCCCGGCTCTACGGGGTGTGGCCTTGCCGTCTCGCCGAGGTCATACAACGGCGCCGTGATTCAGGTGGGTCCGGCCCAGTGATTGCCGGTCGCCAGATTCATGGTTTGGGGCGCCGTGGAAGTTGTCCACATTTCGGGGAAATGGTGCTTGCATGCCGGTGACCAGTGAGGTAGTTTTGAGGCAACAAATCGAACACCTGTTCGCCAATTGGATGGTTCATTCATTGGATTGTTTGCCCATTGGATGGTTCGGGCGGGAATGTTCGGGTGGGATTATTCGGGTGGGGTTGTGTTGGGGGGTTTCGCGGCCGTTGGGGCCGCGGCTGGTGTCCCTCTTTGCGCTGCTCCCACGTGACTACTGCATGCCGGGGAAGGGGGTGCACACGATGGCAAGCCAACACGGTGAATCCGGGGCTTCAACACACGCCGAGGCAGCTGCTGACGCGAGCGTGCCGAGCCGGGCTGTGGTTCCGACGCACACCCAAGTGCCGGCTCGCAGGCGCACCCAGGCTCGGGTGCTGACGCGAGCTGTGCTGAGGCGATCCCCGAATGGGGTGCGACCCGCGGCGACGTCGACACCCCCGCGGTCGGTCCAGTGTTCGATCTGCTCGCCGCACTCGACGCCCAGGCCTGCGCGCTACACGAACTGCTGGCCACGGATGCCGCATCGGTGGCCGTGGCCGACCTGCCCGAACTCGCACTGCGCCTGCACACCGTGGCCACCCGGCTAGACGCCGCCCACCACACCGCAGTCGGCCTCGTCGAGTCCTGCGCCGCGCTACCAGCCGGCCCAGTGACGGTCAACGCCTGGCTCAGCGACTCCCACCATCTAGACCGTACCCGCGCCGGACGGCTACGCCGCAACGCCACCTGGCTCGCCGCACACCCGCTAACCGCGGCCGCGTTCGCCGCCGCAGGAATCACCGCAGCTCACGTCACCGCGATGCGGGTAGTAGCCGACGCCACCGACACCCGCCGCGCCGCGTTCGCCGACTTCGAACCCCTCGTCCTCGAAGCCGCAGCCCACACCGACGCCCGCACTGTGGCCCAAATCATGACCGCCTGGGCCGAAACCGTCGACCCCGACACCTCCGACGACAACGCCGACGCCGCCTACGACCGCCGCACAGTACAACTGTCCGAAGTCGGCGACGGCTGGGACCTACGCGGCTGGCTACCCGGCGTCCTCGGCGCCGAACTCGCCGGGATACTCAACGCCTTCATGGAACACACCCGCCGCACCCACACCGACGACACCGACACCGCCGACGCAGCCCGAGCCGAAAGCTCCGTGCCAGTATCAGCCCGCCGCGCCGACGCCCTCCTCGACCTCGCCCGCGCCGCAGCCACCCACCTACCCACAACAACACGAAACCGCGCCCAAGTCGCCATCACCATCGGCATCAACAACACCCACACCTGCCCCACCTGCACCACCAGCGCCACCGGCGCCACCGGCGCCACCGGCAATGTGTCTGCCCACACCTGCACCTGCACCTGCACAGCCACCGGCACGACCACCCAGGTCCAGCCACCGCCGGCGCGGCTCTCGGCGCGACTCTGGGCGCAACAGCCGCGGCGGCTATCGCTGGGCTGTTCACCGACACCACCGCCACCTGGGCAGTCGGCAACGGACCAGGCCACGGCCACCTCCCACGCACACTGGCCCGCTGGGCCACCTGCGACGGCGAGATCACCCGCGTCGTACTCGGCGCGCACTCCCGCCCACTCGACGTCGGACGCAGCCAACGCGTCGTACCGGCCTACCTGCGCCGCGTCCTCGACATCCGCGACCGCGGCTGCATCATCCCCGGCTGCGACCGCCCCGCAGGCTGGTGCCAAGCCCACCACATCGTTCACTGGGCCGCCGGCGGCGTGACCTCGGCAGAAAACTTGGCGTTGCTATGCGCCCGCCATCACACCGAACTTCACCTCGGACGCTGGACCATCACCACCACCAACGGCACCCCCACCGCCACCGCCGTCCACGGACCCAGAAACCGCAAAACAGCACGACACCAAAACAACCAGCCCCACCCCGAACCCAACCACCAGCCCCACCACGAACAGCACCGAAAACCCCAGGCCGCCTAACCACCGCGGCCCAACCCGAACCACGCACACCCGGGGGCACAACCCCACACCCCAGGATCCCCTATGCCATCGGCATCAACGCCACCATCGGCACCTCATGCCAGCCGCGCACCGGGCTACTCAGCTGGGGTCTGGGACTCCGGCGGCCAGCACCAGGATCATTTCCTGCCGAGCACGGTGGTCATCAAGACGCTCGCCCAGCAACTCCCGGAGGCGATTCACTCGGTAGCTGACCGTCTGCGGATGCACGTGCAGCCAGCGTGCTGACGCAGCCCGATCGCCACCCGTGACCAACCATGCGCGCAACGTCTCCAGGAGTACCTCGCGTTTTCCGTCTGCCACCGCCAGCACCGGCCCCAGCACCCGATCGCGCAGCGCCGCAACCAACAGCGGATCCGCCGAAGCCGCCAACTCGAGCAGATAGTCCTCGGCCACCCGAACGCCATCGTCCGCCACTCCGCGAGTTCCCCGCCGAGCCCCAGCCGAAGGAGCGTTTGGGCCCTCCACCAGACCGTTCAACCGCTCGGCAGCACGCAACGATTCCGGCGCTAGCGACACCGGCAATGTGGGTCCCACCACCACCCTGACTCCGCCGAGCGCCAGTGAACTTGGCCGAACAAAGTCAGGCACCACAGCAACCTTGACCTCGCTCGCCCTGTTCGCCGACGAGTAGCTCCGCAGCCACCGCGACCCCCGGCCAGTGACTACTTCTGCCCGCCCAGGCCAGAGCCACAGCTGCTCGGGCCGGGATCTGCCAGCCGATTTCAGCGGCCAACTGGTGGGCCGAATCCGAATCAGCAGACCCGTCCAAAATCGCGGCAAGCAGTTTCGACCGCAACGCTTCCCGACGTCCGGCATCCGCCATCTGCGCCTCGGCGTAGCCAGCGGCGCTGGCCGCCGAAAGTTCATCGATGTAGACGAAGATCGCCTCGGCCAAGGCGACGATGTCCGCACTCCCCGCACCGGCGGCGACGGCAGCCGCCGACCAGTGCTCCCACGACACTCGCGCCCCTGTTCGGTACGCCGCCAGCAGCGCCTCCAGACTGCGCCCGGAACGCCACTCCCCTGCCCCGATCCGCTGATAGACCTCCCGCGAGTGTTCGTCTAAGGCGTCCGCCTCCGTGCCCAGCAGCGACAACCACCGCTGCAACCCGATTTCCACCCCCCGGCGCACAGCCACCACCACGGCTCCAGAGCCGAACTCGGCGTAGGACGGCACTTCCACCCGAATCGCAGTGAGCGTCGCGTCAATCGCTGCCGGCAGCGCGGCGGCCAACGCGGGCACTACCTCCGTGCCGACATGCGCCCACGGACGCCGCAACACCGCAGCCGCGGCGGGCCCCGAGACCGAGGCCGGCGCCGAGACCGAGGCCGGCGCCAAAGTTTCCCCGGCTGACGCCGTCGCCACACTCGGTTGATTGCCCATATCCGGGACGGTACCACCGAAAAGTTATCACGGCCTGCTAAAGAGAAGGGGAAGAGTTGGTCGCCGGACGGGTACCGCTCGCTAGCTGGTTCCCCCACACTCAATACATGACATCAACCAACTCCACCGCAGCCTTTTTTGACCTCGATGGCACGCTAATCCCCGGATCCGCCAACATCCCGCTGGCCAAGGCCGCCTTCCGGGCTGGCTTCATGAGCCCCAGGGAGCTCCTGCGCGATCTGCGCCACGGAGTCTCGTTCCTACTCAGCGGAGCGACCGATGAAAGGTCCGCACAGGTGCGCGACCGCATCCTGGCCGCCGTCGCCGGCCACCCCGCATCCGACGTCGAAGCACTTGGCGACGTCTTCCTCCCCGACCTCGTCGCGTCGATCCGCCCGCAACTCAAGCCGGTCCTCGCCGATCATGCCACCCGCGGCGAAGACCAACTGGTGCTCTCGGCAAGCCCCATCGAGATCGTGTCCCGCTTTGCCCACGAAGCTGGCCTCAGCCACGGTGGCGGCACCACCGCGGCCCGCGACGACGATGGCGTCTACACCGGCGAATTGGTCGGCCCGTTCTGCTACCGCGAGGGCAAAGTTGCGGTGATGCAAGAACTGGCGGCGAAGTACGGCTACGACCTCTCGGCCAGTTACGCCTACTCCGACTCCGCCTCGGACCTGCCGATGCTGGAGGCAGTCGGCCATCCAGTGGTGGTCCACCCAGAGCCCGAGTTGCGCGAAATTGCCGAGGCTCGCGGTTGGCCAATCATCGAAACGTCAGCAGTCCCCCGGGTGTCACTGCGATCCATGCGCGGCTGGACCACGTTGGTCACTTCCGGAGTACGGCACCTGACCCGATTCGGTCTGCGCACCGCCACATGAGGTAATCAACCGCAGGCCCAAATTGCCGGAACGCCGGATTGTTGGTTTCCCCGCGGCTGTAGCGATACCAAATCTGCTGGGCAATCACCGCCAGCCGGAACAGACCGAACACCTCATAGAAGCGCCAGTCTTCGCAGTAGTAGCCGGTTCGTTCCAGGTAGCGATCCACGATCTCGCGCCGGGTCGGCATTCCAGGCGCGTTCGACGGTTGCCGTCGGAAGCCTTGAAAAAAGTCGTCATCGTTGGGCTGCACCCAGTAGGCCAACGCCGAACCAAGGTCCATCAGCGGGTCTCCCACCGTGGCCAACTCCCAGTCGAGCACCGCTACCGGGTCGAGGGTTTTCGGATTCAGCACCACATTGTCGAATCGCCAGTCCCCGTGAATCATGCGCGCCCCAACGTCGGCCGGCTGGTGATCTGCCAACCACCCCATGATCGCGTCACCCGCCGGAGCATCGTCGGTGCGGGCTGCGCGGTACCGGCCCGACCAGCCTGCAACCTGTCGCTGGACGTACCCGGGACCCCGGTAAAACTCCTCCAACCCGGCCGACTCCACATCGACCGAATGCAAATCGGCGAGCAAATCGAACAGCCGGTCGCCCAAGTCGGCGGCGGCACCCCGTTCCGCCACGTCAGTTGGCAGATCGGCGCGCAGGATGGTGCCTTCGGCCCGTTCCATCACGTAGAACTCGGTGCCAATCGGGCTGCCTTCGGCCGGCGCATAGGCCAACACGAGCGGCACCGTCGGAAACTGTGGCCGCAGCCGCAGCTGGATTTCGAACTCGCGACGCATGTTGTGCGCGGAGGCTGCCTTGGTGCCACGCGGGGGCATGCGCACCACCAGATCGCGTGGTTCGCCGGCCGATGCGCCCGATTCATCACCTGCCGACCGGTACCGCACCAGGAAAGTGAGGTTGGAGGCGCCACCCGGAAACTGGCCCACCTCCGGCTGGAAGTCTTCGGCCAACGGCTGCCCCTGAGCTGCCAAGACACCGCGCAACCATTCGTCAAGAGCGGCGATGTCGAACGAGTCCTCAGCACGAACCGAGTGCGCTTCCGCCGCCGTGTCCAGGGCAACTGATCCGTTCATGACCCCACTGCTCCTTCGCGGTCGATGCGAGCCAACTGGTCTCGCAACTCCAACCGTGCCACATCGCGGATGTGCACCTCGTCGGGTCCGTCTGCGATGCGCAGCGTGCGCAGCCCGGCGTACCACGCAGCCAGCGGCACATCGTCGCTCACACCGGCCCCACCGAACACTTGGATGGCGTGGTCCACCACCCGCAGGGCCACATTGGGTGCAACCACTTTGATCGCGGCGATCTCCTTGCGCGCCGCCTTCACCCCAAAATTGTCGATCATCCACGCAGCCTTCATGACCAGCAGTCGAGCCTGCTCGATTTCGATTCGCGCGGTGGCTATCCACTCGGCGATCACACCTTGCCGGGCCAGCGGTTTGCCGAACGCTTCCCGCGAGATGGCCCGTTCGCACATCAGATCCAACGCCCGTTCGGCGGTACCCAACGACCGCATGCAGTGGTGGATCCGCCCGGGGCCAAGTCTGGCCTGCGCAATCGCGAAACCGCTGCCTCGTTCCCCAAGCAGATTGGCGGCCGGCACCCGCACGTCGTCGAAGGTGATCTCAGCGTGGCCATGCTGATCGTGGTAGCCGAACACAGGTAGCGAGCGCTCAACCACCACCCCAGGGGTATCCATCGGAACCAGGATCATCGATTGCTGGCGGTAGGTCGGAGCCTCCGGATCGGTCTTCCCCATCACCACCAGGATCGAGCAGCGCGGGTCCATTGCGCCGGTGCTCCACCACTTGCGCCCGTTGATGACGAACTCGTCGCCGTCGGCGGTGATGGAGGTCGAGATGTTGCGCGCGTCCGAGGAGGCGACGTCAGGTTCGGTCATGCAGAACGCTGATCGGATTCGGCCCGCCAGCAGCGGTTCCAGCCACTCCGCCTGCTGCTCCGGGGTGCCGAACATGTGCAGAATTTCCATGTTCCCGGTGTCAGGCGCGGAACAGTTCATGGCCTCCGGCGCCAGCTCCGGGGATCTACCAGTGAGTTCCGCGACGGCCGCGTAGTCAACCACTCCAAGCCCGTGGGCCGGTTCGGCGGAATCAGGCAGGAACAGGTTCCACAAACCCAATCCACGGGCGGTGCTCTTGAGCTCCTCCACCACCGGGGGTAGTTCCCATGGGCGACCGCTCGCGATCAACTCCTGACGTTGCCGGGCGTAGATCGGCTCAGCCGGATACACATGTTCAGCCAGGAATGCCTGAGTACGGCCGGCGTAGTCGCGTGCCTGCGGGCTTGCCGAAAAGTCCATATCCGGCAGGTTACTTGGTCGTCACCGTCAGTGCGCCAGTGCGCGCGTTCCAGTCGATGCGTCCGTTGACGAAGTTGTTGGCACGACCAGAGCTGGTGCTGTACTCGCCGCTGGTCGGAAGGCCCAACGTCGATCGCTCCGCACCCATCAGCCGATACATCTCGCGGATGCCGCCGTACACCTCGTGTGCGCCGGTGCCAGCTGACCAATACATGGTGCCCCGCTGGAACTCCTGAACCCTGCTGCCGTTGACTCCGCCATTGCGCTCGCCTGCCGTGGGCAGACCGATCACTTGAGCCAACTTCCGGTCAAGGTAGGCACGTGAGATGCTGCCGTACACCGCATGCGCCCCGGTCGGGGGTGACCAGTAGATGGCACCACCGGCGAATTGATTCATCCGGGATCCGGCGATTGGGCCGGCCTCTTCGCTACCCGTTGGCAGTCCAAGCGGCGAGGTATGCGCCCCTAACGCCCGGTACGTGGCATAGATGCCGCCGTACACCTCGCGCACACCGCCCGAACTGGACCAGTAGAGAGCGCCATTCCTGAACGGCTGGGTCATCCCACCGGTGATCCCGGTTGCACTGGCCGTGGGCATGCCAACCACGGAACGGGGGCCACCGATTTCGACATAGCGGGTGTTCAAGGCGCCCAGAACGTCCTGGGCTCCGGTCGAGGATGACCAGTAGATGGCACCGTTGACGAAGGTGTTCTTGCGGGTGCCGGCTGGACCTGCGCTGATCTCGCTGGAGGTGGGCAAGCCAGCTGCCGACCTCTCCGCGCCCATGGCGTCGTACCTCATCAGGATGCCGCCCCAGACTGCGTGCGCTCCGGTGGCTGCGGAGGCGTACATCCGGCCGCGCTGGAAGTTCTGGACCCGCGATCCGGCGACGCCACCGGCTCGATCGCCTGCGACTGGCAAGCCGATGGCGTTGAACAATGACTGGCCGAAATAGGACGCCGTGACGTCAGCGCTCATCACATGCGCGCCAGTCGCTGGTGACCACACAATGGCACCGCGCTGGAATAGGTTCATCCGGGACCCGGGAAGTGGGCCAGCCGTTTCCCCAGTGGTGGGCAACCCAATCGACGAGGACTCCCCACCCGCCAACCGGTACGCCGCGCCGATGCCTCCGTAGACATCCTGTGCCCCGGTCGAGCCTGACCAATACAGGGAGCCGGACTGGAAGTCCTGCACTCGCATGTCAGGAGCAGATCCGTCGCGTTCGGGCCCCAGCGGCAAGCCCATCGGTGAGGTGTGGGCACCGATGCTGGCGTAGCGCTGCCACATGCCGTGTCGAACGGCGAAGGTTCGCCCGTCGGCGAGGTAATACAACGCTCCGTAGGTAAAGGTCTGCATCTGGCCACCGGCGATGTTCACCGCAGCGGCGGTGGGCACACCCATACTCGAGCCGTCGGCGGCAACATCGTCATAGGCCCTTTGGAAGGCGCCGGACACTATGTGGGCGCCGTCGGCTGGCGACCAGAAGATCGTGCCCCCCTGGAAGCTCTGCATTCGCGAACCGGGGGTCGGACCGTCGGTCTCGAGCGACGTGGGCAAACCCAACGTGGAACGTTCGGCCCCTGAGCTCAAGTAGCGCAAGTAGATGCCGCCGTACACCTCATGGGTGCCTGTGGCCGGCGACGTGTATACGGCCCCGCGCTGGAACCTCTGGGTGGTTGCGCCACCAGAGGTTACGGCCGCCCCAGTGGGCAGGCCGATTCGATCCGCGACTCCGTTGGTCCGGAAGCGGGTATCGATAACGCCCATGACCGGCTGTGCGCCGGTGCCTGCCGAGTAGTACATGGTCCCCCGGGTGAACTCCTGCTGAACTGACCCGTCGACTGGACCCGCGCTTTCGCGACCAGTGGGCACTCCGAGCGCGGAACGGTCGGCACCCAAGGCGGAATAGCGCGACCAGATGCCGCCCAACACCTCGTTGGCACCAGTGTTCGCAGCGGTATAGATCGCGCCGCCGACGAATCCGTTGACCGTGGTGCCGGCGACGCTGGTCGCGGATGGGTCAGTTGTTGCCGGCCCGAGCGGCCCGGAGTGTCCGTTGATCTCGCTATAGCGCTGCAGCGCTGGCCCGTAGACGGCCTTTGCACCGGTGTTCTGCGACCAGTAGATCCAGGCGTTTTCGTAGCGGCGCATAAGGAAACCACCGCCGATGTCCGTGGTGGCATCGACTGCCGGTCCAGGCATTCCCGTGCTCCCACCCAGGTCCGTCCATTTGCGGAAGATCGGCGAGATCTGCGGGGTGGAGGTGTACCGGAAGTACCACTCGTTGTCGAACCAGTTGGTGTGCCGCCATACGTTGACCACTGAGGTGGGGTGATCGCCGCCGGACTGGATCACCAGACCGTCGCCCAGCCACATCTGGGCATGCCCGGCGTTCCCCGCCGAGTTGGCTGGACTGCTGCCCTCGAACTGGATGAGGATGTCACCCGGCTGCAGTTCCTCAATGCTGTTCAAACGCATCAGGTTGCTGCCGAGGTAGTTGATTGGCATGTAGGCGCCAGTCCAACTGAAGGTGTAGTCGTTGCGAAACCAGGTCAGCGCCTCGCCTTCGCGGTAGATCGTCGCGTTCGCGGCGTCGTAGGCCCGAGCGATGAAACTTGAGCAGTCGAAGATCGGTGGGCTAATTGAGTGTCGCAGAGACTGACTGTAGGGCGATCCCAACTTGCTGAAGGCATAGCGAATCGCCGCTGCTGCCTCCGGTGTCGGCGCTGTGCGCACTGCTTTCTCGCACACCTCTTTGAAGGGCGTAGCGGTGTGCACGGTACCGGTGGGCACTGAGTCAGGACAGGTCGCCGGAGCATTTTCGTAGAGCCCGAACGGTACGACTCCCTGCTCTTCCTCTTCCAGCAACGCAGGCGGCGGTCCGGGGTAGTTGGCGAAGGAGTCCGTCGCAGTTCCCATCAGTAGGGAGACCGCGCCGATCGAGCCGGCCACAGCCAGACCCACCATGCGACGCGCGGTAAGCCGACTGCGGCCCCGGGCTTCCGGAGTCCTCGAGTCCTGCTGAGCACTCGCGGTGTGCTCGCTGCTGGCGATGCCTACTGCGCCGGCCATCATGATCACTCCATGCCTCAGGTTGGGCGCCCCGAAGGCGCGAACGTTCGGTCGCGCCTTCCAGCCGACCTCAAAACCCACGAGGGGACGACGTCTGACGCCGCTCCTTAAGAATCCCTGTGGGTGTGCTGTCGTCATCCTCAGTTTGATCTTGAGTCCATCCAGTCGACCTTTACTGATTCTTTGCCATTTAGCTACGCCCACCGCGCAACGCTGCCCGCAATCGGGACACATCCGTAGACGACAGGGCACGATAGGTGTATGTCAGCGCACACCCGGGCCGAAGTTGAGGAACGACTCCGCGAGGTCGCACAGATCTACGACGATGCCGTGGCAGCCGTTCGGGCAGCCGAATCCACCGCTGCGGATGCTGTCAAGGACGCCAAGACGTTCGGCCTGAGCCAGCACGATATCGCCCGCATCATGGGCCCCATCTGGGCTGCGGACCACAACCCGCAATACCCACCTGTCCTCGACCTGCAGCAGCCACCCCGGGTGCCGACGGACGAATAGCACTGCCCGCACTGGTAGCACTGCCCGCACTGGCTGGTACTGCCCGCACTGGCTGGGCCCGCGCCCAATGCGCCGGGACGGTTTGCCGGCTCATGGCACGGCGCCTGCCGGGCCACCGATGCAGGTACGCTCGACTCGTGTCCGAGTCCCCGTTCCTTGGCGTCCCGCGCAGCAGCTGGGTGGCGTCCAACGACCTCACGTTTGCCATCCGAGACATTCGCCCGCTGTTTCCCGGCCACACCCTGGTGGTGCCGTTTCGGCTGATCCCAGATTGGTGGTCGGCCACCGAGGCCGAGCGGCTGGCAACGTTCAACCTCGTCGACATCGTCCGCGAGCAGTTGTTGGACGATGAAGCCCGGAACCTCGCCCTCCCCGGGGTTCCGCGACCCGACGGGTTCAACGTGGGCTTCAACGCCGGGGTCCACGCCGGCCAGACTGTGGCGCACATGCACGTTCATGTGATTCCCAGATACGCCGACCCAAATGCGCCGGTGGGGGCCGCGCGCGACGCCACGATCAAAGCCGTGACCGGACAATGACCTCACGCCGCGCCTGGGCGAAGAACCGTGCCCGTCAGATCAACCGTCTCCGTTGGGTACGCAAGTACCGCAATGTTGCCCGTTCCGAAGGCAACGCCTCCGGGCTCGAAGCCCTGGCCTACATCCTGGCTGATCCAGAGCTCGACACCTACAGTTACGAACTCGCCAACGACGCCGAACTGGCGGAGAGTCTGGCACCCATCGCAGACCGCTCACCCGAAGCAATCACCGCACTGTTCGACGAGGCCCGCCAAGACCCGGTGCTGGCCGCCCGGATCCGACGCGGCACCCGCTGGGACCTCGCAGTCAAACGCCAGCCACCCATCGGCCGACACCTGGTGACCTACGCCTTGGTCCGAGCAATCGATCCGCCGGTCGTGCTGGAGATCGGGGTGCGATTCGGCCTGGGCAGCCTGGTGATCCTGCGCGCCCTGGAACGCAATCGTTCGGAGGGCAGCGCCGGCGGCGAACTCATCTCGGTGGACATCGACCCCTACGCGGGATCCATGGTCGACCGCAGCACTCCCGGTTGGAGCTTCGTGGCTGGGCCGTCACCTGAGGTCTTGCAGGACGCCGTCAGCGCCGAGCACCGGATCGGCCTGGTGATTTGCGATTCGGTGCCGCAGCCGTGGGTCACCACCGCCGAGATTCGGACCGCCTTGGAGCATGCGGCCGCGCCACTGGTCCTGATGCAAAGCGGGTGGAACCTTGTGGTGCCGGATCTGTGCGACGCCGCTGATGTGCCGTGGGTCCGCATTGTTGAGCAACCCACCTCGCACATTGGGGCGGGCCGGCAAGCTTTCGTTGCCCGGCTCAGCAACCAGCACGAGGTGGACGCCACCCTCCGCGCCGCCGACCGCTGGCCTCGCGGCCGCCGCGAGGCCGACTGAACCTCAGAACAGCAGCGTGCCGACCAGCGGCGCAACTATCACCTTGACGATCATGGCCGCCGGGTACACCAGGGCATAGCCCAAGTTGACCCGCGGGCTGCCCGAGGCCGAGTTCGCCTGGGCCAAAACTGCTGGCTGTGTTGCGGCCCCTGCCACGGTGCCGGCCACCATCGGTCGGTCGAGTTTGCCCACCGTCCGGCCAAGCAGCACCAAAGCTATGCCGACCATGGACGTGATCACGAAACCAATCGCCAAGGCGAGCCACACTTCGTCATCGCCGAGGGCGCGCTGCAAGGCGGGCCCAGCTGTGGAACCGGCGTAGGCCAAGAACAGCAACATGCCCAGTTGCCCGATGGCGCTGGATACCTGTCCCGGCAGGGTCCACACGATCGGGCCGGTGCGCATGGCGCGGCCGAGCACCAGCCCCACGAGCAGCGAGCCGCCTGCCACCCCGAGGCTGAACGTCAACCCGCCTGGCAGCGGCCAAACCAGCAGCCCAAACAACACCCCGATGGACAATCCCAGGCCCAAACCGGCGGCATTGACGTGGGAAACCTTCGTCTCGGAGTCGCCGAAGAACCTAGCCACCTCGTCCATCCGGTCCCGCGGGGCCACGATTCGCACCCGGTCGCCGATCAGCAGCGGCAGGTCGTCCGTGGCTAGGAGGTCCACATCCCCGCGCCGCACCCTGGTGGCAGTGGCGCCGAAGCGCCGCTCCAACTTCAGGTCGCCGATCCGATAGCCCGATACCTTCTCATCCGACACGGTTAGGCGGCGGAAATCGACCCGCCGACGATCCATGTCGAGCGCGACGGTGGAGGCATGACCCACGTCCACAGTGATGTCGCCGACGGTGTCCGGATCACCCACCACGGTGAGAATGTCACCGGGTAACGGCAGCGTGTCGTCGGTGGCCACGTCGAGTTCACCGACGTGGCCTGGCTCATCGCCGCGCATGATTCGGGAGAACCGGACCCGTCCGCCATACATTTCCATCAGAGCGCCCAGGCTCGGCAGGTCCGGACGTTCCACCCGGACATTCCTGGTGATGAGGTGGTCTTCGTCTTCTGCTGCTGCAACCTCGTCCGAATCCCGGGCGGACTTTCGCAGTGCGTAGGTGGCCGCGATGAGCATTCCAAGCACGCCATAGAGGTAGGTCAATGAATAGCCCACCACCGTGTCCTCGCCAGGAATCTGCTCGCTGGCAGCCGCGAGCGCCGGCGTATTCGTGATCGCACCGGCATAGATGCCGGCGGCCATGCCACCGCTGAGTCCAGCAAATCGGGCCAGCACTGCGGTCGCAACACCGGCGACCACCAACACGATCGCGGTGTAGACGATGACTCTGCTGCCGCGTCGGAGCAGGGCGAAGAAGCTCGGGCCAGCGTTCAACCCGACGGTGTAGGCGAACAGTGCAAGCCCCAAGCTGCCGACCACGGCAGGCAGCACCAAATCGGGATCGGTAGCCGAAAGGAACAGCGCGGTGAAGAGCACCGCCGCCGGACCCAACCCGAAGCCGCGGACTTGCACCTGACCCAGCAGCGAGCCGATCCCCAGGAGGATCGCAATGAGCAGCACTGGTGACTCCGCAGCAGCATCTGCGATGGTGCCCCAAATCGTGCCGACGTCCATGGCCCCTCCAGTCCACCGGTGTGTGGCCGTTAGCAGTGTGCCGCACCCCGCTCACCCGTCCGGCAGTGCCCGTCGCTGCGCCTCGTAATGTGTAACGGTGAAGCAGTTGCCCAATGGTCGCGATCTCGGCGGCTATCGCACCTCTGGTGGTTCGACGATCCGGCAAGGTGTCGTCTTCCGCTCCGCGGCACCCACCGATGCGGCGGCTCGGGACTCGTTGACTGAGCTCGGGATCAGCACCGTGTTCGACCTGCGTACCGTCGCCGAACGCGATCAACGTCCCGATCTGCTCCCACGTTCCACCAGACATGTCGTTGCCGACCTGCTTAGTGACTCCCCCGAATCGGGTGCAGCCAACCTGGGCGCGATGGCACAGGCCGTGATGGGTGGTGCCGCTTCCGCTCTCACCGCGGTGGATGTCCGCGCCATCATGATCTCGTCGTATCAGAGTTTCGCCACGCTGCCGAGTGCGGTCGCGGCCACCGCTGATGTGCTATCCCACCTGCTGGACGAGGATTCCGGGGCGACTCTGTTTCACTGCACGGCCGGAAAAGACCGCACCGGGTGGCTAGCGGCCGTGACCCTGTCCGCGGTTGGGGTGTCATGGGACGACGTCGTCGCCGACTACCTTGCGTCTGGGCCAGAGATCTCCCGGCTGCTCGCACCAGTGCTGGACGCCGTGTCCGCGCAGGGGCGTGATCTCAGTGCCTTCGCGCCCGCGCTGGGCGTGGAGGCTGCCTATCTCGAAGCCGCCTGGGCCGCCATGCACGAAGCCCACGGATCGTTGCGCGGTTTCCTCACGAACGGGCTTGGCCTCCCCGCGCACTACCCAGAGCAGTTGGCCGCCCGGCTCCTTGCCGACTGAGGCGGAGTCTCGGCTATTCCCAGGCCACTCGAACAGCGGTTGTCACCCCAGCAGGGCTTGCCAAGTCCGCTGCCGCCAGCAAACCAGCGCCTGCCGGAGACCTCGTGAACAGTGGGGAGGTGTCAGCGACGTGCCGCTGCCAGGCTGCGACGAAGGGTGGCAAAGCCTCGGCGTTGATGCCGAAGATGGTTGGTACCGCGTGGCACACCAGCGGTACCTCAAGCGCCCCCGCAGCCGCCTTCCTGGCAATCGCCACCGCAGCACGCCGATCATTGGGCAGCGCGGGCAGCACCGGCCGGCCAATCACATAACGAGGCCGGCCCGGCTCATTGAGCAATTCGTCGAGCGCACCAGCAAAATCTGGCGCGGCGGGACCAGGTAGATCCACCAGCGTTACCCCGTCGCGAACCCGGAATCGGACGCCGTCGGGATACCCCAGCGCACTTGCGATCACCGCAGCGTAGGTCTCGATTCCGGGCGCCGCTTCGGCTTGGAGATAGGCCGCAACTGCTCGTTCGTCAGCAGCCCGGCGCAGCATCACGATGGATACTCCAGCGGAAACTGCCAGCAACACGAAAAGCCCAACCCCCACGGCCCGATTCGGCAACAGCAGCGCCGCGAAGGCAGCCAGGGCCACACCCACTACTGCCGCGACCGGACCTAGTCGCCACCGAGCGACATTCTCCGACAGTCCGGCGGGGGTGGGGCGCACACCTACGGCTGCCCCTCCGGACACGTACTGCCTCCGCGTCGACGGTTCCGACCTCGGCAGCGACCGCCGCAGGCTGATCGGCGCTGCCGTGTTCGGCCACCTGCAGGGCAGGTGTCACCACGTCGTCGAATGGCGCCCCGATCCGCCACGACTCACGGGTGTTCGTGCGCTGCTCGGCGCGCACCAACATGTGCGCGTTGAAGGCGTCGAAGGAGAGCTCTGGCGGCGGGGCAAAAGGTGATAGCGCCGAGTCGATATGCCGCAGTCCCGCAACCACCTCACCTAGTTCGTCGAGGCCGAAGTAGCCGTCGTGTTTGCGCACCAACCGCTCGTAGTCGGCCAGCCCGCGGGCCTGACCCGGAGCCACGCACACCGGCGTCCAGGTGTGCGCGACTTTGTCCGACCAGTCTGGGTTCAGACGAAGGGCTCGACCCCGGATCTGCACCACCGCGGTGGACGTTGTCGCTGTTGACAAATCAACGACGGTAGTGACTGCAGGGGCATTCCAACCTTCCCCCAGCAAGGCCCTAGTGCCGACCAGTACCGACAACGCACCCTCGTCGAACATCTGCGTCACCATCGGCACCCAGGTTTTGGGACCCCACCCGGTCGATCCGCTCCAGCCTGGGACTCCGGGCGTGGTGTCTTCGGTCAAACCACCGCCGAAGTAGGTCAGTGTGCCGTCGGTGTGCCAGGGCACGTCGGGCCGCGCCGCCCGCAAGATCGCGGCGCCGCGGGCATTCGCGGCAACGGTGGTGCCGGTCACCAAGGCGACGCCGCGCCCGGCCAGGCGCATGTCCCCAGCCAGCAGCCCGGCGACCTGCCGCGCCGAACCGGTCTGTGGGTCGAGAACATCTCGCAGCGTCGCCGGAACGGTGGCGGTGGCCTTTTCGTGATCACACAGAATCAGCACCCGCATCTGCCGCGGGATGTTCAACGACTCGGCTGCCACAATCTCCACTGCCGCGCGGCTCTTGGCTTCGCTGCGTGCCACCACTCGGTCTACCGGGGACCTGCCGCGGGTAACGCCGCTGCTGGTGAGCCGGTAGCCGATCGACGGCAACGCCCGCCGAAGTTCTGCCAGGGCGGCGGCGTCGCGCTCGTCGTCGGACTCCCGCAGCACTTCGCTGGCGAATTCGCCCATCAGCACTGCCCAGTCGTCGGCGGACATAGGTTGCCGGTAGCTCTCACGAGTTCGGGCGCCCTCCGGCGCGGTCGCCACCAGGCCCTCCCCAAACGCGCGCATCACAGCTACAGCCACGTCCGGCCGACGCCGTTCGGTGTCCAACCACTCCTTGGCTGAGTAGCGCGAACTGAACACGTCGAGCCACTCGAAGAACGGTGTGCTGGCGAAGTCCGGCGCCGTCAACGACGCTTTCACTTCAGCGAATCGCTGGGAGTTTGTGGCCAGCCATTCCTGTTCCGCTGCCGTCGGCTCGCACAGCCATGCCAACTCCGCGTAAGGAGCGAGATAGCCCTGTTTGATCAGTGCTGGAATCGACGCCTCGAACGCTGGCTCTCCTAATAGTGAGCTGGCGAGGGCGGCCTCGGATTCCGTGAGCGAACTGGCCGGGGTCGCCGTGAGGCCCAGCACCCGTACCTTGGGAAGTTCGGCCAGCATCTGGCTCAGCAGTTCACCCCACACCGCGAGCAAGTGGTGACACTCGTCGAGGATGAGGGTCACCTCACCCAACTCGCGCAGCCGATCGAAAACCCCGCGGGCAGCCGGGGTCAACCGATGCACATGACCCGGAACCTGCAGGCCGTCGTCATCCACCTCGGCGTCGGGGTCGAACGTCGCGACCGACTGGTAGGTGAGGCTGGTGATGTCGTGGTCCAGGGTGCGGGAGGTCCCGATGGTCGGGGCCATCGGTCGGCGCGGATCCCCTCCCAGCCACAACTGCCGCCACTGCTCCACCCATTGGCCTTGGATCGCCGTGTTCGGGCTCAATATCAGCGTCCGCCGGGACAATGCCGCTGCAGCGGCCAACCCCACCATGGTCTTGCCCGAGCCGGGCGGCAGGACGACCATCGTCCTGGAGTCACCGGCGGCCCAGACACGCTCGATGGCTTCGAGCGCCCCTACCTGATACGACCGCCATTCCGCCTGCGGTGTGGGCCATGCCGCCATGGCTTGAGCCTAACTACGAGATCGTCGACCCGGAGGCTCCCACACGCAGGGCGACAAGCCCAAATGGCCAGATCGACGATCACATCGCCCGGAAGTCGTGGCCTCGGTACCGCGGCCCCCGACGCGGCGGATGAATCCGGGCGAGTTCGACGAGTCGCTGAATTCGGTGTCGGTGTGGTGACCAGCCGGCCAACAATTCCAGCATCTGCGGATCCGTGCCGTCGGTACGTCCAGTGAGCGCGAAGACGACGTTGCGAGCAACGTGAAAGTCCCCAACCGACAGCGCATCGGCGTCGCCTAGTGCCCGCTGGGCCACCTCCGCGGCGGTCCATTCGCCGACGCCCATCAGGGACCGTAGGGCGCGGTGGGCCTGCGGTGCAGGTACATCGGTGAGCTGTTCGAGAGCCTCGGCCCTGCGAGCGGCCACGACGATGGTGCGGGACCGCTGTGGGCCAACTCCGGCTTGGTGCCACTCCCACGAGGGGATGTTCGCCCAACTTCTCGGGGTAGGCGCCACGATCAGTTCCGGGAACGGCCCGCACCCCACTGGAGTTCCGAACTTCATCAGCAGCCTCCGGTAGGAGGCGAAAGCCTCCACCCCGGTGACCTTCTGCCCCAGGACCACAGGTACGAAAGCTTCGAACACCAAACCAGAGCGCGGCACCCGCAAGCCGGGCCGGCGGCGCCAGGTCAGGGCGAGCACCTCCGGCGGGTCGAAATCATTCACCTCATCATTGGCACCGAGCAAATCCGGCAGCCGGTCGGCCAGCCATGGCCCGCCCGGCCCGTGGAACTCACCGGACACGTGGCCAGTTTTGGCCTCGACGGTGACCACCTCCAGGCCGGGACCGATGGGGGTGAGGCTGGCTTTCGCGAAGCCGCCGGGGATTCGTCGCCAACTCGGGTCGCGACCGTAGCGCAATGGGCCGATGGTTCCCCAAAGGTCGATCGGCCGTTGCAGCGAATACTCGCGGCTCAACATGACTGATGACACCGAACCGCGCAGCCGCTACAGCGAACGCAAGCGCCGAGCGAAGGCCCAACTCAGCGCGAAGCCAAGCGCGTTCAGTGACGCATGCAGGGCGATAGCGGGCAGCAAACTGTCCGACCAGATGCGCACCATGCAGAAGCCCACGCCAGCGAGACCGGTACCCAATATCTGACCAGATACCGTGATGAGTTTCCCGCGCCAGTTGTTACCCAGCCGATCGGTGGTGGTGGAGGCCTCGTGAAATTCAAGCGCAGGCAGCAGATGCCAGAAACCGAAGAGGATGGACGAGCCGGCGACCCCCCAACCGAGCCCCCATACCCCGCTGATGGCCGCCAGCAGCACTCCACGGAATGCGACTTCCTCCATCAGCGCTGTGCCGAACGGGATCCGCAGAAACGCCTCGTAGAGGAATCTACCGACTCCGATCTGGGCGGTGCGGGCGTCAGCGAAACCCTTCCGGGTCCACGGCAGCGCGGCGGCGACCGCATAGCCCACGAACACGATGGCCACCAAAGCTGCCGACCAGATGAGTCCTTGCGTCTGGGTGCCCCAGGTGAAATCCAATCCCAGCGACTGCCAGCTGAGACCGGCCAACCAGGCGACCGCGATCAACACCCCGGTGGCCCAGAAAGAAATCAGCAAGTAGTGCTGCCGGGCCCAGAGGTTGGTGAGCAGGTTGACCACCACGAGCACCGAGGTGACAAGGGCCACGACGACAATCAGTGTGGTGACCATGACCTACTCCTGATCAGATGAGAACCGCACCGTACAGTCGGCGATGTGCGCATTCGGCCATACGCGCGCTCCGTCCAATAACTCGTTTTCAGCGCCAATTCTGGCCCCATCCCCCACCACCGCACCGCGCAGTCGAGTGTGTGCGCCGATCACCGCACCCTCGCCGACGATACTGCCGACGATCGATGCTCCCACTCCGATGCTTGCCCGGTCGAAAATCACGCTGCCGTCGACGGTGGCGAAGGCCTCCACCGCGACTCCATTGCCGACCACGGATCCGCCGGCCACGATCGCGTCCCGACTCACGCGGGCTTCTGGCAGCACGAGGCAACGTCCCGGGTTGCCAGGTAGCGCAGGTGACGGGATTCGGCCAGAGACGATGTCACGGGATCCTTCGACGAAGGCGGCCGGAGTGCCCAGATCCAGCCAGTACCCCGGATCGACTACCCCGATGACGGTGGCTCCGGATTTCAGTAACGACGGGAACGTCTCCCGCTCGACACTCACCACCCTGCCCGGCGGGATGTTGTCGATCACCGACCTCTTGAACACGTAGCAGCCGGCGTTGATCTGATCTGTGACGATGTCCTCTGGACGGGAGGGCTTTTCCAGGAACGCGGTCACCCGGCCGTCACCGTCGGTCGGCACCAGACCGAATGCGCGGGGGTCGGCGACCCGGGTCAGGTACAAAGCGACGTCGGCATCGGCCTCCTGCCACGAGCGCACGAGCCCAGCGATATCCAGACCGGAAAGTACGTCACCGTTGAAGATCAGCACTGGCTCATCAGGTCCGCTGCGCAAGTATGGGGCCGCATGACGAATCGCTCCCCCAGTACCAAGCGGCGAATCCTCGGTCACGTAGACGAGTTCCACCCCGTACTGGGATCCGTCTCCGAAGTATTCGGAGAACACCTCGGCCCGGTAGGAAGTGCTGAGCACAATTCGGGTGACACCGGCAGCCCTGGCCCGGGCAATCTGATGCGCGGTGAAGGGCACACCAGCGACCGGAAGCATCGGTTTTGGCGTATTTATTGTCAATGGTCGCAGTCGGGTTCCCCGACCTCCGACGAGCAGGATGGCTTCAGACACCCCTCCACCCTGCCAGATTTGGCCTTGCTGCGTCGTGCTTGCAGCAAACGCCAGGTAACGTCGCGAACATGGACGACCATCCAGAGAAGTTGCGCAGGCGGATTCTGGCCGCGGCACCGGGGGCACCGTGGGTCACCTACTACGACCCGGAATCAGGCGGCCGGATCGAACTGTCGGCGGCGACGCACGACAACTGGGTGGCCAAAGCTGCCGGTCTGCTCGCCGATGAGTTCGATGTGGGACCGGATTCGGTGGTCGTTGTCGATGTCGGACGCCACTGGCTGTTGCACGTGTGGGCCTGGTCAGCGTGGGCGCTTGGGGCTTCTGTCGGTCTCCCCGACGCAGCAGGTCAGGCAGATCTGCTGGTGGTGGCCGCGGATTCTCCGCTCCTTGCGGAGGTGACCGCGCGGGCCCCGGTGTTGGCCTGCCGTACCGATGCCTTTGCCCGCCCCCTTGGGCCGCAACACCCCGGATGGCGCGATCGATGTGATGGCGGACATCGCCAACTACCCGGATCAGATTTCGCTGCCCCTCCCCACCGCCAGCAGGCGCGCAGTCACCTCAGCTCAGGGCAGCATCGACGGTCGGACCGCAGTCGAGACTGCCCGGAGGATCCCCTCCGGGCACGGCAGCCGACTGCTAGTGAGCACCGATCCCAGATCACTAGAGGGGCTGCTGGCGGCCACGCTGAGCGCCGCCACCATGGCCGGATCCACCGTTTTGCTCGATCCCGCCATCGATCAGGCGGCAAAGCAGGCGATTGTGACGCAAGAGAAGATCGACCTCGAAGTTCCCCACGACTGACTCCGGCCACAGCCAGCGCCACCCGACGTGGGAACCCATACCGCATCTGTTTCGTCCTAATGGCACGGCGCGCCGAGGAAGACCATAGGATCAGACGCAGGCGTTCCACAATTCCCACCTCGAATGGCCTACTGGAGGTCCCATGGTGTCTCGGCATCGGCGATGGCCGCGCGTGCTGGCCGGCATCGCCAGCGCCATGGTGCTGCTCTTCACCGGGGTCGCCTGGGTGGGGGCCACCGCCTTTCGGTCGCTGGATTCGAACATCACGAGCCAACCAGTCAGCCAGGCAAGTTCCACCTCGTCACGCAGCAAGGCCCCGAGTTTCGACGCTGGCCAACCCCTCAACATCTTGGTCATGGGCACGGACAGCCGGGAAGTCCTCGGCACCGGGGAGTATGGCGACCCGGAGGAGTTTGAGGGGGCTCGCTCCGACACCACGATCTTGATCCACGTCGCGGCCGATCGAAAGAGCGCAACGGCTGTCAGCATTCCGCGCGACACGATCGTGGATATCCCCTCGTGCCCGCGCTACGTGGGCGGTGCTTCGGAGCCAGTTGAGGATCGATTCAACGAGGCGTTCAACATCGCCGGGCCGTTCTGCACGGTCCAGACGGTGGAGAAGCTCGCGGGCGTTGACATTGATCACTTCGTCATCGTCGACTTCAACGGCTTCAAAGGAGTCGTTGATGCCCTTGATGGCGTTGAGGTCTGCCTCAAGGAACCGGTCGACGATCCGTTGAGCGGATTGAAGTTGCCTGCGGGCACCTCGGTGGTCAAGGGCGACGACGCCCTCGCTTTTGTGCGCGCCCGCTACACCCTCGGTGACGGATCAGACCTCGGCCGCATCGAACGACAGCAAGCCTTCTTGGGTTCGGCGCTGCGCAAAGCCACCAGTTCCGGCGTGCTGGCGAACCCCGTCACCACATACCGCGTGCTGGACGAAGCGACGAAGTCGCTGACTGTCGACGAAAGCCTCTCCGGCTTGCGCGACCTCGCGGACTTGGCGCTGAGCATGTCCGACATGAAGCCAGCAGACGTCACATTCGTGACCTTGCCCACGGTGTACAACGATGATGGCGCCACCGTTTCTCCTGATCCGGCGCTGGCCGAACCACTGTGGAAGTCGCTGCGCGATGGCAGCCCTTGGCCACCGACGCCCACGGTTCCACCTGGAGACGATCGACCGCTGGCCGTGCCGCCGGCCGACATCTCTGTTCGGGTGCTCAATGGCACCAACTCTGCCGGCGTGGCAACCAGGGTTGGCGCCATGATGACCGCGCTCGGCTACAACGTGGTGGAGGTGGGCGACTTCGAATCGCCTGGATCGACCGATACCTCGGTTGGCTACCCAGCCGGTTCGGAGGAGGCCGCGCGCACCTTGGCCTACGCAACCAGCGCGACAAACACCGGCCAGGACGGCAGCGACCCCGACAACCCCGTGCTCACGTTGGTCATCGGCAACGACTTCACCGGTCTGCGCACCGTCATTGCTGACCCAGAGGCTCTACCACCCAACGCAGATGGGCAACAAACCTCCCCATCGCCATCAGAGTCAAGTGAGGTGGCCTCCACCACCGGAGATACGTTGGTCTGCTCCTAGCCTGCTCGCGCCTCCGCCGCTTCGAGGGCTCGGCCTGATACATAGTACGTGTGGATAGTCGCCCCCTTGTGCTCATGACGGACGCACCACTCGACGCACATACCGCGGAACTGCTCCGCGGCTTCGACCCCTCAGACGAGGTCGTGAGTGCCCACGGTGCTGCCTCCGAGGCTCTGCGCCAGTGGTCTCAGGCAGCCCGCCGCTGCTCCGGACGCCTAGTGATTGCTGACTCTCGGCTGCACGCCGAACAACAAGCGCTAGCCAACCTTCTCGATGCCCCAGAGATCGGCACTGCAGTGCTCCTGGCGCACAACGGCGACGACACCGTGGACCTTCCCGTCAACGTTGCCGATGGCCAAGTCACGGCAGGATCCGGAATCCCTCGTCAGGCTGCCGGAATCCTCGTGATCGCAGCCGAGGACTGCCCAGCATTCGCTCGGGCGGCAGCTCAAGCAGCCGCGACGCTCGGCCCGGCCACCGTGGCAAGTCCCTCCGCCTGGCAACTGGCCGTGGATCTGCTCACCGAAATCACCACGGTTTCCGCCGTCGACGCCGCTCCGTTTTGCGCCAGCTGCTCGCCGATGGATCTCCCGCAGTCCGGCGAGGACGAGCGTCGTCTCCGCGCAACCGCGGCACCCACGGACGACCCCATCACACGGCTCGTCGTGCGGCCGTTTTCCCGCCGCCTGACCGGCCTGCTGGAGTCCTCCGGCCGGACCCCGGAGCACATCGTCTGGGCAGCCGTCGGGCTGGGAGTGCTCGCGTCCCTCATCGCACTTCCCGGTGGCACTGTGTCTTCGGTCATCAGCGCGTTGGCCTTCCTCGCAGTCAACGCGGTGTTGCTCTCCGCGGGCGAAATCGTGCGCTACCGACGACGGCCAGATGCCAACGGGGCCCGCTGGAATCGACTCGCCGGACGAGCCATCGAGGTGGTCTACATCTCGGCCTTGGCCTTTGCTGTGACCAGGCTGGAAGGACCCTCGTGGTTGCTGGCCACGGCCACTGTCGGAGCCCTGGTAATCATGGGCAATGCGGTGGCGAGCCGGAGCATGCTGGGAGTCTCCGAGAACACCGACTACCGCAGCCTGCGCTGGATTGCCATCGGCCTCGCGCTGATCGTGGCGGGTCCGGGCTGGGCCTTGCTGGCCGCGCTCATCGGGGCGGTGGCGGTGCTTGTGCTGCAGGCCGCCAGCGCGCTGACCCACCGGCGGGCACCGGCCGACGACGTGCCCAATTCTGCTCGATTCCTCACCCCGCTCGGCGCCATGCTTGATGCTGGTGTGCCAGTCCGGGCACTCTCGGCCAACACTTGGGCTGCTGTCCGGCCCCTTTCTGGTCGGCTGCTGACTGCCGCTGCCATCACGACGTCGGTCGGCGCTGCTTGGTCCACCCGCGGCAGCATCTGGCCACTGGTCATCGCGGTGATCGCAGTTGTGGTCCTCACCGGTCTGGCGTTGGCCACCCCGGTGGCTGGACCCGCAGCGTGGGCGGTGCCGTCGGTGCTGCGCGGCCTCGAGGTCGCGGTGCTGGTCGCAGCCGCCTACACCCTCACCGGATCGGCTCGCCTGTTGGCCTTCATCGCTGTGGTCGGGCTGTACTTCGCCACCATGGAAACCGCCGATCAGTGGCGCTATGCGCGCCGGCTCCCGCCGTGGTGGCAGCCGTTGGCTGACCTCGGATTCGACGGCAGGATGTCGCTCATTGCACTCGGCTTGATCGTCGGCGCCGGTGCTGCCACCTTTGCGCTATCCATAGTCGCCATCCTGCTGTGCGGGGTCGCCGTGGCCGCGATCGTGCTCTCGCGCCGGGTTTCTGCCGAATCGTGACTGCGACGCCGGGCGTGCTGCCGAGCGTCGGCGTCGTGATCCTCACGCAGGGTTCTCGGCCAGCCGAGTTGAACCGCGCGGTTACTTCGGTGCGCGCCCAAACTGGCGTTGCGGTGGATCTGGTGGTGGTGGGCAACGGTTGGCAACCCACCGGCCTGCCGGCTGACGTCGGCACCGTCCACCTGCCGGAGAACGTCGGGGTCGGTGGGCGCAATGCCGGCGTCGAAAAAGTGACTGGGGAGGTGCTGTTCTTCCTCGACGACGACGCCTGGCTGCCCGAGGCAACTGATCTGGCCAACCTCGCGAAGCTCTTTGCCGACCACCCAGCAATCGGGATGGCACAAACCAGGCTGGCAGACCCCGCCGTTGCCGAGGCGCCGCGGTACTGGGTCCCGCGGCTTCGTAAAGGCGACCCCAAACGTCCCAGCACCGTCATGTACGTGCTGGAGGCCGCCCTGGCGATCCGACGCGAGCTCTTCGAATCCATTGGTGGATTCGTGCCCGACTTTGGCTATGCCCACGAGGGAATCGACTTGACCTGGCGGGTCTGGGACGCGGGGTATGTGGTCTGGTACGCCGGCGATTTGGTGACCTGCCATCCGGCGATCTTCCCCACTCGGCACGCCGATTGGCAGCGCTTCAACGCCCGCAACCGGGTGTGGCTCGCACGACGCAACCTGCCCGCGCCCCTCATCCCTCTTTATCTCGGCAGTTGGACCGCGGTGGAGCAGTTGCGGCTGCGGGCCGATCCTGTGGGTCGACGAGCATGGTGGCGAGGACTACGGGACGGCTGGTCGACGCACGCCACAAGCCCTCGCCACCCGATGCGCTGGCGCACCGTGGCGGAAATGGCTCGCCACGGCCGACCTCCGGTGATCTGACCCATTCATTCACCTAGGCGCATCTCCGCGTGGCGGCTAGGGCCGACGCCATCGCGCGTCTAGCCTCGTGTCGATCATTGATCGTCGAATCAGCACGCCCACACAAGGAGATCGGCAGTGGCAGAACCTCCCAACTCTCCCGGCGACGCACCCCACGCGCCCGGCGAGACTGCGGGGCAGCGGCGCCAACTCCCGCTGGTCACCAGGGTGGGCCGGAGGGTGACGCGCACCGTCCGGGCACAACCATTGTTAGTGGTCGCAGGTGCCGTCGCAGCCGGTGTGCTGGCCACCTCGGGGCTTTCCCACGCTGCTGTTTCGCACTTCACTGGGGCGGTCGAAAACGTCGACGTCTTCGGCCCGCTCACCGAGCGACCAGAGCAGGACTCGGCGACGAACATCTTGCTTGTGGGCTCGGACGACCGTTCCGGCATCTCCGAGGATGAGCGACTAGACCTCAAACTGGGTGTCGAAGACTTCGGCCGCCAGACCGACACGATGATGATCATCCACCTCGCGGGTAACGGGTCGGTCGACGTGGTCAGCCTGCCCCGGGATTCCCTGGTGACAGTGCCTGAGTTGACGCTGGACGACGGCACCACCATCGACGAACACCAGGCCAAACTCAACTCTGCGTACAGCCTCGGCGGCCCGACCCTGCTGGTACACACCATCGAACAGGAAACCGGGGTGCGGCTGGATCATTTCGTTGAGGTCGACTTCAGCGGATTCATGGAGATCGTAGACGCCGTCGGTGGCGTCGACGTGTGTTCGCCGGAGCCGATCCAAGACGAGTTGTCCGGACTCAACATCCCAGCCGGTATGAGCACGCTCGACGGGTCGATGGCGCTGTCCTACGTGCGTGCCCGGTATTTCGACCCCACCGCCGATATGGGTCGGATCGACAGGCAGCAGCAATTCCTCGGATCCATGGTCCGCAAAGCTACGAGCATGGGTGTGTTGCTTAACCCGCTGCGACTCTCAGACACCGTGAACGCGACACTTGCCAGCCTGACCGCCGACACCGAACTTGACCCCACCAGGGTCAAGGATCTGGTGCGGCAGTTGCAGGGCACCATGCCCGACCAGGTCTCTTTTGTGACCGTGCCAGTCACGGAGCAGCGCGTTTACCTGCCCAACGGCGGTGAGACCGTTCAATGGGACCCCAACGCGTCCACCGCAATCTTCAGCGGCTTGCGGGAGTCTGTCAGCATCGCCGAGACACTGGACGCAGCAGTTCAGCAGGCACCAAGCGTCCCCGTTGTTGAGGTGGCCCCGTCTGAGGTGGTGGTTGAGGTTCTCAACGGCTCCGGGATCCCTGGTGCAGCTGCCAACGCCGCAACGGAATTCACCGCAGCAGACTTCGTCGTCTACGGGGTCGCCAACGGCTCACCCACCGCGCGCACAACTGTGGTGTACGACCCCGACTTCGCCACCGGCCTGGCAACGCTGAAAGCTGCGCTACCCGAGGCGAGGTTCGAGGAGAAGTCAGGTCACGGTGATGTCATGTCCGTCACGGTCGGGCCGGACTTCGCTGGATTGCAGCCGGTACAAATTGAGGATGCGCAGGAAGCGCTGACGACTGCGGCCGGGCAACTGCCAGACGCCCCGCTCGCTGCCGTCAGTAGCGCGGCAGAGGTGCCCTGCGGTTGAAGTTCCGCAGGTAGACCTGCGGGTGTGCTCCGACCCCAACCACAGCTGCCGGCCTACTAGCCCAGCAGCTGACGGGCCATCACCAGGCGCTGAATCTGGTTGGTTCCCTCATAGATCTGGGTGATCTTGGCGTCCCGCATGAACCGCTCCGCGGGGTAGTCCTTCACATAGCCGTAGCCGCCGAGCACCTGCACCACGTCGACTGTCACCTTCATCGCGGTGTCGGACGCGAAGCACTTCGCCGCCGAACCGAGGAAAGTGATGTTCTTGTCGCCACGGTCGCTGGCAGCGGCAGCGTGGTACACGAGTTGGCGGGCGGCCTCGATCTGCATCGCCATGTCGGCGAGCATGAACTGGATCCCCTGGAAGTCGGAGATGGACTTGCCGAACTGCTTGCGCTCCTGGGCGTACTCCAGCGCGACATCGAGCGCACCCTGAGCCATGCCCACGGCCTGCGCGCCGATCGTCACCCGGGTGATGTCGAGGGTTTTCATCGCGATCTGCCACCCCTCACCCACCTCGCCGATCATCCGGTCGGCCGGCAGTCGGACGTTGTCGAAGTACAGTTCGCGGGTTGGTGAGCCCTTGATGCCCAGCTTGTTCTCCTCGGCGCCGAGGCTGAACCCCTCATCGTCGGCGTGGACCACGAAGGCGGTGATGCCCTTGGGACCAGTGCCGGGCTCGACGGTGGCGAGCACCGTGTAGTACTTGGAGATCCCGGCACCGGTGATCCAGCGCTTGTTGCCGTTGAGGATCCAATCGTCGCCGTCGCGGGTCACCTTGGTGCGCATGCTGGCGGCGTCGGAGCCCGCCTCCGGTTCCGACAATCCGTAGGAGAACATCGCCTCACCGCTGGCAACCTCAGGCAGGTAGCGGGCTTTGACCTCGTGCGAGGCGCCGACCAGCAGCGGCGTGGTGCCGAGTTTGTTGACCGCCGGGATCAGCGAACTTGATCCGCAGATCCTGGCAATCTCCTCGACCACCAGTGCGGAAGCGAGATTGTCTCCGCCCATGCCGTCGTACTCTTCCGGGATGTGGATGGCGTGGAAGCCACTCGAAACGAGCGCGTCGTAAATGTCCCACGGAAATTCCGCCTTGGCATCGATCTCGGCCGCCCGCGGGGCGATCTTGTCGCGGGCCAGCGCTCGGACGGCCTGCTGCAACTCGACGTACTCTTCCGGCAGGGCGTAGATACCAGCGTCCACTGTGGGATTCTCCTTCTCGCATGGGGGCCGGGGTCGCGGGCCCCGGGCGGGCGTTCTCCCATGCTACGGATGGGCTGGCAAATCGCCATCGGCAGGACGCTCCTGACGGACGATGGCGAGAACACCGTCCACCACCGGCGCCGTCCACCACCAGCACCGTCCACCACCGGCAGAAACTACCGGGGCGCACGCAGGTCCTCCCATTAGGCGCGAGTCTTGGGCGTCACTCGGAGGCGGTCCCCCAGTTCTTGCACCTCGCGGCGGGATGACACATCCAACTTTCGATAGATGGAGCCGGTCTGGGTCTTGACGGTCTCAGGTGAGACGCATAACGAGTCCGCGATCTCTCGCAGGGTCGCTCGAGTCAGTAGTCGTTCGAAAACCCGACGCTCGGCCGGACTCAAGCCTGAGAGGCGGGACTCCCCGGCCACCATGCCCTGGGCCCGTTCGAGCAGATTCGTGAGCAGTATGGATCCCGGTACCCGGGCCGTGGCCTCGACGGCCGCTTCGAGGTGGTGCCCAGCTCGCCCTTGGTCTCCAAGTAGCGCGTGGGCGGCCGCTGCAAAGGACTCAAGAATCGAGACCAGCCATGGCAGTATCGGCCCAAACATCGTGACCGATTCCGCAACCTGAGCCAACTGGGCTTGGGCACGTTCCCGCTGGCCTGATCGCGCCGCCATAAGCGATGCGGGGCCGGCGATCAATGCCCCAGCAGCCAGGAAGTGCTGAATACCCCCCTGCTCCCAGGTCTCGAGGGCCTGTCGGACCAAGAGCGCTGCACCCTGGTCATCGTGCCGGGACAGTAGCGCTATACCCAGGAGCGCCTGAGCCTCCACTTCGGTGCCCAATAGCCCCTTTGAATGAGCGAGTTCCGCAGCCCGCCGCAACTCCTCCGTGCCGACGTCCCACGCATCCCCAAGGACGTGCATCCAGCCTGCCATCATGTGCGCGTAGGGAACGGCCACATGATCACTCGGCAAACTCCTCGCGGCTTGGCCCGCAAGCGCCGCGGAACTCTCGTATCCCAATGATCCCGAGGTACTGAGGAGCAGCGCCAGGCCCGCTTCCATTGACGATCGGCGCAGGTTGGACTCCCAGCCCTCACCCGCGGCGCCGAAGGCAACCTGGCTCCATCGGTAGGCATCCGCCGACTGTCCACGATTGATCGCGCACCATGCAGCGGACATAGCCATCGGACACGACTTGGCAATCGTTGCGTCGTCTACCGCGCCGAGCCAGCCGACCACCCGCTGTGCCTGCCCGGTGGTGAGCGCCTCAGCTGCACCCTCCCAGATCGTGACACCAAGCAGGTCCACGTCCGCCGAGTCATGGGCATATGCGATGGCGCTATCGGTATGGCCCCTTGCCATGCTCCATTCACTCGCCCGCCTCGCTACGGTTCGGTAGAGCGAAGGATCCTCTTGCAGTAGTCGGGTCTGCAGGTGCTCGCGCAGCAATGGGTGCAGTCGGAACCACGCGTGATCTCGACTTCGGGTGACAAGCAGCGATGCTCGCTCCGCACGCTCAAGGAGGTCTGCGCTGCGTTCTCGCTGCAGGACAAAGTCGCACAACTCAGCGGAGAGGTTGAGCAGCCCAGAGGTCGCCTTCAGCAGTTGGACAGTCTCCGTGTCTGCGCCTCGAAGCACCTCCTGGTCAAGGAAGGCACTGAAGTACGCCTCGTTGCCGAGCCGTTCGGACTGACCCATCCGAGATCCGAGGTACACGGCGATGGGCCATCCGTGAGTGGCCTCCAACAGGTCGGACACCGCGGACTTGTCGGGCGTCGCGCCACCGAGACCGGTCAACACTTCCGCTACCTCGCGCGCGTTCATCGCCAGCGCTGAATCCGCCAACAGAACTGCTCGGTCCTCAGAGATCCAGGACGCAACCGGCAGCGACTCAAGGGTTCTCCCCACCACAATGACGTGGGAAGTGGACGGCAGGGACTCCACAACGGAACGGAGCATCCGGACTGCTCTCGGATCCGTCAACTCGTGAACGTCGTCAAGGACCACCGTGAACGGCGACGTGAGGGATGAAAGGGAGTTGAAGAAGTGCGGCAACACATACCGCGAATAGGTGGGCTCGTCACTGGTCAGCGGTCCCGCGTCCCAGCCGCCGTCGAGTCCGGCTCGGAGCAGTGCGTTCGTCACCGCGGAGATGAGCACGACTGGATCGTTGTCGGTGGGGTCCAGCGTCAGCCAAGCGACAGGGTGGCTCAGTTCGTGAGCCCATTGGGCTGCGAGAACCGTCTTGCCGGATCCCGCGGCCCCCTGGATCAACGTCAGGTCGCGGCGATCGCGCTGGAGCCGCGTGATCAGTCCCTGGCGCCAGATGTTGAGCGGCTTGCTGTCCGGCGGCGAGGTTTTTCGAGCCGGGGTGGTGAGCACAAATGTGTGGCCTGTGGGCCGGACCATGCCGACATCCTCTCCACCCATCCTCGCCCGGCCCTCGGCGCGTGGCGACCCTAGTGTACGCAGTCACGGGTTGGCAGGTGTGCGGGACGCAGTCTCACCTGCAACGGGCGATGACATCCCTAGCCGACCACTGCTGGGATGAGCGGGCTTTGTGCATATCTACGCCCCCCAACAGAAGTGAGTGATCAATGTTCGACAACAACGGCTCGTACCTGCTCGCGCTATTCGAGTTCTTCCTTTTCTTCGCCTGGATCATGGTCCTGTTCTGGATCTTCGGCGACATCTTCCGCAGTCGGGACCTTGGCGGGTTTGCCAAGACCATGTGGGTGCTGTTTGTGATAGTTGTCCCCGGATTGGGCGTGCTGGTCTACTTGCTTGCGCGCGGTCACGGCATGGCAGATCGAGCGTTGGAGCAGCAGAAGGAGATCCAGTCGGCGCAGGCGGAGTACATCAGGTCCGTCAGCGGCTCCCAGGCCGGATCGGCCTCTGAGCAGATCCAGTCTGCGAAGTCGCTGCTCGACTCGGGCGCCATCACTCAGGAGGAGTTCGACGCTCTCAAGACGAAGGCCCTCGCCTCGTGAGGGCGATCCTTGCGGCTGCCTCCGGGACTCGCGCGGTGGTGGACGCCGAGTTGAACGACGCCAACCACGCGGCGCTGTAGGCACCGCTAACTCAGTCGTCCACACGCAAGAAAGCCTCGGCCCTTCCCATCGCGATGGGAGGGACCGAGGCTTTGCGGCGTTGAGGCGGCCTCAGAACACCTCGCTGACGGGAAGCCGACCACTGTCGATCGCTGCCAGGAACTCTTCGTAGTCGGCGTTGTTCTGTCCGGAGTAGGCCACTGCGAAGTCGGTGATCGCCTGGTCCAACTCGGGGCCCTTGCCGGCGTAGGCGGAGATCGCGATCGGATCACCCGACCTGGCGTGCCCCCGGGCGAGGGTGCGGCCGCACAGATTGGCATAGAAAACGAGCTGTTCCGGGGTGGCGCCTTCGACTTCCACCGAGCCCTTCCAGTCGCGCAACTGACGCACGTAGAACTGACGACCCGCCAGGCCCTCGGTCCAGCCCAGGAAGATGTCCGACTGCGCCTGCACGAGACGTTGCCCTTCGACCACGCGACGGCCTTGATTTTCGTACTCGCTGGGCTGTAGGAATTCGGCGAGCACCGATTGCCCAGCCTCCTTGATTTGGAGGAACAGCGGGTCCTGTCCGTCCCTGCCCACCAGCAGGACGATCAGGCAGCGCGTTCCCACGCTGCCGACGCCAACCACCTTCACCGCGATGTCCACGGCGGTGAACCTGTCAAGCAGCGCGCGGCGGTCATCCGGCAGTGTCGCCTTGTAGTCCTCGATCCCCCGATGGACCACCTCCTCCAAGGCCTCCGGGTTGTTCTCGGCACTCAACTCACGCAGGGGCACCAGCAGTGGAGCGTTGCTGCGGATCCGCAGTTTGAAGTCCACCACTTCCGTCAACTTCGCCATGGCCTGCAGACTCGTGCGTGACTTCGCCTTTCGCTCAAAACGCGCCAAGCGCTTGGTCAGTTCCGCAGGATCCACACCGCCCGCTGCACTGACCGACTCTGGCGAGATGTAGTCGTACCAGATGTCCAGGTAGCCCTGCTTCGCGTGAGCGCGCATCGCCTGCCGGTAGGCCTTGACCGATGCCTCAGCGGCCTGACGCTGCTGCACACCCTGGTAGCCCAGGTGTTGACCCGCCACCACGAAGCTGGTCGCCAACCGCTTGAGGTCCCACTCCCACGGACCGGGGAGGGTCTCATCGAAGTCGTTGGCGTCGAAGACGAGATGGCGCTCGCTTGAGGCGTAGGCACCGAAGTTCGACAGGTGCGCGTCACCACCCAACTGCACGTGCAAACCGCTGACGGGCGAGCTCGCGAGGTCCGAAGCCATGATCCGCGCAGTGCCCCGGTAGAACGTGAACGGCGACACCCGCATACGAGCGTGCCGGATCGGCACCAACCAGTCGACCCGGTCGGCGTTCTGCTCCTCCAGCAGCGACACCGGATCGCGTCGATCCGGGGCGGGCGACCACTGTGCGTGGCTCGATCTTGGGACGGCCAGTCGGGCGTCTTTACCCGCGGCCTTCCTATCCGCCACGGAACGGTACCCCTCGGGGAACATGCCGTCCTTGACCCACAGCGTCTCTGCCACAGCGACCTCCAATGATTGTTCGGACCTGGCAACGGCACTCGTCAGCCGAAGGTCTCCGGCGCGGGTTTGTGGTCGCCAGCGTGTCTGGCAGTCAATCCCGAAAGGCCCCCGAGCGTCATCCCCTGCTCCGGGGGATGGACAGTGGAGTTAGTGCCGATGATCGCCGAAACCGCAACCAGTAGCCGGTAGTCCGGCCACGACGACTTACAGGAGGTCGGGCGGGTTGCCATTCCCCGCGCTCACCTTCGTGCTCACTCGGCACTTTTCGTGGAAGGGACATCCCGTGCACCTGGATGACTGACGCAGGGATCGGATTGTCGCGGCCCGATCCCTGCGTCAGTCATATGCGGCGCCTAGCGGCGGTCAACGCGCCTGGCCGTTCGGCGCGAGGTACGGCGCGCTACTCTGCGGCCTCCCATCATGGTGATCACCTCACTTCCCGGATGTGCGACAGCTGTTGGGCTGAGTTTTAGGCCGATTGCGCCATGGCGTGTGCGTCTACCTGCTCGCGCGCGAGCAAACCGATCTCCACCAGATCGAGCGGGCTGATGAACCCGTCGCTGATGCGGAAGCCGCCAGCGCGGGCCACGGCGTCCCGGAACGGTACGGCCCAGTGGTGCTCGAGCAGGATCAGCGCGGCCGCGGTCCCCTCGGGAATCTCCGCCAGTACGTCCCAGTCAGCAGCACCCTCAAGTAGGTCAATACTGTCGGCGGCTCCGGCTGCACCCGCTTCGGCGCCAGCCTCGGCCCCCTCCTCACCGTCGAAGCCCAAACCGATCAGGGCACCGATGGTGGCGCCGAACTCGGCAACTTCGTCCTCCGCGAGATTGCTCAGATGGGCGGCCTCGAGGGTGCCGTCGTCATCCTTGTAGACAACCATCGCGTCGATCACCTTCACTGTGTCGGAGGAACGCAGACGATCGAGTTCTTCGAGGATCTCGCCTGTGAAGTTCGGTTCGTCGAAGCCGATCACAAGCAGTTGCACAGGCCCAATGGTCATAGGTGGCCATCCTTCCAATTAGACGGACCGGGCGATCCGTAGCACTCAGAGTGCGCGTGCAGAGGCGGGCGCCGCACCCCCCGCAACGGGTGACTGTTTCCGCACCAGGCAGGGTGTAGGAACCTCACCACTCGGGCATGGTGGGGCTCCTTCGTCTCCTGTGATGCGATGTTGCGCCGATCGCATGCGCATGGGCCTCAGTCGAGTACTGACCGACGGAATACAACCGCCCCTCGGCGGCGTTGCACCAAGCGTGACCGAGGAGCAGAGCTACACCGTCGTAGAAACCCGCAACGGCATCGAACGTCGCCACTATCCACCTTGTGTAGTCGCCGACGTGACCATCACCGCAGCGGCGGACAAGGCGGGCAACATGGCCTTCCGACCCCTGGTCAGCTACATCTCCGGGGCCAACCGCGGTAGTCGCAAGTTGGCAATGACCGCACCTGTGCTGCAACAGCCACAAGGAGAAAAGTTGGCCATGACCGCACCCGTGCTACAGGAAGCCGCAGGTGCCGACGCCTGGGTTGTCTCGTTTGTCCTACCAGGAACGGGCACCCTCGAGGACTATCCGGAGCCCACCGATCCCAGGGTCAGCCTGCGGCAGATCGACGCCCACGATGCCGCCGCCATCCGCTACTCCGGGCGCGGGACCGTCGGAAACGTCGAGAAGCACACCGCCACCCTGCTGCGCGCCATCGCCGACGCCGGTTGGACCCCGTCCGGCGAGGCCCGTTGGGCACGCTACGACCCGCCCTGGAAGCCAGCCTTCGCCCGCCGCAACGAAGTCATCGTGCCGCTCTGACGGTTGGCCCCTGCGTTGACCCCTGCGTTGGCCCCTGCGTTGGCCCTACAAGCTAACCCAGCACCGAGGGCACACTTAGGGGCCGACGACCTTGCGGATCCGCTCCCCCTTGGCCCGGGCACTCATCTCCAACTGGGTCTGGAACGTCGCCATCTGTGCCCGCAGACCCTCATCGGCCACTCCGAGCATCCGCACGGCAAGTAGCCCAGCGTTGCGGGCGTTGTCCACAGCGACCGTCGCCACCGGCACCCCGGACGGCATCTGCACGATCGAAAGCAGCGAATCCAGCCCGTCGAGGCGTTTCAAGGCCACCGGAACGCCGATCACCGGCAGCACCGTCGCACTGGCCAACATCCCGGGAAGGTGGGCAGCACCACCAGCGCCGGCGATGACCACCCGCAAACCGCGTGACTCCGCGGCGGCACCGTACGCAAGCATTGCCTGCGGCATCCGGTGGGCCGAGACGACGTCGACCTCGTGCGGTACCCCGAACTCCGCTAGCGCCTCTGATGCCGCCGACATCACCGGCCAATCCGAATCGGATCCCATCACCACGCCGACCAGCGGCCCGGCGACGACGGGCTCACCCATCGATAGTCCCTTCGAAGAAGTCGGCCGCGTGCCGGGCCCGGGCCAACAGCACCTCGGGATCCGAACCCAGCACCGTGACGTGCCCAACCTTCCGTCCGGGCCGCACATCTTTGCCGTACAGATGCACTTTCAGACCCGGGTCCCGAGCCATCACGTGAGGATAGGCGGCGTGCAGGTCCTCATAGTCGCCGCCAAGGATGTTCACCATCACCGCACAAGGTAGTCGCGGCGACGGCGACCCCAACGGCAGATCAAGCACCGCCCGCAGGTGGTTTTCGAACTGCGAGGTGTCGGCCCCTTCGATGCTCCAGTGGCCGGTGTTGTGCGGGCGCATTGCCAACTCGTTGACCAATACTTCGGTGCCAGTGTCGAACAACTCGACCGCCAACATCCCCTCCACTGCCAGGGTCGCGGCCACGTCGAGCGCCACCCGCTGGGCCCGCGCCGAACGCTCCTCGTCGAGCTGTGGCGCCGGCGCCACAACCTCCTTGCAGATGCCGTTGAGTTGCAGCGATTGCACCACCGGGTAGGCCACTGCCTGGCCGTGCGGAGAGCGAGCCACCTGCGCGGATAGCTCCCGCACGAACGGCACCTTCTCCTCCACCAACCACCTCGCACCGGGTTTGAGCAGGGTCGCAGACATCACATCGGCTGCCGCAGCGCGCGAATCAACGATCCACACACCCTTGCCGTCGTAGCCTCCGCGGGACACCTTCAAAACCACCGGCCACTGACCTGCCTCCGCAAACAGCGCAACATCGTCGGCATCGGCCACCTCGGCCCAACGCGGGCAGGGGATACCAGCCCCACTCAGCGCCTCACGCATGATGATCTTGTCCTGCGCGTGCACTAGCGCAGCCGGACCTGGCCGCACCGCGATTCCAGCCTCCTGCAGCGCGAGCAGATGCTCCGGTGGCACATGCTCGTGGTCGAAGGTCACCACGTCGCAGCCTTCGGCGAAGCGCATGAGGTCGATCAGATCGTCGTGATCACCAATGAATGCGTCCGGGATCACCGCCGCGGCACATTCGGTCGGCGCGGCCGCCATCACCCGCAGGTGCACATCCAAGGCCTCCGCCGCCGGCACCGTCATCCGCGCCAACTGACCGCCGCCGACAATGCCCACCACCGGACGAGTCACGGCGCAGCCCGATCCACTCGAATCACGTAGGTCGCCGCGTAACTCTCGCCCCGCGGCACTGTGCGCAGGGGAAAGGTGCCGGAGAAGGGGTCCGACGGGGCCGTCATCGGTTCGATGGCCACAACGTCGTCCTCGGCCGGGGCAAAGATGACCGCGTAGGGGTAGCCACTCTGATATTCGAGCTCCAGATTGTGCTCCCCACCGGCCAGGCTCACCACGGTGCCGGGCTCGACCCCGACGAAGACGTCATCCACGACGTGCGTTCCCAGTTCGCCGTCCTCCCACGACCACTCGACGACCTTGCCGGTCGGCAGATTGTGCGCATCGAGTTCGGCACGTTCCGTGAGCGGCAGGTGCAGGCGCCAGTCCGCGCGCTGTTGATCCGGGATCACGAAGTAGGGGTGCCAGCCGAAAGTGATCGGCACCGGCACCTGTCCGGTGGGGGTGACTTGAGTGGTGATGGCCACCTCGTGACCGTGCAAGTGCACGCTCACCTGGAGTTCATGTGGGAACGGAAATGCTTGGAACTCCATACGGTGGGCGTCAAAGGCGAGTACCGCGGTGAGCGTGGCCCCGTTGTGATCCGCAGAGAACTCGGTGACCTTCCAACCTCGGGAACCGGCAACCAAGCCGTGGATCGGATAGCCGTTTCCGTCCCGATGCATCCCAGGTGTGCCAGACACGTCGACTTCCACGCCCGCCACCGTGTAGGTGTCCGAACCAAGCCGGTTCGCCCACGGCGCCAGCAACGGGATCCCGAAAGTCTTCCCAGCCGCGACGTAGGTCTCAATTCCCTTCCGCAATCCGAGTAGCTGTGCCCCGCCCGAGCGCAGCGAACACCCCACCATGCCGGCCTCGGGGACGAATGAGATGCTCACGTCCGCTGCCACAGACACCAAGGTGAACGCCTCGAAGTCGCCGGATTCCGCTACCCGTCCACGAAGTACCTGATACGGCTCCACACTCACGTCGACAACCCCAATCCTCGTGCGATCAGCATTTGCTGTACCTGCGTTGTACCCTCACCGATCTCCAAAATCTTGGCATCGCGGTAGAAACGACCCACCGGGTACTCCAGGGTGAATCCGTACCCGCCGTGCACCTGCGTCGCTGCTCTGGCGTTGTCCATCGCCGCTTCGCTGGTGACCATCTTCGCTATCGCAGCCTGATGCTTGAAGGGTTCCCCTCGCTGCAACCGGCCAGCCGCCTCCCGCCAGAGCACCCGGGAGGTGTGGGCACGGGCTTCCATATCGGCAATCATGAAGGAGATGCCCTGGTTGGCGCTGATCGGACGGCCAAATGCCTCCCTGGTGTTGGCGTAGGTCACGGACTCGTCCACGCAACCTTGAGCCAAACCCGCTGCCAGGGCTGCAATCGCGATCCGACCCTCGTCCAGGATCCGCAGGAACTGGGCGTAGCCGCGACCTCGCTCCCCCACCAGATTCGCCTCCGGCACCCGCACATCGTCGAACGCAAGCTCATGGGTGTCCGAGGCGTCCCAACCCACCTTCTTGTAGCCCGGGGCGACGGTGAGGCCTGGAGTTCCGGCCGGGATGAGGATGCTGGAGATCTCCTTGCTTCCGTCGTCCGCGTAACCCGTGACTGCTGTCACGGTGATGAGGCCGGTGATCTCGGTGCCGGAGTTGGTGATGAACGCCTTCGAGCCGTTGATCACCCAGTTGCCGTCCACGAGGGTGGCGGTGGTGGCGGTGCCACCGGCGTCCGATCCGGCACCTGGTTCAGTGAGGCCGAACGCGCCCAGCATCTCCCCAGAAGTCAACCTCGGCAGCCATTCGTTCTTCAGCTCTTCGGATCCAAAGCGGTAGATGGGCATGGCGCCCAGGGAGACGCCGGCCTCGAGCGTGATGGCAATCGACGAATCGACTCGGGCCAACTCCTCAATCGCGACGCACAAGGCCACATAGTCCCCGCCCATCCCGCCGTATTGCTCTGGGAAGGGCAGTCCGAACAGGCCCATTTCCCCCATGGTGCGCACCAGCGGCAGTGGGAACTCCCCCCGTGCGTAGTAGTCGCCGATCACCGGCGCTACCTCATCTTGGGCGAACTCCTCGACCGTCTTTCGCAGTGATTCGAGGTCCTCGGAGAGGCGGAGATCCATACTGAGTCCTTTCTTCGGCCGCGCGCCAGTAGCGGCGCGCGTCGGCTGAATCCATTGGAACCACAGCGCGATTGAAAAACCGCATCGTGACGGGACTCACGCACTAAGCCTGGTTAGAAACGTTCCGACGCAGGTACTCTAGTCGTGTGACAGCAACCTCGGAAACCGCGACGGCGCCGGACACCAGTCCGGTGCGCACCGGGTTTATCGCCTCGGTCTACGGCAGGCTGCGCGGGCTCATGCACGAAGCCGCAAAATTCGGCATCGTCGGGCTCACCGCCCTCGTGGTGGACATCGGTCTGTTCAATGTGTTGCTCTACCTGGGCCCGCTGGAGGGCAAACCCCTCACCGCGAAGGCCGTCTCCGTTGCCGCAGCCACCACCGTGGCCTACTTCGGCAACCGCTTCTGGACGTTCAAGCACCGGGGTCGTTCGTCTTTCACCCGGGAGTACCTGCTCTTCTTCGGCCTCAATGGCGTAGCCATGGTGATCGCCATGTCGGTGCTGTGGATCAGCCACTACGGGCTCGGATTCACCAGCCCCCTAGCCGACAACATCGCAGCAAACGTGATCGGCCTCGGACTCGGCACCCTTTTCCGCTTTTGGTCCTACCGGAAGTTCGTCTTTCCGGAAATCGACGATGCGGAAGAGAAGCAGCGGCTCATGGAGACCGCGAAAATCTAGCGGGACGCCTCAACGATCCGTTGTCGTCGGCGGGGCGGGCAGCCTTCCCGGCGCGCGCGTTCACACTGGCCCGATGTGCTCTCGATCCCCGGACCGTGCAGCCGATTTAGCCCGCTGCTCTTGATCCTGACGGTGGAACCGCGGAAGGTACACCGTGAAAGTCACCGGCCGCCTGGACGTCAGCGCGATATCCCCATCGTCGGCCGCCACCAAGGTGCGAGCCAGCGCCAGCCCCAGCCCGGTACCGCTCGCGGACACCCCGCGTTCGAAGGGGTCCTCGCCGTCTCGCAGTTTCATCACCCCTTTGGTGTCCACCACCTCGATCACCGCCGAAGTACCCGATTCGCGAAGCCGCACCAGCACATCGCCGCGGCCATGAATCAGGCAGTTTTCCAGCAACGTGGCCACCACCTGGGACTGCCCGGCTCGGCTCGCCCAGGCCACCACTGATCCGTTGGCTTGCAGCGTCACCCGACGGCGTCGGTTGGCGAACACCGGGTACCACTCCACCATCTGTTCGCTCACCAACCGAGAGAGATCGAGTTGCTCCTGTTCGGACCGCACCCCCTCGCGCCGACCTTTGACGAGCTGATCAATCACCTCGGTGAGGCGCTCGATCTGCACCACCCCCACCGCGGCCTCGGCCTTGGCCTCGGCGAGGTCGTCAGTCAGGATGATCTCCTCCAACCGCAGCGACAGCGCTGTCAGCGGGGTGCGGACTTGGTGGCTCATCTCCCGCGAGGTGCGCCGCTCGGCCTCCATCACTTCCCGCACCCGTGCGGCCCGATCGTCCAACACCCGCGCGATGCGGTCGATCTCGTCGATGCCGGTCGGTCTGGCCTTCTCGGTGGGACGGCCAGACCCGATCGTTTCAGCGTGGGCTGCAAGGACATTGAGCGGCTGATTGACCCGCCTGCTCTCCCGGTCGGCCACCCGGTAGGCCACCGCTAGCGAAATCGCCGACACCACGATGGTCAACATGGCTACCAGGCCGATCATCAGGTAGGCCGGACCCTGGCTGATGCTTGCCACCACGATGAGTTCGCCGTTAGGTCCGACGCGCTCCGAGCTGAATGCTGGCCCGGTGATCTCGGAGAGGTTGCTCACCTCCCTGCCGTCTGGAAGCAGCACGGTCACGTCGTCCTTGTTGGCGAGCGACTCCAGATATTCGGGGGTGATTTCCAGACTGCTCGACTGGCGGTAGGCGGTGGCGGCCAGCACCCGGGAGGCAAGGGTCTCTGTTTGGCTCTGGTAGATCTGCCACACAAAGTAGGAGGTGGCGGTCCCGAGGACCACGGCGAGCAGCAGCACGGTGACGAGCGCCACCCGGAGCGTGGCCGACAGGAATCGACGATACATGGCAGCAAGCCTGCCAGGACGCCGTCAGTTCGCGGACGTCGAGGACTTGGCCGGCTCGTCTTCAAGCCGAAAGCCGACGCCTCGCACAGTCCCGATGGTCGGTTCCCGGCCTTCTCCCACCTCGGCGAGTTTGCGGCGCAACCCGGACACGTGCATGTCCAAGGTCTTGGATCCGCCAAACCACTCGCCGCGCCAAATCTCTTTCATGATCTGCTCGCGGGACATCACCCGGCCGACGTTCTGACTCAACAACAGCAACACGTCGTATTCCTTCGGGGTGAGGTTGACCTCGTCGTCGCCGATCCGCACCCGACGAGCCGCTGATTCGATCACCAGCTCCCCCACCCGGATCGTCGCCGGGGACGATCCGCGACGCACCAGCGCGCGCACCCGGGCGAGCAGGACGTCGATCCGGAACGGTTTGCCCACGTAGTCGTCTGCGCCGGCGTCCAAACCCACGACGAAATCGAGGTCAGACGTGCGGGCCGTCACCACGATGATCGGCAATTTGCTCCCCTGCTGGCGCAGCGAACGGATCACCTCCAACCCGTCCATGCCCGGTAGACCAAGGTCGAGCACCATCAGGTCGGCCACTCCGGCGCTCGAGATCTCCAGGGCAGAGTTACCCGAACTGACGACTGCTACCTCATGGCCGTCCCGGCGCAGAGCCCGTGCCAACGGCTCCGAAATCGCCTCGTCGTCCTCGGCCAGAATCACGCGTGCCATGAGTTCACCATAGACTCCAGTGCGTCGCTGCGCGCAGCCGTTACGGATTCAGACCGGGGTGACGCCATGGCGGCGGCGGGAAAACCCGCGCTCCTTAGTCGCCGCTGCCGCCATCCGCCCGATCAACTCGGCCCGAAGTTCCTCCGGTTCGACGATGGCATCCACCACCAATTCGGCCGCCAGGTGCACGATGTCGATGTCCTCCTCGTACTCCTGCCGACGGGCCGCCACGAATGCCTCCCGCTCGGAGTCGTCGGTGATGCCCGCGATCTTGTTCGCGTAAACCGCATTGACTGCCGCTTCGGCCCCCATCACGGCGATCTTCGCCGTCGGCAGGGCCAGCGTGGCATCCGGCGCGAAGCCCGGTCCGGCCATGGCGTAGAGCCCGGCACCATAGGCCTTGCGCACCACGACACAGAATTTCGGCACCGTCGCCTCGCTGACCGCGGTGATCATCTTGGCACCGTGGCGGATGATGCCAGCCCGCTCCACAGCGGTGCCGACCATAAAGCCGGGGACGTCGGACAGGAAGATCAACGGGATGTTGAAGGCGTCACACAAGGAGATGAATCGGGTGGACTTGTCGGCGGAATCCACAAACAGCACCCCGCCTTTGAACATCGAGTTGTTCGCGACGATGCCCACCACCTGTCCGTCCAGCCGCGCGAAACCGACCACCACCTCTTTGGCCCACAAGGCGTGGATCTCGAAGAAGCTACCGGCGTCGACGAGCCCGCGGATGTAGCGACGCATGTCGAATGCCTGCCGCTCGCTCGCCGGCACCAGGGTGCGCAGATCTATCGATTCGGGCTCCTGCGGCTCGGTCGCCGCGGGCGTCTCGGTGTAGTTCTGCGGCACGTAGGAGAGGTACCGCCCCACCGCGTCGAGGGCCGCATGCTCGGATTTCACGAGCATGTGTCCCACGCCGCTCACGGTGCAGTGCACCTTCGCACCGCCCATTTCCTCCAAGGTGGTCTTCTCGCCGGTCACCATCTCGACCATGCGGTCCGAACCCAGATACATCGAGGCGTTGCCTTCGACCATGATCACGATGTCGCAGAAGGCCGGAATATAGGCACCACCAGCGGCGCTTGGGCCGAACAGGGCACAGATCTGCGGGATCGACCCAGAGGCGCGGACTTGGTTGTAGAAGATATTTCCAGCGCCACGGCGGCCGGGGAACAGTTCCACTTGGTCTGTGATCCGGGCCCCGGCCGAATCCACCAGCCAGACCATCGGCACACCGAGTTGGTAGGCGCGCTCAATGATCCGGATGATCTTCTCAACCGTGCGCGCCCCCCAGGACCCCGCCTTGACGGTCGAATCGTTGGCCATCAGGCACACCGTGCGCCCATCGATCCGGGCCGTGCCGGTCACCACCCCGTCGGCTGGCAACCCCTCGGCCAGCGCATTGGCGAGCATGCCGTCTTCGGTGAACGATCCGGAGTCGACCAGGTAGTCGATGCGGTCCCGGGCGAAGAGCTTCCCACGGCCAGTGTTGGCCTCGTGGTACTTCGCGGCTCCTCCACGTAGGGCGCGGGAGCGGGCCGCAAGGTGCTGGTCTGTCATGGACTCCCCAGGGGTAGCGTCTCAGTTGGTTTCGGACGATCCGAGACTAACGAGCGCGTTGCACCGACCACGCACGCACCAACCCGAGCCCGCGAAGTGCTCGCGGACGCAACGCCCGGACCACGTAATCCGGGTTGCCCAGCAACTCTTTGGCACACGCGTCGTCGGTGAGCGTGCTGCCGGGACGGGCCAGCGCAGTCAGCCGGCTGGCCAGGTTCACCGTGCTGCCATAGACATCGCCCATCCGCGTCACCACATCGCCGAACGACAGGCCCACCCGCAGTTGCGGCACGTCTTCGCCTTGGCCGTGGGCGTCGTGCAGCCCGAAGGCGGTCTCGACGGCATGCTGGGGATCCTCGGCGACGAACATCACCTCGTCGCCGAGCGTCTTGATCAGCCGGGCACCGGTAGCTGCCACGACGTCTGCGGAGTCCGCTTCGAAGGAGGTCACAAGATCTGCCAAGCGTTGGTCGGGCAGGCGTCGACTCAGCCGGGTGAAACCCACCAGATCCGCGAATCCCACACACTGGAGTCCGGCGTCCGTGGCATCTTCGGAACCCGCCGTGTCGAAGTTGCGTTGGATCGCGGCCGCGAGTTGACGACGCCAGGCGTAGACCAGCATCTCTTCTAGGCTTGGCAGCAAAGCAGCGGTCAATTCGGCCACTTTCGCCACGTGCTCCTCGCGCATCGCAGTGTCGTCCGGGATCTCGCGCTGACTCGCCAGCAACCGGGCCAGGGTCCCGGTTTGCCACTCGGCCATCCGCGAGGTGTTTTGCCCCAGACTGCGCACCACCTCCATGGCCTCGGATCGCTTCAGCACCCCGGTGCTCACCAGTCGATGCACCACTTTGAGGGCTTCCAGGTCGCGTTCGGTGAAGGCTCGGGAATCACCCACATCCGCAAAACCCATAGCCCGCCAGTACTGCCGGGCGTCCTCAAGCGGCATCCCGGCAGCATCGGCGACCTCGGATCGGGTCATCAACCTAGGGGCACCCAGCACCCGATCGATGAAGTCCTCAGTTGGCGACATGGTCAGCAGGGCTCGGAGTTCATTGGCCGCTACTCGGCGGCCCGCCAGGTGTGTCGCTGGATCCGGATGGACCCTGCTGGTCGCCGCGGGTCAGGGGCGTTGGGGTCTCCCCCGCGCGGAACTGCGCCTCGTACATTTCCGAGCGCGCCGAGCGGAAAGCGTCGTCTTCATCGTGCAGGCGGTACACCTCACGCTGCACGAACTCCACGTTCGGAACGTTGGCGATCACCAACATGCCGTGCTCGGAGGCGCTTTCGACGCTGATCCGCCCCGAGTTGAACAGCCGCTCCCACACCGTGTGTTCGAAGCTGACGTTGTTCACCTTCGACAGCGGCATGTCTCGACCCCGCCGAGCGATGATTCCGGTCCGCACAATGATCCGCCGAGTGGTGAAGACGTATTGCGTGGTCAGCCAGGCCAGCAACGGGCGAACGAACAGGAAGATCAGCAGGAAAAGCGCGACCAAAACGATCAGCCACCGCATCACAGTCAAGACCGTGGAGCCCTCGTCGAGCCAAGACCCCGACTTGGCTAGGAGAAACGTCGACACCCCAACTACGACCAACAACCAGAAAACCGGCAGGATCAGGGAGCGCCAGTGCGGTCGGAGCTCAAAGGCAATGGATTCATCTTGTGCCAACAACTTGGTGGGGTAGCCCATGAGCATATGGTCCCACGCAGACCCATTCTCGTCAGGACGAATCGCCACTCGGTTGACACCTGAGCGTCACACGTCAGGTATCGCGCCCACGTACGCGGGTGACATCACCGGCCGAGATCGTGTGCGACTGCCCATCCGACGCACGCAACACGAGGCGCCCGGCTGGGTCGATCCCTACGGCTTCACCGGTCACCTGGCGCGACCCCGGGGTGCTCACCTGCACCTGCTGACCGAGCGTGGAACACAGGTGCGTGAAGCGATCCAGCACCTCAGTCGGCCCGTCGACGAGGAGTTCCCGCCAGCGCGACACCAGTTCGGCAACGATCCGGGCCAGCAGTTCTTCCCGGGTCACGTCGTCGTTGAGCCCGTGATCACGCAGCGACGCGGCCTGCGGGGTCGGCGCTTCCTCGGCGGTGAGGTCAATGTTCAGCCCAATTCCGACGATCACCCGGTCTGGGGCGCGCTCAGCCAGGATGCCGCCCAACTTGCGCGGGAGCCCGTCGACCTCGGTGTCGGCGAGGACCACATCGTTCGGCCACTTCAGCACGACATCCTTGGCTCCAAGGGCGTGGCAGACCTCGGCCACCGCGACCCCGGCGGCCAGCGGGGTGACACCCACCACATTCGCGTCGACGTCGGCCGGCGCAGCCAACGCAAGGCTGAACAGCAGACTCGCACCCACCGGTGACTCCCAGGTACGCCCGATTCGGCCGCGCCCGGCGGTCTGCGATTCCGCCACCACGAGTCCCCATGCCACTGTCGGAGCGCCTGCCGGGATGGGGAGCTGGCGAGCGACATCGTTGGTGGACTCACACTCGCTGCGCAAGTCCACCGGCCCGGTCAGATCAAACTCTGCGAGAGCTCGGTGAAGGTGATCAAGGTCGAGTGGGCGCCGCCGTGGTGTGGGCGCACGATTCGCGGTCGTGGTCACGTTGCTACGGTACGCGAAGAAGCCATGTGCGGAGGTGTCATGAGCGCGCAACCAGCAGATCAGCTGGATCCCATGTCCACAGCGGGCAAACTCGCCGAACTGGAACGGCGCCGGAAGGCGGCCGAGAACGCAGGTTCCGAGAAGGCCATCGCGAAGCAACACGCCAAGGGCAAGATGACTGCCCGGGAGCGGATTCTTACTTTGCTGGACGAGGGTTCGTTTGTGGAGCTCGACGAGTTGGCCCGCCACCGGTCGAACGCGTTCGGGCTGGAGAAAACCCGACCGTATGGCGACGGTGTCGTCACCGGCTACGGCACCATCGATGGTCGCCCAGTCTGTGTGTTTGCCCAGGACTTCACTGTCTTCGGCGGATCCCTCGGTGAGGTCTTCGGCGAGAAGATCGTGAAGGTCATGGATCTGGCGATGAAGACCGGCGTGCCGGTGATCGGCATCAACGACTCCGGCGGGGCCCGGATCCAAGAGGGTGTCGTCTCGCTCGGTTTGTACGGCGAGATCTTCCTGCGCAACGTCCATGCTTCCGGGGTGATCCCGCAGATCTCGCTGATCATGGGGCCGTGTGCCGGCGGGGCAGTGTATTCACCTGCGGTGACCGACTTCATCGTCATGGTCGACAAGACCTCGCACATGTTCATCACCGGACCAGACGTCATCAAGACCGTCACCGGCGAGGATGTGGAGTTCGAAGAACTAGGCGGCGCCCACACGCACAACTCCAAATCCGGGGTGGCCCACTACATGGGCACCGACGAGGAAGACGCGCTCGAATACGTCAAAGGCCTCTTGAGCTATCTGCCGAGTAACAACATGGAACTTCCGCCCTACTACCCGGCGGATGTGGACCTCGAAATCAACGACGAGGACCGTGAACTCGACACGATCATCCCGGATTCACCGAACCAGCCCTACGACATGCACACCGTGATTGAGCACGTGCTTGACGATGGGGACTTCCTTGAGGTGCAGCCGCTGTTCGCCCCCAACCTGATCACCGGCTTCGGTCGAGTGGAGGGGCGTCCGGTGGGGGTGGTGTCGAACCAGCCGATGCAATTCGCCGGCACGCTCGACATCGACGCCTCCGAGAAGGCCGCGCGATTCGTCCGCACCTGTGATGCGTTCAATGTGCCGGTGCTCACGTTCGTCGACGTCCCAGGCTTCCTTCCCGGCACCGATCAGGAGTGGAACGGCATTATCCGCCGCGGCGCCAAGTTGATCTACGCCTACTGTGAAGCCACGGTGCCGAAAGTCACCGTGATCACCCGCAAGGCCTATGGCGGCGCCTACGACGTCATGGGGTCCAAGCACCTCGGGGGAGATCTCTCCTTGGCCTGGCCGACCGCCCAAATCGCGGTGATGGGCGCCCAAGGTGCGGTAAACATCCTGTACCGCAAGGAACTCGCCGCGGCCACCGATCCTGATGCCGAGCGAGCGCAACTGATCGCCGAGTACGACGAGACCTTGGCGAACCCGTATCTGGCTGCCGAGCGGGGCTACGTCGACCGGGTGATCATGCCCTCTGAGACCCGTAGCCAGGTGATTCTGGCCCTCCGCGCCCTGCGCGACAAGCGCCAGACCCTACCTCCGAAGAAGCACGGAAACATCCCGCTATGAGCACCCAGTCCGACCCTGGTTCGGCTGCCACCGGCGCGCCACTGCTGCGAGTGGTGCGCGGTGAGCCGAACCCGGAGGAGTTGGCTGCGCTGGTGGCCGTGGTCTCGGCCAGCGCTGCAGCCGCTGCAGCCGCCGCGGGTGCCGAAGACAAGCCCGTGGCGCTGTCGGAGTGGGCGGCCCCGGAGCGGTCGATGCGGACTCCAGTGTTCGCCGGACCGCCAATGTCGTGGTGGGCGTCGTCACTGCCCCGTTGAGGCAGTCGCGACACCCACGCCACGCACTTGCAAGGATCAGGTGTGCTTGCCGACCCGCATCCCACCCGAGTTCGCCTGATTCTCGCCTCCGCTTCCCCCTCCCGAGGGCGGTTGCTGCGCCAAGCCGGCTTCGCCTTCACCCAGATTCCGGGGGATGTCGACGAAGAGTCGCTGGCCCAAACCATGCCGGACGCAACCCCGCCAGACGTCGCCCTGGCCCTGGCCCGGGCGAAAGCGGAGGCTGTTGTAGCGGCGATATCCGCGGCCGCGCCCCTGGGCACCGGGGAGCAGCCCAGAGCAGCCGATTCCCAACCGACCGTGGTCCTCGGCTGTGATTCGATTCTGGAACTTGACGGAAAGCCCTATGGCAAACCGCTGACCGCTGCTGCTGCCACCCAGCGGTGGCAGCAGCAACGAGGACGCACGGCCAGCCTCGTCACCGGGCACTGGCTCATCGACGTTGGCAGGTCACGGGCCGTCGGCCAATCCATTGCCTCCGAGGTGACCTTCGTGGACGCCACCGATGACGAGATTGCCAACTACGTCGCCAGTGGTGAACCCCTGGGAGTCGCCGGCGCCTTCACCCTGGAAGGTCGCGCTGGCCCGCTGATTGCCGAAGTACGGGGAGACCCGAGCAACGTGATCGGGCTCTCGCTGCCTGGTCTGCGAACCATGCTCCACGAGTTGGGTCTCAGCCTGAGCGACGTCACCCCCGACACCCGCCGCGGCCTCGAATCGCCTGGCTCCTAAACTGAGCAACGTGCAGAAGGTCCTCATCGCCAACCGTGGCGAAATCGCCGTCCGTGTCGCCCGCGCCTGCCGAGATGCTGGACTCACCAGCGTCGCCGTCTACGCCGACTCTGATCGTGATGCCCAACACGTGCGCATCGCCGACGAGGCCTACGCCCTGAACGGCAGCACACCTGCAGATACCTACCTGAACATCGAGAAGTTGCTGGCCATCGCCGCGCAGGCAGGTGCCGACGCGGTGCACCCGGGCTACGGCTTTCTGAGCGAAAACGCTGACTTCGCCCAAGCTGTGATGGATGCCGACCTCAACTGGATCGGCCCCCCGCCCGAGGCGATCCGCTCCCTGGGCGACAAAGTATCGGCGCGCAAGATCGCCAGCCGCGCTGGCGCACCGCAGGTGCCCGGCACCAAGGACCCGGTCGCAAACGCCGACGAGGTAGTCGAATTCGCACGCGTCCACGGCCTGCCGGTGGCGATCAAGGCGGCGTTCGGCGGCGGTGGCCGCGGGTTGAAGGTCGCCCGCACGCTGGAGGAGATCCCGGAACTGTTCGATTCCGCCGTCCGTGAGGCCGTCACGGCATTCGGCCGTGGCGAATGCTTCGTGGAGCGGTATCTGGATCAGCCACGCCATGTGGAAACCCAGGTGCTCGCCGACAAACACGGCAACGCGGTGGTGGTCTCCACCCGCGACTGCTCGTTGCAGCGTCGGCACCAGAAGCTGGTCGAGGAGGCCCCTGCCCCGTTCCTCAGCGAGGAGCAAGTTGCTGAGCTCTATCGGGCATCCAAGGCGATCGTCAAAGAGGCTGGCTACTACGGCGCCGGCACCTGCGAGTTCCTCGTTGGCAAGGACGGCACCATCTCCTTCCTCGAAGTCAACACTCGGCTGCAAGTCGAGCACCCAGTGAGCGAGGAAGTGTCTGGCCTCGACCTGGTGCGAGAGCAGTTCCGCATCGCAGACGGGGAGGAACTTGGTTTCGACGATCCCGAACTGCGCGGACACTCCTTTGAGTTCCGCATCAACGGGGAGGACCCGGGCCGGAACTTCCTGCCAGCCCCCGGCACGCTCACCGTGTTCCGGCCGCCGTCTGGCCCAGGCGTTCGACTGGACGCCGGATTTGAGGCCGGCGACGTCATCGGTGGCAACTTCGACTCGCTGCTCGCCAAACTGATCGTCACCGGCAACAGCCGCGAGCACGCCATCGAAAGGGCCCGGCGGGCGCTCGATGAATTCGAAATCGACGGTATGCCGACCGCCCTCACTTTCCACCGAGTCGTCGTGCGTGATCCGGCCTTCGCCCCCGAAGGCGGTGAGCCCTTCACCGTCTACACAAGTTGGATCGAAACCGACTTCGACAACCAGATCGAGGCCTACAGCGGCGTACCGGGAGAGTTGGACGATCCTGCCGCGCGCACCAGCATGACCGTGGAGGTCGGCGGCAAGCGCCTCGAGGTGACTTTGCCGGAGGGCTTCGCAGCCGCACCCAGCGCTGTCGGCGGCGCCGGGGCCGGTAAGGGCCCACGCAAGGCTGGCAAGAAGAAGACCGGCGGGGCCGGTGCCAGCGGCGATGCGGTCACCGCGCCGATGCAGGGCACCGTCGTGAAGGTCGCGGTTGAGGAGGGCCAGCACGTCGAATCCGGCGAACTGGTGGTTGTGCTCGAAGCGATGAAGATGGAACAACCGCTGAACGCCCACAAGGCTGGAACGGTCGCAAACCTCACTGCTGAAGTGGGCACGACAGTGCCCACGGGGACCCCGCTGTTGGAGATCAAGGACTGATCCGAGTCCACCCGCAGCGCTGAGTCGGAACCTGCAACCGCCACACCCGCGAATGGCGCATGGGTGCCGACCTCCCCGAGGGCACCTATAATCGGAGTTTCAGGCGACCAAGCCAGGTACAGGAGACGCCAATGGTGCTCGTGCGACGTGTTCTCGTCACCCTAGTCATGCTTGGTGCGGGACTAGTTCTCGCAGTCGTGCCAGCTGCGGCCACCACGTTCGACGATGTCGGCCAGGCACTGCGGGCCGACTCGCTCTACCAGGACCCGCAAGCCGAGGTGCAACTGAACAGCTCCGAGCAGCAGGCTGTGCGGGACGCCATCGCCGACGCGGGAACCCCGATGTTCGTCGCCGTGTTGCCGCAAGCGGCGCTCAATAACGCCGGGGGTGATCCGAACGCGGTGCTCGAGCGGATGCGTAACTCCACCGGCCGCGCAGGAACCTACGCGGTGGTGATCGGAAACTCCAACAGTGCTTATGGGCTGCAGGCTCGGTCCACCCTCGGCTCGGTCGGTGACCTGGCCGCTGCGGCCTACTCCAACAACCGCGAGAATCCGGCCGGCGCCCTGGTCGAGTTGGCGAACGAGGTGGGGGCGCGCGCCGACGCGGGAGGTTTGCAGACCGGGGAGGGTGCTGGCAGTACCGCAGGCGGAGGGCCTTCCGGGGTCGGCCTGCTGGCCTTCGTGGGAGTTGCTGGCGCCGGTGTTGCCGGCTTGATCGGCTACACGAAACATAAAGCGCGGAAACGCAATGAGCTTGCCACCGCGAAGGTGCGAAAGACCCTTGATGAAGACATCACCGCCTTCGGTGAAGCCTTGGATCACCTCGACGTGGAGCTCTCCGATCCGCGGCTCAGTGCGGACGGCCTCGACGATCTGCAGGCCGCACTCGACCAATACGAACTGGCCAAGCGAGCAGCTACCGCGATGGGCAGCCCCGAGGAGGCGTCAACCGTGACGGCCGCCTTGGACGAAGGCCGATGGCGGCTGGCAAGGGTGCAGGCTCGGCTCGACGGGACACCACTGCCAGATCACCGCCCACCGTGCTTCTTCGATCCACGCCACGGGCTGAGCACAACCGACGTGTCATTCGCCCCGTCCGGTGGCATGGTGCGCGACGTACCAGCCTGCGCGGCGTGCGCGATTGCGGTCAATTCTGGATCTGATCCGGCCACCCGGATGGTGGAATCCGCCGCAGGTGCCCGCCCCTACTACGACTCTGGCCGCGAATACGCGGGCTACACCTCGGGGTACTACCGCAGCAACGCGGACCTGATTTCGACCGTCTTCATGGCCACCATGATCGGCAACATGCTGGTCGGGCCCGCCTACTTCGGCGCTGCCTCCGGTATGGGTGGTGGCGCCGGAGATGGCAACTTCGGCGGCGACTTCGGTGGCGGCGGGGGCGGCTGGGCTGATGGTGGCGGCGGGGGCGGCTGGTCTGGTGGCGACTTCGGCGGCGGCGGCTGGTAGCAACCGCTTGGTGGGTTGCCCGCCGCCAGCTACTCAGGCTGCTGCTGACTCGCCAAACGGCCCCGGCTGCGGGGCTCAGTGGAATCGGCCAACTCGATGACGGGGCGCGTTCGGCGAACCCAGTTCCCATACTTTCGGGCGCCTGGTCCCGCGGTGAGTCCGTGCAGAATCACACTGCCGATGATCGTCAACGTCGCAGTGGCAAGCACATCCTCAAGCACCGCATCCATTTCCAGCGATTGCACGGCGATCATCGCGAACACAATCGTGGCCAGACCTCGAGGTCCGAACCAACCGATGAATGCAACCGTCTGCGGCCGGAAACCCGATCCGAGCAGAGCCAGCGCGACCGGACCCATCCGCAGCACGGTGAGCGCGGCCACTGCGAACACCACCTCCTGCCAGCCAAGGTTCACGAGCAGCAGTGGGACCACAAACACACCGAACGAAAGCCAAGTGATGTCCGCCATTGGTTCGGTGACGCCCTCGGCCAACTCCAAACTTTCTTGCGCGCGCCCGCTCCGCCACGCAGCTGCGAAGAAGGAACCGGCGACAAAAGCAGCAATGAACCCGTTCGCCGATACCAAGTTGGCGAGGATGTAGGCGAACACTGGCAGCATGAGGACTGACACCGCTTGGCCGCGGGGGGTGGAGACTTTCTCACCCATGGACCAGCGCAGCGATCGACCGGCGGCAAATCCGATTGCCGCACCCAGCAGTGCCCCCAGGCCAATCTCGACGAGGGCCTCAGTGGCCGAATTGGAGGCCGAGATCCCCTCCGAACCCGCAAGCGCCGCGATGGCGAAGAACACCACCGGTGTCGCCAAGCCGTCATTGAGACCGCTCTCGACGTTCAGGATTCGGCGAATCCGCACCGGCACTGCCTTGTTCAACACCGTTGCCGCGCCCAACGCAGCGTCCGTGGGTGCCAGCATTGCTGCGAGCAGCAACGCTGCAAACACTGGCATGTCCGGCCACAGCCCCAAGGCCAGCAGCGTGCCGGCCAGAATGGTCAGCGGCAACGCAACCAGCAGGAGCCTGGCCACGGGCCCGCCCTGTCCCTCGATTTGGCTCGGCCGCACACCAGCGGCATCCGTGAACAGCACAATCGCGAGCGTGGCTTCCGCCAGCACCCGCAGCGTCGCCACCTCGGCTTGGGTAGTCGTGAAAATCAGCGAAATGAACCAGCCGCTGGCCATGAACAGAATGGGTGCTGTGAGGTTCCACCGCCCAAGCCGGCGACCAACTAGACCGTAAGCAAAGATCATCAGGGCTGCGAGGGCCAAAGCCCCACCAGCGGACAACGCCTGCATCTGGCTGCCACCAACTTTCTGATCGATCTTCTGCAATGGGTCTTGCGATGACCCGCACCGCAGCCGACACCTAGACGTGCAGCCGGCGTGCCGCCTCCGCAATCGATCCGCTGAGCGAGGGATAGACCGTGAAGGTATGAGCCACTTCGTCCACTGTCAGCCGCTGTTCCACGGCGATCGCCACTGGATGGATCAACTCGCTGGCCCCAGGCGCCACAACCACTCCCCCGACCACAATGCGAGTGCCGCGACGCGCAAACAACTTGACGAATCCGTCGGCGAAGTTGCCCATTTTGGCCCGGGCGTTGGTGGCCAGCGGCAGCATCACCGAATCAGCGTTGATGGTTCCTGCCGACACATCTTCCTGGGACACCCCAACGGTGGAGATTTCCGGGGTGGTGAACACATTGCTGGCCACAGTTGCCAGGTCTAGCGGCGCCACCGCATCACCGAGCGCGTGCCACATGGCGATGCGTCCTTGCATGGCCGCAACCGAGGCCAGCATCATCACCCCGGTGCAGTCGCCGGCGGCGTAGACGCCGCGCGCGGAGGTGCGCGACACCCGATCGACCTCGACGAATCCGGCCCGGTTCATCCGGATCCCCGACTCCATCAGCCCCACCCGTTCGGTGTTCGGCACCGAACCAACCGCCATCAGGCAGTGGCTGCCGACGACCTCTGACCCATCCGCCAGCGTGACCACAACCCCGTCCCCGGATCGCCGCGCTGCGGCCGCTCGGGAGCGCGGCATGACGGCGATCCCGCGCCGGGCGAACACTGACTCAAGTACCTCCGCGGCGTCTGCGTCTTGGCTCGGCAGTACCCGATCCCGCGACGACACCAGCGTCACCTCGGAGCCCAAGCCCCGGTATGCGGACGCGAACTCGGCACCGGTCACCCCGGAACCCACCACAATGAGGTGTTCTGGCACCTCGTCGAGTGCGTAGACCTGCTCCCAACTCAAGATGCGCTCGCCATCGGGCAGCGCCGACTCGAGCACCCGCGGTCGGGCTCCGGTCGCGACCAGCACCACATCTGCGTCGAAGAGGTGCTCACCAGTGGCCGTGACGGCCAGTACCCGGGAGGGCCCGGCAAGCACTCCGCGGCCTTCGACAATGCGCACACCATCGCGCTCCAACCGGGCCGCGATGTCGGAACTTTGGGCAGTGGCGAGGCCTAGGATGCGCCGATTCACCGCGCCCAAGTCCAGCGAGACATCATCGAGTTCGACCTTGGCGCCGCGCACCCGCACACCAAGGCCCGCGCTATCGACGGTCGCCCGGGCCGCATCGGCCACCGCAACCAACGCCTTGCTTGGCACACAGTCGGTGAGCACGGCAGATCCCCCGATACCGGCGTGCTCGATCAGCGTTACGTCTGCACCCAACTGCGCTGCGACCAGCGCCGCTTCGTAGCCGCCTGGTCCACCACCGACAATCACCACCGAGGTCACGAGGACATCCTGCCCGATACCCCCCAGCACCTTCCCGGTGGAGCGCTCGACACCCAAACCGGGTGCTGGCGACCCTTTCCGGTGGATAACCCCCAACAGCGGGGTGGCCAAAGGGAATATCCTGTCCGGCATGGCCTTGTACGCCGCCTACGGCTCGAACCTCGACCCTGCCCAGATGTCGCAACGGGCGCCGACCTCCCCTGCCCGTGGCACGGGTTGGCTCCATGGTTGGCGACTCACCTTCGGCGGTGAGGACTTCGCCTGGGAAGGCGCCTTGGCCACGCTGGTCGAGGACCCCGCTGCCCAGGTGTTCGTGATGCTCTACGACGTGCCGGACTGGGACGAGGCCGCGCTCGACGAGTGGGAGGGCACCGCACTTGGCGTGTACGTGAAGATCCGGGTTCGCGTGGAGACCCTGGAAGGCCGCAAACTGGCCTGGCTCTACATCCTCGACGACTACGAGGGTGGCCTGCCCTCGGCACGCTACTTGGGCATTCTTGCCGACGCGGCCGAGGCTGCCGGCGCCCCAGCCGACTACGTGCGCGACCTGCGCACCCGGCCCTGCCGGTCAGTCGGGCCCTAAGCGGCAGTCGTGCCGTCGGCCCGCGCTCACAACCGCGCCCGAAACTGAGGTTTATCGGCCGGATCCGACCCGATAAACCTCAGTTATGAGCGCAAGTCCACCAGCGACAGAATTTCACTCCCGGCAGCGCCGCTACATCACGTCGATGGGCTGGTAGGTGCCCCACACCTTGCGCAACGCGTTGGCGACCTCACCGCCGGTGGCCTTGGCCGCCAGCGCCCGCTTCATCGGGGGTAGGCAGTTGTCGGTGCCCTCCGCTGCACGGGAGAGTTCGTCTAGCGCGGAGTTCACCTCGGCGTTGTCGCGATTGGCCCGCAGCACGGCCAGCCGCTCCGACTGCTGCGCTTCGATGGTCGGGTCGACCCGCAGCGGCTCGTAGTGCTCCTCGGTTTCCACCGTGAACTTGTTCACTCCGACTACCACTCGCTCGCCGTCGTCGATTTCGTTGGCGATCCGGTAGGCGCTGCGCTCAATCTCGGACTTCTGGAAACCCTGCTCGATCGCCGCAACCGCGCCGCCAAGGTCAGCCACCTGATCCATGAGTGCAGTAGCCGCCGATTCCACCTCGTCGGTGAGGCTTTCGACCACGTAGGAACCAGCAAATGGGTCGATCGTCTTTGTGAGGTCGGTTTCGTATGCCAGCACCTGCTGCGTGCGAAGGGCCAGCCGGGCCGCCTTTTCGGTGGGCAACGCGATGGCTTCGTCAAAGGAGTTGGTGTGCAGCGACTGGGTGCCGCCCATCACGGCGGCCAACCCTTGCACGGCCACCCGGATCAGGTTGACCTCCGGCTGTTGGGCGGTCAACTGCACACCGGCGGTCTGGGTGTGGAAGCGCAGCATGAGCGACTTCGGATTCTTCGCGCCGAACTCCTCACGCATGATCCGCGCCCACATCCGCCGGGCGGCGCGGAATTTGGCGACCTCCTCCAGAAACGATGTTCGGGACACGAAGAAGAAGGCCAGCCGCGGAGCGAACTCGTCGACGTCCATGCCGGCGGCGATCGCCGCGCGGACGTATTCGATGCCATCGGACAAGGTGAAGGCGATCTCTTGCGCGGGCGTGGCACCGGCTTCGGCCATGTGGTAGCCGGAAATGGAAATCGTGTTCCAACGCGGTAGTTCGGCACGGCAGTAGGAGAAGATGTCGGTGATCAACCGGATCGACTCGGCCGGCGGGTAGATGTAGGTGCCGCGGGCGATGTATTCCTTGAGCACGTCGTTCTGGATTGTGCCGGTGAGGGCAGTCCCGGGCACGCCTTGCGACTCGGCCACCAGTTGATACATCAGCAGCAGCGTGGACGCTGGCGCATTGATGGTCATCGACGTGGAGACCTTGTCCAGCGGGATGCCGCCGAACAGCACGCCCATGTCCTCCACGGAGTCGATCGCCACGCCGACCTTGCCAACCTCGCCGCTGGCGATCGGGTCGTCGGAGTCGTACCCCATTTGGGTAGGCAGGTCGAATGCCACCGAAAGGCCGGTCTGCCCGGCGTCCAGCAGCTGCTTGTAGCGCGCGTTTGACTCGGCGGCGTTGCCGAATCCCGCGTATTGGCGCATGGTCCAGGGTCGGCCGGTGTACATCGATGGATAAACCCCACGAGTGAACGGGTACTCGCCGGGGACCCCGAGTTGGCTCTGCGGATCCCAGTCCGCCAGCGCCTCGGGGCCGTAGAGGTTGTCGAACGGGAAGCCGGATTCGGTCATACCAGACATGTGCACCAGACTATCCGCGCCGCGTTGGACCAAGGCGGCAGGCTTGGAACTCTCGCGCTAGGATCGTGCGTGGTGCAGGTGTCCGTCCTGCTCCGGTCTAGCCCTGAGGAGTTGTGAAGTGGCCTCGACAACTGCGGCTCGGACGCGGAACCCCGTGTCCATCTACCGCGGCGGTCAGGGAATGTGGTCCTGGGCATTGCAGCGCATCACCGGCGTTGCGGTGTTCTTTTTTCTACTCGTCCACGTTCTCGACACCGCTTTGGTCCGCGTCTCGCCAGACGCCTACGACCTGGTGATCGCCACCTACAAGACGCCGATCGTCAACCTTCTTGAAGTTGGCCTCGTCGGAGCGGTGCTCTATCACGCGCTCAATGGGATCCGAGTGGTCCTCGTCGACTTCTGGGCCAAGGGCCCGCGCTACCAGAAGCAAATGTTGTGGGTGGTTGCTGTGGTCTGGGTAGTCGTGATGATCCCCGGCACCTACTACATGATGATGCACACCGTCGAGGCACTCTTCGGGAGCACATCATGAGTGAAACCCTTCCCGGCAGCGCCGACATCGAACCGGACGATCTGAAAGCCGCACGGGTACCGGTCCCGCCGCAGGCGATCGCCCCGGCCCTGGCCCAGCCGCGCTCCAAGCGGTCTGGCCGTTCGAACTTTGAGTTGTACTCCTGGATCTTCATGCGGGTTTCCGGCATCGTGCTGGTGTTCTTGGTGCTGGGTCACCTGTTCATCATGAATATCCTCGACGGCGGCGTGCAACGCATCAACTTCGCTTTCGTCGCCGGTCGCTGGTCGTCGCCGTTCTGGCAGGTCTGGGATCTGCTGCAACTGTGGCTGGCCATGTTGCACGGCACCAACGGTCTACGTACCGTCATTAACGACTACGCCGAGAAGCCGAGGACCCGGTTCTGGTTGCAGACCATCCTCTACGTCGCGGCGGTGTTCACTGTGATTCTCGGGACGCTCGTCATCTTCACCTTCGACCCAGCCATCGGCTAAGGGAGTTTCGATGCAGACCCACAAATACGACGTCGTGATCGTCGGCGCAGGTGGCGCCGGTATGCGAGCCGCGCTCGAGGCGGGAAGCCGAGTGCGCACCGCTGTCCTGACCAAGCTGTACCCCACGCGTTCCCACACCGGGGCGGCCCAAGGTGGCATGTGCGCCGCCCTGGCCAACGTTGAAGAGGACAACTGGGAGTGGCACACCTTCGACACCATCAAAGGTGGCGACTACCTGGTCGATCAGGACGCCGCCGAGATCATGTGCAAGGAAGCCATCGACGCGGTCATTGACCTCGAGAAGATGGGCCTACCGTTCAACCGGACCCCGGAAGGTCGTATTGACCAACGCCGGTTCGGCGGTCACACCCGCAACCACGGCGAGGCCGCCGTCCGCCGCGCCTGCTACGCAGCAGACCGCACTGGCCACATGATTCTGCAGACCCTCTACCAGAACTGCATCAAGCAGGGCATCGAGTTCTACAACGAGTTCTACGTTCTCGACATCCTGCTAAACGACGACGCCGACGGAAACCCGGTCACGGCCGGCGTGGTGGCCTACGAATTGGCCACCGGCGAGATTCACGTGTTCCAGGCGAAGTCGGTGGTGTTCGCCACTGGTGGATTCGGCAAGGTCTACAAAACGACCTCCAACGCCCACACCCTCACCGGCGACGGCATGGCGATCACCTACCGCCGCGGACTTCCGCTGGAGGACATGGAGTTCTACCAGTTCCACCCCACCGGCCTGGCCGGGCTGGGTGTCCTGCTCACCGAGGGCGCACGTGGCGAGGGCGGCATCCTGCGGAACAAGGACGGCGAGCGCTTCATGGAGCGCTATGCCCCCACCATCAAGGATCTTGCCCCGCGCGACATGGTGGCCCGCGCCATGGTGCAGGAGGTCCGGGAAGGCCGTGGCGCCGGACCGAACTCTGACTACGTCTACCTCGACCTCACCCACCTGCCAGCCGAGCAGATCGAGGAGAAACTCCCGGACATCACCGAGTTCGCACGCACCTACCTGGGTGTGGATCCCATCACCGAACTCGTGCCGGTGTTCCCGACGGCGCACTACGCCATGGGCGGCATCCCGACCGACATCGAAACTCGGGTCTTGCGGGACAACGAGCACTTCGTGCCCGGGCTCTTCGCGGCTGGCGAGGTCGCCTGTGTCTCGGTGCACGGCGCCAACCGTCTCGGCACCAATTCACTGCTAGACATTAACGTCTTCGGTCGACGTGCAGGACTCTCTGCGAGCGCCTACGCCTTGGAAAACGACTACGTTGACCTGCCGGAGAACCCCGCTGGGATGGTCGAGTCGATGGTCGACGGGCTGCGTACCTCCACCGGTGGCGAACGAGTCGGTGTGCTGCGCACCGAGATGCAGGCCACGATGGACATGAACGCGCAGGTGTATCGCACGGAAGCCACCCTGAAGCAGGCCCTCTCCGACGTCCAGGAATTGCGCCGCCGGTACGCCAACGTTTCGATCCAAGACAAGGGATTCCGTTTCAACACCGACCTCCTTGAGGCGATCGAACTCGGCTTCCTGCTCGATTTGGCTGAGGTGGTCGTGGCCGGGGCTTTGGCCCGCAAGGAGTCCCGCGGTGGCCATGCGCGGGAGGACTACCAGACCCGCGACGACGTGAACTTCATGCGGCACACGATGGCCTACCAACATCTGTCCGCGGATGGCTCGGTCGAGGTTGAACTTGACTACAAGCCAGTTGTCATCACCCGCTACCAGCCGATGGAGCGCAAGTACTGATGTCTGACACCGCCACCCAGGACGTCGACCCCGCGTTGCGCACAGTCGACGTCACGTTCAGGCTGCACCGCTACAACCCCGAGGTCGACGTCAAGCCCCATTGGGAGGACTACGTCGTTGCGTGCCTTCCGACCGACCGGGTGCTCACGGTGCTGCAAAAGATCAAGGACGAGATCGACGGCACCTTGACCTTCCGCCGCTCATGCGCGCACGGCATTTGTGGATCCGACGCGATGCGCATCAACGACCGCAACCGGTTGGCGTGCAAGACGTTGGTGAAGGATCTCAACGTCAAGAAGCCGGTGAAGGTGGAGGCGATCAGAGGCCTGCCGCTGGAGAAGGACATGGTCGTCGACATGGAACCCTTCTTCGATGCCTATCGCGAAGTCCTACCGTTCTTGATTCCGGATGGTCACGATCCGACCCGGGAGCGGTTGCAGTCAGTGGCGGATCGGGCCACCTTCGATGACACAACCAAGTGCATCCTGTGTGCCTGCTGCACCACCTCGTGCCCGGTGTTCTGGACCGATTCGCAGTATTTCGGCCCGGCCGCCATCGTGGGTGCCCACCGCTTCATCTTCGACTCCCGCGACGCCGGCGCCGCGCAGCGGCTCGAGATCCTCAACTCCAAGGAGGGTGTGTGGCGTTGCCGCACCACCTTCAACTGCACTGACGCCTGCCCCCGCGGCATCGAGGTGACCAAAGCGATTCAAGAGGTCAAGCGGGCGCTGATCTTCAAGGGGTGAGCTCGTCGATTGACTGCCGCTTGATGAAAGACGCCATGCCCGGCACGGTGAAAGCGACCATGCCGTGCTCCGGCGCGTACACCAAACCTTTGCTGATCAGCCGGGCGCGGACGGGGCCAAGGCTTTGCAGGCTGCGACCCATCCGTTCGGACACTGCTCTCGCAACGCTGCCGTGGTCGCCGTCGACGGCCATGGCGCGCAAGTAGCCTTGTTCGGCCCGGGTCGCGCGGTCCCACCGGGAGCGAAAGAAGCCGTTGTCGAGAGCTGCCAGCCCACGCGCTGAGGCGACTCGCGCATCGGTCCAGGTAATGGTTCGCCCGGAGGCCTCGTTCCATGCCTCTTGTCCGAACTGCTGCAGGAAGTAGGGGTAGCCATCGGCATCGCGCACCAAGAGGTCAACCGCTTCAGGCTCCCAGGTCACGCCTTCAATGGCCGCGGGGTCAACCAGCGCAAGCGCCGCGAGCCGTTCGTCGAGTTGTTCGATGCGTTCGAAAAGGAAGAGTCGTTCGGCGTACGACTTCGCCTCGGCGAGCACTCGCGGCAGGCTGGGCAGACCCGCCAGCGCGAACAGGCAGGCCCATTCCCGCTGCCCCGCCAGGTGCGCCGACGCACACACCGCAGTCAGTTCCTCCGTGCTGAGGTCTTGCGCCTCGTCGATCAGGATCGCCAGGCCCACACCCTCGGATCGCGCGGCCTCAGACACATCCCGAATCAACTTGCTGAAGTCCATTTCCAAGCTGCCCGAATCTGCCCCTCCCCCGGCGACGTTCGCGAGGTCGAGGCCAAACGTCCAGGTGCCATCCGAGCCCACTGTGGCTTGGAAACTGGTGGCCGTCTTCAGCGCACGTAGGATGCGCCGGCCGGCGGTGGGCCGCGCCAGGTCTGCAAGTGGCGCATGCAGCGCCGAAGCAAGTGATTCCCGCAGGGTCTTGCCGGTGCCGGCCTCCACTTGGGCGACGATCCAGTCTCGGTTCTCCGCGTCCCGCCTGAGCCGACCCAGCAAGACGGTCTTGCCGACACCTCGCAGGCCGTAGAGGACCAGCGATTGGTCGGTCCGACCAGTTTCGATCCGGCGCAGGCTGGTGTTCCATCTATCGATGGGCTGATCGCGGCCGACCAGCGCAGAGGGGGTTCGGCCAGCTCCGGGAGCATAGGGATTACGAACCGGATCCATTCCGGGAGTCTAGCAAAGTATACGAATGTATAACGGAAACCTAGTTGACACTAGATTCCACTAGATTCGCGCTATTGCGCAGGCGTGGCCAGGGCGCCTTCCCGCTTGATCAGGTACTTGTGGGCCACACTCTTGGCCTTCGCTGCCATCCGCTGCTCGCCTTCGACATCAAGGTCGAAGCGTTGCCGCAGTCGGAGGAGGATGTCGAGTCGCATCCGCGTCAGATTCCGTGCGAGAGTGGCCCATGGCCGAGCTGTCGGGCGCATATTCCCAGGCCGAAACTCCAGACGTGATTCTAGTCAATGGCCCGCCCTGCGAGGCTGCCCGCGAATTCTGCGAAATGCTGCGGCGGCGCCTGCCACACCCCTACCTATTGATCGGGTTCGATGACTTTCTGGCCATGTCAACGGGTGATCAGCCCGCGCTGATGTCAGATTGTGGCCCTGAGCTGCGTCGGTTGTTGGACGGGATCGGACCCGCAGTTCGGGCTTTGGTCGAAGCCGGAAATCGCGTGATCGTCAACTCCTGGCTCACCGACGACGCAACCGCAGCATCGCTGACGGCGGCACTGGCAGACGTTCCCACCTACCGCGTCGCCTGGACCTGCCCGGTCGAAGAGCTCGCGCCCCCAGACGGCGAACACGACTCACTGCCAGCCAACGACCTGCGTGAAGTTTCCGCAGTGGTGCACACGTTTTGCTCGCATGATGTATTCATTGATTCGGCCAACCGCAGCACGGGCTCCTGTGTCGACGAGCTCCTCCGGGCGCTGGCGGATTGGCAACGCCCGGACCCCATTCGACTTCCAACCGAGGTGGCCCCGGCCGCTGCCTCTGGGGTCGTCACTGGAGTGGAGCCAGCGGACCGTTGGTTTCGCGAGCTTTCGGAGGCGTCCGGCAACGTCTTCTACAAGATTCAGACGGATCCGGTGGTGCGGGTGGAATACATCAGCCCAAACGTCCGGCAGTGGGGCGGCTACACCAGCGATGACTATATGAACGATCCCAACACCATGCGCCGAATCCTTGATCGACGCGATGCCGACAAGGTGGCCGCTGCACTGTCGGCCGCACCGGGTCGCAGCGTCCAGTTCGAATTTCGCTGGCTGCACCGGGACGGCCGCACCACGTGGACGCTGAATTGGGGGCGGCGCAGAGTCCGGCCCGACGGCAGCATCGTCTTGGAGGGCACCGCTCACGACATCACGGAGTTGCGCGCAGCACAAGAGGACCTGCAAGCGTCCCAGGAGCACTACCGCCTGCTGGCAGAGGTCTCCTCCGACTTCACCATTCGAACGGTGCGGGCCTTCGAAATCGAGTGGGTTTCCCCCTCCATCACCCGCGCCCTGGGCTGGCAACCAGAGGACCTCGTGGGGCACAACGGGTTGGAGTTCTTCCATCCCAATGATGTTGCCGGGACCCGGGAGCATGCGGCGCGAATGACCTCCGGTGAACCAGCAGCAGGACGGATCAGATTGCTCACTGCTGATGGCAGCTACCGTTGGTTCTCCCAACTGGCCACTCCGGTGCTCGATGCCGATGGCGAATTGATCGCCCGGATCAGCGGCTTTCAAGATGTCGATGCCCAGGTCCGAGCCGAACAGGCGCTGGCTCGTTCCGAGCGCAGGTTTCGACTCGCGATGGCGTACGCCCCGGTCGGCATGGCTGTGCTGGATCTTGAACGACGGTTCCTCGAGGTCAACCCGGCGTTGTGCCGCATGCTGGGACGCACCGAACGCTGGCTCCTGGAATCCGGCTTGGTAGACGTGCTCGATCCCGCCGACGACGACCTCGACCGGGCGATGCGCGGAGCGGTGTTGTCTGGGCGCAGCGAATCGTCCCGCCACGATGTGCGACTGCGCGACGCCGACGGCCGGCAGTTATGGGCGGAGCACTCGGTCGGGCTGCTCAAGGACGACGAGGGCTCCCCGGTGTCGTACGTGTCCCAGTTCATGGATGTCACGGCGGCCCACGAGGCCCGCGAGCAGCTGAGGTTCCTGGCCGCCCACGATGCTCTCACCTCGCTGGCGAACCGGCACCAATTGCTTGAGCGGATGCGGTCGCTGCTGAGCAAGGCTGAGGTGAGCCCGGGCCACCACGTTGCTGTGATCTTCGTGGACTTGGACGATTTCAAGCCGGTCAATGACACTTTTGGCCATGCCGCCGGAGATGCCGTGCTGGTCGAAGTTGCCAACCGCCTGAGCGCCAACGTGCGCCATGATGATGTGGTCGCGCGCATCGGCGGGGATGAGTTCGTGGTGGCCCTTCCCGACATGCGCGACGAGGCCACCGCCGAGGCCGCTGCCGCAAAGATCCACGCGGTGCTGACCGAACCCATCGTGCACGAAGGCAACGTCATGCGGATCACCGCAAGTCTGGGAGTGGCCTTAGTGCAACCCGGCGAATCGGCTGACGAGGCGCTCAAACGGGCAGACTCGGCGCTTTACCAAGCGAAAGCGGCTGGGCGCGATGGCTGGGCGATCGCCACCGTACTCTGAGTTCATGACCCCTCCTTCCTGGCGGACCCGCACGCTCAAACTAGGCGACGGCCGCACCGTGGGAATCGCCGAGTTCGGCCCGAAAGATGGCTTCCCGATCTTGTGGTTCCACGGCACTCCTGGCGCCCGCCGGCAGGTTCCGGCCGCGGCCGCCGAGTATGCCCACGAGCGGGGTGTGCGAATCGTGGGAGTGGAACGTCCAGGGATCGGCCGATCCTCGCCGCATCACTACGGCCGGATCATCGACTTCGCCGCCGACGCCGAGCAAGTCATGGATCTGCTGGGCATCGATCAGGCTGGCCTGATCGGCCTTTCCGGTGGTGGACCCTACGTCCTTGCCGTGTGTTCGGCCCTGCCTGATCGAATCGTCGCCGCCGCAGTTCTGGGTGGCGTCGGACCGAGTGCCGGACCCGAGAAGGTCAGCGGCGGTGGCGTGATCCCGGTGCTGCGCAAACTCAAGCCGATCCTTGGCCTGGTGCGGGAACCAGTGGCATGGGCGATGTCGGCCGGGCTGAAGCTTGCCGCACCAGTGGCCGGACCGATCTTCAACATCTACATGGCGATCGGCCCACGCTCCGATCGGGAGTTCTTGGCCCGACCGGAGATGCGCGAGATGTTCCTCGACGACCTACTCTCCGCGGGCCGTGAGTCGTTTCGGGCTGTCGCCTATGACGCCGTGCTCTTCAGCCGTTGGTGGGGCTTCGACATTGCCGGAATCAGCGCGCCGGTGTACCTGTGGCACGGCGACACTGACCTGGTGATCCCGTTGGTGCATGGCGAGCGAATGGCCGCGCTGATCCCGAACAGCCGCCTGTCGGTGGTGCCTGGTCAAGGGCATCTGGCCATGCTCGACGCGGCTGAGGAGGCGATTGACCTGATCCTCACCCATGTCAAGGCCGAACCACCGGCGGGATCCACCAGCGCGGGTGCGGAGCTTGGCCACGACGGCGAAGATCTGAGCATCCCGCATACTTGACCCATGTTGCTGCGTGTTCTGTCCGACCGCCTCGCCGTCTGCCGTCTGCCGCTCCAAGCGACCTGGCCGGCGCCGCCAGCTGGCCCCTCGTTCTTCGTTGCGGCACGCACCGCTGAAGAGATCTCCGTTGTGTGCACCCAAGATGCCGCCCCCGACCACCCTGAGGTGCGGATTGAACCGGATTGGCGGGCACTCGAGGTCGTGGGACCGCTGGACTTCAAGATGGTGGGTTTGCTGGCCTCGATTGCAGGCCCACTGTCGGAGGTGGGCGTGAGCGTGTTCGTGGTCTCCACTTTCGACACCGACTACGTGCTGGTGCGCGCCGAGTCGTTGGAAGCGGCCGTGACCGCCCTCCGCGCGGCCGGTCACGAAGTTGAGGCTGCATGAGCGTTATCGAGGAAGCAGCACGGCGGCGCACTTTCGCCGTGATCAGCCACCCCGACGCAGGTAAATCCACCCTCACCGAAGCGCTGTCGCTACATGCCCGGGCGATCGGCCAAGCCGGTGCTATCCACGGCAAAGCCGGGCGCCGCGGCACGGTCTCAGACTGGATGGAGATGGAGCGGGACCGTGGCATTTCCATCACATCCTCAGCCCTGCAGTTCGGCTATCGCGATGCAGTTGTCAACCTGGTTGACACTCCAGGTCACTCGGACTTCTCCGAGGACACCTACCGAGTGCTCACCGCGGTCGACAGCGCGGTGATGCTGCTGGACGCAGCAAAGGGGCTCGAAGCGCAAACCATGAAGCTGTTCGGCGTCTGCGCAAGTCGCAAGTTGCCGATCATCACTGTGGTCAACAAGTGGGACCGACCGGGTATGGACGCCCTCGATTTGATGGACGAGATCAGCGCCCGGACCGGCCTGCGCCCCACTCCGTTGACCTGGCCAGTGGGCATCGCCGGGGACTTTCGGGGCGTGTTGGATCGCCGGACCGGTGAGTTCATCAGGTTCCGGCCTACTGCTGGTGGGGCCTCGATCGCACCGTCGGAACGCATGTCCGCTGCGCAGGCCGAGGCCGAAGAGGGCGATGCCTGGCTGGAAGCTGTGATGGAGCACGAACTCCTCGCCGCCGATGGCTACGACTTCGACCATCAGGGCTACCTGGACCAGCGCGCCACACCGGTGCTGTTCACTTCCGCGGTGCTCAACTTCGGTGTCGGACAACTCCTCGACGTGCTGTATGACTTGGCTCCCCCGCCGTGGAGCCGCCCGGCGGTGGATGGCAGCGCCCGACCCGTCGATGGGCCCTTCAGCGCGCAGGTTTTCAAGGTTCAGGCCGGAATGGATACGGCCCACCGGGATAGGTTGGCATTTGCCCGGGTCTGCTCCGGTGTTTTCCACCGCGGCGATGTGGTCACGCACGCCCAGACCAAGCGCTCCTTCGCCACCAAATACGCTCACTCGGTGTTCGGCCGCGAGCGTGAAACGCTGGAGGTGGCCTACCCCGGTGATGTCATCGGGCTGGTCAACGCCGGTTCGCTGCGCGCCGGCGACACGCTGTGGATGGATCAGCCGGTGGAGTTTCCGCCGATCCCGTCCTTCGCACCGGAGCATTTCAAAGTTGTCCGGGCCAATGACCCTTCCCGCTACAAGCAATTTCAGCGCGGCATCGAGCAACTCGACCAGGAGGGTGTCATCCAGGTGCTGCGTTCCGAACGTCGCGGCAACCAGCAGCCGATCCTGGCCGCGGTCGGCCCGATGCAGTTCGAAGTGGCGGCGCACCGGCTCGAGCATGAACTCCGTGCGCCGGTCACGCTGGAATCCCTGCCCTATACCCTCGCACGCCGAACCCGGGTGGAAGATGTCGAATCGATCGAGCGGCGCACCGGCACCGAGGTCACCACTCGCAGCGATGGCGCGATCTTGGCCTTGCTTACGAATCGTTGGCAAATGCAGATCCTAGAACGCGATAACCCCGACATCGTGCTCGATCCGCTGGTGGCGGACGTGGAAGACGACACGCATTCGTTTCCCCACAGGTAGTGTGGGGGTGGCCTTCGTCCGCTCGGGAGACTCAGGGAACCCACATGGCTTCATTGCTCGATAAATTGATCCGCACTCGCCACACACTCGGTATCCCCGAGCGAGCTGGTTTGCTGGCGGCCTCCACCAGCGTCGGCCAGTCATTCAGCCGGGGCCTGATGCCTCGGTCGACCGCGGACCAAGCCGTAGTGACCGGTCTGTCAACCGCTGTCAACTATGCCTTCACCGTCTCGGCCCAATCCCTGGTCGAGGCCTTGGCCCGCCGCATTGCGCGCAGCGGACCGGGCACCGGTGAGAGCGCCACAGTCCGTCGCAGTGTGCTGCTCGGTGCAAACGCTGCCGCCATCGGCGCTGGCCTTGTCGGGCAGCGGGTGCTGGCCCACCGCAAGGACGAACCAATCATCAGGGCGTGGGGGCGGACGCTTTCCTGGCGTATCGCGGTGGGTGGCCTGGCTGGCGGCATCATCGTCGGAGCAGACGCACTCCTCGACGGCATTGCCGATGAGGGCCAGCCGTGGGCGCGAGCGGTGCCCGTTGCGCTGCCGCTTGGAAGTGCCCTGGCCACCTGGCAGTACTTCCGTCTGCGTCGGGACATGCGCGCCCAGGGTGTGAGCCACGACGCTGAGGGCCGCTCGCTGGCCGAGTCCCAGCAGATCGCCGTCGGCCGGGCACTGGTGACCGGTGGGCTGGTGACCGCCGGCCTGTTTGGCGCGGCGAAGATCGAACGCGAATTCGCCGGCGCGGTGGGAACCTTGGTGACCAAGGTGAACCCAAGGGCGGAATTGCTGGGACGGCCCATCGGTCACCTGGTCGCCTTCGGTTTACTCGGGGCTGGCGGGTACAAGGCGCTGCACGTGGTCTTCCACAAGGCGGAAACAGCTGGCGATTCGGTGGAGGCGGCATACGCTGCCCCACCGACCTCTGAGTACGTCAGCGGCGGGCCGCGCAGTGGGGTGTCGTGGGAGACAATCGGTCGGGAAGGGCGCCGATTCGTCAACATGGCCCTGACTGTGCCGGAGATCGAGGACGTCATGGGCGGCGAGGCGATCTCGCCGATCCGCGCCTTCGTCGGGCTGGAATCGCAGCCCACCACCAGTCAGCGTGCCGACCTGGCGATGCGGGAGCTCGAAGCGCTCGGTGCGTTCGAGCGATCGCTTATCGTTTTCATGTCGCCGACCGGCACCGGCTACCTCAACTACGTCACTGCCGAATCTTTGGAGTACCTCACCCGGGGCGATGTCGCCACGGTAGCGATGCAGTATTCCCTGCGCCCCTCCCCACTTTCCTTGGACCGCACGGGCATCGGCAGCACCCAGAACAATTCCTTCCTGCATGCGCTCAAGTGGCGGCTGTCGGCCATCCCGGCGGACAAGCGTCCGCGGCTGGCGATCTTCGGTGAGAGCCTCGGCGCATTGACCGCCGAGGACGTCTTCGCCGAAGAAGGCGTGGAAGGTCTGCGCCGAGCGGGAATCGGTCGTGGCTTGTTCCTGGGGACCCCGGCTGCCACGAAGTTCCGGCAGAAATGGCTCTCGAACCCCGAATTGATCGACCCGGACGGGGAGATCATCGAGATCGCTTCTTACCAGGAGTACCTGGCGCTGCCAGCCGAGGTGCGCGAACGCGCCAAGTACTTCATGTTGACCCACCACAACGATCCAATGCCGAAGTTCTGGTTCCCCATTGCAGTGCAGGCTCCCGACTGGATGGGGCCAGCAGACACCCGCGAGCCGGGCCTGCCGAAGGAAACCAAGTGGCGGCCGTACACCACCTTCATCATCACCTTGATGGATGTGAAGAACGCGATGGACGTGGTCCCCGGCAAGTTCGTCGCCAACGGCCATGACTATCGAGCGGACCTGGCCCGGTTCACCTCAATCGCCTTCGACTTGCCGGTTGACTCCAAACGGTTGGCACGCATGGAGGTCGCCTTGCGCAAGCGGGAATTGAAGTGGGCCGAGACGCGCCTCATTGACGATCAGTTGTCCAAGGCGCAGGCGCAGATCAGTGCCCAGTTTGCCAAGTGGGGTACCTCAGACAGTGTGCCGGCGGCGCTGGATTCGCTCTCGTCCGGGAGCTGACGTCGGCCCTAGCGGACCCGCGGCGCGGCCCGCCTAAACGAGCCGCGCCGCGCGCCACCCCTCGTGAAGAGGAGCAGCGCGCGGCGCGGTGATCAGACGTATCGGCCTGCTAGGCCACGTCGAACCGGTCGGCGTTCATCACCTTGTTCCACGCGGCAACGAAGTCGCGCACGAACTTCTCCTCACCGTCGTTGCAGGCGTACACCTCAGCGAGGGCCCGCAGGCGGGAGTTCGAACCGAACACCAGGTCCACCCTGCTGCCCGTCCACTTCACCTCGCCAGTGGCGCGGTCGCGGCCCTCGAATGTCAACTCGTCCTCATCGGTCGGGGCCCACACGGTGCCCATGTCGACGAGGTTGACGAAGAAGTCGTTGCTCAGCACGCCAGGCCGGTCGGTGAACACACCGAGTTCGGACTGTCCATAGTTGGGGTCGAGCATCCGCAGACCACCGATGAGCACGGTCATTTCTGGGCCGCTGAGTGTCAACAGGTCGGCCCGGTCGACCAGCAGGTGCTCGACGATTGCCTCGTGCCCCTTGCCCACGTAGTTGCGGAACCCGTCGGCCAGTGGCTTGAGCGCGTCGAAGGACTCGACGTCGGTCTGTTCGGCGGTGGCATCGGTGCGGCCAGGGGTGAACGGGACGACGATGTCGTAGCCCGCGTCCTTGGCAGCCTTCTCAACCGCAGCGGCTCCACCGAGCACGATGACGTCGGCCAACGACACCGCCTTGCCGCCGGTCGCCGTGGCGTTGAAGTCAGACTGCACCTTGGCCAGCACCGGAAGCACCCGTGCAAGTTCGGCCGGGCTGTTGACCTCCCAGTCGTTTTGCGGGGCCAACCGGATGCGGGCACCGTTGGCGCCACCACGCTTGTCGCTTCCGCGGAAGGTCGAGGCCGAGGCCCACGCCACCGACACCAGTTGCGACACACTCAGGCCGGAGTCCAACAGCACCAACTTAAGTGCGGCGATGTCGTTCTCGTCGATCAGCTCGTGTGTCACCGCCGGCACCGGGTCCTGCCAGATGAGTTCCTCCGTGGGGACCTCGGGTCCGAGGTAGCGGGAGACTGGACCCATGTCGCGGTGGGTGAGCTTGAACCAGGCGCGGGCGTAGGCGTCCGCGAATTCGTCGGGGTTCTCGAGGAAGCGTCGCGAGATGGGCTCGTAGATCGGATCCATGCGCAACGACAGGTCCGTCGTCAGCATCACCGGCGCATGCGTCTTGGCGGGGTCCTGGGCGTCGGGCACCGTGGTGGCGGCCGCCGGGTCGGTGGGCTTCCACTGCCATGCCCCGGCAGGGCTCTTGGTCAACTCCCACTCGTAGCCGAACAGGGTCTCGAAGTAGCCGTTGTCCCAGGTGATGGGTGTGGGGGTCCAGGCACCCTCGAGCCCGCTTGTGATCGTGTCGGTGCCGTTGCCGGTGCCGAAGGAGTTCTTCCAGCCCAGGCCCATTTCCTGCAGCGGCGCATCTTCGGGATCCGGACCGACGTAGTCGTCGGGCACAGCGGCACCGTGGTTCTTGCCGAAGGTGTGTCCGCCGGCGATGAGGGCGACGGTTTCCTCATCATTCATGGCCATGCGTCGGAACGTCTCGCGGATGTCGCGGGCGGCGGCCAATGGGTCGGGGTTGCCGTTGGGCCCTTCCGGGTTGACGTAGATCAGGCCCATCTGGACTGCGGCCAGCGGGTTGTCGAGTTCACGATCGCCGGTGTAGCGCTGGTCGCCGAGCCACTCGCTCTCCTGACCCCAGTTGATGTCCTCCGGCTCCCACACGTCCTCGCGGCCGCCGGCGAAGCCGAACATCTTCAATCCCATGGTCTCCATACCGACGTTGCCGGCCAGCACGAAGAGATCCGCCCAGGAGATCTTCTTGCCGTACTTCTGCTTGATGGGCCAAAGCAGGCGGCGCGCCTTGTCGAGGTTGGCGTTGTCCGGCCAACTGTTCAGCGGTGCGAACCGCTGGGTGCCGGAGCCCGCGCCCCCTCGGCCGTCGCTGATGCGGTAGGTGCCGGCGCTGTGCCAGGCCATGCGTACGAACAGCGGACCGTAGTGGCCGTAGTCTGCGGGCCACCAGTCCTGCGACTCGGTCATGAGGGCTGCGAGATCAGCTTTCAACGCTGCGAGATCAAGGCTTTCGAATTCGGCCGCGTAGTCGAAGTCGGCTCCCATGGGGTCGGCTGCGGGCGGGTTCGCCTGGAGGTTGTCGAGGTCGAGTTGGTTGGGCCACCACTCCTTGCTCTTGGTGCCCTTGACCGGCCACACCGATCCGTGTGCCACTGGGCACTGGGCCTCGGTTTCGGCGCCCTCGTTGGAGCCAGCTGGCGTGGGTGGGTTTTCTGACATGTGCATCATCCCGTTTGTTGTGAGTGGGTGGGTGGTTGGTCGTGCAGTGTGTGGTTCGCAGATGGCCTCTGCGATTCGGCGTCGTCGGCTCCGAGCGGACCCGACGCAGGGGTAGCGGAGGCGGGTTCGGATCCTTGGCAATCCGCGCACCGCCCCCAGTAGGCGACCTCCGCCTCGTCGATCTCGAAGCCATGGTCGTCACTCGGGTCGAGGCACGGCGCCGACCCGACCGCACAGTCAACATCCATGACCTTGCCGCAGACCCGGCAAATGAGGTGGTGATGGTTGTCGCCTACGCGATCCTCGTAGAGCGCCGAGGATCCAAGTGGGTGGAACCGCCGAAGCAAACCTTTTCCGACGAGAATGCTGAGCGCGTCGTAGACCGACTGCTTGGAAATGGTGCCGATCTCGGCGCGCACGACGGCAGCGACTTCGTCCGCAGTCGCATGTGGGTGGCTCGAAACCGCGCGCAAAACGGCCAGTCTTTGCGCCGTGACCTGCACACCCCGTTCGCGAAGTAGGTCGATCGGATCGGCTGGCACGAGATAGAGGATATGTCAAAATTTGGACTGAGTCCATCCTTTGAAGCGCATGTCACTTTGATTCGACCGTGGGGTGTCCCCGTCGTGGTTTGGACGTAGCAATGCGCACGCGGTCGTCGTCGGCCCAGGCTGGTGCTGTTACTCGGCCGTCAGTTCCGGGAGCAGCGAGGCAGCCACTCGCGAAACCAAATCGGCCGACTCACTTATGCTTCCTGGGCCGGGGGAGAACGTGTAACTGACGACTAATCGGATCAAAGCGTCAACTGCGTCGATGATTCGCGCTCGGTCGGTTGTCGGGCAGCGCTCGGCAAACCATCCCAACAGCCCTTCGTACATCTCGGGCAGGATCACCCTCGACTCGGCGGACAGGGAGTTGAGCAGACTGGGCTGCGCTGCGTCGCCGCCCGGATCCGGAACGAGCAGGGCATTGACGATGACGCTCGTGGACGCCTGATCGAGGATGTATTCCGCCGCTCTCCGGACGGCCAGCAACGGCTCGCTCGAGTGCGACTGGAGGGCCGACATCGCACCAACGAGAAAACGCTCGGCCTCATGGGCGACGAGCGCCTCACCCAGATCTTCCTTCTTGCCGAATTCGGCGTAAAGCGTCGGCCGACTCACCCCCGAATCGGCGGCGACGTCTGACATCCGCACATTGCTCCAGCCAACGGCGTTGAGCCGTTCCAGCGCAGCAGCCAAGGCGCGCGCCCGCAGTTCGCGGCGAAACGCGGTGTGTGGACTCAGGCCATTCATCGGTCCTCCCGAGGTCCACGATACTGGCGAGGCGCCCCTCCGCCGTCCCTCACGAGTCGGTCCCAGCACCTCGCGAGCCGCAGGACTCCCCGCCTGGGTGAAGCCCTCGTCGAATTTGACTCTTTTACATTCATGGTGGAAATGTTAACGTGATTGACACTTACACCCATTGACGTCGATCCACAGAGGAGGCTGCCGTGGACGCCATCCACCCCCCGGCGGGCTTGCTTCGCCTCATCGCCATCGCCGGTTCCCTTGCGCTGCTGGTATTCGGTTCGGTCGCAGCCTCGGGAGCGGCCAATGCATCCGGCTCGGTGACGCCGGTGGTGCAACAGGATTCGGTCTGGGCGACTGGGTGGTGCGGAACTGTGGCGGTGCGCAACACCACCTCGAGCCAAATCCAGCCGACTCAGACGTCATTCACCCTCCCCGCCGGGTCCACCCTTCGGAGTAGCTGGAATGCGACCGCCTCGACGTCCGGACGCACGGTGACTCTGCTGCTCCCGTCGTGGGCCAAAGTCGCGGCCGGCGGAACCTACCGAGACACCGGCTTCTGCTTGGCAGGTTCGTCTGCACCACCCATCGACGCAACGATTCAATGGCGTGCCCTCGGCGGCGTGCCAACGCCAACACCAACCGTGACACCCACACCCACAGCAGACGCCCACTCCCACTCCCACGATCACACCGACGCCGACTCCCACGTCGAGCCCGTCAGTACCGCCATGGGACGGTGCTGCTACTCCCCTGAGCACGAACGGCAACCGAATCGTCGACTCTGCTGGACAGACCGTGATTCTGCAGGGAGTCAACTGGTTCGGCTTCGAAACCGCCAACCATGCACCTCACGGGTTGTGGACCCGCGACTACAAGGACATGCTCGCCCAAATTGCCTCGCTCGGGTTCAACACCGTGCGCTTGCCCTTCTCCCTGGAGGCCCTCCGCTCCACCGATACCTCCGGCATCGACTACGGCGGCGGGCGGAATGCCGCCCTAGCCGGCAAGACCCCCCAGCAGGTCATGGACATCATTATTGATGAAGCCGCCGCCCGGGGCCTGATGGTGATCCTCGACAATCACTCCCAAGCAGACGACGGCTTCATGTTCGATCTCTGGTACGGCCAAGCCGGATTCACCGAAGCCGACTGGCTGAACACCTGGCAAACCCTCGCGACTCGCTATGCCAATCGACCCAACGTGATCGGCGCAGATCTCAAGAACGAACCCCACGGCTCGGCCACCTGGGGCACCGGAGGTCCAACGGATTGGCGCCGGGCCGCCGAGTTGGCGGGTAATGCCGTGCTCGCGAAGGCGCCCCATTGGTTGGTCTTCGTCGAAGGTATTGAAGGGCCCGTCGCTGGTGGCCAACAGCTTGACCGCCACTGGTGGGGTGGAAACCTGGAGGGGGTCCGCAACCACCCAGTCCGACTGTCGATTCCTCATCGCGTCGTCTACTCCCCCCACGAATACGGCCCAGGCGTCTACGCCCAGCCCTGGTTCTCCTCCCCCGATATGGCTGCGATCCTGGCGGACCGCTGGAGCAAGGGATTCGGCTACATCTCCGAAGGTGGGATCGCGCCCATCTTCGTGGGCGAGTTCGGCGCCAAGAACGTCGACCTCGACACCGTGGAGGGTCGCTGGATCCGCCAGTTTGCCGACTATCATGGGCCGAAACGGAACGTCGTGGACCTTCTGGTCCTGGAACCCCAATTCGGGCGACACCGGCGGCATCCTCAACGATGACTGGCGAACCGTGAACCCTGCCAAGATGGCCCTGCTGACTTCGTTGCTGAATCGCGAGTCGATCGACTTCGGCGGCACACCCACACCCACACCCACCACACCCACCGTGACACCGACCCCGACCCCCACGCCGACCCCGACGCCGACACCCACCCCCACGCCGACTCCCACGCCCACCCCAACTGTCCCGCCCGGCTCGGAAACGCTGGCGGTGGAGCTGGTGAAAGACTCGACGTGGGGCAACGGGTTCTGCCGCAGCACTCGAATCACGAACACTGGCACCAACGCGATCACCACCTGGAAACTGACCTTCGCACTTCCCCAGGGCACTTCATTGACCAGTTCATGGAACGGCACGGTGGCGCAGACCGGCAGCCAGGTATCCGTTGCCCCACCAGGCTGGGGGGCCCGCATCGCCCCCGGACAGACCGTCAGCGTGTTCGGCTTCTGCGCCAGCGGGACGAAGGAACCGACCAACGTCGCGGCAGTCGGCACCCCATGAAGCGGATCCAGCTAGAAGTGGCTGGTGCACCAGTCCGCGCTACCCGCGGCAGCGGTACGCATCCAGCGCCGCCTTCACTTCGCCATCGGGCACCTGTCGGAAATCCCGATAGTGCAGGCCGACCGCACGGAAATCGACCGGAACCTCCGCCACCACGACCTCGTCTGCGACGGCCCGCAACGCTGCGACCGCAGAATCCGACGCCACCGGGGCAGCAACCACAATGCGTCCTGCACCCCGGGATCGCAGCAGCGCTACGGCCGTGAGCAAGGTGGAACCGGTCGCAATACCGTCATCGACCACGATCACAGTCCGACCCCGAATCTCGGCTGCGGGTCGACCGGACCGATACAGCGCGACGCGTCGACGCACCTCAGCAGCTTCCGCTGTCCGAATCCGGCGCACGGTGGCCTCATCGATTCCCAGGTCGGCCACGAGATCTGCGTCGATCACCGCAACGTCGTCTTCGCCAACTGCTCCGACGGCGAATTCGGGATTCCACGGGGCACCGATCTTGCGCACCACCAACACGTCAAGGTCGGCGGCTGGTGTCCCGAGAGCTGCTGCCACCTCCACTGCCACCGGCACTCCTCCGCGCGGCAGCGCCAGGATCAGCGGCTGCGAATTCCGGTAGCCGGCGAGCGCACCACCAAGGCACCGCCCGGCCTCGGACCGATCAGAGAACATGATGCTTCGAGGCTAACCGCATCGCCGTGCGCTGAGTCAGTGATGGCGCTAGGCGCTACGCCGAAGGAGTCATCTCGGCGGGTAGCCAGCCGGCACATTGACCACGCCGCCACCTATGGACCACGCCGCCACCTTGACTTTTTCTTTGCAGTTGTTGCGGCCAAGGTCACTCTGGCTGGCCGTCTGGAGCACGTGTGTTGGGAACACCAAAGTCAGTGAACGACATAAGACGACACCACACAAACTTTGGAGCAGCCAACATGAACATCAAGACCCGCATTCTCACGACTACCGCCGCGCTGGTCGGTCTTGGGATGGTGAGCATCGCCACCGCCAGTGCCGCACCCCTGGCCGACGGAACCCTCAAAGGTCCCGCAGCACAGACCGTGGCGACAGCGCCTGCTGACGTCGCTGGCTAGAGCCCCTGGGAGTTCGCCTAGGAACCCGGGCCGCGGCGGCGAGGCTAGGTCCAGGCTGGGACGATTCCCGAGACAGATGTCACTCGGGAATCGGTAGGGCGTGAAACAGGCAGATCCGCCAACGACCATCATCTTTGCGGAGCACGAAAGTCGCGGGCATCTCAACCGCCTGCGGCTCCCCCTCCCATTCGTACTCCTGCGTCAAGTAGCCAGTCATGATCGCGACGTCGCCGAGCATCATTTCGTGCACGTCGTCGAATTCCGATCGGCAATTGTGAATGCTGGCGAGCATCGTTTCGTTGTAGGCAGCATGTTCGGCTCGACCGTACATCCAGCGACGGGCCACCTCGTCGATTCCCACGACGTCGTCGGTGTAGGCATCGACGATCATGTCCGCGTTGCCCGCGGAAAGTCCGTCCATCACCTGCTGGATGGTGGCTCGCGCATCGCTACTCATGCGGCCATTGTGCTGAAGTATTCGCCCGAATGTCGTGGATTAGCCGGGATGCCTCCCAGGTTGCGCCAGTGAGGTGAGTCTCCGACGACCCTCGAATACCCGCGCAGTTGGCCCCCACACTGGCACCATTCGGTCACCGCTGTTGACGGACCAAGGCCAGATTTCCTACTCTCCGACGATGACCGAGGCCGACAGCCAAAGCGTTGCTGGGGCCTCTCGAATCAACAACGACGGCGATCAAGGACGAGGGGAAGCCCCGACACAACACCGCGCTTCACCTCGGGGTGGCTCCGCCGCGACCCCCGACCTACGTGTGTGGTTGGGCGGATTCGGTGGCTTCGCGGTGTTGGCTGTGATTGGACTGCTGCTCCCGATCGGCCCCCTGGGATGGCGGGTGCTTGCGCTGGTTGTGGTCTTCCACGTAGGCACGGTGGTGCTTGCGCGGCGCACCGGCGATGCCTCGCTGTGGTCGGCATGGACCGTGTTGGCCCCGCTGAGTGTGCTGATGGTGCTGCCGGACTGGTTCCTCTCGGCCGAGTTGGGCACGTTGAACTTCGCCGACACCGGCGCACCATTTATCGACACCGTCCCACTGTTCATGGCGGGCATGTGGACCATCGCGCTACTGCCGGTGGTGTTCGTGGGATCGCTGGTGAGCAGCCGCCGCGGTGTTCGTACCGGAGCGCTCGCCGCAGCGGCCGCCGGTTTCGTGATGTTCTGGGGCGCCGAACTCTTCGCCCCGGCGATCCCCCTATGGGAGCCGGTCGGGGTGGCGATGATCGGCGGCATCGCGACCTACGTGATCGTGCCAGAAATCGTGCTGAGTCTGTGCGCCTACCTGTTGGTAGCGACTCGTGGCATGGTCCCCGCGTCGGCTACCGCACTGGGCATTGTGCTGCTGCCCTTCACCTATACCGGCATGCTTGCAACTAGCTACCAGTTCCTGGGTTGAGCGACGCCAAAAAGGCGAGCGGCCCTAGAGTTCCCGCGGGTAGCGCTCCTCGGGAGCGGAACTTCGGTACACGAGGTTGTAGATAGCCAACCCCAAACCGCCCCAGAGCACCACCATTGCGAACACCATCATCAGAATCGCCGGCGTACTCATTGACCTGCCTCCTGCACCGTTCCCGTGGCTTGGGCGCCATCGGGTAGCTCCAGTGGCGTATTCGGCCGCCATCGGACGCGCGCGGCGATCAGCGCAAACACCACCACTCCAACCACTGCTCCCCAGCCGAATACCAGCAACATCCACATCGGATAGTCCCCGTATGGGGTGCGTAGGTCCTTCAGGAACTCCTGCACCAGCACGACCGTCAATGCCAGTGGAATCACCGAGGACACCAACACGATCCACCATCTCCCCAGCCGGATCGATCCGTAGATGTTCATATGCTGCACCAGTCCTGGCAAGGCGCGGGCCACCCATGCCACCACAATCATGCTCACAACCGCTGCGGCAAGGATGCCGAACTGGTTGATGAAGTGGTCGACGATGTCGAGCACGTACACCCCGCTGCTGGTGCTGAAGAAGAGCAGGCTGATCACCGCGGCCGGCACGCCGACGGCCAGCGTCGCTCCGACGCGGGTGAGTTCAAACTTGTCGCGCGTCGCCGAGATCACGACCTCCATGACGCTCACCAATGAGGTCAGCCCCGCCAGCAGCAGCGAACCGAAGAACAGCACACCCAGCAAAGCCCCGGCGGGCGCCTCGTTGATGATCGCCGGGAAGGCGATGAATGCCAAGCCGAGCCCTTGCGTCGCTACCTCGTCGATGGCCACGCCGGAGGCTTGGGCCATGAACCCGAGCACGGCAAACACCCCGATGCCCGCCAGCAACTCGAACCCCGAATTGGAGAACCCCACGACGAAGGCCGAACCGGTCATGTCGGTCTTGCGGGCCACGTACGACGAGTACGTGATCATGATCCCGAAGCCCACGGACAGTGAGAAGAAGATCTGACCGAAGGCCGCCGCCCACACCGAGGTCTGGGTCAGCGCCGACCAGTTGGGGGTGAACAGCGCGTCTAGTCCCGCCGCTGCTCCGGGGAGAAACAACGCGCGGACGACCAGGAACCCGAAGGCCAGCAACAACAGCGGGATGAAGACCACCGCCGTCGCGCCGATCCCCTTCTGCACGCCTAGGGCCATGATGACCAGGACGGCTAGCCAGATCAGCGCAAGCGGGACCACCACACCAAGCACAACGTTGGCGTTCACCCCGGGATCACCGGCCTGCAGGAAATCGTTGAAGAGGAACGCCTCCGGGTCCTCACCCCAGGCCTGATTGATCGAGAAGAACGTGTACCTCAGGGCCCAGGCCACCACTGCTGCGTAATACACCGCGATCATGAAGCAGATCGCAACCTGCCACCAGCCGATGGCCTCGGATCGGCGAAACATGCGGGCGAACGACAGCGGAGCGGACCCGCGGTACTTGTGGCCGAGTGCGTAGTCGAGCAGCAGGAACGGCAAACCTGCAATCAGCAGGGCCACCAGGTAGGGCAGGATGAAGGCGCCGCCGCCGTTCTCGTATGCGACGTAGGGGAATCGCCAGATATTGCCGAGTCCCACGGCCGAACCGATAGCGGCGAGGATGAACACCCGCCGGGACGAGAACGCTCCCCGATGCGAACCGTCCGCTTTCACTGCCGAGGCCGCAGCTTTCATGACTCACTCCAAAACCATAGACGCTCGATGATGCGGGGACGGCCATCCACGTTGTCCCGCAACCACTGGAGAGTGGGTGCCGCCAAGTATGTCTTGAATCCGGCATCCAGGTGGCCTGCTCCGGGCAAGACGACAATTTCCGAAGTCCCACCGGCGTTGTTCAGCAGCCGGTTGAATGCGGCCGACTGTTCAGTGGGGATCAGGCAATCCGCCGAGCCAGCGGCAAGGAGAAACGGCGGAAATCGCACGCCTGGAACGACGTATGGGTAGGCCGACCCAGGCGACGCCGCGTCGGCTAATTCCGGAACTTCAGACATCGGCGCGCCCAGGTAGGCCGTCAGTGCCGAGTCAAGCAAATCGAGTTGCAATTCCCCACCGCATTCGGCCGGGGTACGGGCGGCAAACTCCGCGTCCATGGTGAGGAAGTTGTAGGGCCCAATCCAGCCAACCACGGCCTGCACCGCGCTAGAGGTGTCGGCGTTACCCAGGGCCGGATCGTCAAGGTAGGAATTCCGACCACCCGCGACTCCCACGAGCGCGGCCAGGTTCGCCCCGGCCGATTCGCCCCACAACGCGAATTGCTGTGGATCAAGCTTGTACTTCTCAGCATTGGCGCGCAGGAACCGCACCGCGGCGAACACATCCTGCGGTGCGGCTGGGAACAACGCTTCACAGGACAGTCGGTAGTTGACGCTGGCCAGGGCGAATCCGGCGGCCAGGAACTTCTGAACATCAGCTTCGGCCATGGTGCTGTTTCCGGCCTGGAACGCTCCACCGTGGATGCGCATCACCATCGGGAAGGGTCCCTTGCCGGGCGGCAAGTAGAGGTCGAGCTCTTGCGACGGTGAGACGTCCGCGTAGGCGACATCGGCAAAGGTCGGCGTGGCGGGGGCGCCGCCGGCGAGGTCCCACGTCGACGGTGCCCGCGGAGGACAGCCAGTTGGCTGCGACAGCGGCACCTCAGCAGTCGGTGTGGGAATCCACGGCGTGGCCACGGATTCGACCCCGAGGGAGTCCAGGACCGGCTGCCCGACGTTGCCCGAGCAAGCCGACAGCGCCAAGCTGGCGACGGCCGCAGCCGCTAGGGCCGCAGATTTTCGCCTCCGACGGATCGCCCCCATGACCTCACCTCGAGTCCGACGTCGATAGCCCGTAAACCTGCGCACGCCCAGTCTGGCACCCTACTTAGGTGGACTCACAGCCAGCCACACCCGTGGTCAATGCGAACTACCCCGTACCGCTGGGCTTGAAGTCAGGCCATTTGCAGGCTGCCTACAGCCGGTTGTTGCTACGCAGGTACAACCTCGACGACCTTGCGCCGGCACGACGACTCAGTGTTCCCACCGACGATGGCTCCGGCGACCGCCTCACGGTGAACATCCATGCCAGCGACGTGACTGGCGCAGGCCTGGTGCTGCTGGTCCACGGCCTCGGCGGGTCCGCGGAGTCGGCCTACATCCGCGCGACGTCGGTGGCGATGCTGATGGCCGGATTCAGCGTTGCCCGGGTGGATCTGCGGTGTGCCGGAGACTCCAAGCAGACCTCGACCATGACGTATCACGCTGGCAAGACCGACGACTTGCGAGCCGTGCTTCGGCGGCTGGCAGACGAGCCCGAAGCAGGCGTGAAGGGCGCCGACCCGGCGCTGGCGGTCCTCGGCTTCTCGCTTGGCGGGGCCATGACGATCAAGTTGCTCGGTGAACCCCGAGAGGGCCTTCCGGTGCGCGCGGGCGTGTCGGTGTCGGCGCCGTTGGATCTGGTCGCCGGCGCCGAACATCTGAGCAATGCTGCGTTCGGCATGTACGAGCGGGCGGTGCTGCGCGGCCTGCGCGAAGACCTGAGTTCGCGCGCGCCGGACGGCTCAGTCCGCCTCACACCTGCCGAACAACGCGCTGTGCGGCGGGCTCGCCGGCTGCCCGATTTCGACAACGCGATCACCGCACCGTGGCACGGCTGGCGCGATGCCCGGGAGTACTACGAGGTCAACTCAGCCGGACGCTATCTGCCCACCGTAGACGCGCCACTGCTGCTGATTCACGCCCTCGACGACCCGATGATCCCCGCCGACTCCTACCTGGCGATCGATTGGGAGGGGTTGGCGGCAGCTGGCTACGTGCACCGAGCCATCACAGCCCACGGCGGCCACGTCGGATTCCACCAAGGCGGCGGACGCTTGCCCTGGTACGCCAGCCAAGCAGTCCGCTTCCTCGCCCAACACATGCCAGCCAACTGACACAGCATTCGGTGCAGGGTCCGAGAATCCTGTCTGTTGGACTGGCCCACAACGCCTGTCACGCGACGTTGGTACTCAATCGCTCAGGGTCACAAGACCCAACCCGGCGAGGCCATTGAGAAAATCTCGGACGTCTCTTTCGGCGGTGGAACGATCTACCTCGAAGCGGGTACACATCCCGTCCACAACTTCCTTGGCGTTGTGACCTTCTGAGACGAGTTTCCAAATGGTTCCGCCCGTGGTGTCAAGGCGCACGTATCGCATGTCGGGTGTGAGCACAACGGTTGCACCATCGATGTCGGCAGACACGGCTTCCGGGGCAACGACAATATCCATATTGGAACCCTAGCGTGTCGCGGTCGAGACCTCCCCTATGGTCGGAAACGTGCGCTATTGCTTGCATGGTGTTGTTCTGGACATCGATGAGAAAGTTCCCGCTTGGCCATCCTGCGCGGCCGGAGACCCAAGCGAGTGGGCAGTGCACGGTGTGGCCCGACGAAGCCAACTGCGACTGCTCCGGGCGGAGCTGCTCGAAGGGGCGCCGCCCACGGGGGTGGAGCACGCGGGCGACAGTTACGGTAAGAGTGTGTACCGCGGCAAAGCCCCGAGCCCCGGCCGGGTGCTCGATCTTCGGATGCCAGACCAACTCGAGCGCCTGGCGCCCGCTGCGGCCTCGTTGTGGGACGCCGTAAGGGATGTCGCGGGGTGAAAGTGCAGGTCACAGGGCTGCCACGTGGAGCCCCTTGCCGCGTCCGGGCTGCTCGGCATTCCGCCCACCGAAGGGGTGCTAATGCACCCGACCACCATGGAAATCGTCCAATTCGACCGTGTCGGAATGACATTCTGGAAGGCACTGCGTCACGCAGATTCGGTAGAGCAGGCCACAGCGGACCTAGCAGCCACATTTGACGTGACCCCCGCCGCCATCAGCGACGACGTCGAAAGGTTCATTGGCGACCTCACTGCCCAGGGCCTCGTGGTGCAATGCCCGCCACCTGCCACCAAACCGAAGATTCGGCGGCGGGCCACGGCAATCGTCGCCGCTCACAACCGTCGCGAGTCCACTGTCCGCTGCCTGCGGTCACTGTTCGCCTGCGTCCCAGCCGACTGCTCCCTAACCGCGGTCCTAGTCGACGACGGCAGCACCGATGGCACAACCGCAGCCGTGAGGGAACTGGGGCTACCGGTGACAGTGGTACGAGGCCCCGGTGACTGGTACTGGTCGCGGTCCATGGCCGAGGCCGAGGCGGTGGCAGAGAGTGGTGACCCTGAAGTGATCCTGTGGCTCAACGACGATGTGGAGCTCGACCCCACGGCTATGCGACGAGCAATGGAAGCCCACCAGCAACGCCCGGAGGCGATAATCGTCGGTGCCCTGTGGTCACCTCAGCGAGCAGACGTGAGCTTCACGGGAATGCGCCGTACTCACGACGAGCACCGTGTTGCGGCTCGGCAGATCGCGCCCAGCCGCGAACCCCTCCCCATCGATCTTTTTCATGGCAACTTCGTACTCGTGCCCCGATCGGCACGTCGCCGAATAGGACCCCTCGACGGTTCCTGGCCCCACCACTACGCCGACCTGGACTACGCGGAACGGGCCTGCAAACTCAATGTCCCCAGGTACCTGCTGCCGGGGCTGGTGGGCGTGTGCGAACCGGAAGTCGCTGCTTGGCTCAATCCCGACGTTCGCTGGCCCTCCCGCGTGCGCACTCTATTTGGACGCAAAGGTTGGCCTCCAAGAGCGCATTCTCGATTCCTGTGGCGCCATGGGCGCAACACAGGTCGGCGCGGCGCGTTGGGGCACTACATCCGGACGCTCACTGGAGAAAGTGTCCGGCAACCCCCGAAAGCCCGGCTGCTCAAGGTCTCGCCGGCATTCAGTCATGGCGCGGACCACCCTGAACGTAGTGGCAAACCGCCGAAGTCGTGGACCCCGACCCTCAGCGCAGATCTGATTCGTCTGGGACCGCCGAGCGACGGAGGCTACGTTGTCAGTCGCACGGCGGCGCTGGCGGCAAGCCACCTCATCAGCGGTGGATTATCTGACGACTGGGCGTTCGAGGCGGCCTTCCGGGAACTGAACCCAGCGCCCACCACCGTGTACGACGGCACCATGGGTTGGACCTTCTGGCTCGGCCGCACCTGGAACCGCGTCGGGAGTTTCCTGCGCGGTCCCAGCGTCGAGAGGTTGTGCAACGTGACTCGCTTCGTCGGTTACCGCCGCTTTTTCAATCAACCCGGCGTTCAGCATGTGGCACGAAACCTCACGGCTACCGGCGTGGGGGCCAGCAAACTGGCGCAGGCTATCGACCTCGTCCCTGGAAGGGACGTATTCGTGAAACTGGACATCGAGGGCGGCGAATACCCACTTCTTGGCTCACTCGTGGCTCACCGTGAGCGCATCACCGGTTTGGTGATGGAACTACACCTGGTAAGCGAACACGCTGACCAGATCTCGCAGTTCATCGACGGTTTCGACAGTCACGTGCTGACGTTCGTTCGCGCCAATAACGCTGGCGGTACGGATGCCAACGGTATGCCACGACTACTGGAAATGACCTGGACCCGCCGCGACCTGTTTGTCGGTGGCGAACCCGACATGGGCCCCATCACCTACCAAAACGTCAGCGGTCTGCCGCCGTGCGCGAGTCTCCGAATTGACGGCAAACCCAAGGATCAAACCGGCCTGGCTGCTGTAGTTGAAACCGCCGTCCGACCGATCCTGGAACCGCTTGAAACGGAATTCTCAGCGGACACCGCACTGCCGATGACCACAGGCTCTGCAGGCGGCGCATATGGGTGCTTGGCTTGGCCTTCGGAACTCATCTTCACTCCAGTCGAATAGTTCGCGGTACGATGCCTCTTCACGCTAGCAGACGCTTTTCGCTAACTCTGTGAAACCGGCAAGGCCCAGCACGTGGTGGAGGCCCACGACAGCCCGTCCGCTTGGGCCTGTCCTGCTCACCCCACGGCCAGCCAGCCACACTTCGACGGAGCGCTTCATGCTCCACCCAACCGCCCAGATGTGGCGTAGACGGGAGTAGATCGATCTCATCGAGGTAGCGCTGACGGTTCCCCCGAGTGACGAACTACTAGTCAGCCGACCGCGAACCTCGGCGCGTTCGCAAGCGAATCTCATCAGGCACCCGCCCTGCCCCGAGCCGGCGCGACTCCCCGCGCGGCTGAGCCACATCAGGCAACCCGCGCGACCCCCCGGAGCCACGGAACTGAACGTGGTCGGGGCACCCCCACACCACCGGCTCGAACTGCAGCCTTGCCTCGGTGGTTGCCAACGGAATCCTCGCCACGTCCGGGAATGTCCACTCCGGACGCGAAACCGAGTAAACAGTCGAATCAGCGTGCACACCTACAGCCTAGGTGGCGAATCCGTTCACGCCGTGCGTGGCTACGGCACCAGGTAGGTGGCCCGTGCCGGGTTGGAGCCGACCGAGCGCATCCCCGCAGTTTCGGCCACTTCACCTGGGCATGTGAGACGCTAAGGAGGTGGGTGGCGCAGCGGCAATCAGGGGCGAAGCATGACCGGTGACGTGCCGGTGCGTCCTCCGGCTCCCCGGCCCCCGAGGCGCAGTCGCCGCGATACCGTGCGCAAAAACGACGAGCGAATCCGACAAGCCATGGTCGGTGAACTGGTCTCGGTCGGGTGGGACGACATCGCGCTGACCGGAATCGCCAAACGGGCTGGGCTGTCGGTGGGTGCCCTCTACGCCCGGGCGGAGACGAGGGCCGAACTGGGCAACATAGTGTGGTCTGCGGTGGTGCGGGACTGGTTCGCCACCGCTTTGAAGAATGTTGTCGAAGCCTCGCATTCCGGTGATCCAGACACTCTCATCGAAGCTTTCGCCACCCTGGAATCTCCTGACGAGTTACCAGCAGCGGCGGTCGAATTCCTCATCGCCTCCCACTTTGACGACGAACTCGACGAGGTCGTTGGCCACGACGCCAGGCGAATCATCAACGAATTGCGTCTGTTTCACCCCTGATGGTTCCGACTCGTCGGCCCCTCCGGCGATGCAGGCCGCCAATGTGCTGATGCTCTCGTTCGCCATGGGCCGATTGATCGTCCGGCGCAGTTCGCCGGACTTGCCGCCGCTGGCCCCGGCGCAAGCCAAGGCGCACGTGGCCATGGCCAGTTCGAGCGGTCCTGGCGCGGACCTGCCGGCCGGCTATCCCGTGAAATTCCTGCGCGACGCTGCCGACCTTGATCCAGACCTTCGCACTGTGGTGGATGCTGTTCTCGACGTTATCGGCCGCGTGGGGTACCGACGGGCAACCATCGCCCGCATGGGCAGGGCAGCGGGTCTGAGCGGAGGTTCGCTGCTCTCACGATTCAACGACAAGGCGCACCTGGTCTCCTACAGCGCGCTGACTCGACTCGTGACACCGCTGGAACTCTGGGTCGAGTATGGACTGGCCGAGGCGGAATTCGGGCCTCACTTGAGCCGGGCGATGTGGGTGGCGAATGTGCTGCGCACGGAGAATGCGCCCCTGTGGCGGCTGCACCTCGAGTTGGCCCGAGCCTCACAAGTCATCGATGAATTGGCTGCCTTCCGGCCCTCCCCGGAGCCACACCTATACGCCAACTTGGGGGTTCTGTTCGTGGGCTCGTTTGCCGATGACATCCATGGGCTGCCATACGACGTTCCATTCGCAGCGGGATTCGCCACCTAGCCACAGCCCCGGGACTTACGGCTCGGCAGGCGGCACTGCAGAACGCCGGTCCGCTGCCGGTTTCGCGCACACGGCGACTCCGGCGCCTGGCGCAGGTACGGTGCGGTTCAGTCGAAAAGTGGGAGGCACGCATGCCGTGTGAGCGTAGACACCTGCTCGTCACGGGCACATCGTCTGGGATCGGCAAGGCGACAGCTGCGGCAGCCCTTCAGCAGGGTTGGCATGTGTTCGCTGGCGACCGTTCGGCGCACCCCGAATCCGGCGAAAGCAGCGACGGCCTCACACACCTGCACCTGGACGTCACGAATGCCGACGACATTGAATCCGCAGCGACGGCCATTGCTAGTCATGTTGGCGATCGCGGACTTGACGGCCTGGCCAACGTCGCTGGCATCGGCATCCCTGGGCCGTTGGAAATCATGCCGATGGCGGATCTGCGCCGATCACTCGAGGTCGACTTCTTCGGCCAAGTGGCGCTGACCCAGGCCATGCTGCCGTTGCTGCGCAAGGCCCGGGGGCGGATCGTGTTCATCGGCAGCATCGTGGATCGTATGACGGTGCCCTACTTCGGCGCGCTGGCCGCCGCCAAATCCGCGATCGCAGCGGTGAGCGACACCTTTCGGCAGGAACTGGCTCCCTGGGGAATCAAAGTGATTCTGGTGGAGCCCGGCTTCATTTCCACCGGAGCCGACGCCACCACGAAAGCCATGATCGATCGGCGGATCGCGGACATGACCCCGGAGCAGTCTGCGCTGTACGGGAAGATGTTCGCCGACGCTACGGCTGCTGGCTACAAGACTCAGACATCTGGCAGCAGCCCAAGTGGGGTGGCCGACGTGATAGTCAAGGCGCTGGCTGCGACCCACCCCCACGACCACTACCTCACCGGATCGAAGTCCCATGCGGCAGCCTTGCTGGCCAAACTGCCGCAGTCGGTGCAAGACGAAATCAAACGCAAGGCTTTCGATCAACCTGCGCCCGGCTCGCGCTAGAGCCTGCCCAGGCGCTTTGAGCCGATACTTGAGATATGGAGGAAGTGCGCCGTCGCGATGACCAGGAACTGTGCGGCTACGTCGTGCAGGTTGAGGACCAATGGCTGGGATTGACGGTTTTCCATGGTGTCCTCGGCGAAACTCCGACAAGGCATGCTGCCGAGACGCTCGTCCTGACGGCGGGGTTGGCGAGCCTGGCTGACCATTGGTTGTATCGCGCACCCGGGGAATCGGACTGGCAGATTGCCCTCATCCAGGAGGCCCGACCAGCCTGGGTGCGCCTGCTTCTGGGCTACTACTCGCTGCCCGGAGTGCCCACGATCACGGTTTCCGCCAACGATCTGGCTAACGGCCATGCGCTCGCCTGGAGCCGAAGTACGGATGGCTGGGCTGACAGAATCGGCGGTCGCCCACTATGAAGATCCGACCGAAACAAGGTGCCCCAGATGGCCCCAGTAGACCAGGGCCTCCCCCGCCGCGTCGACCAGGACCTCCCCCCGACGCAGCGCTCTAGGTCATCCACACCGCCATTTTTGCCTCTCGCTCCTCCAGGGATGTGCTGGCCATCTGCTCGGGCTCGACGCCGACGCGAAGCGTAGAGCGCCACCCTCAAGTCCGGACAGGTTCGGATGGCGAAGGACGACTCGCTCGTAGAACCAGCGCGACGGTGAGCAGCGCGCCGGCGCTGATCGCCACGACAGCCCATGGCGGCATGAAACTCAGAGCGACGCCCCAAGTCAGAGTCCCTATGGGGGCGGCCAGGGCGGCGACCATCACCGCGGCGGCAATGCCCTGTAGCCCGCGGGCCGCCCCGAGACAACTATTGGCGGCGCCGAGCGTCAGGGACCGGGAGGCGAACCTGGTGGCGCCGATTCCCATGGCGATGACCGCCCACACCACGAGCTCGACCCGGCCGGTCAACATCATGGAACTCAGCGCGAGTGCGAGCATGAAAGAGCCCGTTGCCGTGATGGCAAGGAGGGAGGCCGCCAGATCATCGCGCCCGCTGCGGAGTCTGGTGACAATAGTGGGCGTGGCCAGCCGACCGAGTGCCACGCCCGCAAGCACAATGCCGGCGCCGGGGATCAGCGGCGACTGGCGCAGCGATTGGGCAATCGGCACGATCATGCTGATCATGGGAGCGACGCAGATAGCCACTGCAGCGGAGAGTCCAGCGATCCTGCGCAGCGGACGGCTACGCGCCAAGTCCAGCCAAGGCGCGCGCCAGCCCCGCCCGTCCTGCTTGACCGCGGGAAATCCATCCGCCGGCGGTCGGCACAGCACGAGCAGTCCCAGAGGAACGGAGAGCACCGCGTTGCCGATCAGGCCCCAGCCAGGTTGCGTGGCCGAGATCACCGTGGCGGCAGTCAGGGCACCCACGACCGCGCCGAATCCAGACGCCACCGCACGGACCGAGTAGGCGCGGGCAAGCGACGTACCTCCCAGATAGGCGTGCGTCACCCCCGGGGTGAGGACCGCGGCCACGCCCCCGAAGGCCCCCGCGAACAGCATCCCGATCAGCAACGGGATCAACGGGTCATCGCCTACCAGCAAGAAGACGCCAACGACGGCCCACACTGTGGCCGCCAGCAACTCCGTGACGACGAAAGTCATCCGAGTTCCGAACTTGCCAGCGATGCTTGGGGTCAACGGAATCGCGACGCCCGCAGACAGCGCAAGCACCGCCAGCACGAAACCCGTGTACAGCGCTCCGCGCGATTGGCCCCCGCTGAGGGTCGTGGCAGACGTGGCTCCGAGTTGGGACCACACCGTTCCGGCGACAGCAAGTGCGCTGCTGAGCAAGAACGCCCATGCCAACGGCAGGTAGCGCGCACTTTTTCCATCCACGAGGGGCCACCCTAGCGTCGGGACCTGAGGATAGTTGGCGGTCAGCTTGGGTGCGGGGTTCGTCGGGGGTGGCGTAGCTGGCACCTTCGTGTCGGTAAACCTCACTAACCCATCAGGCAACAAATCGCCAATTCCCCGTGGTGGAGGGTGAGCCGATTGCGAATTCGTGCGCTAAATGGCTCGGTTTCGACGAACCAGAAGAGGGTGTTTCACATGCTGGCGCGCCGGATTTCACATGTGAGTCCGAGCGCCCGCTTCGTCCAATACTCCTGACCGATCTCGTTGGAGTAGGTCCACTGCAGCTCTCCATTGCGTAGTTGCGACAGTCGCTCCCGCACGATGCAGCACTGAGAAACGACGGCTCCTCGATTGAGATAGGACAGGCGCCCAGATTTGCGCGCGCGGTCCAACGCACGCGCAGCTGCGGGTACGACACCCAATTGCGGGTACTCGCCCTCAAAGCCCTCGAAGTCCAGGACGCCAAGTGCGCTCTTCACCGCCACCCCAACACCTCCCAGGGCAACGAAACACCTCGTCGAAGACCACCAGCGAGCCATCGTCGCACCTGACCCGATCACCACGCCCATGTGGCAACGGTGCGGCAGGCCCGCCCTTCGAAAGCGCGGCCCAGAAGTGTCTGGCCATCGCCGACGGAGCGGTGGACTCAACAACTTGGGTGTTCTTGCCTTTGCGACCAAACCTGCCACCGGCGGTCAAGGTGAACTGCTTGGACAATCGTTCGCTGTTCCCCTTCAGCGCCTTGGCACTGCTGGGCGAGGTCTCTCATCGCTGGCCGTCCGAAAGCAGGTCGAGATAGGCAGTGTTCAGAAACAGCCTGTCCCGGCCTACCTTGATATCGGTCACCATTCCGGCCGCAAGCAGATCGTTAAGCCACCCGGTAGCGGTGGGCCGCGACACGGCACACCGCTCCATCACGTCGCCGATCCTCGTGTACGGCTGCGCAAACAGCACCGACACGAAACCCTCGTGACGGGTACCCGGAGTCACTCCGATCGCCTGCTCGGCGAATTGCCGCCGCAGGTCGGCTATCGCGTCGATCGTGGCCAAGGTACCGGTGGCCGATGACCGCACAGCCTCGACCATGAACAGCACCCACGGTTCCCAGGCGCCGCCCTCGGTGACGTCTGCCAGAAGCTGGTAGTAGTCGTCTTTGTGGTCAATGATGTAGCGCGACAGATAGAGAATGGGCGATCGCAGCACGCCAGCCTCCACCAGCAGCAAGATATTCAGTATCCGTCCGGTGCGCCCGTTGCCGTCCGAGAAGGGGTGGATGGCCTCGAACTGGTAGTGGGCCAGCGCCATCCGCACGATGGGGTCGAATTCCGGCGACGAGTGCAGGAACGACTCCCACGCGCCGAGCTTGGCCTCGATCACATGCCTGCCCTCTGGTGGAGAATAGACAACCAGGCCGGTCGCGGGGTTGGCGATGCGCGTGCCGGGCAGGGCGCGCACCCCCATATCGATAGGCGGGTTCGTTGGGTCCAGTCTTGCGGTCCTGTCTGCGGGTCGCAGTTCGGCGGACTCGAGCTTCGTTCATACCGTCGATTCGTGCCTGCTGGATCGCTTCTCCTCGGCCTTCGTGCTCATCCTGGGGGGGTGACGTAGCCGATGGACTCGTGCAGCGGACCGTGTTGTAGTGCTCGCGAACCTTGGCAAGTTCCAGCCGCAGTGTCTAGGGTCCCGGGTCTGGGTCAACCACGGATACTCGCCCTTCACGTGCGCGAACAAGCTTTCCACCCAGGCCTGATCGGTGGGCGTGCCAGGCCGACCGAAGTGTTGCGCGATCGAGCAGATCGCCAGGTACTCGCGGGTGTCGTTCGACCGCATCTGGGGGCCGTTGTCCGACATCGCCAACAGGATGGGCGGGTCTGGTCCGTGCCATCCGGCTGCCGGCGGCGATGAAGCCCACCGAGCTTTCGAAGCCATGTTGACGATGGGCAGGATTGACGTCGCGGCGATCGATGCCGCACGACGAGGTGACTGACACCTGACTACCAGCCTCGCGGTCTTTGCTGGCCTCGCGGTCCCAGCCAGCCCCTCGGGCTCAGCTCGCCCCGCGACGGCCAGGACTTGTTTGCGCGGTTGCCACACGCCGCATCGGCTCGCTAGAGTCCGTTGGTATGTCTTTGACCGCTTCGCTGAACACGTTGGACTGGTGGGGCTGTGTCCTCGCGGCGTTCCTGCCGGGCCTTCTCGTCGCTGCGATCGGGCTACCCATTGGTCGGCGGATCAATGTGGACAACGACGACGCGGAGGCCAGAAATCGGCTGATCGCCCTGGTGTCGGCCGCTTTCGCCTTCATCGTTGCCTTCACCACGAACACCCTGTGGACACAGGATCTGGCGATCGCGGAGTCTGCCCGCGCGGTCGGTCAGTCCTCCAGCGAGATCATGCAGGCCTCAGAACAGGTGGGCCCGGACTTCGCCGACCAGACCCGCGAGCTTCTGGAACGGTTCGACAAGGCCTCTGAAACCAATGACATCGACGCTGGGCTGAGCGAGGGCTCCACTGGCGTCAAGGCCATCTTGGACCAGATGTCCCAACACCTCACGGCGAGCGCGTCGAGCACAAAGGAGACGGGCGACAGCTATCAGGCTTTTCACGAGGACTATATGCAGTACCTCAGCGACCTGAACGCCCCGTCGGTCCCGGCGTTGATCGTGCTCGTGGTGGTCTTGTTGGGAATAGTGATGGCCGGCGTCATTGCCGCCAGTCCGAGGAACCGGCACCGGATGAGCACCCGGGTCTTCCTTGCGCTGAGTGTGTTCGTGATCGGGCTCTACCAATTCCCGATGTGGGTACTGAACTCCCGCAAACTCGTGCTGGAGGCGATACATCCCTACTTGTCCCCGGTGGACCAGGCCTCGAAGTCGGCTGGCACTGGTGTGGACAGCGTGATCCTGCTGCTCATCGCGGTCATCGCGGTTCTGTTTGTGATCATCATCCTGCCGGGATTTCTGGGCGGAGGGTCGAAGCGCACTCCGGCGGAGGCCTCGGAGAATCAGCCGACGGCGTCAGATCACGGGGCGGAGCCGGAGCGCTGAGCGGGCAGACTCTCCGAGCGCGTCAGCCTGCATCCCGGCCACCACATGCTCGGCAAACGCCGGGGCGTTGTGCTCAGCGCCGAGCACAACGAAATCCATCTCCAGAGCCCCGGTGCGCCGGTTGACGAGCTGCGCCCGGATGGGGTTCAGGTAGTAATCGACGGCGGGTTCAAGGAACGTTGCAACGACCCCTTGA
>CAWJIH010000012.1:0-117114 GCA_963842975.1 uncultured Actinomycetes bacterium | reverse complement strand
CCGCCTTCGTGCCCCGTGTTCAAAGCTGCGAGAAGATCCACCACCTCGGCCCCCCGAACCTCACCCAGGACGAGTCGATCCGGGCGCATCCGAAGCGCCTGCCGCACCAGATCGCGCAGCGTCACCGCCCCGACCCCCTCAACATTGGACGGCCGCGACTCCAACCGCACCACATGTGGATGGCGGGGTTCGAGTTCGGATGAGTCTTCTACCACCAGCAGCCGTTCCGCCGCTGGCGCCAGCGACAGCAGGGTCGACAACAAGGTCGTCTTACCCGCCCCGGTACCCCCACTGACGAGAAAGGCGAGTCTGCGATCGACCACGCGACGCAGCCATTCCGCTCCACGTTCCGGCAGCGCCCCGAAACGCACCAACTCCTCGAGCGTGAAGCCGCGCTTGCGCGGCACCCGAATCGAAATACACGTTCCGCGCGGGGCCACCGGTGGAATCACCGCATGCAGGCGAGCGCCATCCGGCAGTCGCGCATCAACGTAAGGGGAGGCATCGTCGAGCCGCCGTCCCGCCAACGCCGCCAAGCGCTGAGCCAACCTCCGAACTGCGGCTTCGTCAGCAAACGCCACCGCCACCTGCTGCAACCCCGAACCCCGATCCACCCACACCGAATCCGGCGCGTTGACCAGCACATCAGACACTCGCTCGTCGGCCATCAACGCCTCCAACGGGCCTGCCCCGGCCAACTCGGAACGCAGGTCGGTGACCAGTGCCATGAGGGATTCATCCCCCACCAGCAAGCCTTCTTCGCGAAGTGCCTCGGCCACTCGGGCGGGGGTCGGTTCGGCCGCCGTCGAAATCAACCGGCTCCGGACCCGTTCGACCAACGGCAGCGCCGGATTCTGCTGGCGTGGCTGCTCCGGTGGGGCCGCACGCGACCCCGTTGCCGTCCTGCCGTTCACCGGCCCGGGCCCGCAGCCGCGTCGGCCACACCCGCCAGGAGTCTGAGCGCGGCCGACCGTACCGCCGAATTTCGCCGCGAACCGGGTGGGAAGCCGTCTTCCATCGATCGGTCCAGGCCACGTTCGTGCGGCATGAACGCCAACAGCGGAACCTCCAGCGCGTCGGCGATGTCGTCGGCGCTCAGGCCTCCAGGAGACGGGCCACGAACCACAAGCCCCACCGGTAGCCCAGCCAACCGCCGGTGTGCCAGCAGCCGCCGACCAGCAAGCGCGGAGCGCACGTCGGCCGAGGACACCAGAATGATCTGGCTCCCACGAGTCAGGGCCTCCATGGCGAAAGGTTCCGGCTCCGTGCCGTCGCGGCAGGCCCAGCGCGGCAGATCAACAATCACGACGTCCCCGTCGCGCGCTGCAGCATCAATCACTGCTCCCGCCGCCCCAGCTGCCACCTGTAGTCCCTGCGCGGGTTCGGGCAGGCTCGGCCAACCCATGACCTTGACTCCGGCGATGGTGGGCAAACCTGCCCGTAGCGCGCGTGGCGGGACCCGGCCGGCGGTGGCATCAACCTCGGTCCAACCGCCGCCAGGCAGGTGATCGACACCCAACATCACTTGCGCTCCGCACCCAAGTGGGTCCAGATCCAGCAGATAGCTGGCCAAACCCTCGGCGGCCGCGGCCCAGGCCATCGCAACCGCGAGCACAGTTGAGCCGGCCCCACCTCGGGCCCCTAGGACCACCGCCACGGGCGCCACCGACGACAGCCGCCCGGAGGCTTCAGCCAGCGCCTCCAGCAACCACTGCTCACCAGCCGGCAGGTTCACTACCGCGGTGATCCCCACAGCTAACGAGTCCTGCCACACCCGAGACCCGACCGGCTGTTCCTCCGCGACCAGCACAGCACGCGAACGCTGGGGCACCCCCAAGGCGCGTAACCCGGCGACACTGCTGGAGTCGACCAGGACGAGGTCCGCGGCCTGCCAGTGCGGCGCGGCGGCGAGCGCATCCGGAACGACTGTGACCCGCACCCCAACTGCTGCGCCAAGGCGCAGCACATCATCGGCCAGAACTGCGTCACCGGTCACTGCCAGGATGGCCGGTTCTGGGCCTTGGATCGGCCCAGTGATTGGCGGGCGGAACATGCGACTCCCCTCAGTCGATGACCATCCCGATTCTCTCCCGATTCCAGGCACACGGGAACCGTCGAGGCCGAACCCTGTGGACAAACGTGCGGGGGCAATTCCAGGGAGAAAACGCGGCACAAAGCCCGGGAAAATAAGGGAGGGCCCCCGCCGGGGGGGTGAGCGGGGGCCCTCACGCCGAGGGGGGGGATCTCGGCGTTGGCCACCCCGAAGGGCGGCGAAGATGATCATCCCATAATCGCTTCGGCGAGGACAAGCGACCCCCGCCAATCGTGAGTTCACGCACGTCCGTATCCGCAAGCCTGTGGACGCTGGCCGTCAGCGGCGTAGCATGCTGAGCGTGAATGGCGCCGCGTTCTTCGACCTCGACAAGACGATCCTGGCCAAATCAAGCTCTCTGGCATTCGCGAAACCGCTCTACGAAGGGGGGTTGATCGGCCGTAGCGCGGTGCTCAAGAGCGCCTACGCACAGTTCGTCTTCCTCACCTCGGGCGCAGATCATGACCAGATGGAGCAGATGCGGGCCTACATGCAGGCGCTCTGCGCAGGCTGGCCAGTAGAACAGGTCAGGCAAATCGTGGCCGACACCCTCGATGAAGTCGTGGACCCCATCGTGTTCACCGAGGCGGTCGAATTGATCGGCGAACACCGTGCGGCAGGGCGCGACGTCATCGTGATTTCGTCGTCGGGCACCGAAATCGTCGAACCCATTTGCGACCGCCTCGGCGTAGACCGCGCCGTCGGCACCCAGATGGCTGTCGACGATTCCGGCAATTACACCGGCGAGATCCTCTTCTACGCCTACGGCGAGAACAAGGCAGTCGCGATGAAAGCCTTGTGTCAGGAGTTCGGCTACGACCTTGAGAAGTCCTATGCCTACACCGATTCGCACACAGATTTGCCGATGCTGGAGTTGGTGGGGCACCCACATGCGGTGAATCCTGACGAAGCCCTCCGAATGGTCGCAGTCGAAAACGGCTGGCCGATCCTGGACTTCGCGAAGCCGGAAGCGATGGCCGCGGTCCGAGCCGAACGCGCTCGGCGGGCCGGTGCCGCCAGCGGGGCAGCCGCGGTCGCGTTGGGTGTTGCGTGGTACGCCCGTCGCCGCATGACTCGCTGAGTAAAGGAAGGGCGCCCGCACACGTGCGGGCGCCCTATATTTCGCTGAGCCAGGTGATCAAGCGTGCATTCCGCTTGGACGCATGTGTATTCCTGACGGAACGGTCAATTGTCCATGACCCTTTATCGTGGGTTGGGCGCCGCGTGGGTGCCTGACCAGCGAAGTTGTGGAGTTATCCTTCACCCCTTTTCTACTCCCCTGAGCCCGTCTTGCCAACCCCATTGGCCCGAATTCCCAAAAGAATCTCGTCGGCGGCAGCAGCACCGGCAACCAGCGTCGTCGCAAAGTAGTCGATCCAGCGAGCCATCCCCTCCGGAGTGCCTTCGAGGTACGACCGCAACCCGGCGACATAGGTGGGTCGGCCCACCTGCAGGATCCCAACCTCCGGCACCGTCAACTGGTCTGGATCAAGTCCGCGCGCCGCCAGAACCAGGCGCGTAGCCATCCGGGCAACGTGTCCGGAACCCGTTTCGAAGGGCCGCAGAGCCATGATCTCCCCGTGCACAACTGCTGCTTCCACCACAGCCGGAGCAGTTGTCCCCCTGCCAACTATTGAGCCCAACAGCGACAAACGAGGCCCCAGTGCTGCCGGATCCGGGTTCGTCCCCAGCCGAAGCGGATCGGTCGCATCCCCAGTGCGGGGCCGGCCGAGGGCGTCATCTGGTTCTATCCCCTTCGCCAGCAACGCATGCAGCCTGGCGATCGCCTGCAGCGGCGCCGTGCGCCACACATCCACAAGCAACGGAATCTCCCGATACCCTCGCCACACTCCAGCAGCGATCCGACCCATCGGGGAGTCTTCCCACGCATCGCCGGTCCACCACGCTTCGATGGCGAAGTCGATGCCGTCCACGGCAGCCGACGCTTGCGCGCCGTGCACTCGGCTTGCGACGGCCAACTGTGGTCCGTCGCTACCGAGATTGCGCGGCCACAGGACCACGTCGATGGCCGATCGCGCTTGCGTTACCGCCTCGGTGACGCCTGGGAACTGGGCAAGTGCTGCGATTGGGTCGGTGGCCACGCCTCAGTATTCCACGGGGCCCTGGGCCTGAAGTTCGGCTAGCACGGCTGGGTCTTGTGCTTCCAACCACTGCTGCAACTGCACGTTCGTGACGAACTGCACGTCCGGATGTTTGGCGTGGAAGTCCGTGATGAACCGGGTGAGTGAGTCAGTGAAAGCTCCACAGGCCCAGTCGTTGAAATGGTTTCCGATGAAGAACGGCGCTCGATTGCCTTGATACACCGCTTCGCCGGCCGCCATGTAGGACTCGTACACAGTGCGATCAATTTCCGCGCACTTCGCGGGCGGTGCCTCGGTCTGGCCGGCGTTGAGGTTGGCCAGGAAGTTGTAGTCCATGGACAACACGTTGAAGCCATGGCCGACAAGTTTGATCTCCTGCAAGGGGAAGTCCCAAAGGTCATAGCCGACGACCTTCTTTGGCCACGTCAATTTGCCAGAGTTGGAAGCTTCGTAGGTGTAGCCAGCCGCCACCATGGCCGGGTACATCTGATCGCGCTGACCTTCCAGGCACGGCGTCCGTCCACCCTTGATCACCGAGGGATCGAAGGGCAGCGGATCCATGGTGGCGAAGTCTGGATTGTTGACCGGCCAGTTGGTGAGGAATTCGTTGAACTGGTCGATTTCGCTGGTCCAATCCGCGGTGGACCAGGTTTGCACCCCCGCAGGTCCACAGAAGTGGCCCAGGTAGTGGGTCGCGATCTCGTGGCCGGTCTCGTAGGCCTCGGTCCAGGTGTCGATCCGTGAGCCCACCCACTCAGGAACTGCGAATCCGATGTCAGAGGTGCCAGCCGGGCGGCCGGGCGGCTCATAGTTGTACTTCATGTCGTTTCGGGGCAGCACGCACAGCCCTGAGAGATTGAACACGAAGTTGCCATCGACTGCGGCCGCGGTGTCGAGGTAGTCGCGCATGATGCCATCGGTCGTCTCGCACGATCCGTCGAAACTCACGACCACGAACTGCGGGGGACGTTGGCCGGGGGCAAGCTGATCCACCCGGAAACCCGGCTGCGGGAGCGGTGGTGTGGTGGTGCCGATGGTCAGCGGCTCGGGCTGCTCCGTCGGCTGCGCCACGACCACCTCTTCGTCGGCCGCCGTGACGCTGACTGGGCCACTGTCAGCCGGAATCGACCCGCCAACGATGAGCCCGGCCCCTGCCGCGAGCGCAAACGCCGCCACGACTGCGACTTTGGTGTTCATGAAATCCCTTTCCACACCTGAAGATCAGCAGCCATCCCCCTATCTTGACTTAGTAACGCCCGATCCCAGCGCAGCGACCCGCATGATCATGGGTGGCTTGCTCTGCAGCGGCACGGTTCGGGCCAACCGGCGCTATGGTGAGGCCGATTGATCCGCACAGTCGGCTGATCGCGCCAACCGCTACAGGCAGGAGATCCCGATGTCCGTCAACGAGGACGTGTTCACACGTCCGTCATTTAGCGAGCGGTCCTGGCTGCTGCGGGTGCTGCGTGAAGAAACCGTCGGCGGGGTACTGCTGTTGGTAGCGGCTGCCTTGGCACTTGTGGTTGCCAACAGCCCTTGGGGGGACTGGTACGCCGAGGTTTCCGACACCGTCGTCGGGCCAGCATCGCTGCATCTGGACCTGTCTGTGAGCACTTGGACCGCTGACGGCCTGCTGGCGGTTTTCTTCTTCGTGGCTGGGTTGGAACTCAAGCACGAACTGGTGTTGGGCTCGTTGGCAGATCGCCGGAAAGCTGCCGTGCCGGTGGCTGCGGCATTGGGCGGCATGGTCGTTCCCGCGGCCCTGTATGTGGCGTTCAACATCGCCTCGTCAGAGGGCAGCACCACCGGCTGGGGCATCCCCATGGCCACGGACATCGCCTTCGCGCTGGCAGTCTTGGCGGTCGTGGGACGGAACCTCCCGGTGGCCCTCCGCGCATTCCTGCTGACGTTGGCAGTGGTGGACGACCTCGGAGCCATCCTGGTGATCGCGCTGTTCTACTCGGACTACTTCCGCGTTGTGCCCTTCCTCGGGGCTATTGCACTGTTGGCGTTGTACGCGTGGCTGCAACGAGCCCGAGTGCGCTCTCCATTCATCTATGTCCCACTGGCGTTGGCCGTGTGGGTGCTGGTCCATGACTCAGGAATCCACGCGACCATCGCCGGTGTCGCGCTTGGGTTGCTCACCAGGGTGCGAGCGGATCCGGGTGAGTTGGCAAGCCCAGCCGAGCGGCTCCAACGCCGGATCCAGCCACTCAGCGCTGGACTCTGCGTGCCGCTGTTCGCCTTCTTCGCCGCCGGCGTTGACCTGCGAGGCACCGACGTCGCCGCGACAATCACCTCACCAATCGCGGTCGGTGTGATAGCCGGCTTGGTACTCGGAAAACCAATAGGGGTGTTCGCGGGAGCCTGGTTGACATCCAGATTCACTCGAGCATCGCTGGCACCGTCGCTGAGTTGGCGGGACGTCATCGCTGTTGGTTTCGTGGCTGGTATCGGCTTCACCGTGTCACTGTTGATCTCCGAACTGGCCTACGAGGGGACCGAAGGCCTACTCGACCAGGCGAAGGTCGGGGTGCTCGCAGGTTCGATAATCTCAATCGTGCTGGCCGCAGTGGTCTTGCTGAGCCGTTCTCGGGTCTACTCGAAACTGTCCGAGGATGAGGAGCGCGACGCCGACGGCGACGGTATTCCCGATGTCTATCAGCGTCCGCGCCCCTCATCGGGATAGCCTGAACGCAATTCAACTCCTGGAGGACGTCATGGCTGCAACGTCGCGGCAACAGAATGAGCCGAGCATCCCAGAATTGATCACGTCGGCGACTGCCGACGTCAAATCGCTGGTTTCGGATCAGATCGAACTGACCAAAATGGAGCTCCAAAGCTCCGCCAAGACCGCCGGCAAGTCCATGGCGCTACTGGCGGTGGCGGCGTTCCTCGGGGTGCTGTTCTTCATCTTCACCCTGGTCACCATCGCCTACGTGCTGGTCGCAGTGGGGCTTCCGGTGTGGGCCGGGTTCGGCATCGTGGCCCTCGTCTTGGGCATCGTTGCCGCAATCTTGGGTTTGGTCGGGAAGAAGCGGATGGAGTCGGTGCAACCGCCCCAGCAGGCCATGGCGCAGCTGGAGGCCACGAAGCAAACCTTCTCCAGCACACTCAGCGGTTCCTGACGGTTGTGGTTGCGGGCCACGAGCCCCCACTAGTCCCAGGAGGCACCCCATTGCTGGCGACCTAATCCGGCCCGACGGTCCTTGGACTCACACCCAAGTCTCCGCTAACGGGGCCAGTTTCCACCTCGCCGTTGCTGGCGAGGGCCCGTTGGTCTTGCTGCTGCATGGATTTCCCATGTACTGGTGGACCTGGCGGCAGTTGATCCCGGCGCTGGCCGAAAGTGGCTACCAAGTCGCCGCGATGGACCTACGCGGCTATGGCGGCAGCGACCGCACCCCTCGCGGCTACGATCCCATGACCACCAGCGGCGACGTGGTTGGAGTGATTCGATCCCTTGGATCCGCCGAGGCGATCATCATCGGCCACGGCTGGGGTGGTTTTCTGGCCTGGACAACGGCGGCGCTGCATCCAGACGCAGTCAGAGCCATCGTGCCGGTGGCGATGGCGCACCCCCGTCGATTGCGAGACGCGATCGTCACCGACCGCGGGCAACTGCGTGCCTCGTCGTACGTGCTCGGATTCCAACGCCCGTGGATTCCGGAACGGGCCTTGGTGGCCGATGACGGCGCCCGCATCGGCGCCTTCCTGCGCGACTGGTCAGCCACGCCTGGCTGGCCCTCAGAACCCGTCTCAGCCCAGTTCCGGCGTGCGTTCTGCCATGCCAACACCGCCCACTGCTCACTGGAATACCATCGTTGGGCATTGCGCTCGATTCCCCGCGCCGACGGTCGCCGCTTTGTTCACCAAGTCAGTGAAGCTCCCATTTCCGCCAGTGTGCTGCAGATCCACGGCGCCCAAGACCGAACCGTGCTGCCGCGCACCGCGCTCGGTTCTCGTGAGTTCACCCAAGGCCCTTACGCCTGGCGGCTTTTTGCCGATGTGGGCCACTTCGTTCATGAGGAAGCGCCCGAACGGTTCTCTGCCACCGTGCTGGATTGGCTCGGCTCGGGCATGGATTGGTGCGATGCCCCGGACAACGACCCGCTGGTCCCGCAGGGGTAGCCCGCCGATCACCAGGCCCAAGGCGCCGCCCTGTCGAACCGGCTAGTTCGCCTGTTCGGCTAGGCAGGGCCCCGTGTTCACTGGGGCTGTCGCGGACCCTGCGGATCGAGACACCTCGCGGAACTGTTGCGCGGTGAGGGCATAGCCGACCCGGGGATCCTCGAGCGCTTTGGCGAACACCAGACCGATGATCGTTCCGTCAGTGGCCACCAGCGGCCCCCCGGAGTTGCCCGGCTGGACCTCGGCGTTGAGCACATACGCTTCCCGGGGCGGTGCAGATTGGCCGTAAATGTCCATCGCAAGGGCATAGCCCGAGGCCATCGACGCCCGCACCACGGCTCCTGTGATGGTGCGATCGCCCCCCAGCGGGTAACCGATCACAGCTGCGGAAGTGCCTGCCGGTACCGAGGTGCTGGTCGGAATGGCTGGCAATGGCAGCCCTGGCACGTACACCACCGCGACATCTAGTTGCGGGTCGAAAGCCACCACCGAACCGCGGTAGCTGGCGCCGTCGCCGGTGGTGATTCTGGGTTCGTCCATGGCCGCGACAACGTGGGCGTTCGTGGTGACGTGCTCCGGCGTGGAAACGTAGCCGGAACCGGTTGCGCCGGTGCCACAGCCAGGTTTGTTGCCAGACACCTTGACGACAGAGGCGGCAGTGGCTTCCACTCCCGGTGAGCTGGCCTCAGCACCGCTCGGCGGGTTCTGCGCGATCGGTTCGCCGGTGAAGCCACCAGACACGATGGGGATCCCGGACTCGGTCACCATCCCCGCCACGTCGCTCAACGCCTGCTTGGCGCTGTTCGGCACCGACTGGTCGACCACTGCGAGTACTGACGAGGTGCGCACCGACGATGTGGCCGAAGTTTCCGGCAAGGACAGCAGGATGGAGGCGATCGCCCAAGCCGCGACGATCGCCCCGGCAGCGGCGAGGGCTGCACCGAGCAGACTGTCCAGCCAACGCGCGGGGTCCCACGACAGCACGTCACGGAGATGGCTGCCGATGAGCGCACCCAACGCTTGACCAAGCATGCCTGCGATCAGCACCAGGCCGATCAACAGGATGGCGGCCAGTGGCCCCTCCGGACTGACGGACGAGGTAATGCCGGGCAGGATCTGGGCCGCGATGAAGGCTCCTGCGACGAAACCGACGAACCCGAGCAGGCCCTGAATGAATCCCGTTCGCCAGCCCACCGAGGCGAAGACCAGCACGGTGGCAAGCACCAGCCAATCCACGACGTTCATGTCAGCTCCGATTCGATGTCCACGAGCCGCCCCGGTAGCCAGGGCCGCTCCCAACCACCCATTCTGAGCAGAGCATCGGTCAATCCGCCGGTGAATCCCCAAACGATCATGCCGTCGACGTCGAATCCTGGCCCGATGTAGCCCGAAGGATGCCGAACCCGCACCCGGCGGGCAGGGTCGGCGAGTTCTGCCACCGGCACCCGATGCACCGACGCCACCTCAGCCTCTTGCGCAGCCACTGGCCCTGGTGTGGCCCACCAGCCAAGCACCGCGGTCACCAGGAATCCAGTGACGGGCACCCAGATCGGCGGCAACTCGGCCACCGTGACCACGGATTTGGGATCAACCCCAACCTCCTCCTGGGCCTCTCGCAGCGCGCACGCTCGGGCGTCGGCGTCCTCTGGATCCTGGGCGCCGCCGGGGAATGCGGGTTGGCCGGAGTGTGAGCGCATGGTGTGCGACCGCCGCGTGAGCAGCAGATCCGGGCCGTGGGCATCGGCCCCGAACAGCATCAATACCGCCGAGGCTCGGCCATCCTGGTCAGCAGGCAGGGCGAACCTGGTGAGATGTTCTGGACGCGCAGCCCGCACCCCAGCTGCGAGTGTGGCCATCCAGGCAGGCAGTTCGACATCACGGTCATCAATCACTGGGCACCTCCACCCCCAAATACTCCGCCACGTCGTCCCGCAACGACCCTGCGTCCGGGATTTGGCCGTAGATCCGATGCACGATTCGACCTTCGGCATCGATCAGATACGTCACCGGCGGACCCGTCCACCGCAACTCGCTGCGGGTGGCTCCTGCGGGGTCGTACACCGAAGCCAGCGGGACCTCCGCGGCGAACACCGAAGCCGCTGCGCGTTCGTCGAGGACGTTGACCCCCAGGACGGTGACTCGATCCCCGGCATCAGCCGCCAGGTCCGCCAATAGCGGCATCTCGGCACGGCAGGGGGCGCACCAGGTCGCCCAGACGTTGAGGACCGTCGGCACCGCGGGCAACCCGCTGAGCGTCACCTCTGGCCCGGAGGCCAAGCAGTCGAGCGTGAGGGCGGGCAAACCGTCCGCCACGACCGCGCGGGCCGGATCACTTGGCGGGCACGGAACTCCGATGTCCGCTGAAAGTGCATCGAGCTGGCCCGGTTCAGCGGCCTCCGCCGACCCTGTTGCGGCCGGCAGCCCGGACGCCGCCGAAGGTACTGCTCCGTCTGATTCGACCGGGTCCCCAGCGGCGCCGAGGCCATCCTGCGGGCCGCAGCCAGCGACGGCAAGCGTGATTGTGGCGAGCAAGACAAGACCAGCGGACCTCGCCACGTGCAGTTGCGCTGCCATCGCCTCACCTCCGGTCCAGTCCTGGTTCATCCTCACGGGCCGCCCGGCCGGACCGTTGTTTCAGTTGCACGTGACGGGCAATACCGGGCCACCGGGCAGTCGCCACAGGCCGGATTCCGAGCTTTGCAGCATCGGCGGCCGTGAAAGATCAACCGGTGGGACAGCATTGTCCATTCCGACTTCGGGAACAACGTGTCGAGATCACGTTCCACCGCCACCGGATCAGTGTTCGACGTCCAACCGAGTCGTCTGGAGAGTCTGCCAACGTGGGTGTCGACTGTGATTCCCGGGACACCGAAAGCGTTGCCAAGCACGACATTGGCGGTCTTCCGGCCGACACCTGGCAACTCCACCAGCGCGTCCAGCGACCCAGGCACCTCACCGTCGTGGTTGGCGCACAGCGACTGGGCCATCCCGATGATGTTCGTGGCCTTGTTGCGGTAGAAGCCAGTAGGCCTGATCAGCGCCTCAAGTTCGGTCTGATCAGCCTGGGCGAAATCCCACGCCGACGGGTACCGCGCAAAAAGCGCAGGGGTGACCATGTTCACCCGAACGTCCGTACATTGGGCACTCAAGATGGTGGCCACCAGCAATTGCAGCGGGTTTGCGAAAGTCAATTCACAGTGCGCATCGGGGTAGGCGATGGCGAGTAGACGGTTGATGCGGCGGGCCCGCCGCACGAGGGCCAACCTGGACTCCCCTGTCGGGGTGGACAGCGCACCGGGTGCGGACACGGTTCGACTCACTGTGCCACCCTACGCAGTATGTCCGAACCCGCAGACTTCGCGCGTGAACGTGCGGCCCGGAAGAAGGCTCGGCTAGCGACTCCGCCACCCGAGCCGGCCGAGGAGTTCGCCCACTACTCGCTGGCCGAGCTACGAGCCCTGCGCGCGGAATTGACCGACTATGAGACTCGGGTTTCCTACTGGCGCCGATTGGTGCAGGCGAGGATAGACCTGGCCCGGGAAGGTCACGCCCCAGAGGACCGTGCACGGCTCGCCGATGCCCTCGCGGACGCCCCCAGTCGGGGTCGACGGATCGCCAACCTCGATCTCTTTCCGTCTGACACCACACCACCGCTGCCCGAACTCGACGACCTTTGGCGGCTTTCCCCTGGTCCCGATGAGATGGCGGAATATCTCGAGCGGATGGCCCAGATGGAGCATGATCTGTCGCATCACCGCCGTGCTCTGCACCACCGCATCGACGCCTTGCACGACGAACTCATCGCCCGATACCGCGAAGAGCCGCGGTTGGCACTGACCGCTTTGCCGTGACCATTGGTCGAGGGAACTGCACCGCGGACCGCCGCGCCGGTCGTATCGCAGGCATCGGACGCCTGAACGTGCTACTCATTGAGCACGATCGAGAGGAGTCCCATTCAGATGGACGACGTTCTAAGCTCTGCCCCGCTGTTCGCTGCGCTGGACGCGGAGGCGTCTGCAGCACTGCGCGCCTCAATGGAAAACATCTCGATCGCCAAGGGTGACGTGCTCTTCCACGAAGGCCAGTTGGGCGACCGGATGTACATAGTCACCGGCGGGAAGGTCAAACTGGGTCACACTGCCCCAGACGGCCGGGAAAGCATTCTTGCCGTTCTTGGGCCTGGCGAACTCCTGGGTGAACTCTCGCTCTTCGACCCGGGGCCGCGCACGGCGACCGCAATCGCGCTCACCGACCTCAACGCGCTAGGTCTTGGGCACGGCGCGCTGCGACCATGGCTCACGGGCCGCCCGGAGGTCGCCGAATCCCTGCTCCAAGCCCTCGCTCAACGTCTTCGTCGTACCAATGACGCGCTTGCGGATCTGGTTTTCTCGGACGTTCCGGGAAGGGTCGCGAAGGCCTTGCTCGAGTTGGGCGACAAGTTCGGCCAGCAGATGCCCGACGGTGTGCATGTGACCCACGACATGACCCAGGAAGAACTTGCCCAACTCGTCGGGGCTTCGCGGGAGACGGTGAACAAGGCCTTGGCCGATTTTGCTACTCGTGGCTGGATCAAGTTGGAATCGCGTTCGGTGGTCCTGATCGACACCGAACGGCTGGCGCGCCGCTCCCGCTAGCCAATCGGACTCACTGCGGAGGCTTGCCCTCCGTGAGGTAGAGCACCTGTGCTCGCACGCTGAGCGCCGCGACTGGCCACAAATGCCGCGGGACGTCCTGGTAGACGATCGACACAACCTCGTCGACCAAGGCGTCCAGGTCAGCACCCGCGGACGATGCCGGGTCGACGCCGGCATCGCGCAGCACCTCCGCCACAGCGGCGAGCCGCTCATGGCGATGGGCAAGGTAGCTGTCGAGTCGTGCGGTTGCATCGTGAATCACCGGGCCATGACCCGGCAGCAGCGCCGCAACCTGCTCATCGGCCGTTTGGGCCCGGAGTCGGGCCAGCGACACCAGATAGTCCCCGAGCCGGCCGTCGGGATGCGCGACCACAGAGGTTCCACGTCCCAGCACGGTGTCGCCGGTGAAGATGTAGCCCGGAACCGCAAACGACACCGAATCGGAGGTATGGCCTGGCGTCGGGATCACGGTGATGGACAGCCCAGCCGCAGCGATGCGCTCGTCCCGAGCCAGGATTGGGCCGGTGCACCACTGCGGATCGGCTGCCCGCAGCGGGGCGCCCACCGCAGCAGCAAACTCGTGAGCGGACTCGCTGTGATCCAGGTGGCCGTGGGTCAACAGCACGAGTTCCACTGCCAATCCCCGTTCCGCCAAGGCGGATCGGACAGTCCGGGCGTGCGAAGGCAGAGCCGGACCGGGATCGATGACCACCGCCGACGTGGCTGCTGGTCCGTGCAGCACCCAGGTGTTGGTGCCTTCCAGCGTCATCGGGCCGGGGTTGTGGGCACGGACCCGAACAACGCCGGTCGCCACCTGCTCCAGTTCGCTGACCTGGCCGCTACGGAAGTCTGATGGCCCGAGATTAGATGAACTACTGGTCACTTCTGGCCCCCCAACGGCGGCACCGGACGCCACTGTCGGGGCAGGCCGAACTCGGCTCGGATCGGTGATCACTCGCCCATCCAAGCAATCGCGCAAAGCCCAATCGAAGCCGTCCGCTACCCGCACCGGGTAGGGCATCAACGCAGGCACGGGGACCCCCTCCAAGCCGACCAACGCCGCGTCGACGGACCGGAAGGCCGAGAGCAGATGCAGAGCTGCCCACGTCGGCGGCAGCAGTCCGATCATGCCCTTGGCCGACTGGGTGAGGGCCTCATCTGGGGTTGTCCAATGCCCTGCAGTCGCCTCAGTGCCGACCAGTTCTGGCTGCTGCCCGGCCGGAAGCGCAGCGGCAAAGAAGTCAGTGTCGTGCCGGTACGGAAGCACCTCTGGGGTCACCCATCGGGCAAACCTCACCATCCCGACGCCACCGTCGGGCAGGATCACGCCGGTCTCTTCGGTTAGTTCCCGGACCGCTGCCGTCCGCATCGTTTGCGGGTCCTGAGGTGGCCCATCACCTGGTTCCACACCACCGCCTGGGAACACGTGCATGGCAGCGGCGGCAGCCATGGTGGCCGCTCGGTGGAACAAGTACACCTCCAAGCCCACCCCGCCGTCGCGCAGCAAGGCCACCGTGGCCGCTCGACGCGGAGCAGGAGGCAGCCACAGCTGATGATCGCCGTCCGCGACCGCCCGCATACGTTGGTCGACCGGTGGCAGGGACATCCTCACCCCAAGCCAGCCACGGCGAAGGTCGCCTCCACTTCCACAGCCGCACCCCTGGGCAACTCGGCCACCCCGACGGCACTTCGGGCATGGGGAAGGTCGAACGCGGCGCTGAACACTGCGGAGGCCCCGTCGGCGACCTCGCCCAAATCGGTGAAGCCCGGCGCAACCGCGACGAACACCGTCACTTTCACCGGCCTGATGAGTTCCGGCTCCGCTACCACCCCAAAGGCTGCCGCGATCGCTCCCAACGCTGCTCTACCTGCCGCAACCGCCGCCGCCTCGATCGCCAGCCCACCGGTACCGACCGGACCGTACGCGGACAGCACACCCTCGTCGAACGGCAACTGGCCGGCGGTGTAGATCGTGTCCGGAGTGCGAACGGCAGGGTGATACGCCGCGAGCGGGGGTGTCACCTGGGGTAGTACGAAGCCAGCCGACGACAGCGCTTCCTCGACTCCGCTGCGGTCTCGGCCCTTGGGAGTCATGGCCGTGGCCGTTTGAAGTACGCGACAAGCGATTCCGGGTTCGGCCCTGGCACGATCTGCACGAGTTCCCAGCCCTCAAGGCCGAAGTTGTCCAGGATCGCCTTCGTGTTGTGAATGAGCAAAGGTGCTGTTAAGTACTCCCAAGTCGTCATGCTGCAAGAGCCTATTGCGCGCAAGCGGACTAGGCTCGCCGATGTGGCAGCGATGAACCTCGAATCAGTGGGTCGTTGGGCAGACCTCTCCGAAGCCCGGATGCATGTGGTGTCCGGGAAAGGGGGCACTGGAAAGACGACAATTGCCGCCGCCTTGGCGCTGGCATTGGCGGCCGGCGGCAAACGCACGCTGTTGCTCGAGGTCGAGGGACGGCAAGGCTTGGCGCGTGTTTTCGATGTCCCGCCGTTGCCCTACGAAGAACGGAAGGTCGCCATCGCCCCGCACGGCGGCGACGTGATCGCGCTGGCCGTGGATCCAGAAGCGGCCCTCATGGAATACCTCGAGATGTTCTACAACATGCGCCGCGCGGGCAATGCCCTGCGGCGGCTTGGGGCCGTCGACTTCGCCACCACCATCGCCCCCGGCGTGCGCGATGTGCTGCTCACCGGAAAAGCGATGGAAGCGACCAAACGGAAGGATTCCGCCGGTCGCTTCGTGTTTGACGCGGTCGTGATGGATGCGCCGCCCACCGGCCGGGTGGCTCGGTTTCTCAATGTGAACAGCGAAGTCGCTGGACTGGCCAAAGTGGGCCCGATTCGTAACCAGGCGGATTCGGTCATGGGAGTCATCAAGTCGCGCATCACCACAGTGCACCTGGTGACCCTGTTGGAGGAGATGCCGGTGCAGGAAACGGTCGACGGCATCGCCGAACTCAAGGCAGCCGAACTCCCGGTTGGTGGCATCTTCGTCAACATGGTTCGGCAACCACTGCTGCCACCCGAAGCACTCGCCGACGCCGCAGCCGGGACTTTGGATCGCGGCCACATTGCGCAGGGGCTCGTGGATGCCGGATTGGCACCGCCCAGCGGCAAGCGCACCCGGAGAGTCTCGGCCTGGGCGGATGCATTGGCCCACGAAGCCGCCGAACACGCCGAGCGAGTGGCCCTGGAAACCCAGGAGCGTGGTCAGCTACAGGCGACCGGACGGCCGATGATCGAATTGCCCTTCTTGTCCGAAGGGGTCGACGTGGGTGCGCTCTACACACTGGCCGGGATCCTGCAGGAGAACGGAATCGGAGAATGACCAACAACGCCACCTCCGGAATCATCGGCAACACGCCACACCTGGACGTCGACGCACTCATCACCGACCCTGGCGTTCGAGTCATCGTCTGCTGCGGTTCTGGCGGCGTCGGGAAGACGACCACCGCCGCAGCGTTCGCGTTGCGAGCGGCTGAGCAGGGCCGCAACGTCTGTGTGCTCACCATCGATCCGGCGAGGCGCCTGGCCCAGTCGATGGGGCTCAGCGAGTTGGACAACACCCCCCGACCAATCGCCGGGGTGGAACCGGGCTGGTTGAGCGCGATGATGCTGGACATGAAGCGCACGTTCGACGAGATCGTGGTCGCCCACGCCGCGCCAGACCGCGCCCAAGCCATCTTGGACAACCCCTTCTACCAGGCGCTGTCGTCATCGTTTGCCGGGACACAGGAATACATGGCGATGGAGAAACTGGGCCAGCTGCGGGCGGAAGCCGAGGCCGACCAACGGTGGGACCTCATCGTTGTGGATACCCCGCCGTCGCGATCTGCGCTGGATTTCCTGGATGCACCCAAACGACTGGGCTCGTTTCTGGACGGTCGGCTGATCCGCATTCTCGCCGCCCCAGCAAGGGGAGCAGGACGGCTTACGTCGCGGGTGATGTCCGCCTCGTTCGGAGTCTTCACGAACGTACTGGCCAAGGTCATCGGTGCCCAAGTGCTGCAGGATCTGCAGGTGTTCGTCGCCAGTTTCGATGCCCTCTTCGGCGGATTTCGGGAACGGGCAGAGGCCACCTACGCACAATTGAAGGCCCCGGACACCCGCTTCATCGTGGTTGCCAGCCCGGAACAAGATGCCCTTCGCGAGGCCAGTTACTTCGTGGAGCGGCTGGAATCGGAGCAGATGCCGCTTGCCGGCCTGGTGCTGAACCGGGTGGTTCCGGTGCTTGCCCCGGACCTCACGATGGAGGCCTCGGAAGCAGGTGCTGAGATCCTCGCGGATACCGGCGGCGACCCCGTGACTCAAGGACTACTGCACCTCCACGCGCACCGGATGCGATCAGCTCGCCGGCAGCGCCGGGTGACCGAGAGTTTCATCGCAGCCCACCCAGACGTGCCGATCGCGCCGATCCCAGTCTTCGGAGACGACGTCCACGACCTCGACGGGCTGCGGGCCATTGGCGAAGCCGCAGCTGCCAGTACCTAGACCGGGCGGATAGGTCGCGGATGGCGGGTTCAGTGGGAGTCCCGCCTAAGCGCTGATCCGGCCACGTCGCGGCAGCGTCTGCGGCTGCTCGTTGTCCTGCTGGCTGCGAGCGAAGTTCTCCCTCGCCGACGCCAACAGATTCGCCCAGGACGTGACCTCGGGTCGACGACGCAGCAAGGCTCGGCGCTCGCGCTCGGTCATGCCGCCCCAGACCCCGAACTCGGTTCGGTTGTCCAACGCATCCGCAAGGCACTCCACCCGCACCGGGCAACCTCCGCATACTGACTTCGCGCGGTTTTGCGCCGCACCCTGCACGAACAAAGCGTCAGGATCTTCCTCGCGACACGCGGCCTGCGAAATCCAGTCATTAACCCAAGGCACCGGGCAACCTCCGTACTCCCGCCCAACGGTGGCGTCGATGGGGAATATCGACGGCCAATGGCACCGTTAGCGTGGACACTGCGTGCGAACCTAGGGGTGATCCGGGATCCTGAGTAGGCTAATTAGACGCAGTATCTATGACTCTTTCGAACTGTTTACTGTGACGTCAGCAACATAGTGGGTCGAAAGTACGCCAACGGGACGTCTAAATCGCACACCATCCGCCCAGCACGCGGCCGACGCGCAACACGGGCCGCCTCCCTTGGGATCGAAACCGAAAGGCTTAGTCTTGCGTCACACGATCGTGTCCGACTCAGGGAAGAGCAATGGCTAAACCCGCTACAACTACCCGAACCAAGGTCATCGCCGGCAGCATGTTTGTAGCAGTCAGCGCCGCGGCCGGCGTCGTGGTGGCCGGCATGGCATTGCCCGCAGCTGGAGCCATCGGCGGCGGCGCGCAGGCGGCCGTTGAGGTGTACGGCGGACTCCCCACCGAGTTCACCACCCCGCCACTGCCGCGCAAGTCCGTGGTCACGGCCGCCGACGGCACCGAGATCGCCACGATCTTTTCGGAGAACCGCGTCGAGGTTCCGTTGGAGGCGATCTCCACCAACCTCCAGCACGCAATCGTCGCAATCGAAGACAGCCGCTTCTACGAGCACAACGGCGTTGACCTGCGCGGCACCGCACGGGCGCTCGCGAACAACGCCGCCGGGGAGGAAGTGCAGGGCGCCTCCACCATCACCATGCAGTACGTCAAGAACGTCTTGGTGACTACGGCAAACACGCCAGAAGAAGTCGCCGCCGCGACCGCCGTCACGCCCAGCCGCAAACTGCAGGAGATGCGGTACGCCATCGAGGTGGAGAAGGAGCTCACGAAGCCGCAGATCCTCAACAACTACCTCAACATCAGCTACTTCGGGGCTGGGGCATACGGCGCTGAGGCAGCTTCGCTGCGCTACTTTTCCAAGCCTGCAACCGAATTGAGCATCTCGGAGGCCGCGCTCCTCGCGGGGCTGGTGCAGTCGCCGACCGTGTACGACCCAACCATCGACCCGCTTGGCCGCCCAGATCCGCCGCGATGTGGTGCTCGACCGCATGCTTGAACTTCGCTACATCACTCCCGAGGAGCACGCCGCGGCAAAAGCCGAAGCCGTTCCCAACATGCTCAATCCGAGCGAACCGGTCAACGGCTGCGCCGCGAGCGGGTACCCGTACTTCTGTGACTACGCCATTCGCCAAGTCCAATCTGACCCTCGTTTTGGGGCCACCCCCGAGGAACGCGCAGACCTGCTGAAAACCGGTGGCCTCACCATCACCACCACCCTGGATCTCGATGCCCAGTCTGCGGCCCAGGATGCGGTATTCGGCTACATCCCCGCAGAGGACCCCTCCGGCAAGGCAGCCGCCATTGCCATGGTGGAGCCCGGCACCGGGGAGGTCATCGCTATGACCCAAAACCGGACGTGGGGCGACGGGCCAGGCCAGACCACCTACAACTATGCCGTCGACCAATCCGAGGGCGGCACCATCGGCATGCAGGCCGGGTCGACTTTCAAGATCTTCACTATCGCCGCAGCACTCGAGCAGGGCCTCAATCCGTACGAGCGAGTGGACGCCAAATCGCAGATGCTCTTCCCTGCTGGCGACTGGGGCTGTAACGGCGAAGTGTTCGAGACCTTCGTGGGCAAGAACGCCAGTGACTACGGCGGCAACTACGACATGTTCACCGCGGCAGCGCTGTCGTCGAACACCTGGTTCCTGCAGCGGGAACGCGACGCCGGCATCTGCAACGTGCTCGACATGGCCAAGCGTGCCGGGGTCGAATCAGCAATCGACGCGGATATCCCAGCGACGATCACCTTCACCTTGGGCGTCACCGAAGTGTCGCCCCTTAATCTGGCGAACGCCTACGCCACCTTCGCCAACCATGGTGTCTACTGCTCACCCAGAGCCGTGTTGTCAGTGGTCGATCGCTACGGCAACGAGACTCGCACCGAAGCCCAATGTGAAGAGCGCATCCCGCGCGACGTCGCCGACGCCACCACCGCGGTGCTCACCAACGTCGTTGATGGGTCGATCGGTGGCAGGACCGGCGTGAATATGGCACTCGGCCGGGAAACTACCGGCAAGACCGGAACTTCGGACTCGAACTCGGCGGTCTGGTTCGCTGGCTACACCCCCGAATTGTCTGCCGCGGTCTGGGTGGGCGACCCGCGTGGAGGTTTCCAGTACCCGATGCAGGACGTGACCATCAACGGCCAGTTCTACAGCGAGGTCTATGGCGGTGAGCTGCCAGGACCGATTTGGCGCCAAGCAATGCGGGGAGCGCTCGCAAACACGCCATATTCGTACTTCGATCTCGATGCGAAGTACGACCTGGTCAGCGCCCAGTCGGGAGGCGGACCCAACACGGCGAAGTCAACCCAGGTCGAACGCGCCCTCAAGGCGGCAGGCACCGACACTAGCCCGCATGGACCCGACCCGATCCCGCAGCGCTACGTCTCCAACGTGGACCCAAACGCGCCCGAGAATCAGGGTCAGTTCTACAACGACACCACGAGCCAGTACAACGGCGGCTTCAACTAGGCACAGCACCGGCTTGGCTATCGGCCGGAAGCGCGGTTGCGGATCCTCGTTGATTCCCACCCCCGAACGATGGGAAAGGACCCAGCCACGTGAGAGTTTCGCCTTTGGTTGCCGCTGGCGCAGGTGTCGTCGGAGCGGGCCTGGTCGGAGGTAGCGCGACCCTCGGTTACGCATTGTGGGAAGCGAAGCAGTACACGCTTCGTGAAGTGACGGTGCCGGTGCTCCCCGGAGCGACTGCCGAACCACTGAGGGTCTTACACCTGTCCGACCTCCACCTCACAGGAGCAGACGAAGCTCGCGCACAGTGGGTGGCGGCCCTAACCGACACCCGGCCACACCTTGTGGTGGCCACTGGCGACTTCCTTTCGGCTGCCGATGGTTTGCCCTTGGTGGAACAGGCATTGGCTGGCTTCGCGGGCGTTCCTGGTGTGTTCGTATTCGGGTCAAACGACTACTTCGCGGCGCGTCGCATCAATCCTGCTTCCTACCTGCGCGGCCCCAGCACACACTCCCGGCGGCGACAGCCGAACCTGCCCACAGCAGAACTCAGCGACTTCCTGCGCGGCCTTGGCTGGCTGGACCTGAACAATGCGACCGGGCAGTTGCAAGTGGCAGGTACGGGCACGAGTTTTCGGGGCGTGGCTGACCCACACATCCGCTTGGACCGGTACCGGTCGATCGGCGGTCCGTGGGCGACCGAGTCAGACCTCAAGATCGGGGTTTCCCACGCCCCCTACCTGCGGGTACTCGACGCCATGGCCGACGACGGCGTCGACCTCATCTTTGCCGGGCACACCCACGGCGGCCAGATCTGCGTTCCCGGCTACGGCGCTCTCGTCACCAACTGCGACCTAGATGCAGCCCGGGTGAGTGGTCTTTCCCGCCACGGCGAATCGTGGCTGCATGTATCTGCCGGGCTGGGGACCAACCCGAATGCACCGATCAGGCTGGCCTGTCGGCCCACCGCGACGCTGCTCACACTCGTGAGTAGGGCTTAGCGCTCGCATATCGACCGCCCAATCGCCTGTGCGGGGCGGGTATCACGGTTGCGTGCTCGACGGAAATCTCGTTGCGGCGCTCAGGCAGCGCCGAGGGCAAGGCTGCGCTGGCAGCAAGGTTGCGCCGGGGTCCCAACACCGCAGTCGAGGTTTGGCCAACCTCGAGGCCCCAGTAGAGGCGTTCGACTTTGCGGCGCACATCTTCGTCGTGCTGGACCGGAAGATCAAGGTGATAGATGAACCTGCTGGTGCGGGCGACTTCGGCAGCATTGGGAGTAAACCCACCCGACGTGAGTTTCTCCGGAGATTGGCAAGACACGACGAGCCACCGGTCGTTGTCCGGGGGCATCTGGACGACTGTGAAGTGGGCGCGCACCTCCCCTAGGGAATGCCATCCCAGCAGCAGCGTTGCGACCCGACCGGAAGTGTCCCGGTCGTACAACGGAAGAGTGGAATACACCCGCAGTCTCCTGTCCGCATAGGTCAACAGAGTGACTGTGACACGGGCAATCGCATCGGGCTAGACCCGAAGAGGAGACCTGAGACTTTCTTGAGTCGATCTTGCGAAACCGGCGGGCCAGCCCGCTCGCTGCATGGCCCGACCACCGCATTGCCCGCCGCTGCATGGCCCGCCACCGCGTTGCCCGCCGCTGCCGCTGAATGGCCCGCCACACGCCGCTGCTTGGCCCGCCACTGCAAAATCGACCACCGCACGCAAAATCGACTGACATTCCTGGTCGATTTTGCGTGCGGTGGTCGATTTTGCGAGAGGGGCGCGCGGGGCGCGGGAGGTGCGCGTGCGAGGGAGGGGAGCGGAGGGTGGGCGCGCGGTGGCGCGAGGAGGGCGTGCGGCGCAGGGCGCGCGGGCGGCGCGAGAGGCACCAGGGGGCGAGCCACGGCTCGCCCCACACTGGTCGGGGTGGCGGGATTTGAACCCACGGCCTCTTCGTCCCGAACGAAGCGCGCTACCAAGCTGCGCCACACCCCGTGTCCACCGCACCTTCGGGTGGCCTGGCTTCAGCCAAGGCCATCGAAACGGCGGCGGGCAACTGGATCATCCTAGCCTGCCTGTGAGGAAGGCTAACTGCGGGGTGAACTCACCTCTCGGTGAACTCCTGAGCCAGCAGTTCGGCGATCTGAGCCGTATTCAACGCCGCTCCCTTGCGGAGGTTGTCGCCGCATAGGAAAAGGTCCAGCGCGCACGGGTCGTCCAGAGACTTCCGGATGCGCCCGACATGGGTCGGGTCGGTACCCACCGCATCGGCCGGCGTGGGGAACTCTCCGGTCGCTGGGTCGTCCACCACCACTACCGAGGGCGACTGGGTGAGGACGTCGCGGGCGTGGTCAGCGTCGACTTCGGTGGCGAACCGAGCATGAATCGCCAACGAGTGGGTGGTCACCACCGGTACCCGCACGCAGGTGGCAAACACCGGCAGGTCCGGCAGGTCCAGGATCTTCCTGGTCTCATTGCGCACCTTCAACTCCTCGGAGGAGTATCCGGCTTCCTTCAGCGAACCTGCCCACGGCACTACGTTGAGCGCGAGCGGTGCGGGGAAGGGTCCGAGTTCGCCCACTGTGGCCCGAACGTCGCCAGCACGGGTGCCAGCATCGGTACCTGCGACCGCCGAAATCTGCTCCCGGAGGGTGTCGATGCCAGCCTGCCCCGCCCCCGAAGCCGCCTGGTAGGACGCTACGACGAGGCTCTCCAGCCCGTAGGTTTGATGCAGGGCGCCGAGCACCACGATCATCGACAGGGTGGTGCAGTTGGGATTGGAGATGATCCCCCGCGGCCGCTGCGCGGCCATTTCCGGGTTGACCTCGGGCACCACCAACGGCACGTCCTGATCCATCCGGAAAGCACCGGAGTTGTCCACGGCAACGGCCCCGCGGGCGGCAGCGATCGGCGCCCACTCCGCGCTGACCTCATCAGGTACGTCGAACATCGCCACATCGACACCGTCAAATACCTCTGGTGCCAGCGCAACGACCTCCACGTCCTCGCCGCGTACCCGCAGCACCTTGCCCGCAGAGCGGGCCGACGCGACCAGACGAATCTCTCCCCAGACGTCGTCCCGGGTGCTCAAAAGATCAAGCATCACACTGCCGACGGCGCCGGTGGCGCCGACCACGGCGAGGGTCGGCTTGCCGGTGCGGGCTGCGTTTGAATGTGTGCTCATCGACCTGTCCCTGCGTAGACAACGGCTGCCTCGTCACTGTCGAGGCCGAATGCTGTGTGTACGGCCGCAGTGGCGCGTGGCGCATCCTCGGCCCGACACACCACCGAGATCCGAATCTCCGAAGTCGAGATCATTTCGACGTTCACGCCAGCCTCTGCCAGGGACCGGAAGAAGGTCGCTGACACGCCGGGGTGGCGACGCATACCCGCCCCGATAAGCGAGACCTTCGCGATTCCCGGATCAAACTTGATGTCCGCGAATCCGATGCTTGGCTGGGCGTCGCGCAAAGCCGCGATGGCGGTATCGGCGTCGGCGTCGTTGAGCGTGAGGGTGATATCGGTCCGACCGTCGGTGGAGACATTCTGAACAATCATGTCCAGGTTCGCGCCGACGCCGGAGATGACCTCAAAAATCGCGGCTGCCTCCCCTGGCCTATCAGGCACGCCGATGACAGTCAGTTTTGATTCGGAGAGGTCGTGTGCGACCCCAGAGATGATGGGCTCTTCCATCTCTCCCCTTTCGACGAGTTCGGCCACAGCTTCGCTGGAAAGCACCCAGGTGCCTTCGCGATCGCTGAAGGATGATCGGACATGGATCGGTAGGTTGTGCCGCCGGGCGTATTCCACACACCGCAGATGCAGCACCTTGGCACCAGCCGCGGCAAGTTCCAGCATCTCTTCGTAGGTGACCGCAGTGAGTTTGCTGGCGAGCGGGACCGACCGTGGGTCGGAGGTGAACACGCCATCCACGTCGGTGTAGATCTCGCATACGTCGGCGCCAAGAGCTGCCGCGAGTGCGACTGCGGTGGTGTCTGATCCGCCCCGCCCAAGGGTGGTGACGTCCTTGGTATCGGGCGAGACACCCTGGAAGCCGGCCAAGACCGGAATGGCGTCCTCATCCAAGGCGGTCTGCAGCGACCAGGAGTCACATCGATGATTTGGGCCCTGCCGTGAGACGAGGTCGTCAGCATTCCCGCCTGCGAGCCGGTGTACGAACGCGCCTCCTCGCCCAGGTCATGGACAGCCATGGCCAGCAAGGCCATCGAAATCCGTTCACCGGCAGTGAGGAGCATGTCCATCTCCCGCTCGGCTGGGCTGGGCGACACCTGCTCGGCGAGATCAAGCAGGTCGTCCGTGGTGTCGCCCATCGCCGAGACGACCACCGCAACTTGCGTTCCGGACTGCTTGGTGTCGACGATTCGGCGGGCAACCCGCTTGATGCTTTCGGCGTCGGCGACGGATGAACCGCCGTACTTCTGCACAACGAGGGACACAAAACGCTCCGGGGTAAGCAGGACTTCGTAGGTCGATGGGACGAGCGGAATCAACTCCGAGTCTAACTGAGGTGGCCCCTTCGACCTACAAAGCGCGCCTGCCGGCGAACGCGCGGCCCAACGTGACCTCGTCGGCGTATTCAAGGTCCCCGCCCACTGGCAGGCCTGAGGCAAGTCGCGTCACCGACAATCCCAGCGGGGACAACAGCCGGGCCAGGTAGGTCGCTGTGGCTTCACCTTCCAGGTTTGGATCGGTGGCAATGATCACCTCCGCGACTTCGCTATCGGAGAGCCGACTCAGCAGCCCGGCGATGCGCAGATCGTCCGGGCCCACCCCGTCGATCGGACTGATTGCACCGCCGAGGACGTGATACCGCCCACGGTATTCCCGGGTGCGTTCGATTGCCACGACGTCTTTGGGTTCCTCCACAACGCAAATGATGCTGGGGTCACGGCGATCGTCGGTGCAGATGCGGCAGATGTCCGTGGAACTGACGTTTCCACAGGTGGTGCAGAACTTCACCGTGCGTTTGACGTCGAGCAGCGCGGTCGCAAGTCGCTCGACATCGGCGGGATCCGTGGCGAGGATGTGAAAGGCGATCCGCTGGGCGCTTTTGGGGCCAATGCCAGGAAGTCGCCCCAACTCTTCGATCAGATCCTGTAGCGCACCCTCATACATCTGCGGTCCTCACTCCTCGTATTCGGCGATCTTCTCGCCACCGAGCGCGGCTTCAATCAGCGCTACCGGATGCAGCGGGGTCGCCGCGTCAACAGATTCAGCAATGTCGGCCGCCTCCTGTTGATCCGCCGTCGGAGCATCCGCGAACGGTCCGCCGTCGGAACCATTCGGGCGCTCCGAGGATGGAGGTCGCGTCAGAACGCCGCTGAGAATCGTCTCCGCTCGCGGCCGCGTTGGCCTTTTCCGGTGCCGGCGGCGCACCTTTCGATGCGGTGGTCCGCTGCCCGGTATCGGCGGCGACCGCCGGTTTGTCTCCAGGATCAACCGCCGAAGGCTCCGCGCCCCTAGAACGGTGTTCGGCCCGACCACCATCAGTCGTCTGGGACCCGACACCGCTCGCACGTGACGGCTCGGCCACCAATTCAAAGGCTAGTTTCGCCCGCAGCACGGTGAGCATCGCCTCCGTGACCATCGCCGGATACGCGGTCTTGCGGAAATGGGTCACCGCACCCGAATCAGCCACCGCTGCCACGACGGTGCCATCTGTGCACGACAACGGTACCGACTGCGAAACGGTCATCCAGGCCACCCGGCTGCGCGTCTTCACCTCGTCGATCACAGCGGGCCACAACGACCGGACCTGCTCCAAGGTGGGCGAGGAGCCGCCGGGAGTTGGGGTGGATTCGGGTTGGGATGGTGTTGGCGAAGCGGCCACTGCCGGGGCACGAGTTTCCGTCCGGGACGGTCCCGGTGCTTCACTGGCGCTGGCTGGTGAGGTCGCGGGAGCTATGTCGGAGAGTCGACGTGGCCCTGCTCGACGAGGCTTTTCCGGGGCACGGGACTGTTGCGCAGGCGCAGGCGCAGGCGGAGCAGGAGCAGCCGGAGCAGGCACCGGAGCCGGAGCGGCTGCCGCAGCCGGCGGAGGCGTTGCAGCCGCAGCAGCCGGCGGAGCTAGCGGTGGAGGTCCGCTCGCCACCGCAGTCGAAGGTGCGACGCCGAGGGCCGCGACTTCACCGAACCTGCGTTCCAGGCGATCGATTCGGGACAACAGGTCAAGGTCCACCGCCCCGGACGGGGGGAGCGCCAAGCGGGCACAGAGGATCTCGAGAGTGAGTCGTGGGGCGGTCGCACCGCGCAGCGACGAGAGTCCCTCGTTGAGCAAGTTGGCAGCCCTGGTGAATTCCGCCGCGCTCATCAGATGCACCTGTTCGCGCAGGTCTTCCTGCTGCTCCTCGGGGACGTCGATGACGCCTCGTTCGACGGCATCGGGCAAGGACTGGAGCACGATGAGGTCTCGAAACCTATCGAGCACGTCGGTCGCGAACCGACGGGGCTCGCCGCCCGACTCAATCACCTGATCCACAACGGAGAACAGCGCCGCTGCGTCTGACGCGGCGACAGCAGCAACCACCTCGTTGAGCACCCGGGCGTCGGTGACGCCAATGAGTTCCACCGCATCGGCATAGGTGATGCCTTCGTCGCCGACGCTTGCCGCGAGTTGACCGAGCAGACTCAGCGCGTCGCGCACACTGCCCTCCGCGGCCCGCGCCACCAGGGTAAGCGCGGCTGGATCCCAGTCCAGACCTTCCGAATCACAGATCCAGGCCAGGTGCGTGCGAAGTACTCCGATTGGCACCAGGCGGAAGGCGTAGTGGTGAGTGCGAGAACGGATCGTACCGAGGATCTTTTCCGGCTCCGTTGTGGCAAAGACAAATCGGAGGTGAGCCGGCGGTTCCTCGATGAGCTTCAGTAGTGCATTGCCAGCGTCTTTGGTGAGTTGGTGGGCCTCATCGATGATGTAGACCGTGTAGCGGCTGGTGACGGGAGCGAAGGCCGCGTTTTCCCGCAATTCTCGCGCGTTTTCGACCGACCTATGGGTTGCTGCGTCGATTTCGACCACGTCGATTGACCCAGGACCGTTGGGCGCGAGATCGATGCAGGGTTGGCAGACTCCGCACGGTTCGGGGGTCGGACCCTGCTCGCAGTTCAGGCTGCGCGCGAGGATTCGAGCGCTCGAGGTCTTGCCGCACCCGCGCGGTCCGGACAGTAGATAGGCGTGGTGGACCTTGTTGTTTCCCAGGGCACGCAACAACGGGCCGGTGACCTGCTCCTGACCCACGACATCCGCAAATCGACCGGGTCGGTATTTCCGATAGAGCGCCAGCGACACGACACCACCCTAACCTTGCGCAGGCTGCCAACCACCAACCGAAAAGTCGATGGGGAAAGCTGGAATGAGGCGACCCCCCGCGTACCCGACGGAGCCCGGGTACCCTTGCTGCCTTCCGGCCCTGGGGGGGTTAACGGGACGTCGCCACGCGGGGGGTCGACACCCAGTCTATGCCACACCCGCAGCACTGTCGTAAGGTCTCCCTCGGAGGATTCGCATAGTGGCCTAGTGCGCACGCTTGGAAAGCGTGTTGGGGGCAACCCCTCGCGGGTTCGAATCCCGCATCCTCCGCCACACTCGCCCGAGCGCCTTCACTGTCTTGGGCCACTGCGCTCGTAAGGTGTGGGTCATGACTGACGAACCAAGCAGCACAGGCCCAGGGGCCTCGGGCGATGCCTCGAGTCGGCCAGCTCCACCCCGTCGACGGGCGAGCGATGGCGGGGACGTGAAGAAGACACCGATCGGCAAGATGATCCTCATCACCCTCGTGGGAATGGCAGTCCTCTTCGGGGTCGGTTTCGGCATCGGGCAGTTTTTCCAGTCGGACTCCACCACGTCCGCGGATGGTGGCAACGAAGCCGAGCCGGAGGCGTGCGTCACCGTGAATGTGACGCCCACTCCGCTGCCGCCAGACCAGATCCAGGTGACTGTCCTCAACGCCACCGCGCCAGCCGGGTCAGCCGCCTCGGCGGCCGAAACCCTCGCTGGTGCCGGCTTCCAGATCGCCACGGTGGGGAACGGAACCACCGACGTCACCACCGCGCCGGCAGTGATCCGCTATGGGCCGACCTCCGCAGAGGCCGCCAAGACGCTCGAGGCCTACCTTGCGGGCGCCGCCGAGATGCAAGAGTCGCCCGACGTAGTGGCGCTGGAGCTGGTGCTTGTGAGCCAGTTCGAAGGTTTGGTGGACTCCGCTACCGCCCAGGCGGAACTGACCCAACCAGTGCCAAGCGCAAGCGGTCCCGGGTGCACCCCGCCGGCAGCACCCGCCCCCGTCGACCCCAACGCCGTGCCCCAGCCGACTCCCGCCGCCTGAGTCATAGCCCACAGGCCCGGTGCCGCGGCGATTCGATGCCCGCGACACCGGGCCTGTTGCTGCGCCAACTCTGCTCCCAGGTAAGATTCCCGCGGTGGCGTGTCCGAGCGGCCAAAGGAGCACGCCTCGAAAGCGTGTGTGGGGGCAACTCCACCGTGGGTTCGAATCCCACCGCCACCGCCACGGGGGTCTGGTGAAATGCCAGTGCTCTGATTGGTGAAACTCCCGGTTCCGCAGGTTGGGGCCGGGAGTTCGCCTGTCGGTGGCCTTTTTGCGGGTGTGGTGGGGGCGGGCGTGGCACCAGCCTCGGCGCGTTGCCGTCGAAGTAGAACTTCGACAAGGTTGCGAAGGGGAAATACACCAGTGCCTTATGGCCGGGGTTGACCACATCGCGCTGGAGGTAGTTGATCCAGGCCCAGAGGTACTCCTCGAGGACCCAACCGCCGGGACCATGCTCAGATGCGGCGTAAATGCCGCCTTCGCCGAGCCTGACGGAGCCCTCGCCAACGGCGGCACCTTCACCTCAAGAAACGTGTACGGGCTACCTTCGTACTTCGCGGCCTCCCAGCCCGTATGGGTGAGAGCAGCCCGGAATCTGAACGATGCGCGTTCGGTGCTTTCATCTTGCCGAAGGCCGCTCGGAGCCTGAGCCTTCCAAATGAAACTCAATGGAGTGCGACCGAAGGAATGACGTCAACGTGCACAGTTGGCCATCAGTGCCACGCCGGATACCAGGCATTGAGGTCCACGAGCACATCCGTAGTCGCGGACGAGTAGACGCAGACGTAGCCGTCTGGACTGGGCTTCACGGTGGCCGAATTGGCGACGGTGTTTCCGGCTAAGTAGTCGACAACCGACGCATTCGGTAGTAGCTGATCGCAGGGGTACACCCTCAAGTGTCCATCCGCCACGCTATTCACTGCAGTGACGTTGAGGATTACGGCACGAACATCAAGTTGTACGCCCGTTCCACCGGTCACCCGAACTTCCATGGTTTGACCAGCCTGCAACGGCCACTTCACCAACGGTGGCGCTTCGGGATGGTCACGGCGGGTATCGACCAACCTCTTTGGAACGCTTCCGTCGATCCGTGAGTCCGCGTGGAACCAGCCGCTCAAGTCCACAAGCACGTCCGTTGTGGTTCCCGCATAGATGCATGCCTTCCCCTCCCCCGAAACATTCACGACCGCCAGGTTGGGCGCCGCGAAACCCGGCCGGAAGTTCACCGTGGAGGCGTTCGGCCTGGTGGCGTCACACGGGTACACACGCAGATGCCCCGCACCCTCGGCGTTCACGGCGGTGACGTTGAGCACCACCATCGCAGCAACGTTGGGAATTCCGGCGCGCCCTAGCAGGGGTACTTCGAGAACCGACCCTCCTTGCACCTTCCGCTTGACCGAGGGAAATGGAACCGGTTGGGCTGCTCGAGTATCGGCGAGTCGGACAGGAACGGCCGCCTCGTAGTTAGCGCCCGCGGGAAACCACCCGTTGAGATCCACCACTACGTCGGTTCCGGCAGCCGCGTAGACGCAGACCTTTCCCTCCGAACCCACCCGAACGTAGGCACTGTTGGCCACATTGACCCATGGCGCGAAGTTGACGGTCGACGAGTTCGGCCGAGATTGCCCGCACGGGTAGACGCGCAAGTGTCCGGCACCATGTGGGTGAACAGCGGTGACATTCAGCGCGACTGCCTTGGCGCTGGCGGGGACCCCGAATCGGCCCGCAACGGGGATCTCAAGCACTGCTCCCGCCATCAGCGGCTGCTTGACCGTGGGGATCGCCACCGGTTGGCCGATACGGGTGTCAGCCACCCGCACGGGGGCAACGGGCACGAACGGCTCATTGGCTGGTTCGGTCGCCACGATGGGAACGGACGGATCCGATGCCTCCGATGTTCCGGCCGCGGTGAAGGCATAAGCACGGAAGGTGTACTCCGTGCCACTGACCAGACCCGAGATCTTGCACCACATGGTGGTGTCGTATCGCAGCTGCGGCTCACAGGATCCGCCTCCTGGGCTGGCCACGACTCGCACGCCACGCGACGCGTCTGGGGCCCCGCCCCAGTACCAGGGCAAACCATCCGGCTCCAGGCTCACCACGGCCTCAGTTGCGCCGCCGTGTACACCCGGCGCACTGGTCGGCGCACCGGGTGCGATCGCCGCAGTGTTGAGCGTGAACTCAGCCGATGGATCCGAGTAGCCGGACTCCCCTGCGCTATCGACCGCCAATACGTACACGTTGAAGGGCGCGCCCGTGGGAACGTTCGCGAGTGTGCAGCTTTGCACGCCCGCAGTGGCGTGCACGACGCAACTGGTTCGAGTTGCTGGTGCGGTGCGGACCACGTAGTAGTCGATTGGGTTCCCACCTACGGCGGGAGGCCACGAGACCTGCGCCTGGGAACCCTGGGCAATGACGGTCGGGGGACCAGCGAAGCTTGGCGGGGCAGACGCCAGTGGGGAGGCCACCACCGGGTCAGACACCGTGGTGATGCCACTTGCGAGCGCCTCAACGGTGATCGAGTACTGCTGTCCATTGGCCAGTCCGGCAATTGTGCACGTGCCCTGTGTGGTCAAGGGCAGGAACCTGCACCCGGCTCCACCAGGTTGTGCCCGAGCCACCATGAAGGAGATCTCCGGCACCGAGTACCCACCGCGCATCGACACCACTAGTTTGCGATTCCCCGGTTGCACGTGAACGACCGTCGGCTTGGCCGGTGGTGCGTTGATGAACGAGGGCACTCGCATACTCGACGTCTCCACGCCTGTCACGCCGAACCGAGTGGCTCGCACACTGATGCGCACCGCTTCACTCGACGGGTCGGTGAGGCGTACGGAGGCCGAGGATCGCAGTTCAGTAGTGACGTAATTCTCCACCACGGTGCTGCCTTCCGACACCGTCACGAGATAGGCATCGACTGGAAATCGCGCGGGGGCGAGCGATACCTCAATCAGGCTGGCACCTGGGGCGTGCGGATCGACGCCGATCGTGTGCCGAACGGTGGTGGGCGGTTCAGGTGCGCTGACGCGCTGCAACATGGCACCAGCGTTGAGGTAACCGGCGCCGCAGGAGTCATCGGCCAAGCAGTCGGTCGCTGGGGCGCCAGCGGTGAAATCGCCGGCGCCACGACCTTCAGCGCCAGAGCCCTTGAAGGGGGTAGCAGAGTCTTTGAGGTACTGCTGTACCGCGGCTGCCGACAAGTGAGGTTGCGCACCGATGAGCAGGGCGGCGGCGCCCGAAACATGGGGAGCAGCCATGCTTGTGCCCGAGTATGACGCGTAGCCGGAGCTTGCGGGAGCCGTGCCGCCGGTATTGATCGTAGAGACGATGCCGACACCTGGAGCAGCGAGATCAACGTATTGGCCGAAGTTGCTGAATGGAGCACGTGCGCCCCATTCGTCATAGGCCGCCACAGTGACCGCACCCTCACAATTGGCGGGCGCGTACCAACGGACGTCGTCATTGGCGTTACCGGCAGCTACGACTACCACCGTGCCTTTGCTAGCGGCGTAGTCGATGGCATCCTCGATAGCAAACGGACACTGCTGGGCAAATCCACCCAGACTCATGTTGACGACCCTGGCCGGGGTTGGGTTCTCCGGGACCCCCGGCACGAGTCCTCCTGCTGCCCACACGATTGCTGCCGCCACATCGCCCGCGGTTCCGCCACACTTGCCCAACACCCGCACCGGTTGCACCTGCACCCCGGGAGCAACTCCGGCAATGCCGGTGGCGTTGTTGGCAGTGGCCGAGAGAGTGCCCATCACGTGGGTGCCGTGCCAATCGCTGGTGCGAGGCCCGCAGCCCCACATGCTGAACGGTGGCTCGGTTGATTCCTGGGGGGTGATCCAGTTGCCGGGGTCGGCAGCATTGGAGTCGCGACCATCACCATCGTTGGCAGTACGGACATCGGAGATGAAGTCGTATCCGGGCACGATGTTCCCGTCGAGCTCCGGGTGCACTGTGAACCCTGTATCGAGAACAGCCACCGTCGGCACTTGGGCTGACACGTCGGAGATGGCCTCACGCCAGTTGATTCCGGTAACTCGCTGGCCAATCTCTCCATCATTCGCGTCGATGAACGTCGAATCCCCGAATGACGACAGACTCCACTGACTCGGGTATAGCGCGTCGTTCGGCCAAGGCGGAAGCTCGCTAGGTTGCAGTCGAATGTCCGGCTCTGCGACGTCGATGGCGGGCGACGCTGCAATGTCTGCGGCGAGGCGGTGGGCCGCAGACGCATCGAGTGGCGCCGCAAGAACAGCGGTAGACCACCCCAACCCCAACGACGGGCCAGACGTGAGTTCGGCGTCGGTGCCCAGCGTTTCCGAGATGCGCGCGCCCTCACCCATGGGCGCCACGACCCCAGGCGCATATTTGATCAACAGCCTGGTCACGGGTCGACTCAACTGATCCTCGCCCGATGGCTCCACGACTCCAGGCGCATCCGGCTGCTCGGTCAGCGCTCGGTCGTCAAACTCAGCGGTGGTGGGCCGATTCTCGGTCAGCAGGGAGGGGGTGCCTAGCGCAGATGCCGATGCACCGTCCCAGGCCAGGACACTAAGAGCGAGGCTCACCGCAATCGCAATGACCGACCTGCCGCGTTGACTCCCCATGTCGGCCTCCAACCACCGCGGTGCAAGAAGCGGTTGCGCTGCCCACCGACACGCTGGCAAGCCGAACCCGCCTCTTCCAACGTACTCCCACCCACGGCAATGGAGGTTGCTCGTAGTCCATCCGTGCTACCTGGGGGATGTGGCACGAACCCGGCAGATTCGCCGGAGTAAGGCCTGAATGCGAAACGAATTGCCGCCATCGTCCCGGGCTGGGCCGACTTGGGCGGCGCGGCCAGCACGTTCCCGGTCTTGTGGAACCAGCAGCGGCAGCTACTCAGCGACTTGCGGCGACTTACGAGCCCACGCCGGTCCTGATCAGAATCCAGAGGACTTTCAGATCATCCTCTCCGAAGGTGCGCCCAGCCACGCAATCGGGCAGAGGACCGATCCACAGGTCTTAACAATTGATCTGTCTTCCGTGACGAGCATGAACCGCGTACTCACGCGTGCGATCGCCTCACAGATCTACGCGGAGCAGGACCCAACTTCGGGAGAGCCACTGTATGCGGGAATTCACTACATCTCGAAGTTAGGACACTTCGACTGCTGGGCGCTTTTCGGAGACAGATTCGTCGTGGACGAGCAATTCCGTGGCCCTATCGAACAAACTGACTCTGAGTTGTTGAAGGTTGCCAACTCCTGGGGACTCACTATCCACTAGTTGACACCCCATCAATCGTCTGCGCGACGGGGGTGCCCACAAGAAGCGGATGACCCCGCGGGAGCGGACCCACACCTCGTTGTCGTCGGGAATAGGTATGCACGAAAGTGCCCAAAACGCGTGCCAATGCCAGCAAGCACACTGGTGCGCCGACATCTGACTTGCTCAGATGGGGTTTCGTAAGTACCCCGCCACGGGCCCTGACAAGAGTCGGGGCCTGGACCTACCAAACTCTTTGGTTTTGCTGCTGCAGGCCGAGGATTTCACTTCTCGGGCGGAAGGGGGTGCGGAGGCCGCGCTCGGGATAGGCGGCTACCGCGCCCGGTGTGCAGGCGGGGGTTGCCGGCGGCGTCGACTTCTTCGATGCAAGCCCAACGTCACGTTCCTCTGAGTGAGGCCACACTCTCCGGAAACTCCCCAAATTCTGTAGGTGCGAGAACAGTGGAGTTTCCGGAACTCGTCGACAGCTGAGCCCCCATACGCATGAGTGGTCTGCGTCGCAGGGTTGCCCGAGATCGTCGACTCCCCTTTTTCCTCGGGGCTAAACGCCCCCACTTTCTAACTGGATTAGAAACGATCAGGCGCTATGCGCATATACGCACGTTGTGAGTCCAGAAGCGAATGGATGCTCGACCGCAAATCCAAGAGCAGGCCACTGAGCAGGTAGCACGGACACTCCGAGAGGCACCAAGAACCAGGGCACTGATTCCACATCAGCACCGGCATGGAGGTGGATCTCATGGTGCCGGAGGCCGCGCGATGCTCGGATGGGCTGACATGGATGTTCCGTCACTTCCAGGCGGGCCAGGTCGCGCCATTCGGGATGAGGGGCTGGAGGCGTGACACTCCACTTGGAGCGAACGATCCAGCAGGCCAATGAATGACCCGACGCATAGTCTGCTCACGGTGCAGATTTACCTCTACGCCGATGGAATACCCCGCCGTCCCATCTTCGGGCAGCGGCTGTCCCGAGGTGACCGGCCTGACTCCAAGGAGGTGGCATGGCTGGCTTGAGCAGGCGGCGTTTCCTGGGGCTCACGGCTGCCCTCGCCGCGAGTTTCGGGCTGCCTCGGGACGACTTGGCTCGCGTGGCCGCACAACCTCTCGCCCCCGCGGACGTGCCAACGACACTTCAACAGACGATCCTGCAGCGCACTGCGCCCCAGAACCGGAGCTACCGACTACTCACTGCTGGTCCAGGGGAATCCCTCACGGTTCGCACGGACCTCCTTGCGGCAGACCCCTCCCCAGGGCGTGAGGCTCAGCGTCGGTCTTTGGCGTACGTCGGGCACACCTCGGACATCCACATCATCGACGCCCAGACTCCCGCGTGGCTGGATCCCGCCAGCAATATTGAACCGGGGGCGAGCCGACCTCAAGAGGCGATGTCGGTTCATGTCCACGCTGCGATGGTGACGGCGCTCTCCGACGCCGCTCGCAGTCCGGTTACCGGCGCCCCCATGCTGGCCGTGCTCAACACCGGCGACAACTCCGACCGGCTGTCGAACCTCGAATTGCGTTGGTGCATCGACACCTTCGACGGGTTGGAAGTCCTGCCGAACAGTGGCGATCCGAACACCTACGAGGGAGTGCAGGTCTGGCCGGAGGCCACCTACGCCTACCATCCCGACGATCCTTCGATCGACCCCTACGGCGCCTACGGCTTCCCGACAATCCCCGGGCTGATGGACTCGATCGTCACCACACCGGTGCGATCCCCCGGTTCCCCGGCGCCCTGGTACACCGTCTACGGCAACCACGACACGCTCATGGCGGGGACCTTCAGCATCGACCAGTCGTTCCGCAATCTCGCCACCGGCAGCCGCAAGGCCTACACCTTCGCCGCCATGAGCAGCGGCATCCTCACGGGGGCTGCCACCGACGTCAGCGCCCTGACTCGTGGCACCAACGCGCTGCGTCAACAGTTCGGCCTGAGCAGCGGCGTCAAGAAGGTCACCGCTGATCCGAACCGCAGGCTACTGGCGGCGCTGGACTTCATGAAGCAACACTTCGACTCGCCGGCCACCCCCGGCCCGGTGGGCCACGGATTCACCCAAGACAACCTCGCCAGCCAGACAACGTACTGGAGTGCGGACATCGGCCCGGCGCTGCAAGTCTTCGGGCTGGACACCTGCAACCTGGTGATCGGTGCCGACGGCGCGCTGCCGCGAAACCAGTTTGAGTGGTTGGAGGCGGGCATCCAGCAGGCGGCGGTGGCCAAGAAACTGGTGTGTGTCCTCAGCCATCACAACAGTCTGACTCTCGACAACACCGCCCAGAGCGTGCTCTGGCCCCGCGAGCCGCTAGTACACGCCGAGGAGTTCCTCGCCATGTTGCTGAAGTACCCCAACGTGGTGGCGTGGCTCAACGGGCACACCCACATCAACACCATCCAGGCCCACCCTCGAAACGGCACGACCGGCCGGTCGACGGATTCCGGCGGATTGTGGGAGATCACCACTGCCTCCTGCATCGACTACCCGCAGCAGAGCCAGGTGGTGGAGATCATCGACAACCGCGACGGCACCATCTCGCTGATCGCCATCACCCTGGACCACGCCTCTGACCCACAGTGGCGCGACGGCGACTTCTCGCCGACCGGATTGGCTTCGCTCAGCCGGCAGTTCGCGGCCAACGATTGGACCGCACGCCCAATGATGCACCGAGGATCTCCGCTGGATCGGAATGTGGAAATGCTGCTACCAGCACCTTTTGACCTTTCAGGCATCGGTGACGATGCCCTGGAGGCGACCTTCGCCATGGCGCAGGCAAGGCAGTCTGCACGTGCTGGCGGAACACGCAGCGCGCAGCTCTGAGGGACGGCCAAAAAAGCGGCGTGCACCCCATCGACACGCACCCCGCGGGGGCGCTCCAGGGAGCTGCCCAGTTCGTGGTCGCCGATGTCGAACTGGCTGAGTTCCTCGACAAACTCGGACAAAACAGGGTCTCCGAACACGCGGTGACCCACACATTCACGTCTCCTTGCGCGACACCCACGCCTTATGGATCAGTTGGATTGCCGCGACCACCATCAACCCAGCGAATAGCCAGGCCGCCTGCCGCTGCGGGATGGCCTGGGCGACGAGTGAGGCCGCCAAAGCGGTCGGCGCGCCCACCAACCCCGCCCACAGACCGATCGCCGTGTTGGCCTGACCGGAACGCACCGTGGTGATCGAGGCCGTGGCGGCTGTGATGAGTACGACCAACAAACTGGTGCCGCGTGCTGTGGCCAAATCCGCTCCGGCGAGCAGCACCAAGCCGGGAATGATGACGATTCCGCCACCAATACCTAGCAGCCCCGCCAGCAATCCAGCCACTAGACCGACACCCACCAGTAGCCACCACTGCCCGACCTGCCCATCGCTGCTGACAGTGTCGGGCTGCAGCAACTGATACGCCGAGTACAGCAGCAGCGCCGCGAAGCCAACCTGCAGCGCGGGCACCGGGATGCGGGGCAGTAGCCGCACCCCGACCTGGCCACCCACGATGCTGCCCAGCCCAACGACCACGCCAGCCGCCCAGTCCACCGCACCTCCGGTGGCATATCCAAGCGCCCCCAACACGCTGATCGGGATGATCGCCAGCAACGACGTCGCGACCGCGGTGCGCTGATCAAGACCGAGGAACAACACGAATAACGGCACCATGACGATGCCACCGCCGACGCCGAACACCCCTGCCAGCAGCCCGCCGAGCAAGCCAGCCAGCACGATCTTCCCAACTGGGACGCCAGCGGGGACGGACGGCATCTGCACGAATCAAGCCTTACTCATCAGCGTGTGGAGTAGGCCGAACGGCCACGAGCCAGAGTCTAGCTTGGGTGCAACGACTACTAGCCTGGTTCGACCGGCCCGTATTCAGGCTCGGCCGGCCCGTATTCGGGCACGTTGGTGTACTGCGGGACGCCGCTGTAGCTGGGGTCTGCAGGGTATGTCGGCTCATCGGGGTAGGTCGGATCCGGGAAGTACGTCGGCTCATCGGGGTAAGTCGGCTCCGGGAAGTCAGTCGACCCGCCGTTGCTGTTCGACCCGCCGTTGGAATCCGACCCGCCGTTGTTGGAATCCGACCCGCCGTTGCCGTCGGAACCGTTGTTCGTGTTCGACCCACCGTTGGAGTTCGAACCGTTATTGGTGGTGGACCCGTCAGTGCCACCCGAGCCATCTGGGCCGGGCGAACCGCCGTTCTCTGCTGAACTGGTCGAGGACGGCGTCGGAGTCGGCGAGTTGTTGGTTACGTCGACGCTGCTGGGGCAACCGGCCAACACAAGTGCAGCAAGCACGCCGCCAGCCCCTACCAGTGCCGTCCGATTCCACTGTGAACGCTTGATCAAATTATGCACAACAAGACTCCCTGCCGTTATCGAAGCAGAGCGTCCCTTGCTTGCGCAATGGTCGACCCACCTGGGTGAGCCGCCACCGTAGCCCATGCCGGCACACGTGTAGCCCGCGGCGCCTGCGAACCCCGCTGGCTTGGCCTGCCTTACACTAGAGCGGCCTCGGCACCGCGGGCGTGGTTTCGGTGACCTGCAGACTTCCCGCTGCCTCGCCGAATTCGTCGATCACATCGGCCTGCAACGGCCCTCCCGGCCGCCATTGCTCAAAATTGAGCACCACTTGCTGGCTCGAGGCCAAGTCAAACTCCGCAACCACCAACTGCCGCTCGGAATCATCTGGGCCCACCACGTCGATCGAGAGGGAGTACCGCCCGGCAGTCGGAGAGCCAACAACCACATCGGCGGTCTCGTCCGGCGATGCAATCGTGATCGAAGCGTCCTCCGCGACCATTCGCACAATGTCGAGGTTGAGGTCAAACACGTAACCCTCGGCGTTCTCCACGGCCACCGACATGTTCGGCCCTGCGACCGGCTTCTGGGAGTACGTCACTCTGCTGCCGTCGGCCGCCAGCCGCACCTGCGCGGTGGCGCCGTCGGGCGCATTCACCCCGGAGATCAGCACGTCATACCCGGCACCGATCATGGCGAAATCCAGCGCCGTGGATTCCTCTTGCGAAGCGATCGTCACCGTTGTGTCCAGCGACGCGGGGGCTTCCAGGAACGGCGCTGGCGCCAACCCCGGCCCCTGCGAGAGGGGGATGATGCGACCGTCCGGAACGTCCCTCACCAGCCTGCCCGCTGCCCGGCCCAATTGCTGGTCGGCCGCATCGGTGAGGTAGAAGTCCGTGTCGCTGGACTGCGCGGCAGCGCCGGTAAGGCTGAACTGGTTGGTGCCGCTCTCAGCTACCTCGTCGTCGAGTTCACCGCGGCAGAAGGGGCACTCCTGCTGGACCAACCTTGGTGCCAGTGCGGTGAGTGTGAGAGTGCCAGAGTCCTTGTCGCCGACGTAGACCGCTTCCGGCTCCTCCGGATTGGTGGACGCCAGGTAGCTCCACGCCTCGGTTTCCCGGTCCACGGCCAGCGCGCGTGATTCGCCGGGAAAGTTGTTGTCGTAGACCATGATCCAGAACACGCCGTCGCCACGGTCCTCCACGGCGTAGGGGGTGATGGCGTGGCCACCTTCGAACTCAGGCTGGAAGATCCCGAGGGTGTAGGTATTTTCGGGTGTGCGCTCGGCCGGCAGCGTCTCAATCAGCAGGTCGAGGATCTCGACTGGCGACTTGCCCCGCAGCTCACTGCTCTGGGTGGGTTCGGTGGCCTGCGTGCTGAACCAGCGGGCGATATCGCGCTGCAATCCCTGGTTTCCCTCGAAGGGCAACCCAAACGTGGTCTCGGCACCGTACTCGCTCGGGGACTGCGTACCTGCTGCGAAAACCTGGCTCAAAGCGGCCATCCCCTCGCAATGGCCGCCCGCCGCGGCGTTGTTCATCACCTGCAGCCAGGTGGTGGCGGGCGAGCCCAACCGACATGCCGCACCACTTGGCGTCAGGCAAGCCTGCTGACCGAACAACTCCACCAACTGCGCCGCACCCAACCCGGCGACGCCCGGATCATCGCCGTAGTTGGGGAAGGAGAATCCGTCCGGATCGGGGCGGAATCCCGAGTCGGCGACGTACTGCCCGGTCGTGGAGGGATTGGAAACCAAGTGATCGTCGCTTCGGACATTGGCTGGGTCGGACTGCCCTGAGCCCGACCCGCAACCCGCGAGCAGAAGCCCTGCTGCCACCATCCCGGCGACCCGCGCCCCAAAGTACCGCTCCACCGTCATCTGCAACTCCTCAAACAGAATCCCCCGCACCCGACCCTATGGCCTAGCCGTTCCCACCAGGAAGCGCCCGGGATCGTGGTCGTGGGTGGGGTGGACCCGATCGAAGCGGTCATCGTGCGGGACGAACAGACGCAGTCAACCACAGCAGTGTGAGTCGGCCAATTTGCGTAAATCAGCCAAATACCCGCGCAACAAACGGTGAAGCGCGTCACCATAGGGCGCATGTCTGCCACAGCGGAAGCCAGCACGTCCACCCGGACTGTCGCGCCCACTGGCACCATGGTGCCGATTGCACGCATCTACCACCTGCTGGTAGCCCTCGTGGGCACATCGGCGCTGACGATAAGCCTCATCGTGTCGGCCACCAGCCCCGTAAGTGGCGGGGCAGCTCAACGGGATCGTCTTCACGCTGAGTTACTTCACCATTTGGTCGAACATCATCGCGCTGGTCGTCAACTGGATGCTGGTAGCCGATCCGACCCGCGACGGGGCCCTGTTCCGCTGGCTGCGGATTACCGCATTGGTGATGATCGTCATCACCGGTCTGATCTACGCAATCATCCTGGCGCCGACTGCCAACCCCTGCGGCTGGGGAATCTACACGAATCTCGGATTCCACTACATCGTGCCTTGGGCGACGTTGCTCGGCTTCCTGCTGTTCGGACCGCGGCCGCGGTTTACTTGGGACCTAGTGCCGAAGATGATGATCGTTCCGGTCGTGTGGGTTGTCTACACCTTGATTCACGGCGCAATGGCGGTCAATGCCCCGGGCGACCAATGCGCCAATACTCCGCTTCAGCGTGGCGTCAACTTCTACCCGTACCCATTCATCAACGTCGACTACGACGGCACCGGCGGGCCGGCGCCGCTCATTCCCGGGGTTGAGGCCGCCGGATACGTCGGCGTCGCACTCAACCTACTCATCGTGGTGATTCTGGGACTTCTCATGGCCACCCTGTTCCTCGGCCTCGACCGGCTGCTCAGCCGGGGTGCAAAGCCAACACGACTGAGTCGCGGTGCGAGTTCAACCGGGGTAAACGACCCGGCCTAGCCTTCGGCGGTCGTTTCAACCGCATAGGCTGGGCAGCGAGCACTCACCCAGCGAAGGGATGCAAGGTGTCGATCTCACCACCGAAGGTGGTCCTGTTGCCCGTTGCCGCGTCCGCGGTGGCAGCGGCCCTGGTGAGTTCGTGTGCGGTGGAGCCTCAATCGGACTGGGGTCGCTCCTCCGCCACAGTGGAGGTTCCCGCCCCCGTAGGGAGCTTGGTGCCTGGAACCTCCCTCGATCCAGTCACCGGCAACATGGTTGCTGCCGTATTCACCGGACTAACTGGCTTCCGCGGGGCGAAGGGAACGCCGTCGAACGCCGCCGCCGCCAAAATTGAAACCACTGACCAGCAGACCTGGGCCATCACGCTGCGCAAGGACTGGACCTTTCATGACGGCAGCCCTATGACGGCGGATTCCTTCATCAATGCCTGGAACTATGTCGCCTACGGCCCCCACCGCCAACCCGGCGGGGCGCTATTCGCGCCGATCCTCGGCTTCGATGCAGTTTCCGGCCCTAATCCGCAAACTTCCGAGCTGGCCGGGCTCAGCAAGTCGTCCGATCTGGAGTTCACGGTCACGCTGTCGGCTCCCAACTCACAGTTCCCAGTCCTCCTTGCATCACCGGCCTACGCACCGTTACCTCAAGCCTTCTTCGACAACCCTAGGGCGTTCGCCGAACAGCCCATCGGGAACGGTCCCTACCAGGTGTCTGAGCGCAACCCGGATGGCTCGCTTCAACTGCAACGCTTCAGTGAGTACCTGGGCACCCGCGGCAAACTTGATCGCATCGACATCGTGCCTGCCGAGTCGGCCACGAGCCCACAGGAACAAGAGGAGCTGAACGATTTCGCAATTCGCCAAGGAAGCCCTGGGGTAGCACCGCCCGAGGATGTCGAGGGTTCCGGCCTCACGATGTCGGAACAGGTGACCGGCTACCTCTGGACACTGAATTTCCCTCTCTACGACGCCCGATTCGCCGATTCAGACCTCCGCGCTGCAATCTCGATGGCGATCGACCGAGACAATATCGTGCTGAACGAGTCCCGCATTGCCTTGTCGAAGGCCACCGGTTGGGTATCCCCTGTTGCCAACGGCTACCGGGCAAACGGCTGCCGCGCCAACTGCACCTACAACTACGACAAGGCGAACACCACCCTCGCTGGCATAGGTGGCTATAGCGGCGAGTTGACCATCGCTTTCGTCTCGGATCCAGACACTGCGCAGCACGTCACGGCCATCTGCAGCAGCATCACGAACACCCTGTCCATCCCGTGTGCCGGCCAGCCCTTCGACACCGACGAGTCCATAGCAGCGGCAATCTTGTCCAATCAGATGACCAGCCCATTCCTGACGCGTCAGAACATGACCTACCCGTCGATCCAAGACTTCCTTGTGCCCAACTACAGCACCGGCGGCGCAGAAAACTGGAGCCGCTACAGCAACCCCTTCTTCGACGCGGCGGTGAACCAAGCCGCCACCCTGAACTCCAAGGAGTCACTGACCACCTATCAAAACGCCGAGAAGGTCTTGGCAGCCGACCTGCCATCGGCGCCCCTGTGGTTTGAGACAGCCTCGATTGAGTCTGCTGGGGGTTTCGGGAACGTGGGTTTCACACCATTTTCGCAAGTGAACCTGCTAGGCATCGAGCAGCGATAGCGCACAGTCCACAGCCCCACGCCGCCCCAGACTATTCGCCCCAACGGACCACTCACCCGAGCCAGACGAAGGCAAACGGTTGACCACCACGTGGAACCTTGGATGTGCTGCCGTCAGCCCCGAGTGCGTACACCCATAACTCGTAAGCCGCGCCCGGCACCAGGTCGCCGCCCTTCTTGGGGCACACCCCACCCATGGGGCATGGTCCAAGCAGGTCAAACGAGGTGATGAACGACGGTACGCTCGCGTATTCGGAGAAGGATCGCTCACCGACTGGCCTGATGCGAATGCTGTACTGCGCGGTTTCGGCCCCGAAACCTCCGTTGAATTCCGGCGGACTCCAAGTCAATGTGGAGCCGCTCAGACCGAGTACGACAGGCATGCTGGGTGTTGCATCCGCTGAAGTAACTGGCGGTTGTCGTTCCGGCCCCTGCCACACCGCAGCCAACGGATTCGACGCCGTCCCCGCTTTGCCACCAGCCGTCACGGCCGCCACAGTCCAGATGTAGTTGCTGCCGGGGATAAGCGGTCCGCCCTTGAGCGTACATACCGAGTAGTCTCGGGCACGACTGCCCAAGGTCGATCCTCGTGACGTCACCAGGGAGGTACCCAAATAGTGCGCTCTTGGCCGCGCCGACTGGGCGATAGGAGATCTGGTAGCGAGTGAGCCCAGCATCGCCCTGGCCCGCCCAATCGAGGCGGCTGCCAGGTGAGGACGCTGCCACTGAGTTGCAGATCCGTGGGCGCGCTCGGCGTGGCCGCCGACGCGAGCAGGGCGGAGCTGAAGTTATTCCCTGCTGCGATCCCCACAACCGGGGTGTCGGCCTTCTGTGACACGCGTGAGCGGACAAGTACCGGCAGCGGGCTGTCAGCAGTGGAACCGTTTCCCAACTGACCAGACTCATTGGCACCCCAGCAATATGCCACCGCAGGGGCGGTCTCGGCGCAGGTGTGGCGCGTGCCCACAGCAACCCTCGAGACCAGACGGCCAGCCACCTCACCCCCGACGGACACCGGAACAGCACTAGCCGAAGTTGTGCCATCACCCAGCTGCCCGCTGTCGTTGCTACCCCAGCAATAGACATTCGAGTCGCTCAGTACGGCGCAGGCGTGACTCCGACCTGTGGCGACCTGCAACACAGACGCGTCCGGCGGCAGCGCCACTCGGATCGGACTCAAGCGGTTGGTGTTCCCGCCGTCGCCAAGCTGCCCGTCGCTGTTGCGGCCCCAGCAATACGCCCCGCCGTCACTTGCAGTTCCACAGGTGAAACCCTCGCCGGCGGCGATCGACGTGAATGTCACGCCCTGAGGCAATCCCGCCACCTGCACCGGACTCGAAGCGGCGTTCTTGCTGCCATCGCCAAGCTGGCCCTCGCTATTTCGGCCCCAGCACCACACCTCACCATCATCTGTGAGGGCGCAGGTGTGAGCTCCACCGGCCGTCACCTGCACAACTTTGAGACCGACCAGGTTGCCGGTCGCCTCCACCGGACGGAAACGCGGCTGCGTCGTGCCATCCCCCACCTGGCCATTGAAGTTACGCCCCCAACACCACACCCGTCCGGCTTCGGTCAGCGCGCAGGTGTGTTGACTGCCCGCCGCGACGTCCGCTACCCGCCGCCCGACAGATGGTCCGAGGCCCACCAAGCGAACGGAGCCAGTCGTCACATCTGAATTGCCGTTGCCGAGTTGCCCGCCGCTGTTGTCGCCCCAACAGAAGACCTCACCCTCCACGGAGTAGGCACAGGAATGCGCCGACCCGGAGGCCAAACCAAGCACGTCTTGACCCGCTGCTTCAGCGGGAATCGACGCCCTGAAAGGGGTGGTACGGATCGCGTCAAGCCGGCTCGACACCTGGCCCGAGTTGTTTGCGCCCCACGAGTAGGGCGTGGCATCGTTGGCTGCGGCTCCCACTGGAAGAAGAGCGGTCGCCATAGCGGCTATCACTGGGGCAAGAATCCACGTTCGCATTGCCGATGACCCCTCCTGAGAGCCGGCCTACCCATTGCAGTTGGCCCAACCCTAGCCTTCGGCGGTCGTGATCCGATAGCACCGGCAGCTATGGCCGCTGCCGGCTGGGGCTGCCGAGTTGGGGTTGGCTGGACCAAGGGATGGTTGTTCGGTCGGGCCAACCCGCCTGAGTACTACCAGCAAGGCCAGTACCCCAACGCTCTCACCGCCGTTGAGTGAAGAAATCAGTCAGCAGCCTGGCGGCGTCACCTGCCAACACCCCGGAAACCACCTCCATCCGGTGCGGAAGGCGCGGGTCGCGCACCACATCCCAGAGACCGCCGACCGCCCCGGCCTTGTCGTCGAAGGCGCCGAACACCAACCGATCCACACGCGCCGCGACGGCCGCGCCAGCACACATCGTGCACGGCTCCAAGGTCACCACAAGCGTGCAACCGGAAAGTCGCCAACCGTCGCCGTGCCTCGCCCCGGCCTGCCGCAGCGCCAAGATTTCCGCGTGCGCGGTGGGATCCCGGTCGGCTTCTCGTCGGTTCGCAGCGGTGGCCAGCACGCCACCGGCGGGATCAAGCACCACCGCGCCGACCGGGACGTCGTCCCCTGACCGCCCGGCAACGGACAGCGCCAACCGCATCGCCGCCTCATCGGCAGCCGTCGCCTTCACCACCACACCAGCCGCTCAGTCGGCGCTGTGGAGCCGCAGTCGGGCCAGCGGTGCAGTGCTACTCCAGGAAGGAACGCAGCATCCACGCGGCCTTCTCGTGAATCTCCTGACGATTCGTCGCCATGCCAGCTGTGGGTTCGTCACCGGCGCTTTCGGCTACGGCGATGACTGCCGCTGCTGCCCGAGCCACCGTTTCGTGGTCTTGGGCCAGTCCGCGCACCATTTCCATCGCCGCCGGATGACCGGGCTCAGCTTCCGGCACGGTCGTGCGTGCCGCGAACTCGGCGTAGGACCCGGGTGCGAATTCGCCCAGGGCACGGATCCGCTCGGCGATCTCGTCGACTGCCAGGGCCAGATCCGTGTAGTGAGTCTCGAACATCGCATGGAGCGCGCCGAAGTGCGGCCCGGTGACGTTCCAGTGGTAGTTGTGGGTCTTCAAGTACAGCGTGTAACTGTCGGCAAGCAACTGCGAGAGGGCGTCGGCGACACGGGCACGAGCCTGCGCATCAAGGCCAATGTTCACAGGTAGAGCAGTCATGAAACCTCCTCAGGTGGTCCCGACTAGCCTAACCCCAACCTGCGATCACAGATTCTTGACGGAACCCACGACCTTGGTCAGCGAATCCTTGGCATCTCCGAACAGCAGGGTGGTCTTCGGGTCGTACAGCAACTCGTTCGTGATGCCGGCGAAGCCAGGGCGCATGGAACGCTTGAGGAACACCACTTGCGCAGCATCGGCCACATCCAGGATCGGCATCCCGTAGATCGGCGCGCTTGGATCGGACTTCGCGGCGGGGTTAACCACGTCGTTGGCTCCCACGACCAGCACCACGTCGGTGGCGGAGAACTCAGGGTTGATCTCCTCCATCTCCTTGAGTTGGTCGTAGGGCACGTTCGCCTCGGCCAGCAGCACGTTCATGTGCCCTGGCATCCGGCCTGCCACCGGGTGGATGGCGTAGTCCACCTCGATGCCGCGCTCGGTGAGCAGATCCACCAACTCCCGGATCGTGTGCTGGGCTTGAGCCACGGCCAAGCCGTAACCAGGAACGATGATGACCTTCTGCGCGTACGCCAGCATGATCGCCACGTCGTCCGGCGAAGACGAGCGCACTGGCCGATCGGCGTCGCCGCCGCCACCGGCAGCAGCCGCGCTGGCCTTGAAAGCCCCGAACAGGGTGTTCGTCAGCGGCCGGCCCATCGCCTTTGCCATCTCCTGGGTCAGCAACGTACCGGAGGCGCCCACCAAAGTACCGGCTACCAGCAGCAGCACGTTGCCCAACACGTAACCGCTGGCGGCGACGGCCAAACCGGTGAAAGCGTTCAGCAACGAGATCACGATCGGCACGTCGGCACCACCCACCGGCAGCACCAACAGCACCCCCAGCACCAGGGACACCAACAGCAAGATGTTGAGCAACAACGTCGTTGGGGAAATGATCAGGGCAATCGCGAGGACGAGCGTTGCGACCGCAACTCCGATGGTCACGAATCGTCCGGCTGGGATCACCACCGGGCGGGTGGTCATGATCTCTTGCAGTTTCAAGAAGGTCACAATCGAACCGCTGAAGGCCACCGAACCGATGATCACCGTCAACACCGTGAAGGTGAGTACGAGCAGGTCGTCGGTGCCCACCGCCTCGTACTCAACCAGGGCGACCAGCGCCGCAGCACCACCGCCAGCGCCGTTGAACAGCGCCACCAACTGCGGCATCGCGGTCATTTTGACCCTACGTGCTGCCGGCCAGCCGATCGCTGTACCCACCACGATGGCGAGCAGGATCAGCACCAGGTTGTTCATCTCGTAGCCGGCGACGAAGGTGACGAGCACGGCGATGAGGGCACCGACGGAACCGATCAAGACGCCGTTTCGGGCCGTCTTCGGCGACGAAAGCCCCTTCAACGCCAGGATGAAGCAGACTGCGGCGACTAGTTCGACCAACTGCACCCAGGTGGGCGTCACAGTGGCCGCGGCCAGGGTGGTGGTCATGCGGCGTCCTTCCCTGCCTGCTTGGGCTTGAACATTTCGAGCATCCGCTCGGTCACCACGAAACCGCCGACTAGGTTGATCGTGGCAAGCACGATCGCGAATAGCCCGAGCGCCAGAGTCAGCGGCGCCTCGGAACTCCCCGTGACGATGATGGCTCCGATCAACACCACGCCGTGGATCGCGTTGGCACCTGACATCAGCGGCGTATGCAGCACCGCGGAGACTTTGGACACCACTTCGAAGCCGACGAAAATGCTCAGCACGAAGATGGTGAGCAGTGCGATTCCGCTCATCGCGCGTCCTTCCGAATCTCGCCGTTGAGCACAACGGCGCAACCGTCGATGATCTCGTCTTCGGGATCCATCACGAGTTCACCGTCTTTCACGACTAGGCCGAGCAGGGCCACCACGTTCATGGCGAACAGTTTCGACGCGTGCACGGGCATCGCCGAGGCGGCGTCTTTCGCGCCCCAGACGCGGACCCCCGCGCGGTCCTGGGTGACACCTGGCTCCACACCTTCAACATTCCCCCCGGTCTCGGCGGCCAGGTCGACCACCACCGAACCCGGTGCCATCGTGGCGACCATGTCTTGCGTGACCAGCAGCGGCGCCCGACGCCCCGGGACCGCCGCAGTCGTGATCAGCACGTCGGATTCGGTGATGTACGGCGTCAGCAGTTCGCGTTGCCTCGCCGCCCGGTCTTCGGTCATCTCGCGGGCATACCCGCCGCCGGCCTCGAGTGCTTCCAACTCCAGGGTGACGAAGGTCGCGCCCATCGATCGCACTTCGTCGGCAGATGCCTCGCGCACGTCGTAGGCGGACACAATCGCACCGAGTCGCTTCGCCGTTGCGATCGCCTGCAGACCAGCGACCCCGGCCCCAAGCACCAGCACCTTGGCTGGCGGGATGGTCCCAGCGGCGGTCATGAACAGCGGGAAGAATTTCGGAGCCAGCGCTGCAGCCACCAAGGAGGCGCGATATCCGGTCACCAACGCCTGCGAAGTCAGCGCGTCCATCGACTGAGCGCGGCTGATACGCGGGAGCAGGTCGAAGCTCAGCACCGTCGCACCGCGTTCCGCAACCACAGCCACGGTGTCCTGGCTCGCGGCGGGCTGCAGGAAGGACACTGCGACAGCCCCGCTGTCGAGGAACTCCGCGTGGGACGGGTCCAGCGGCCGAACCGAAGCAACCACCGCGGCACCGGGGATGCCCTCCGCTGCGGATGCGACCACTGTCGCGCCCGCGGCGGCGTACTGCTCATCCGAGTAGTACGCAGCTCTGCCAGCCGATGATTCGACAGAAACGTCGAGGCCAAGCCTCGCGAGTTTGCCGACCGTTTCGGGGACGAGCGCGACGCGGCGCTCGCCGGGGGCGATTTCTGTTGGTACGAAAAGCCTCACAACTCCGAAACGGTACGCCCGGGAGCGCGTCGCCCAACGTCGGGGGTCGGACATTAGACTTCATGAATGCCGTCTTTGGCGAGTCGAATCACCGGAATTGTCCATCCGGAGGGTGCCCACATCCTCGGTCCGGGCTCCTTCGAAGGTTGGTACGTGAAAATCGTGTCGCCGGATCTGAGTCAACGCTGGGCGGTGATCCCAGGAATCTTTCACGGACTCAACGGCGATGATGAGGCCTTCGTACAGGTGCTCGACGGCCGCACGGGACGGTCCTGGTATCACCGGTTCGACCCAGCGGAGTTCCACGCCGCTGCCGATCGATTCGATGTCCGGGTCGGGCCGAACCGGTTCACTGCCGACCGCATCCAACTGGATCTCGAGCAGCTTCGCGGGCAACTGCGGATCACCTCTCCGCTGGATCCTTGGCCAGTGCGACCCTGGTCGCCCGGAGTGATGGGCTGGTACGCCTGGGTGCCGGCGATGGAGTGCTACCACGGTGTGGTCTCGTTCGGTCACTCACTGGCCGGCACGTTGGACGTGGAGGGCAGCGAGGTCAACTTCGATGGAGCCCACGGCTACATCGAAAAGGACTGGGGTTCGGCGTTTCCGGCCGGATATCTCTGGGCCCACTCCAACAGTTTCACGAACACCCGAGCGTCGCTTATGGCCTCAGTCGCTCTGATTCCGTGGCGCGGCCGCGAGTTTCGCGGCTTCATCGTGGGATTGCGCACCGGTCGTGAGTTGTATCGATTCGCCACCTACACCGGCGCCCGCAGCGTGAGCCTCGACGTCGACGACTCCCATGTGACGTGGACCCTGCAATCTCGATCCTGGCCAGGCAAGCCACCCCTGACCCTGCGTCTGAAGGCAGACCGGGTGGCCGGTGGGCTGTTGCACGCCCCGATCCGCACCGAGATGCATCGTCGGGTGGAGGAAACGCTTGATTCCAAGATCCACGTGCATCTGACGCGTGGCTCAGAGGTGCTCTTCGATGACGTCGGCCAAGCTGCGGGGCTAGAGGTTCACGGCGACACCGACCGACTCCTGGCGACCTCGGAGTAGATCCCGGGCGCGACCCAGCCCTGCGCGTTCAATCGGGCGCCGCTGGCGCACGCGAGTTCCTAGGTGTCTGGGAACTGGGACAGGAACGCGGGTTCGGGGCAGCCGATGTTCTCCAGCATGATTCGGTGATTGGCCACGATGTTCATTTGGGCAGCGTCGAACGCAGCCTCGTTGTCGCGCAGCAGAGCATCGTCGGGCCGGGTGGTGAGGACTTCCTGATACTGCTCCGCAGCGAGCACTCCCGCGCGCCAGCAGCGTTTCCTGACTGCCGTTCAACACCTCACCGCTCTGCTCGGCCACAACCACGTAGGCCGCGGCACCGAACCTCGCCTGGGCCACGTTGCCCTCAGGGTTGGTCTCGGGGAACATCACGCCCAGCGGTCCGTCGAGTTCTGCCAATTGGGCGCAAACCTCTTCCCGGTTGTCATCGACGGCGGTGAAACCCCCACACGCCGAGGCAACCATGGCCACTGCGACGGCGCAGGCTGCAGCCTTCGCCACAAGCAGGGTTCGCATCGAATCTCCCATCCTTTCGGAGGAAAGTAGCATCGGGACTCCGAAAGGCTGCCCGACGCGCCGTCAGCAGCGGCAATTCAGCTCTCCCGGGAGCCAGCCACGCAGTCGCAAGTACCTCGCAGATCGCGTCGGCGAGCAGGCCGGGAGACAATGTACCCGTGACCCTTCCTGCCGAAGCGCCCGCATCGGAAGCCTCCGAACTCTCCTGCGACACCTTGGTGGTGGGAGCCGGACCCGCCGGTTCCGCCGCCGCGACCTGGTTGGCCCGCAGCGGAGTGGACGTAGTCTTGCTCGACGCGCAGGACTTTCCCCGCGACAAACCCTGTGGCGACGGTCTCACCCCCCGAGCCATCGCCGAGTTGACGGCGCTGGGGTTAGGTGAGTGGCTGGGCGGCCAAGCAAACAACTGGGGTCTTCGGGCCGCTGGGTTTGGTGAGGAGCTCTACCTTCCGTGGCCGGGGGGCACTCTGCCGAAACATGGTGGCGCCGCGCGTCGGACTGTCCTCGACGCCGAGATCCGGGGCCTGGCGTTGGCGGCTGGTGCACGAGCAGTCACCGGCCGGGCGGTGGCTGCCGAGTTCCTCGGCGATCAGATCAGGGCAATCACGGTGAAGGACACGTCTGGCGAACGCCGGATCAATGCTGCGCGGGTGATCGTTGCCGATGGCGCACGTTCTCAGTTGGGCCGGAAGTTGGGGCGCGAATGGCATCGAAGCACCGCCTATGGCGTCGCAGCCCGCGGCTACATTCGCAGTGCCCGAAGCGACGATCCGTGGATTTCGTCGCACCTTGAGTTGCGTGATGCGGCCGGTGAGGTGCTGAGCGGCTACGGCTGGGTGTTTCCGCTCGCGGATGGGACCGTGAACATCGGGGTGGGCACGCTCGCCACAGATCGCCACCCTGCAGACGTCAACCTTCGCCGGTTGCTCGTGCACTACGCCGACAGCCAGCGAACTGAGTGGCAGCTCGACGGTGAGGTGGAGGCGCCGTGGTCCGCCCTGTTGCCCATGGGTGGCGCGGTGAGCGGAGTTTCCGGGCCCAACTGGGTACTCATCGGTGATGCCGCCGGTTGTGTCAATCCGCTCAACGGCGAAGGCATTGACTACGGCCTGGAAACCGGCCGACTAGCCGCGGAACTTCTGTTGGCCAACGGTCCCACGCAGCAGTGGCCGGACATTCTTCGAGCCCACTACGGCACGTCCTTCTCGATTGCCCGGCGCCTGGCAGGGCTGCTCACCGTGCCCGGTCTGCTTCCCGCTGCCGGCCCCTTCGGCATGCGCTCTCGCAGTCTGATGAAGATCGCCCTGCGGCTGATGGGCAACCTGGTGACCGATGAGGACTCCGACACCGTGGCTCGAGCCTGGCGGCTGGCAGGCAAAGCATCAACCCGATTCGACGAGCGTCCGCCCTGGGCGGCCTAGGGCTGCACCAATCCGTCCGGGCCGTCATCGACGGTGGGGGCACTGCCCGAAAGCGCCTCGGTAACATCGATCCCGCCGGCGTAGTCGCCGTACGCCCGCGGATCCTCAGACGGCTCCACGTGCGTGATCACGTTGAGATCGGCGACTGCCGCACGCAAGTCGGCCTCGACCTCCTCGAGCACATCATGGGAGCGCTGCACAGTCCATTCGCCGGGTACCAGCACATGGACGCTCATGAAACGGTCCTTGCCGGCCTCACGAGTCTGCAGCCCGTGAAACGACACCTGGCCGTCAGCATGCCTGCGCAGCACCTCAACGATCTCGTCGTGTTCCCGCGCCGGCAGCGACACGTCGAGCAGGCCACGCATTGCCTGCCGGATCAGCCGAGTTCCCACCACGAGGATGTTCAACGCCACCGCGATGGCCACCAACGGGTCGAGGATGCTCCACCCGGTGACCAGCACCAGGAAAACGCCGATGATGACTCCGATCGACGTCCACACATCGGTGAGCAAGTGCTGGCCGTCGGCGCTGAGCGTCGCGGATCGGTGCTTGCGGCCAGCCTGCACCAGCACCACACCGACCACCACATTGATTAGCGTGGCAGCAGCCGTGATGGCCAAACCGATACCCAGCTGCTCAAGTTCGCGGGGGTCCCACAACCTCGGTACCGAAGTCACGAGAATCGCTGTCGCGGCACCGAAGATCATGAAGCCTTCGATACCGCTGGACAGGTACTCGGCTTTACCTCGGCCGAAGTGGTGCAGATCATCAGCCGGCTTCGCTGCAGCCTTGAGCGCCATCAACGCGATGACGGCGGCCACCACATTCACGATCGACTCGATCGCGTCGGAAAGCAGCCCAACCGAGCCGGTCAGCACGTATGCCACGTACTTCATGGCCACCACGAGTATCGAAGCGGCGATTGAGAGGTAGACGAATCGGAGCAGATAGGAGCGCGCAGCAGCGGGCGCCGTGGTCATGGCCATAACTGTGGCATGCAGTGGCGCCCGGGCGCCAGATGACCGGCAAAGGAGCCGCGCTGATTCGCCGCTGCGCGAACAGGCGGTGCCAATCCGGGATCCAACCGTCACACTAGAGGTACCGCAACCTCCACCTTGACCTGCCTGGAATCGCAAGGAGACCTGATGCATAGCCCCCACCGGCTCGTCACACTCGTCGGTGACCCGGACGCAGACCAGCCGATTCTGCTGCACAGCCTCACCGGGTTCCTGGACGCGGGATCGGCGGGACGCCTGGCTGTCGAGCATCTGCTGGCCGTCACCGAACACACCACAATCGCTACCTTCGACGTGGATGTGCTCTACGACTACCGAGCCCGCCGGCCACGCATGACCTTCCTCACGGACCACTACGGCGAGATCGACCTTCCTGAGTTGCGCGTCGATCGCTTGGTGGACGCAAGTGGCCGCCCCTTCCTGTTGCTCCATGGGCCGGAGCCGGACTTCAAGTGGCAGCGATTCGCCAGCGACGCGGTCTGGCTTGCCAAAGAATTCAATGTCTCACTGGCCCTTGGGATGCATGCAGTTCCGTGGCCGGCACCACACACCCGACCGGTCAATGTCACGGCACACAGCAACGATTCTGCTTTGGTGGCAGATCGGCGAGCGTTCGTCGGCGATCTGGAGGTACCCGCCCACATGGCGGGCTACCTAGAAATGACCATGGGCGCCCACGACGTCCCAGCGATGGGATTTGCGGCCCACGTGCCGCACTACCTGTCCGCCTCGCAGTACCCGCGGGCAGCCGTTGCGCTGCTGGAGGCGATCTCGGCCCAGACCGGCCTCCTCTTGCCGCTCGACGACCTGCGCACGCAGGCGGAATCCGCCGACAGCGACATCGACCTCCAAGTGTCCAGCGAGGCCGAAAACGTCGAGGCCATCAAGCTGTTGGAGAACCAGTACGACGACTTCATGGCGCGGTTCGAGCAAGCCGGCGAATCCGACGACATCACCGAGTTGGACCCGAAAGAATTCGTCGACCAGGTGGAACGATTCCTCGCCGATCGGGAACGTTACGACAAGGACTGACGCATGAGCACTGCCCGGCGCGGTAGATTCGACCCAGCCATCGGAGACGAGCCTCAAGGAGCCGTTCATGGTGCCCATCGCACCCATCACGCGTAAGAAGATCGACGGAACCGCCGCCCGCGCCCTCGTCGAGCGAAGCAAGAACGCCGAACTCACCTATGAGCCGGTCGGGATGAGCCTCGGCTGGCGGCCCGTTCCGGACGGCTACCGCAGCGTGGAGACCGAGCGCGTGGTCGGCCAAGGCGAAGCTGCCTACCGAAAGATCGGCTACGCCCTCATGCACTGGGAGATCAACCGTCGAGCCGGGTTTCAGGTTTCCGCCCAGCACTCCGCGGTCCGCGAAGGAGAACGTGTGGGGCTGGTGATGCCGTTGCTGGGAGTGCTGGGAGTCACCGCGATCTGCAAGGTCGTGGCAGTGGTCGCCGAAGGTGACCGCACCGGATTTGCCTACGGCACCCTTCCGGGCCACCCGCAGCAGGGTGAAGAGTCGTTCCTGCTGAGCCACCGCCCCGACGACTCGGTGGTGATGACGGTGCGGGCGGTTTCCCGTCCGGCGTCCTGGTTCGTCAGGCTGGCCGGGCCCCTGGCTCGTGCGAAGCAGGCCGGCGCCACCAAACGCTATCTCGACGCCGCCGCCTACTACGCCCAAGCGCCGTCCGCGGCGCACGCGGAGCCGTAGCCACCGAACCGCCCGGTCGTGCTCAGCCTGCTTGCGGGCTAGTTAGAACTCGTGCCGCCAGGGGTAGCCGGACTCACCGGCAGCGGTCGTCACGGTGCCCAGGAACTGGTGAAGTTGGATCCGGTTGATCTCGAAGCCGACGCGCGAGAACGTGAGGTAGAGCCGCCACGTGCGGGCCTTGAGCATGCCGACTTCGGCCACCGCGCCTTCCCAGTCGGCCATGAGGTTGTCGGACCAACGGTGCAAGGTCTCGGCGTAATGCAGGCGAAAATTCTCCTCATGTTGGATCTCGAAGCCCGCATCGTTCATCGCCCCCATCACCTGCGCCGGCCCAGCCAGTTCGCCATCGGGGAAGATGTAGCGGTTGATGAAGCCACCCGATTTTGCCCGCTGAGTGCCGTCGTTGCGCGTGATGGTGTGGTTGAGCAGTCGACCTTCCGGGTTGAGTTTGCTGAGCAGGAAAGCGAAGTAGGCGGGGTAGTTGCGGTAGCCGATGTGTTCGGTCAGCCCGATGGAGGAGACCCGATCAAAGCCGGTTTCAGCAACATCGCGGTAGTCGCCGTGCCGGACTTCCACCAAGTTGGACAGCCCCAACTCGGCCACTAATTTGGCCCCGTAGTCGGCCTGCTGCCGCGAAAGGGTCACTGCGGTGACGGCTGCCCCGTATTCCCGGGCTGCATGAACCGCCATACCTCCCCAACCACAGCCGACATCAAGCAGGCGCATTCCTGGCTGGAGGCCAAGTTTGCGACACACGAGGTCGAACTTGAACTCCTGGGCTTGTTCCAAGGTGGCGTCCGGCGTTGGGAAGACCGCGCAGGTGTAAGCCATGGAAGGGCCGAGTATCTGCTGGTAGAACCCGTTGGAGACGTCATAGTGGTGCGAGATCGCGGCCGCGTCGCGTCTTTTGGTGTGGCGACGCAGGCCACTCATCCGAACCTCCTGCGGCGGGATCGGTGGTCGGCGTACGTGCTTGAGCCCCACTGTCCGCCCGATGGCCACGAAATCGGCCGGACTCAGCCGCTTTGGGTCGACCTGGGCCAATTCCGTGACTGCCTGCCGGAGGTCGCCCTCCACATCGATGGCACCGGTCACGTAGGCCCGCGCCAGACCAAGATCGCTGGGGGCCGTCACCATGTACTGCAGCGCGGTGGGATTGCGCAGCACCATGGTGGCCAACGGATCGGTTGGGCCAGCTTCGCTGTTGTCATACGCGCGCACCGCCACTCGACTGTCGGGTCCGAGTACCAGGGCAATCGCTTCGGCGATCTTCATCGTCAGTTACCTCCCAGCCACGCATTTGGCGTACAGATCCAACAGTCGTGACTCTGGGTCGTATCGATTCTTGAGGTCGGCATACGCCTCCCCGTTGTAGATCCCCCAGAACTCCTCGGGCGGGTAGTAGCTCGTCGAATAGAGCGACTTTCGCCCGCCAAGTCGCTCCACCTCCCGTTCGATTGCACGGTTGACGTCACCCTCGACCCTACCGGGGGCGATCTCGACGCTAGCCCAAAATCCAACGTTAACGTAAACCGTGTCCGGCTCCATGACATAGAGATCCCAGCGTCTGGACGGGTCACGCTGTCGCAGCGGGCACAACCAGACCGGCAAGATCCCGACTTCGGCGTGGAAGAACTCCAGGAACTCACCGAGCCGACTCACTGGCACCTCAACGTCCTGGATCACATACTCCCTCGCAGGTTTCCCGCGGGCCGCATCCCACCGCGCGACGAGGCCTTTGCGGCGAGCAAAGTTGACGATCTTGAAGTAGGTGTCGGATCGCAGATAGCGGCGCGGAATCAGCGGGCGCAACCATGGGTTCTGCGCGCCGACCCCTGCTGAACACCAGAACCAATCGGAGTCCCAGCGCCAGATGTAGTCCGCCGCCGAGAGGTAGTCGCGATGCCGCGCAGCAACCGATCGGTAGTAGATGCTGTTTCCGGTGTAGTCGCTCACATACGGCGCCTGCTCAACCCACCGACCCAGGGTGAGGTAGAGCTCCCCGGGGGAGAACACGGTCCCATCACAGAAGTCGACCTCCCGGCCTGCATAGGTACGGGTATCGGCGATCTGCTGCATGGCAGCGGCCACGTCCTCAGCGGTGTGGAAACGCACATGTTCGAGTTCCACATACGGGGCAACGGGCGCGAGATCGATGGTGAGGCGCAGGGCGTACCCGAGCGTGCCGTAGGAATTGGGGAACCCGAAGAAGAGATCGGCGTGTTCATTGTCCGGGCGGGCCGTGACGACTTCGCCAGAGCCGGTGAGGATGTCCATCTCGCGCACCGATTCGTGCGGCAATCCAGCATGGAAAGACGATGACTCGATTCCCAGACCGGTCACGGCCCCACCGAGCGTGATGGTTTTCAGCTGTGGGACCACCAGCGGCATCAAGCCAGCACGCAAGGTGACCGCAACGAGGTCCTCGTAGGTGGTCATGCCGAGCACGTCTGCGGTCCTGGCGACAGGGTCCACGGCCAGGACACCGGTGAACTGGGAAACATCCAAACCCGGAGCGGTCGATGGCGCGCGGACGCGGAAGAGGTTTGATGTCTGCTTCGCCAAGCGAACCGGCGACCCCGGCGGGATCGCACGATACATCGCCAGCACTTCAGCCACGCGGCGCTGGTATCGCTCGCGCACGCCTGGCGGCAAGTGCGGCGCCAACTGCATACTGCTTACGCTCCACGCCTGCTCCTCTAGCCCTTCTCCACCGCCCGCGTTGACTTCTTGGCAATGTAGCGCTTCCCCAGCCGCTGCGGCCACAGTTACTGAAACCGATGACTCCGATGTAACCGGCGAGTCAATTGCGGCGGCCCATGTGACGGTTGTGTTTCATTCCTCCCCACGAGGTCGTGAAGGCGGGCGGCACGGCGCTAATGTTAGGACGCTAGGAACCGACGCCCGCGTCCGCACCGGTTCCGTAGGGAGCCGCCGAATGAGCACTGAGAACCAACTCCTCACTCCGTACCCGGGTTATTCGCCAACACCCGGGGCATACGACGAGATGTATGACGTGGAAGGCCGCCCCCGAAGTGGCCTTGAGCATTTGGAGTCGGCCCTTCGAGCACTCGGACCCGAAGGCCTGCGCGAACGGGGCAGAGTTCGCGATAGCCACCTCACAGCACAGGGCATAACTTTCACCCTGAGCGGTCGGGAGCGGCCACTCCCGATGGATCTCATCCCCCGGGTGATCGCCGCGGAAGAGTGGCGCACCATCGACGCCGGGGTGGGACAGCGGATCCGTGCCTTGGAGATGTTCCTCGACGATGTCTACGGCCTTGGCCAGATCCTCTCCGAGCGAATCGTGCCCAAGGCTCTGGTGACATCATCGGCGCACTACCACCGGGCGGCGCACGGCTTCCATCCGCCAAACGGAGTACGCATTCATGTGGCCGGCGTCGACTTGGTGCGCGACCAAGAAGGCACCATCCGGGTCCTTGAAGACAACCTGCGCAACCCATCGGGAGTCTCCTACGTCTTGGAGAACCGCCGCACGCTCGCGCATGTGGTGCCCGAGCTCTTCCCCACCCAGCGGGTGCGGGCTATCTCGGAATACCCCGAACGGCTATTCGCCTCGCTGGTGAGTGCGGGCCCACACGGGGTCCCGGATCCGACGGTGGTGGTACTCACACCTGGCGTGCACAACTCGGCTCACTTCGAGCACGCTTTCCTGGCCCGTCGCATGGGAACCGAGTTGGTCGAAGGCCGCGACCTTTTCTGTCGCGAGGGCAGCGTGTTCATGCGCACCACCCAAGGACCGCGGCAGGTACATGTGATCTACCGCCGGATCGACGACGAATACCTGGATCCGGTGCATTTTCGCCCCCAGTCGCTATTGGGCGTCCCAGGGATCCTCAACGCCGCCCGAGCCGGCACCGTGACCATCGCGAATGCGATTGGCAACGGCGTCGCCGACGACAAGGCGCTGTATCCATACGTACCCAAGATCATCGAGTACTACTTGGGGGAAAAGCCCATCCTGCCGAACGTCCCCACGTACGACCTACAGGACCGGGAAGTCCGCGAATACGTCCTGGATCGGCTGGACTCCATGGTGCTCAAACCAGTCGATGGCTCAGGTGGCTACGGCCTAGTCATGGGCCACCAGGCCAGTGATGACGAACTGGCCCAGGTGGCGGTTTCGATCAAGGAGAGCCCCCGAGCCTGGGTGGCCCAACCGGTGCTGACCCTCTCGACCTCCCCCAGCGCGGTGGGTGAAGGATCCATCGAGCCGCGCCACGTGGACTTGCGACCGTTCGCAGTCAACGACGGCGAACGGGTGTGGGTGCTGCCTGGCGGGCTCACCCGGGTCGCCCTCCGGAAGGGCTCCTTGGTGGTGAACTCCTCGCAAGGTGGCGGATCGAAAGACACGTGGGTGCTTGACGACGGCCAGGGTGGAATCTCCGCCGAGCCCGGGCCCGCGGTGGCAGATGGCACGGCAGAAGGATTCATCGGAATCGACCGTCGGTACCGGCGGCAGCCCGGATGGCGAGAAACTGGCCCCCGTATTTCCGAGGAGCGCATGCGCCAGCAGTCCGAACAGCAACAGCAACAGGCCCAACCCGAAGCGCGGGTCCAGGTGGACGGAGGTGAACCGGCATGCTGAGCCGGCTGGCCGAGAGTTTCTACTGGATCGGCCGATACGTAGAGCGGTCCGAGGCCAGCGCGCGGCTCCTCGCTGAACACCACCAGTTGATTGTGGAAGACAAGCGAGTCACGCCGGAACGTGGCGCTCGGGTGCTGCTCGACGCCTTGATGCTGCCCGAGGAGGCAAACACCGAATTCACGCCGGCGGAGCTCGTCCGGGTGGTCCTGGGTGATCCCGAGGACCCCAGCACCGTCAGCGGCGCAGTCCACGCTGCCCGAGAGAACGCACGTGCGATTCGCGATGCGCTTTCGGCCGACGTCTTCGAAGCCCTCAACAGCGTCGACATGCGACTCTCGCTGGCCGTGAGCAAGCCAGACATCCGAAGCCCCGGGGTGCTGCTGCACGGCGTGTTGGAGCGCCTTGCCGTGGTCCATGGGGTGATCGACTGGACCTCCCCCCGCGATGAGGGCTATCTGTTCCTGCGGCTCGGCCGCACGCTGGAACGCATCGACATGACGGCCCGGCTCCTGGCCGTGCACCACGAGTTGATGTGGCCCGAATCAGGACCGGTGGCAATGCTGCGCGCGACCGGTGGGCTGCACGCGTTCCTACGCGGCCGGAACCCGATGAGCGGCGAGCAAGTCCGCGGTTTCCTGGTGCTCGATCCGTTGTTCCCCAGGTCCATGCTGGGATCCTCCCGAATCGCCGAGGACACAGTCCGGGCGCTCGAGAGTCAAGGTTCCGAGGACGGTACGGGTCGGCTGCTGCGCACCGTGGGTTTGCTCCGAAGCGCCCTGGAGTTCTCGTCCTCTTCACCGGATCCGGCGACGGTGGACGCAATGGCCGAGAGCGGGCTAGTCAGTTCCACCCAAGCGGGCATGGAAGTTTCGGATGCCTTCTTCCGGCAAGTGGGGACAACGGTATGGAGTCACTGATGAGTTGGCGGCTGAAGGTGTCCCACCACACCGGGCTGCGCTACACCAAACCGGTGTCTGCGTCCTTCAACGAGACCCGCATGACACCGGCGGACGGCGGTGGACAGTTGCTGATCGCGCACGAGTTGCGGGTGAATCCGTCCGCCCGGGTGCAGACGTACACCGACTACTGGGGCACCACCGTCGAGGCCTTCGACCTGCACGAACCCCACACGGTGCTAGACGTCACGTCGAGTTCGGTGGTGGAGACCTCGCAGACCACCCCGGTGGAGTCCAGCATCACGTGGACCGACCTAGCAGATGAGTCAGTGACCGACGCTTGGTGCGAATTCCTGCGCCCGAGCACCTACGTCGACGACGCCCGCGCCGATCCGTCGCGAGCCGATCTGCTGGCCGAGTTGGCTGCCTACGAGCGCCCAGCGCAGGCGATTCAGGCCGCGGTTACCGCGGTGGAACAGCAAATGCGCTACACCCCGGGATCAACCAATGTGTTCACCACCGCCTCGGAGGCGTGGGCCAATGGGGTTGGCGTGTGTCAAGACTTCACCCATGTGACCCTGTCGCTGTTGCGCCCGCTTGGGATTCCGGCGCGGTATGTCTCGGGTTACCTTTACACCGGCAGCGGCGAAATCGGCGAGCGAGTGACCGGCGAATCCCACGCGTGGGTGGAGGTCTGGGACGGCGAATGGCACGGTCTGGATCCCACCAACGGCCGGGTTGTCGGGGTGGGTCATGTGATCGTGGCGCGAGGCCGCGACTACTCCGACGTGAGCCCTTTGAAGGGCATCTACGCCGGCGGTCATTCAGAATCGCTCGGCGTCGAGGTTTCCCTCACCCGACTCCCGCGGTAACCCCAACGGTGCTCAGGCCTAGGCCCGGCCTCAGGCCTAGGCCCGGCCGACCCGGGTGCTGCGGTAAATCGCGGCGTAGGCGGTGAGCAGCCAACTGGCAACCAGCCCGATCACCAGCCAGAAGATGAACGACGCGACGGTCCCGTGGATGAAGAAGACGTTCACTGCACTGAGCACCAGCAGAACCGCCGCCAGCACCAGGAAGATCACGCTGGTGATCAGCCAACGGCCGGGACGATCCTTGATAGCGCGAAAGTTCGCTGCGAACGGATTCCCTTGCCCATCTGCGGCAGCCAGCGGGACGAACGCGGTGAGCACGCCGATCAGAATGCCAAGCAGAGGGAAGATCAGGAAACCAATCAGGATCAACACCCACTGCACCACGACCCAGATCGCGAATCGGCCCAACACAGGTACCGCGGCAGCGAAGGCCTCGGACAGACCCACCTTGGTGTCGACCGCCGTGAGCGCCGTCCGAGCAAGCACTGCCAGCCAGACAATCAGCATCGCTGCGGAGATCACAAACGCGACCACGTACGAGAAGCTCAACTCCAACCTGGGGATTCCAGAACGTCAATAGCGCCTGCACCAGCGCGTTGACCAGCACAATGACGATCACGGGCAGGAATCCACGCCACATCCGGGCAAACCCAGTCACCAGCGCGGAGAATCCGAAACGTTTGGGCTTTTCCGATGCCGTGCGCCGCACCGGCGCCTGCTCGGCCTTGAGGTCGCTCACTGGTCCGTCCTCCCGGTCTCGTCGAGGAGCTCGATGGCAACTCCGTTGTAGAGCACGTCCTGCCCAACTGTCACTTTCGCGACCACGAAGCTGTCGGTGTCCTTGGCCCAACCGGGCACCTGGTCGGCGAACTCACTCGGGATTTCCACCTTCGTCAGCTTCTGACCTTCACTCAGAACTGCCTGACCGTCGCTGGTGAGCCCTTCACAGGAGAGATTTTCGCCATCGGCGCTGCACGCCGGAACGGTCTTGAAAGTGCCGCCGGAGTCCAACACAGTGTCGATCGTCACCGTGCGCAAAGTAATGAGGGCATCTCCGGCGACGGGTCGAAGTTGTGCGACCTGCGAGCAGCCCGTGATGGTGACGGCGGCGGCACAAGCCGCGGCCGCAACAGTCATCCCAAAGCGCCTCATGCGGCGCCTCCTTCCTGGGTCATGGCCATCCTTCGCGCGGTGCTTTCGCCGTAGGCCCGCTCAAGGTCGGCGTCGGAGATCCGGGACAGGTCGAATGGCGAGGGCAGCAGCAACTCGACGTTGCGGTCCAGTGGCGATCCCCGGCGCATTAGCGGGTCGGCCGTCCAGTCGTTGGAAGCCAATTCGCGGCTGAGTGAGGCGATCCCCACCTGCGAGAAATCACCCTCGCGCCACTCCGGCGGGGACGCATGATCCAAGGTCACGCAGAACAGCGACATTGAGCCATCGCGGTTGTCGACGATGTCCACCACCTGCGACTGTTGCGGATAGTCGATGCAGGACGCGGTGGTGATCTCCCAGAAGCCGCCGACGCCGCTTTCGCGGGCATGGGCCTGGATCGTGTTGATGTGGGTGTGCCCGTTGAACCACGCAACCATGTTCGGGTACTTCAGGAGCATGTCGATGAACTCCTCGGCATGGATGAGGGGTTCGCCGGGGTTGAATACGTTTTGTGCGGTGTTCTCCAGCGTGAGGCTGTTGTGGTGGCTAAGGATGATCGCCAGTTTGCCTTCCTCCACCACCTGCGCCAACTCGGCCTCCAGCCAGTCGAACTGGCTCTGCGGCACCGCGCCGTCCGCCCCCAACACCTGGTTGCAGGTGTCCAGGCCGAAGATGCGCAACCCGGGACCGATGTCGGCCTTCCAGTACGTCGTCTTGTTGTCGACGTTCTCCTGGGTGAAGCCATGCCCAACCGGTCCAGGCAGATCCGGGCTGTCGAGGTGTTGCCTCATGAAGTCGATGCCGTCGAGGATCGTCCGAGCCGGATCGGCCGTCACCCGCTTGAATCCGGGGTTCATTCCCAGCTGCTGGCGGACATTGTTGAACAATCGGGTGGCCGGGCTGACGTCGGTTGCCATCCCTCGGAAAAGGTCTGAGGCGAACCCGGGGAAGGCGTAACCCCGCTGGCCACCGGTGGCCAGGTTGCGTATCGACTCGTCCACACCAAAGGTGCCGTTGAGGGTGACGTCGTGGTTGCCGTAGACGGTGTACCACGGCGCCGGGGACCCGGGGGAGTCGACTTCGCTGGTGACGACCGCCTCGAGCAGGCCGGTGATGGTGGGGAACCCGTACTGACCGTAGGGGTCGTTGCTCGGGTCGTCGGGGTGATAGGCGTAGGTGACTTCCGGCCACGCCTGCGGGCCTTCATAGCGGTTGGGGTCGCCGCTGTTCGGAGTCACTGACTTTCCGTCGAAGAGGTCGATGTACCAACGGAGTTCCAGGTTCGACAGTCGATCGGAGTTGTCGCCGGTGTTGAGCAGGGCGAGCATCGGCGCGCCGGTGACGGGGCTGTCGGCGACGTCGGCGAGCGCCTGGATCATGGCGCCCTGAACGTGCACCGACATCGTCTCCTGCGGCCGGCACACCCCCGGCAGCAAGGTGAAATCAAACTCAGCTACCGGATCAAGCCAGGCTGGGGTTTGCGCGTCGATGATGTGGATATCCGAGGTGTGCCCGACGTAGGCGATTGATCGCCGGGCGGCGACACGCTCGGCCGCGGGCTCTGCGGCGACAAGGTCGGTGCGGACGGCGAAGTCTTCGCCGGGGCCAGTTGTGAGCGTCCGATAGAACTTGCTCTGCGCGACACTGCGCTGCAAAATCAGTCTGCCGCAGCGTGGTCGGCACATCCGCCGGTGCGAGGGGCTCGTTCAACACCCGCGCCAAGGCGGTTTGGGGCACGCTGAAGGATGCCGCCAGCGCAGCCGTCAGCCCGAGAAATCCACGTCGGGTGAGTCCGGACACGTGCGCTCCTTTGCATCGATGTGATTCGTAAGGGTCTGCTTATCACACTCCGCACGCCAATGCGGGAGAAATCGTCGGCGGCGGATGATCCAGACCAAGATGACTACCCTCCCGACACAGAGTAGAAAACCACTGTGACCACATCCTTGCATGAAGCTGTGGCGGAACCCCCAATTGAACAGTCGCGTTCGAAGAAGGCGCTCTGGTGGCGCATTCTGCGCATTGTTCTTGCCATCCTGCTGGTGCTTGTGCTGGCCGCTGCTGTCTACCTGAGCTATCTGTGGTTGCGCATTCCGCAGGACAATTTGGATCCGCTGCAACCTGGGAATCTGACGATGACCAACGTCCCTGATGCCCCATTGCAGATAGGTCCCTACGCCGTTGCCATCGACACCGACGCCAGTTCCGACGACGGGGCACTGCAGCTGATGATTGCCGAGGCGGGTGGGGACACCGTGGGCAGCGCAGAGCGCAAGGTCTGGTTCAGTTCCCCAGGCACGGCTTTTCTGTCCGCTGGTGTGGGAAGGGTTGATTGGAAGGAGCGATACGGCTTTTTCTGGGCCGATGTTGAGCGTTCGCAACGGCTCACCGACCAGTCAATCGAGACGGTCGAGCAGACCGGAGACACGGCGGTGATCACCGGTCGGCTGACGTCGTCCGAGGGCGTGTCCGCTCCCTATCGGCTCACCCTGGCACCACGCAACAAAGGTGACGGTGTTGTTGCGCTGGGGATGGAAATTTCGGTCGACCTTGCCAGCAATGGTGAACCTGTCACCTCGGTGATGGTCACGGCCGGGCTGGAGCCGGACGAGTTCGTCCATGGGTTCGGCGAACAGTTTCGCGCCTTCGACCTAGTCGGCACGGTCTTTCCGGTGTTGGTGCAGGAGCAGGGGATCGGCCGAGGCGAACAGCCGATCACTTTGCTGGCAGATCTCACCAACTGGGCTGGGGCCAACCTCGGGATCACCTACGCGGCCTGGCCGACCTTCGTCACCAGTGCGAACCGGTCGTTTGCCCTGGCTGACGTCGAATCCTCCGGTGGGTTCGGGGTGGCGGACCTGCGCCAGGACGGTCAGGTTTCGCTAGAGACCTGGTCAAACGCGCTGAGTGCTGAAGTTCTGGCCGCGGAATCACCGATGGCGACACTGCAGGCACGCGCTGCCGGATCGACTTTCCCGGAGCTGGCCGAATGGTCCCAGGACGGGGCCGTGCTGGGCCTGCAGGGTGGCACCGACAAGGTTCGATCCGTCGTGGCCGAGATGCAGGCGGCCGGTGCCGAAATCTCCGGGGTGTGGCTGCAGGACTGGGTCGGCAAACGCACCACCAGTTTCGGCAGCCAACTCTGGTGGACCTGGCAACTCGACGAGCAGCAGTATCCGGGTTGGGATGAGCTGGTCGCGGACCTCAACGCCGAAGGCATCGAAGTGCTCACCTACGTGAACCCCTTCCTGGCCGATGCCAGCGAGAAGGACGTTCCGGGAATCAGGAACCTGTACGCCGAGGCCGAAGACCAGGGATTCCTGATCAAAAACGACGTCGGCGAAACCTACGTGATCGAAACCGTGGGCTTCCCGGTCGGCCTCATGGACCTCACCAACCCGGCGGCGCGCGAGTGGTATGCCGAGGTGATCGCGACCGAAGTGATCGGCAAGGGTGCCTCCGGCTTCATGGCCGACTTCGGCGAGGCCCTCCCGTTCGATGCAGTACTGCACGAAGGTAACCCCCTGCAGCAGCACAACCGCTACCCCCAACTGTGGGCAGAGACCGTCCGGATGGCCTGCGACCAGGCTGGCGAACCGGATTGCCTGGCGTTCATGCGGGCATCGTTCCTCGGATCTCCGGAGCACGTGCCTATGCAGTGGGCGGGGGACCAGATGGTGACGTTTTCCCCGGAGGACGGTCTGCTTTCGGTGGTGCTGGGGATGAACGCCGGCGGAGTTTCGGGCAATCCGCTATGGCACAGCGACATCGGCGGCTACACCAGCATCAATGCCGTGGTCAAGGACTACGTGCGGCCTTCGAACCTCAACGCCCGGTGGGCCGAAATGCAGGCGTTTGGCACCATGATGCGTACCCACGAGACGAATCGCCCGGAGCAGAACCAGCAGGTCTACGACACCGAAGAAACCCGTGCTGCATTTGCCCGGGCCACCCAGATCTTCGTGGCCCTCAAGGAGTACCGGTCGCAAGTGATCGAAGAGGCCGTGACCACTGGCGTGCCGGCAATGCGCCACACCTGGTTGGTGTATCCGGGAACTGCCGCCGCGGCGGCAGACTTCCAGTTCTTCCTCGGCAACCACCTCTTGATGGCGCCGGTGACGAGCAACGAGGCGACCACCACCACAGTGTCCCTGCCACCTGGCACGTGGGTGCATGTGCTGACCGGGGAGACATTCCCCGGTGGCCAGGAGGTCGAGGTCCAGTCGCCGATCGGCACCCCGGCCGCGTTCGTGGAACAGGCTGATCCGGTGGGCGCCCAAATCCGGGCCGCGTTGCAGCAAGCCGGCCTCACCACCGGCTGAGGACTTCCAGCGCGCGTGGGTCGAGGATCGAACTACGCGCAGTGGGCGCGCCGCCGGGCATCAAGAGACAGTTGCAGGGCTTCTCGCAATTGCCTGCCCACAACCTCGGACTCCAGCAGGAAGGCGTCGTGGCCGTACGGTGATTCGATCACACGCAACGCACCAGCGCTGGGGATGGCGTCGACGATCTGCTGCTGCAGGCGCAAGGGATACAGCCGATCCGAATCGATCCCGGACACCACCATCGGCACATCGATTCGCTGCATCGCCTGCACGACTCCGCCGCGGTCACGTCCGATGTCGTGGGTGGTCATGGCATCAGTGAGGGCCACATAACTGCCGGCGTCGAAGCGCCCGATCAGTTTGGCTGCGTGGTGATCCAGATAACTCTGAACTGCGTAGCGGTGGCCCGGCTCCGCATATGCCTGCGACAGCGTGGTGGCGCTGAGCGGAGATTCCCCACTTTGCTCGTCGCGGCCGAATCGGATCGCCAATTCGTCCTCGGTGCGATAGGTGAGGTGTGCGATCCGTCGGGCGATGCCCAAACCAGTCACCGGAAACACCCCGTGCTCAAGGTAGTCCCCGCCGCGCCAGTCGGGATCGGCCAGAATCGCTTGGATCTGGGTGGTCTGGGTTCCGATCTGATCCGCCGAAGCAAACGCACTGGTGGCGCCGACCCATGCGGCGTCAACCCGCTCCGGGTACATGGCACACCATTCCAGCGCACGCATTCCGCCCATCGACCCTCCCGCGACGAGAGCGAACCGCTCGACGCCGAGGTAGTCAGCCAGCAGCGCTTCCACCCGCACTTGATCGCGGATCGTGATGCGCGGAAACCGCGATCCGTACGGTTTGCCGTCCGGCGCCAAACTGGAAGGACCAGTCGTTCCCTGGCAACCGCCGAGCACATTGCTGGAAACGACGAACCAATGATCGGTGTCGATCGCCTTCCCTGGACCGACATTGGCCTCCCACCACCCGGGGGTCGGCTGGCCGGGCTCCAGGCCGCCTGCGGCATGCGCATCACCGGTGAGCGCATGCAGTACCAGCACGGCATTGTCGCCAGCGCGGTTGAGGGTGCCATACGTCTCGTAGGCGACTGTCAGCTCTGGGAGGTGCCCGCCGAGATCGAGGTCAATAGAACTGAAGTGAGTGTGGCGTCGCGAGGTCACCCCGAGTTGCGGGACCCCCGGTTGCCGCGACCCCCGAGCTGATTCGGGAGTCGCGGCAGCCGATGTGTGCTGAGCCATCGATCTCACGCCGACTTCGCTGCGCGGAATCCAGCATCCAAGTCAGCGATGATGTCGTCAATGTTCTCGATGCCGACGGCCAGCCGAACCAGTCCGGGCGTGACGCCGGCAGCCACTTGCTCTTCCGGAGTCAGTTGGGAGTGGGTGGTCGAGGCGGGGTGAATCACGAGGCTGCGGACGTCGCCGATGTTGGCCACGTGGCTGTGCAGCTCCAGCGCCTCGACGAAGGCCTTGCCCGCGTCGACGCCACCGTCGATCTCGAAGGCCAGCACCGCGCCGGTGCCCTTGGGCGCGTACTTGCGCCCCAGTTCGTACCACGGGCTCGAGGGCAGGCCAGCGTAGTTGACGCCGAGCACCTCGGGGCGCCCGCTCAACCACTCCGCCACCTTCTTGGCGTTCTCGTTATGGCGCTCGACACGCAGGCTCAGCGTCTCCAGTCCCTGCGCGATCAACCACGCGTTGAAGGGCGCGACGGCCGCACCCAGGTCACGCAGCAATTGCACCCGCGCCTTCAGGATGAAAGCCAGGTTGGCGCCCAGTTCCGATCCGACGCCGAGGTCCCGGGCGTAGACGAGGCCGTGGTAGCTCGGGTCCGGCTCGTTGTAGTTGGGGAACTTTTCCGGGTCGGCGGCGAAGTCGAAGTTTCCGGAGTCGACGATCACGCCGGCAACCGCGGTGCCGTGGCCGCCCAGGTACTTGGTGGCCGAGTGGATCACGATGTCCGCGCCCCACTCGATGGGGCGGATCAGGTAGGGGGTGGCGACGGTGTTGTCGACGATCAGCGGTACGCCCACCTCGTGCGCGACTCCCGCAACGCCTTCGATGTCCAGGATGTCGTTCTTCGGGTTGGCGATGCTCTCACCGAAGAAGGCCTTGGTGTTGGGCTTCACCGCCGCCCGCCACGATTCCAGGTCGTCGGGGTTCTCGACGAAGGACACCTCGATGCCCAGTTTCGGCAGGGTGTAGTGGAAAAGGTTGTAGGTGCCGCCATACAGGCTCGGGCTGGAGACCACGTGGTCGCCGGCCTCTGCAACGTTGAGAATCGCCAACGTCTCGGCTGCCTGCCCGCTGGAAACGAGCAGCGCACCGACGCCGCCCTCCAGTGATGCGACTCGGTCCTCCACCACTGCCTGGGTGGGGTTCATGATGCGGGTGTAGATGTTGCCGAACTCTCTGAGGCCGAAGAGGTCCGCCGCATGATTGGTGTCGTTGAAGGTGTACGACGTGGTCTGGTAGATCGGCAGTGCTCGGGCGTTGGTTTCGCCGTCGGGGGTTTGGCCGATGTGGATCTGGCGAGTCTCGAATGACCATCCGTCAGACATATGTTTCCGCTCCTGTTGCAGATACTCGCTGCGCCGAACCTGCGAGAGGAGTCCGTCCTCGCCCAGGCTTTGGCCCAGTGGGTCCGGAGTTACCCGTGACCCGCGCTTGCCGGTTCACTTTTGTGGCCGACCTGGTCTTCCTCAGTTGCACCCCACCGCGGTGGAGGGTTGCAGGCCAGCAAGCTGAGGCTTTGCGCTGGCACTCTTGACCTGACGAGAACGGTAGCAGAGGGCATGGGATGGGGCAACGGGCGTGTTGCCGCAAGTGCTGGAACGGCAGGGTTTTGCGGGCCTCCGGGCTGGGGTTCCGCGAGCCTCTGGATCGGGCCGATGGACGCCTATGCGCAGAAGGCCTTGGCCCGTTCAACATCGTCGGCTTGAATCTCACAATGCACCACGCGGGACATGACGCCTCCTTGGTCGGTCGATCAGCTGTGACTACCTGTGGTCGTGACTATTCCACCCGGGTGGCCAGAACCAAGGCGTCGCGCGCAGGCCGAGGGGCATCGGGCACCGTGCGCTCCACCACCTCCGCCCTCATCGCCTGCCACGATCCAGCAGCCTCGGCAAGGTCGGCCAGGACGTCCTCCGGCGTGTACAAGACCGCCGGATCTGGCGGGCCACCGTGTCCATGCTCCAGGTTGCTCGAATCGTGGGCGATTACCAGCAGGGATCCCCCCACCGCGACTCCGGCGGCGGCATGGACCAATGCGGATCGACGGGCTGCAGCTGGGAGTTGTAGGTAGGCGAGCAGTACCAAGTCGAACACCCCCGGTTCGGGGTCAAATTCGACTACGTCCGCCACCACGGTCGTGAGCCGGTCGGCCACACCTGCATCCTTGGCCCAAGTCTGGGCTCGCTGGAGACCCACGGCCGAAAAATCGACGGCCGTCACCTGCCAACCCTGTGTGGCCAGCCACACAGCATGCCGACCTTCACCGGCGGCAATGTCCAATGCTCGGCCTGGCGTAACCCCGCTGAGCACCTCCGATACGAACACGTTCGGCGAAGCGGTCCACACCAGTTCCGCGCCGCGATACCGCTCGTCCCAGGCATTCGCCTCCATCTGCGGTGGCCTGCTCAGTGATGGAACGATTGTCGTGGCTTGGCCGAGGTGGCCGCCGAGGCCCCCGCGTCAAGATCGGCGATCGACGCCTTGAGGTCCGAGATCAGTTTGTCTGCCAGATCCATGCCGAGCCCATTGCGCACGACGATACGCATGACTTCAACGTCTTCGATATCTGCTGGCATCGGGTAGGCCGGCACCTGCCAACCGTAGAAACGAAGCCGGTCCGACAACTGTGGCAGTGTCCAACCACCCGAGAAGTCGTCGGCCAGCCGCCAGGCGAACACCGGCGTCTCGGATCCGTCACTCAGCAGCTCGAACTGCGGCAGCTGCCCGATCACACCGCTCAAGATGCATGGCCACTTGCCGACTGACGCTTTGCACCGTTTGGTAGCCGTGGTAGCCAAGCCGTATGAAGGCGTAGTACTGCAGCAGCACCTGCGCGGCTGGTCTGGAGAAGTTCAGTCCCAGCGTGGGCATTTCCGAACCGAGGTAGGAGACGTCAAACACCATTTCCTGCGGCAGGTACTCCTTGGCCCGCCACACCACCCAGCCGAGCCCCGGGTAGATCAATCCATATTTGTGGCCCGAAGTGCTGATCGAGTGCACCCGCGGCAGGCGGAAGTCCCACATGAGTTCCGGCTGCAGGAAAGGCGCGATCATGCCGCCGGAGGCGGCGTCCACATGCAGCGGTACGTCCAGCCCGGTGCGCTGCTGCAGGCCGTCCAGCGCTTTGGCGAGATCTGCGATGGGCTCGTACCCACCGGTGTAGGTGACTCCCAGGATTCCGACTACGCCGATAGTGTTCTCGTCCACATGTTCGAGCATGGTCTCGGGTGTGAGCACTGGCTTATCCAGTGTGATGGGCACGGCCCGCAACTCGACGTCCCAGTAACGGCAGAACCGTTCCCACACGACCTGAACCGCCGAACTCATGACCATGTTCGGCTTATCAACTGGTTTTCCGTCTGATTTCCGGGAAGCTTTCCAGCGCTTGAGGAACGCCAAGCCGCCCATCATGCACGCCTCGCTCGAGCCAATGGTCGACACACCTACGGTCTCGCCAGGGGCGTTCCACAAGGAGGCCATGATTCGGGTGCACTTGGCCTCGATGCCCGCGGTCGCCGGATATTCGTCCTTGTCGATCATGTTCTTGTCGTAGGACTGGGCGTAGATGCGGTCGGCGTAATCATCCATCCACGTGGTGACGAAAGTGGCAAGGTTCAACCGCGCGTTGCCGTCCAGCATGGCCTCGTCATGGACGATTTGGTAGGCCGCTTCACCCGGGATGCCATGCTGTGGAATCCGATCGACCGGCACCGTGAGCCACTCCTCGTCGAACACGCCGGGATTGACCGACACTCTCGTGACCGGCGCATCTTCGGGGCGGGGAAAGTGCGGCATCGAAGCTCCCTCAATCTAGGCACTGACGGCATTGCTGGGTTGATTCCGTTCGGCCGGCCCGTGCCAGCCTCGGCTACGACGCTACCGCACGACGCGCCCCGGATGAAGGGTTACGAAGAGCCGGGATCCGGCTTCTTGCCACCACCCTTTGCTGGCTCCGCCAACGCCCGCGAGTCGACGACAATGGGGTTGCTCGGCAGGTACTTGCCCAGGAACGCGGTGACCATTCCGGCCATCGGCATGGCGAACAGCGCGCCGAGAGGTCCCGCAATCGCGCCGCCCAACAGGGCAGAACCGAGGGCTACCCCCGGGTTCAGAGTCATCGTCCTCGCGCTGATCCGCGGGCTGAGGGCGTAGTCGTGAATCTGCTGGTAGATCACCGCCCAAGCCAGCAGGATGACGGCCCGCACCCAACCCTTCTCCACCAGCACCACCAGCACCGGGATTGCGATTCCGATGTAGCCGCCCACCAGCGGGATGAACTCCACGAAGAAGGCACCGAACACGGCCAACGGAATCGCAAAGTAGGCCGGCATGCCCACCGCGAGCATCACGATCGCGTAGCCGGTGCTCGTGAAGGCCATCAGCAACAGCCGCGAATAGAAGTACCCGCCGGTCTGGGCGACGGCGGTGTCCCAGGCGTCCATCAGGCGGATCTGGTGGGAGGGGCCGAGGCGCCGGAGAATCGCCCGCAGAATCGCCGGCTCACCGGCGGAGATGATGATCGTGAAGATGAAGGTCAGAAACACCTTGGCGACCAGGCCGACGCTGGTACCGGCGGCGCTCAAAACGTGTGTCCCACCGTTTGTCTTCAGCCAATTCTCCACATCCTTGAGGAGTTGGGAGTCGCTTTCCTGCAGAACCGGAAGATCGAGGCCGGTCTTCCGCGCCTCGTCCAGCCAGTTGGGAACCTCCTGGGCGAACTTGTTCGCGACGTCGATCAAGGCGGGGATGAGCAGCCCGATCAGCAGCACCACCGTGAGGAAGACACCCCCGATGACCACGATGGTGGCAAGGCCGCGCGACCAGCCGCGATGACGCACCAAACCGTCCACTGCGGGCACGATCGCCAGCGCGAGGAACAACGCAACCACGACGATCACAGCCAGGTCGCGTGCCTGATTCATCGCCCACAGTGCGGCCAGCGTCGCCAGCACGATGACCACGGCACGCCACATCGCCCGGTTGATGATCCGCCACAACCACGGCGGCGGCTCACTCGTTCCGTGACGGTTGAACTCGGCACGCTCTCAGGAGTCGGTGGGTCCTGCTGCGGATCCTGCGGCGATGTGGTCACAAGCGGCACACTAGCGCCGCAGAGTGGTCCCCTGAGCATGAATTGGACGCAAGGGCAAGCCGCCTGGCATGTGACCATTAGGCCATTCGGGTGAATTCTCTCAAGGTAGCCGCCACGACCTCCGATAGCGTTCGCTTGCCCTGAGTCCGTTCTTGTTGAGGGGGCCTTGAGATTTGTTGAGGGGGTCTTGAGGTTCCGCGAAACTCCTGGCCTGAACTGCCAAACACCCCCACAGGAATAGGGATTTCTGGCCCTCGCTTCCGGCAAATGCCCATTACGGCTTCCGGTCATGTCCCACTGCAATCGCCCCACCCGTTGGCAACTCTCAGCAACGGCATATCACTCTCAGTGATCATTGCCCATCGGTAACCAGCCAGGTGAGAGTTGACAGGCAGGCAGTACCCGAATCAGCATGATCATCACCTAGGCCCGCTTGACTACTCGCCGCGGCGCCCAACCCACCACCTTGGAGAAGCACATGAACCCAATGTTCGTCGGACTGGGAGTCGCCGCTGTCGGAGTGGGCGGCATGGTCTTCGCAAGTGCCGCCACCCTGGGAACTCTTGGACAGGACACACTGGGCGCCACGACATCGGTGACGGCATCCTGCGACGACCGACGGCGTGACCGTGGAAAACTGGGGATCGGCCTACAGTTCAGCCAACGAGCGCTACGACACCTCGACCTTCGACATCAGCGGCATCAATGCCGCCTGCGACGGCCTGGCGTACAGTGTGACGCTCGCCAACGGCGCCGGCGCCAGTCTGGGCGAGACCACGGGCACCCTCAGCCTCACAGGAGACGTGGCGAGCTTCACAATGGGGACCGCGGTCAACGCGGAGGACGTCGAGCGCGTTGCTGTTGTCTTCTACGGCTAGGAACTCACCCCACCGGGGACGTAGGGGCAGGATTGCGCCGCCAGCCCCACGAGATCGGCCGCGCCCGGCGAACGCTGGCGTGGCCAAGGTTTTCCATTCGCTGGTGTCGTTGTTGCTGGTCGTCGCCTTCGCGGTGCTGGCGTGGCCGGCACGGTACGGCGGCCCGTTGGGAATCACCGTGATCGCCGGTGAGTCGATGCTTCCCACCTACGACGTGGGGCAAGTCGTCATCACTGCGCGTTCCAGCGCCTACCAGCCGCAGGACGTGGTGGTGTTTCAGCCAGCTGGCTACGAGGCCTATGTGGTGCACCGAATCATCGGCGTTGAACCCGACGGCACATTCCTGACCCAGGGCGACAACAACAATTTCGTCGACCCCTGGACCGTTCCGCCAAGGGACCCCATCGGGAAGATCATCCTCGCCGGTCCCAGGTGCGATGCGATCTGGTGCAACGGTTTTGCCATTGCGAAACTGACACCCTCGCTGATGCTCAGCCTCGGCGCGGCAATGGTGTCGTTCGGCGTCATGGTCCGGCTCACCAGGCCTGGAGTGGGGCGCCACCGTCCCGACCCGTACGGCAAGGAGCGCCCGGAGAACCCGATCCCAGCCGCCAACTTCCTACCCCCGCAACCCACCGCTCCACAAACACCCGGAAACCAGAAGGCGCGCCGAGCCGCTACCCGGTCTTGACCGCCAAGAAGTCGTCAAACACCGGCGACTCGGTTGTGAAGCTGACCATCGCCACGCCTGTGCCAAGGCAGTTGGAGCCGGTGATGGCCAGGGAGAACTGGTCAATCCCGCCATACGACGCGACCGCATTCGATCCGTTGATGGTCAAGCGGAACTCCGTACCTTGCGGCGAGGACACCTCCACCGAATCTGTGGCCGTGAAGGTCCCGCCTGACATCGTCCCCAATTCGAAGTACCACCGGCCCCGCTCACGGAGTGCGCTCAGCACGATGCCCGACGTCGAGGATGGGTCGTAGCACAGCGCCACGCCAGCAGATTGCGGCCGATTGGTCATGGTCGTCCACACCACGCGGACATATCCGTCCTGAGCCGTGAACGGCACATGGGCGGTGGTTGTCCCGCTGCCAGAGGTCCGCTCGGCGCCGTTGCCCTCGATCGTCCAGTCCGCGGATGCCGTCCACACGGGAGCATCGACGAGGCCAAATGCCGAAAGCGAGCCGCTGGGATCCAACTCGAGCGATCTCCCATTCAGCGGTGTGCCGTCTGCGGCGGTGAACGTGTCGCGGATCGCGAAGCCTGGCGCGCTGACGCCGGCGGCAGTGGTGAGGTCGTTGGACGTCACCGGACCCAGGCTCGCTGCCGCGGCGATGGTGGCCCCGGCGGCGGCGACGGCCACGGCAGACCCCCCCAGCAGCCACCAGAGCCGTTTCATGGGGTGATCACCATCGACAACCCGACCGTGGAGGGCACCGTAGCCAAGTCAGGACCCACACCCGGTGGCACCGTGAGCGCACCGCTGGGAGAGCTTGGCAGCGCGCCAGACAGTTCCACGTAGGCGGCGCTGGTGGTCGTGTCGTAAAGCGTGAGGTCAAACGGCTCGCCCTGGCACCCCGGGTCGATCACCGCAATGTCGATGGCGGTGATCTGGTAGCGCCCGCCGCTGAACCCCGATCGGTAGGTGAACCCGGAGACCTCGCCGCAGGACTGCACCACGTTGGTACCCGACCCCAACGAGGTTGAACTCACAGGCATCGAACTGGCCACCGCAACGACGGGCACCGTGACGGCCCCCACAACTAAGCCTGCGAGCATCACGAGGTAGCGTCGCCGGCTTCGCCGGGGCACTGCGTCGCTGGCATGCCGAGGGGCCACATTTCAACTATACGTGGCGGGCGCGACCTCCGGAAACCGAAAAAGATCATGGGGCCGCACGCAGGGTCAGCCCCCTATCGCACTTGCCGGACTGACTCACCGGGCTAGTTGTAGCCAATGAGTCAAGTAGTCGGGACCAAAGTCCCCTCAAGTACGCCTCTCATTCGGCCGACAACATTCGCGTCAGATCGTGAAGGAGGTGGCCCGATGAGGAACTCAACAATCTCAGTCGGGGTCGCCTTTGTTCTCGCCGGCGCCGCGAGTTCGGCGATGCTCATGAGCGCCTCGGCTAGTTCGGGCGCGCTCCCTAGCGTCGGCGGTGCCGCACCAGCGAGCACCTGCCTCACGTCGGCGGCCAGCGTCGGGGATTGGAGCACCGCACTGGTTGCTGACGAGATCGTGGTCGACGGCGCGACTGTCACCGGCCTGACAGGTTGCGAAGGCGCCTCAGTCACCCTCACCTTCCGCGGCGCCAACGGCAAGGCGACGCTCTCGACGACACAGGTTGTGGGGCAGTCCGGGGAGGTCGCGTTCGCCTTCGACGCGCTCCCGGTGAGCGCCACGCAGACGACCTCACTCACCGTGAACTGAGCGGCGCTTCAGAGCCCCTGAGTGAGGCCCCAGGGTTGGGCCGGACCCCACTGATACGGATCGAAGCGGGGGGCAATCGCAGCCAGTGCCTCAGCCACGTTGAAGTAGTCGCGGTACAGCGCCGCATCCAGCACCGCAGACACCACTCCATGCTCGGCCAAGGTGGCGAGTTCGTGCAGGTGCTCCAACTTGGCGATCCCGCCAGCGACGCACACCGGGGACTTGACGATGTCGCATACGCCTCGGATAACCGCCAGGTCGGGCCCCTTCCTGGTGGCCTCGCGGTCAATGGCCGTGACGACGTAGCCCGGACAACCGGCGGCGGCCACCGCAGGCAGCACCTCCGCCAGGTCGGCGCCGTCCATCGGCGATCCGGGAGCCCACAGGCCACCCTTGTGGACGTCCACGCCGACGACAACCCGCTGACCGTGGTCTGCGAAAACCTGCCGCAGCCACTCCGCCTCCCCCAAGGCAGCCGCATCCACCACAATGCGATCAAACCCGGCATGGAGCGCCCACCGCAGATCCTCATCGGTGCGGACTCCGCCGGCGAATTGGGTGTGCGCGCGGCCAACGGCCGCATGATGCACTGCGGCGGCCTGCGCACGACTGTCAGAGCGGCCGGCGTCGAGGTCGGCCACGTGCAACCAGGTCGCACCCTGCTCTATCCACTTGCGGGCATCTGCGACCGGATCGCCGAAAGTCGGGTCGGCGTCCAGCCTCTCCTTCACCCGAATTGCCGTTGCCCCGTGCGCAATCTCAACCGCGGCCAGCACCGTGAAGTTGGTGGTCATGCGCCCACCCTAGGGCTATCGCGATACCTGGTGTCAGGTGACAGCGCTGTGTCACCTGCCGTCGAAGCAAGCCGGAGGGGCTAGAGTCGCGGACATGGTCGAAGACTCGCCAGACTCGGAGGCCAACGGGGGCCGCGAAACCGCACACATCAGTTGGCACGTACGGATCTTCCCCACCCGAAAGACGCGCCGAACAATGCTGGGCAAGCGGAAACGGGTGACAGCGGGGTATGGCTGGTCCGCCAGCGGTACGCCGGAAGGCCACAAATATGACCCCGGCCCCTACAAGTCCTTTGATCACGCGGCGGCCGCGGCCCGAGAGGCGCTGTCCAACCAAGGCACCATCAGCGGAGATATTCAGCACGACGGCTCGTAACGCGCATCGATCGCCGACGACCAGGCCCGCGAACCATCAAGCTCAGCCCGGCGGGCAACCGCAGCAGCGTGGCGCAGGTACCGTGCTGGCGTGGCAACAAAACTGGATTTCGACCAAGGCGACCTGCTGACGGACCAAGCCAGCCGGCGCCAATCATTGCGCCGAATGAAGGCTGTGCCGCTCGGAATGTTGATCGGTGCCGCGATCATCTTCGTCATCGCCTGGTACTTCGAGAAGCAACCCGGGTCGGCGCCCGCGTGGGGGTATCTCCGCGCCGCCTCCGAGGCCGGGATGGTCGGCGGACTGGCCGACTGGTTCGCAGTGACGGCTCTTTTCCGTCGCCCCATGGGACTGCCAATCCCGCACACCGCAATCATCCCCACCAAGAAGGACCAGTTGGGCGCGAGTCTTGGCGATTTCGTGAGTCAGAACTTCCTGAATCCTGAGGTGGTCCGAGCCCGTGTGGCGACGCTGGATCCGGCCGGACGATTGGGCGCGTACCTCGCCCAGCCCGAAGCACGAGCTCGGGTGGTCAGCGAGGCGGCAGCACTCGCGGCCGCCGGCATCCGCTCAATCGATGATTCCGACGCCCAGCTCATTATTCGGAACCTGTTATTCGAACAGGCCGCCTCGTACGCCTGGGCACCACCGGCGGGACGGCTACTGGGCGCGGTGGTCGCAGACCGGACCCACGAACCGGCGGTTGACGCGGTGTTCCGAGTGGTCCGCGACTGGATCGCCGACAATGAGGAGGCGATCGTCGAACTCGTCGCGGAACGTGGCCCCGCCCAGAACTTCTTCCTGGCCCGGGCGGCCCACGAAGCCGTCGGGAAGAAGGCCTACCGTGAGTTGCTGCGGTGGGCACAAGAGGCCGTGGACGATCCCACCTGCGCCACCCGAAAGGCAGTGGACCGTTGGCTGGCCGAGACCGCTGAGCGACTTCGGCAGGACCCGGAACTGATCTCACGAGTTGAGCTGTTCAAGCAGAAGCTGCTGGCTAGCCCGGAGACCCACGAAGCTGTCTTCTCAATCTGGCCGACCACCCGCCGCATCGTGCTGGAGAGTCTGGCCGACTCCGACGGGGAGCTCCAAAGCCGAGCCGACGAGTGGCTGGCGCACACTGCGCACCGGCTTGCCCACGATGACGCCTTCCGGACCCTGGTCAACGGGCGGATCGAAGCTGGGGCTGCCTTCCTCGCCGGTCGCTACGGGAACGAAGCCGCCGACCTCATCTCGGAAACCGTCGCCCGCTGGGACGCGTCGGAGGCCTCTGAGAGGATCGAACTCCAGGTGGGTCGCGATCTTCAGTTCATTCGCATCAACGGCACGGTGGTGGGAGCGCTGGCTGGCATCGTGATCCACGCCGTAGGAACCACATTGCTCGGATAAGGGAGGAAGGAAGAGATGCAAACAACATTCACGGTCTCTGCCGATGTTGCGGAGAATGCTCGGCAGATGGCCATCGGCATGGCCAAGTCACAGGGTTGGACAACCATCCAAGCTGTATTCGTCCGGCAAGTCGGCCCTCGGGAGTATGAAGTCCAAATGACGGTGTCGCGCTAGCTTGCTTGCGCTTCCGCTGCCGGGGTTTCCTGCTCCTGGGGCGCAAGTAACTCGGACACCGTCACCGGTTCCAAACCCCTCTCACGCAGAGCAGGCAGGAGTTGCTTCAGGATCTCCAAGGTGACGGGGGCGTTCGGCGCCCCGTTGAGGTGCAGCAAAATGATCGATCCGGGCTGCACCTGCGAAAGAATTCCGAACACTGCTGGTCCCGCCTCGGTCATCCCCGAGTCGAACACCGTGACGTCGGCATCAACGGTGTATTCGCCGTATTCCCCTGCCAAGGCAACGTCGGCAGCGTCGTGGCACAAGCCTGGGAATCGGATGTAGGAGGGCCATTCGCCGGTGTATTCGGAGATCAACTTGGCCGAACGGGCAATCTCGAATCTCGAGGCGACCTCATCGCCTGGCCCCGGCAGCCCGTAGCAGTCGGGCGTCCAGCCGGCATGGCTCCAAGTGTGGTTGGCGAGTTCGAATTTCTCTGTGGCAGCGATTCGCTCCATGGCCTGGGGGTACCGCTCAGCCCAGACACCGGTCACGAACATCGTTGCGGGCACGTTCTCCGCGTCAAGGTAGTCGAGCAGGGCCTCGTTGTACTGGGGCGGGAACACCCCGGACTCGACCAACGCGGCCGTGTCTGGAGAGAAGGCGGTGTCGAAGGTAATGGCCACCTTCGACACATCGCGAGGTCCGTGACTGATCAACTCACCAGCCACCGGCTCGGGGGCTTCCGCCGGGCCGTCGGATCTCCGTCCGGCGCTGGCTCAGGCGTGGGCTGTTGGGGTTCCGCAGGCGCCGTGATCGGCGGGGGTTCGTCGACGGCTAGCGGGATTGCTGACTGCGGGCCCTCGGCCAGCACAGCGAAAGCCGCACCCGCCACGAGGGCCGCGCCCACGCCGACAGCGATGACTCCTGGTCGAACCATGCCACGACGGTAACAAGTGCGGGCGTCAGTTCGATCCGACCCCACGCGCAAGATGGGGTCTGCACCACACTGCGACTCCCTCGGCCATCGCACCGAATGACCAGATCCGCGCTCTCCTAGCCGCCAAGTTGGAGTAAGGGGGTGCCTTCCCCGCCGATTTGCGAGAGTATCGACACGTGAACGAGCATGAGCCATTCGAAATCCTGAACGAGGAACAGTGCTGGGAACTGCTGTCTGGCGAGCAATTCGGCCGGCTTGCAGTGAGTGTGGCGGGCCGCCCCGACATCTACCCAGTCAACTTCATCATCTACAACGGCGTTGTCGTCTTTCGAACGGCGGAGGGCTCCAAACTCGCCTCGATGGCCATCAACGCCGCAGTCGCATTCGAGGTCGACGGCTACAACCCGGAGACCAACATAGCCTGGAGTGTGGTGCTGCACGGCCAAGCCAAGTTGGTGGAGCACACCCCAGACGAAGATGAACTAGAGAACCTGCCGTTGTTCCCGTGGAACCTTGCGCCGAAGAACCGACTCGTGAAGATCGAGGCCTTCGAGTTGTCGGGCCGCCGGTTCACTGCCGAAGGGCGTCACGTCTGAACCCGCGCGGCCGTTAGCGCTCCATTCGCCGGAGGGTTTCCAGCAGCGCCGATCGCATCACATCGGTGTCCGAGTCGGCGTTGGTCCAGAGCCGAATCGCGAGGGCCCCCTGGTTCACCATCACTTCAACGCCGTCAACGACATCGCAGCCGAGGGCGGCCGCCTCCTTCACGAACTGCGTCTCTCGAGGACTTATCGCTAGGTCCGCGACCAGCATTCGACTCGACAGGCTATCCGTGTCGACGTTGAGACGGGCTTCTGGATCGGAGGCGCTACCCACTCCAGTGGCATTGACCACGATGTCGGTGAGGGCAGGGACGCGAAACGATCGTCCCCACTCGACCACGTCTACTGCTTCCACGCCCACCCGACTGAGCAGGGAAGCCAGGCGCACCGCGCGCATCCGGTTTCGATTGACCACCGTCACCTGGCGCACGCCTGCGCGAGCCATCTCCACGGCCACTGCCCGACTGGCCGAGCCGGCACCGAAGATGACTACCCGGGCGCCCTCCGGATCGAGAAACTCCTCGATGGACTCCATTAGCGCCCACCCCTCGGTGTTCTCACCGATCATCGCGTCGCCTCGTCGGGCCGCGCAGGTCGCACTTCCGATCATCGCTGCGGACTCCGCAAGTCCGTCCAGGTGTGGCACCACCGCCCGTTTGTGCGGTTCGCCCAAGGAGAATCCCAACCAACCCATCGCTCTTGCGCCAGCCACGGCGTCACCAAGGCGGAGCGACGGTACCTCGAGGTTCAGATAGTCGACCCGATACCCCAGGTCCGAGAAGGCCGCACGCATCATGTCGACCTGCGGATTTCGCGACGCAGGTGACGAGAACATGCCAGCCACCTGACTCACCGTGCCGACCATGCCACCATCCTTCGAGTCCAGCGATCCATCAGTCGATCTGCACTCGCCAGTGGCAAGCGGCTAATGTCCACTCGTGCAGAGCATCAAGGCCGTGCTATTCGACTTCCACACCACCCTAGTCGACGGTGGCGACCCAGCGGAGTGGATCAGTGAGGCTGTCAGCAACATTGGGGCACCACCACCGGTAAACCTCGCCGCCGCGGCCAACTACCTTGACCGGATCTGGGAACACGTCCATGTGGTCGATCCACACTCCTCCCGTGATCTCGACCCCGAAACCCATCGACAGGTGTACGACCAGCTGATGGGTCATGCCCGCCAAACATCAGACGTGGACATCTCGCCAGCCTTGGCCGAAGAGCTCTACCGGATCATGGCAGACCAGTGGCGGCCCTACGCAGACGCCCGGCCGGTGCTTCGTTGCCTGCGCCAAGCCGGCATCCGGACTGCACTGGTATCCAACGTCGGCATCGACATCAGGGGAGTTCTCGATCGGCACGGGATCTCGGACTACCTCGACACCACCGTGTTGTCGTGCCAGGTCGGCACGGTCAAACCGGAGCCGGCGATCTTCCAGCACGCCATGCAGGCCCTCGGTGTGCGACCCGAGGAGTGTCTGATGGTCGGCGACTCCCACCTCGCCGACGCTGGTGCTGCGGCAATCGGGATTCGCACCCTGCTCTTGCCCCGCACCGAGGGCAGGATCCACGGACTCGACATCGTCTGTCGAATCGTGGGTGTCCCCTTCACCGAGGACGTCGACTGGTACGACCTTTAGCAGCGTTTCCGATTCACGGCGCGGACGGCGGCTCAAGGCTGTGCGGCGGACCTGCGGGCGGCTCCAGGCCTGGTGCCGGTGCCGGAGCCGCGGCTGTAGCTGAGTCCTCAGCGTCGCCGCGAGCGGCGAAAGCCCCGGACATGGCGCCGAGAGCCTTGGTGATGTCCGTCGGCACGATCCACACCTTTGAACTCTCGCCTTTGGTGATCGCCGGCAGGTGACTCATGAACTGGTAGGCCATCACGCGCTCGTCTGGGTCTTGCTCGCGCACCGCGGTGAACACCTCACGCACTGCTGCAGCCTCACCAGAAGCCCGCAAGCGTTGCGCCTCGGCTTGGCCCTGAGCGGCCAAGATCGCCGCCTGGCGTTCTCCCTCCGCGGTGAGGATGGCCGCCTGCTTGTTTCCTTCCGCAGTCAGAATCGCCGCGCGCTTGTCACGCTCGGCGCGCATCTGCTTCTCCATCGACTGTTGCACGCTGTCCGGGGGGTCGATCGACTTCAACTCGACCCTCGTCACGCGCAACCCCCAGCGGTTGGTGGCTTCGTCGAGCACGCCGCGCAGTTGACCGTTGATCTGATCCCGCGAGGTGAGGGTGGTTTCCAGGTCCATCCCACCGATCACGTTACGCAGAGTCGTGACCGTGATCTGCTCGATACCCAGCAGATAGTCCTGGATTTCGTAAGAGGCCGCCCGGGCATCGGTGACCTGGAAGTACACCACCGAGTCGATGAGGACCACCAGGTTGTCCTCGGTGATCACCGGCTGTGGCGGGAAAGAGACAACCTGCTCGCGCATGTCGATCAGGGGTTTGACGCGGTCTACGATCGGGATAATCAGGGCCAGACCCGGTTCCAGGGTGCGGTTGTACCGCCCCAACCGCTCCACCAGGCCGGCATGGGCCTGCGGAACGATCTTCAAGCTCCGGCTGATGAGGATGATCACCAACGCCGCAACGACAAGTGCCACGATCAGGGCTTCCATGTTCTCTACCTCCGCTATTCGTTTCGTCTAGAAGATGTTCACAGCACGTCAGTTGGGGCCCTCAGCCGATCAATGCCGTGGCACCTTCAATCTTTAGCACCTGGACCCGTTCGCCCGATTCGTACTCCGTGAAGCCGTCGTAGGAGCGCGCACTCCAGACATCGCTGCCGATTTTGACCCTGCCATCGTCGCCGTCAGTGGTCTCCAGCACCAGTGCGTACTCCCCCACCAGAGCGGCCGATCCGGATCGCAATTCCCTTGGCGACGACATGTGCTTTCGCGCAATTGGTCGAACCACAGCGAGCATCAGCAGACTTACCCCCGCGAATGCCGCCACCTGCAACCAGGTGTCGCCGCCCACGACGCCAACGCCTGCCGCCGCGACTGTTCCCGCCGCGATCATCGCTAGCACCAACGTGCCAGTCATAACTTCCAAGCCAATCAGCACCGCAGCGGCGATGAGCCACAACAGCCAAGGTTCCATAAAGAAGAGTTTACGCCAGTTCCGCCAACTGGCAGGATTCGTTCATGCCAACCCCCGCGGACACGCTCGCAGTCGAAATCCGTCACAGTCCTGCTTTTGCTGCCGCTCGGCTCACCCTGGCGCCTGGGCAGCGGGTGCGGGCTGCCTCGGGATCGCTGTATATGCGTGATGCCGCGGTGACCGTGGACGCCAAGATGGAGGGCGGCATGATGGGCGCGTTCAAACGCGCCGTCGGCGGGCAGAGTTTCTTCACTTCCACCTTCGTCGGCGCCCCGGATCGTGCCACCTGGGTTGACCTGACTCAGGTGCTGCCCGGGGAGGTCTTGACGGTCGACCTGACCGGCGAGAAGGGCCTGGTGCTGACCCAGGGCAACTGGTTGGCCTCAACTGCGGACATCCAACTCGACACCAAGTGGGGCGGCTTCCGCAGCCTGGTCGGCGGCGAACGCATCTTCGCCGTGCACCTGTCCGGCAAGGGTCAGGCGCTGCTGTGCTCCTATGGCGCGATCGACACCTTTGAGCTCGGCGCGGGTCAGGAAGTGATCGTTGACGCTGGCCACCTCATGGGATATGACGACACCGCAACCGTGAACCTGCAAACCCAGGGCGGCGGCTTCATGAACTCGGTGAAGAGCGGTGAGTTGATCGTCGTGAAGGTCACCGGACCTGGGCGAATTTGGACGCAGTCGCGGTCCGAGCGGGAACTGGCCGACTGGGTGCGCCGGCAGGTTCCGACCCAATCAAACTGACAGCTGGCAACGCGCGGCCACGGGCTGCGTTAGGGGACCTGCAGCAGAACCTTCCCGGTGTGGCTGCTCGCCGCGAGGAGCTCGTGGGCGGTAGCCGCCAGTGGCATCGGCAGCACTGAATCGACCACCGGCGTGATCCGTCCAACCGAGATTAGCGGCCATACCTCCGCGACCAGCCGACGGCAGATCTCGGCCTTCGCGGCAGGGGGACGGGCTCGCAAGGAAGTCGCCTGGATGCTGCCCCGCGCAGCGAGCAAACGACCCAAGTTGAGTTCGCCGGAAACCCCACCCTGGAGCCCAATTACCACGATCCGGCCACCAACAGCCAGGGTGCGTACGTTGGAATCGAGGTACTTTGCGCCGATGATGTCGAGGATCACGTCCGCACCGTGGCCGTGGGTGGCCGCACGCATCACCTTCACGAAGTCCTGCTCGCGGTAGTTGATCAATACCTCCGCACCAAGCTCGCGGCACCGCTCCAACTTCTGCTCGCTGCCTGCGGTCACCGCCACCCGCGCCCCCAGCGCTCGCGCATATTGGATCGCAAAGGTCCCGATCCCGGACCCACCACCGTGGATGAGGACCCACTCATCCGCGCGCAAACCGGCCACCATGGTGAGGTTGGAATACACCGTGGCGGCGACCTCCGGCAAGGCCGCAGCAGTGACGAGGTCCACCCCATCCGGGATCGACATGACCTGCCCGGCGGGCACGACCACGTGCTCGGCGTATCCCCCGCCAGCCAGCAACGCGCAGACCTGATCTCCCGGATGCCACTGCGTCGCTTCCTGCCCGACCCGGCTGACCACCCCACTGCACTCCAAGCCGAGGATCTCCGATTCTCCCGGTGGCGGCGGGTAGAAACCCTGCCGCTGCAGCACATCGGCCCGGTTCACCCCGGCAGCGACGACATCTACGAGCACCTCGCCGGACGCTACCGAAGCCGCCGTGACGTCGCGCCATGCCATCACCTCAGGCCCCCCGAAGCCGTCACACACGATTGCCTTCACGGTTCGTCCCTTCTGTCGCCCGGGCAGGTCCCGCCTGCGGGTCCCCATGGCACTCTAGGCCGGTGTCCAGACATGCAAAGGGTTGGCTCCTGGTGGCAATTCAGGCAGTACTGCTGGTGGCGCTGGTGGTGTTGCCCTGGCGATCCCTCGGCACCCAAGGTGCGTTACCGATATGGGTTTCGGTACTGGGGGCACTGGTGGTGCTGACCGGAGCGGCATTCGGTGTCGCCGGAGCAGCGACGCTGTCGACCGCCCTCACCCCAACTCCGGTTCCCAAGGAAGGCGAAACGCTCCGCACCGGCGGGGCCTATCGGATCGTCCGTCATCCCCTCTACACCTCGGTGCTCACGGTCGCCATCGGATTCACCCTGGCGGTCGGCTCGTGGTGGCAAGTAGGCGTGTGTGTGGTGCTCTTTGCCTTCTTCACGCTCAAATCCCGCTGGGAAGACTCCATGCTGGCGAGTCGCTTCGGCCAAGAGTGGCGCGACTATGCCCGCACAACGCCAGCCATCATCCCCGGCCTGCGACGCCCGTGAACCACTCTGTTCAGACCATGCGCGCGGCCGCCGCCCACATCGTCGCGGCCGATCCCGCCTTCACCGAGATCGTCGAATCATCACCGCTGTGCTCAATCGGCCGAACTGACAACCAGCCCGACACCCATTTCGCGAGCCTGGTGAAGTCGATCCTCGCCCAGCAGCTGTCCACCAAAGTCGCGGATACCTTGCACGCACGTCTCACCGCCGCACTGGACGGCGACGTCACGCCCGAACGGGTGCTCGCGGTGGATGAGGCGCTACTTCGCTCGGCAGGACTGTCACGTGCCAAGATGCGCACCCTGCGAGGGCTTGCTGGGGCCTTGCACGGCGGGGAGTTGGATCTCGTTGCCGCGGTGGCGTCGGAAGACGAATCGATGGTGCGTACGGAACTGACGGCGCTGTGGGGGATTGGCCGCTGGACAGCGGAAATGTTCGAGATGTTCACCTTGCACCGCCTCGACGTGTGGCCCGTGGGGGACCTCGCCATGCGCCGCGGCTGGTCTGCGATTCACGGCCTCGCGGATGATCCGGGAGCGAAACCGCTCGACCCACTGGGCGACCCCTTCCGCCCGTACCGATCGGTTGCCGCCTGGTACTGCTGGCGGGTGGTGGACGGCGACAATCCCTCCTGGTGAGCCCTCCTGGTGAGCCCCGCTGGTCAGACCTGCGGGTCTACATCGACGCTATAGCCGTGGCGAGCTTCACCCGAGCCGTCTCGGCAAGATCGGCAACCGCGTCGCCCGGCAGCATGGCTATGGGATCGATAGCGCGGACCCGCACCCCCTCCGCGGTTTCGTCAAGCACGACATTGCACGGCAACATCAGTGAAAGCGAGTCATCGCGGCCCAAGACCTCGTTGGCAAGCACCGGGTTGCACGCACCGAGGATCTTCAGCGGGGCACGCTCCACGCCAATCTTGTTCTGCAACGTCGCCGCCACGTCAATCTCGGTGAGCACGCCGAACCCCTGCTCGCCGAGGGCGCTCCGGATGCGTTCCTCCGCCTCGGCCATGGAACAGTCCAAGGTGCGGGAAATGCCATCGACGATTGGCTGCTGCGTTGTGATGTCCTCTGCCATGACACGACCCTACGCTGGCAGCCTCGTTGGCGGCCAATCAACGGCCCACCTCGGCTGAGCCGAGACCATCAAATACCGGCCTCTTTCCGACTGGCGGCAGGCATCTCGCCGTCAGCGATGGCTTCTGTGAACTCGGCGTAGTCTGCTTCCATGAGGTTGGCATACGTGACCGCGAAGTCACCGATCCCGCTGCTGAATGAGTTCCCCGACCCGAGGTAGCCGGTAATCGCCACCGGATCACCGGCACGGGCATGCGCCATGGCCAGGGAGGTACCGCAGACCGCGGCGTAGCCGAGCAGTTGCGCCGGACGGATCCCGTTGAGGTCGATGGACCACTTGAAGTCCCGCAACTGCCGACCGTAGAAGTGGTTGCCGTAGGGGCCTTGGATCCAGCCGAGGAAGGGGTCGCCTGCGGCCTGCATCACCCGCTGACCCACAACTACCCGCTGACCATGCTCGGCGAACGGGCTCGGAGCAGTCCACTTCTCAAGCACCGAGGCCTCCGCCGCCTTGAACTGAAGCACGATCAAGTCCTCGGAATCACGGCCTTGCAGCAGCCCGATCAGCGCGGGCAGGCCGACACTTCCCACTCCCACTACCTTGTGGGCCATGTCGAGCAATGTGTAGCGGCTGAGCAGTGCTGCGCGGTCGGCTTCCATGGTCTGGAGGAAAGCTTCGGTGAGTGCGGGGAACACGGTTTGATCCAACCCCACACTGACGGCTGCGGGATCCCCCATGATGTCCGCGACACGCATGAGTAGCGGCGGCTGGTTGAGGAACCGGCGCTGGCCGTCGGGACCGATTTCGGTGAGTTTGCGCACCGCAGACCACGTGTTGCGCGACTTGATTTTTGCGACCCGCTTGTCCATGTTCTTGTCGAGGTTCTTGGCCTGCTTGCTGGACATCTGACCGGCCGCGAACCCTTGGATAGCCTCAGGGGTGATCATTGAGTACCAGTTGTCCAGGTACGAATTTTCAGCGGCGGAAAGAATCACCTGCTGGTAGGTGTTGGCGGCAGCAACCGCGCAGGCACGACCAGCGGCATCGCTGAGCCCGTTGTCACGTCCGGCGAGCACAAAAGAGGCAGCCAGCCGCATCACGTCCCACTCGAATGGCCCTGGGTTGGTCTCATCGAAATCGTTGAGGTCGAACACCAGGTTGCGTTCGGGCGTTCCGTAGGCGCCGAAGTTGGAGAGGTGCGCGTCTCCGCACAACTGCACCCAGAGCCCCGAGTTGGCACCACGGCCAAGGTCGGAAGCCATCACATTGGCCGCGCCTCGGTAGAACGTGAAAGGCGACTGGGCCATCCGGGCATGCCGGATCGGCAGCAACTGGGGAATCCGAGTGGTCTCTTGCTCTTTCAACAGGTCAACCGATCGAGGCCGATCCGCCGGTGGTGTCCACGCCCCCAGGCTCTTGCGAGGCAGCGACTTACGGGCCGCTTTCCCAAATGCGGCACGCTCCGCGAACGGCGTCCCAGCGGGTTGACCGGGGATGAGGTTCACATATGTCGACATGGTCGATCTCCTAGTCCTGCACCGGCGCTGGCGCTGGCGCCGAGGTTGATGTTGCGGAAGCAGACTGGTCCGCGCGCTCAGTTTCTGCGCGTTCCGGCGTTGCGACGACAATGGCCAGTACCAGCGAAACCGCCGGGATCACCAGGGCCAAGGTGCTGGTCTTGATGGCTTTCCGCATCAGATCGGCACCCCGTTCGTGATCACCATCGGCCGCCGCGGCCAACCCTGCCGACTCGTCTCGAAGACCCACCGCGGCAAACCAAAGCCCACCCAACACCAGCACCACCATGGCCACCCACACGATCAGGTGGAAGGCGTTGAGGCCGCCACCGAATACCTGCAGCAGCGCGTACCCGCCGATCGCAGCGAGGATCACCATTCCCACCAAGGTGCCGGGTTTGATCGAGCGGGTGGGCAGCTTCTCGACGGCGATGTCGGCTGCGATCTCCGCTGGGCGCTCTGCCGGGGCGTTTGAGTGCCGCCGCCCGTAGACGAGGTACAGCATGATGCCAATGGCCAGCCAGATGAAGAAGACGATCCAGGTGACCACATTGAGCGCCGAGATGAGGTACATACACATCACCGCGCCGATGATGGGAAACAGCGGCAGCAGCGGCACCCGGAAAGTGCGCTGGAGCTCGGGGCGGGCCATCCACAGCGCGATCACGCCAAAGTTGACCACCACGAACGCAGCCAGGGTGCCGATGGACGTGGCCTCCGCCAGTTGCCCGAGCGGCACGAATGCCGCAAGTACCGAAATTACGATGGCCACGATGATCGTGTTCGTGACCGGCGTCTGAGTACGAGGGCTCACCTTGGTGAACGCCTTGGGCAGCAGTCCGTCGCGGCCCATGGCAAACAGGATGCGGGTTTGGCCGTACATCGTCACGAGGACCACGGAGAAGATGGAGACCACCGCGCCGATCGCGATGAGCGCAGGTGCCCAAGTGGAGCCAGTCACCTGTGCTGCGATGGAACTCAACACCGCCTCGGAATCTTTGCCTTCCCAGTCGCTCGGCTGGCCGCCCCGCGCACCAATCGCCGCGATCGCCACCAGCACGTAGAGGATCGTCACCACGATCAGCGATCCGATGATTGCCCTCGGCAGATCCCGCTTGGGGTTTTTTGCCTCCTCGCCGGCGGTGGAGGCGGCGTCGAATCCGATATAGGAGAAGAACACCTGCCCGGCAGCGGCCGAAACCCCGGCGAGGCCCAGCGGCAGGAACGGGTTGAAGTTGCTGCCGTCGAAGGCGGTGAAAGCCACGACGCAGAAGAAGATGAGGATGCCGATTTTGAGGAACACCATGATGGTGTTGACCTTCGCCGACTCGCTGGCGCCGCGCAGCAGCAGGAACATACATGCGAGCACCACGATGACGGCCGGGATGTTGAAGACGCCACCGTTCTCACCAGGTGGATTTGCCAGAGCCGCCGGGATGGCTATGTTGAACGTGGAGAGGAATTCGTTGAGGTATTGCCCCCAACCGACGGCGACCGCCGACACCGACACCCCGTACTCCAGCATCAGACACCAGCCGACGATCCACGCCAACAGTTCGCCGAGGGTGGCGTAGGTATACGAGTACGACGACCCGGAGACCGGGATTGAACCGGCCAACTCGGCGTAGGCCAAAGCCGAAAAGGAACAGGTCACCGCAGCCAGCACGAAAGAGATCACGACCGCCGGGCCGGCTTTCGGAATCGCCACGCCCAGAATCACGAAGATCCCGGTTCCGACGATGGAGCCCACCGAGAACATGAGCAGGGCGAGGAAGCCCATGCTCCGCTTCAGCCCACCGTGGTCGCCGCCGTCGGACAGATTGTCGGCAGGCTTGATCCGGCGAATTTGATGAGAGAACGTGGTGGAGTTCGACATGGCTCCCCTTGTTAGGCGTACGTACGGGGCCGGACGTCGTTACCGTAACGGGCAACAGGCACACCTCGCCTGAATTATTGACCATTCCCACATCACAAGGACTTCACGATGGAGATCATCATCGGGGTCAACCCCGACTCGTCGGACTCGGACGCCATGGCCTTGGGCTCCTTGCTGTGCCGGGAATTGGGCGCTCGTCCTCTACTCGCGCACATCTACCCAACTGCCTTCGACTACCCGAGCATGGCTCACGTTGACGGCGAATGGGTCGACTATCTGCGCGGGCAGGCGGCCGAGATGCTGGCGGAGGCGACCGAGCGCTTCTGCAGTCGATTTGGTTGGGATGGCGTTGAGGTGGCAATGGGGGGTCACCGCTCCAGCGGTCGAGGCCTCGCCGAAATGGCGGAACTGCGCGGCTCCCGCGTGATTGTGATCGGCTCTGCGCCAGGTGGATCGGTGGGTCGATTCGCGATCGGCTCCACCGCTGACAAACTCCTGCACAACTCTCCCGTGCCAGTGGCCGCCGCGCCGATGGGCTATGCCAGGGACGGTGTGGAATCGATCGGACGGATTGTGGTCGCTTTCCAGAACACGGCGGAGTCCTTGGCCACGCTGATCGTCGGTGCGGAATACGCGGAACGGATCCAGACTCAGTTGCGGGTATTGACCTTGTTGATCCGCCACCGCATCTATGGCAGCAGGTTGGGTGCCGACGCCGAAGCAGGAGTTCTGGCGCAGATCGAAGAAGACAGTCGGCGGGCACATGAGGAGGCGTTGTCTGCGATCACGATTTCGGTGCCCACCGACTCCGTGACACCAACCGGCGATTCCGTGCGGGCGGCGCTGCAACGGATTGACTGGGAAGGCGACGAAATCATGCTGCTGGGTTCCTCCAGCGGGGGACCGCTGCGTCGGGTGTTCCTCGGCGACATGACCTACAAACTGCTTCGGGCCACATCAGTGCCCGCCGTGGTGCTCCCGCGCCGCACCTGAGCCAACCCACATCCTCGGACCGCCGGACCGCCGCCGCACGCGGGGGAGGGAAACCTACCTGGGCGTGGCGGTGGCCGGGGCGCTCCGCATCTCGCGGCAGGCAGCCAACGCCTCCGACGCCGTCGCGATTGAGTCCTGCGCAGACGGATCAATAGGTGAATACTGCCCAAGAATGGTTCCAGTGCCACGTTCGGTGAACGTGAGCACTCCGGCACTTTGGGAGACCCGAATCGGCTCCGCTTGGCGATCGAGACCCTCGCCTGCGGTTATTGCCCGGTAGCGGCCCTGCAATGCACCGTCGGTGACTGTCCCGAAGAAGCACCTGGGGTTTCCCATCCCTGCGCGAGCGGTGATCACGTCGTCGCCGGTCCGTTCCACCGCGAAGAGGATGTCGGTGTCGCTGATCCACAGCGAGACCCCCGGCGGCAGCGGAACCTCGCCGAAAGAGCTGTCCGAGTTCGCGGCAGGTGCACTGTCCGGTGTGCTGGCCGGCGAGTCGGATGGCGCCCCGGGCACAGCCACCGCCGCGGAGGCGTCCGGCGAGGCCTCTGGTTTGGGTGCGCCAGGAGACGCAGTCGGGTCGAAAATCATGGCGCAGCCAGCAACCACTAGGCCGGCAGCGGCGATTCCAACGAAACTGACCGTGCGACGCACCCCGGGGCGGCGCTGACGGCTGAGGTTCGACTGGGCGCGTAGCGCTGCCACAACAACAACTCCTCGTCACCGGCCACGCCGGCGTTGTCGGCCACATCAACGACCCCAAGTATGTGCCGCGGATCGCGTTTCTGTGGGTCAAATCGCCCGAAAGCCACCAATCGGTGGTCCGCTATCGGCCGCTTCCGATCAGTGGCAGATCCGGGTTCGGCCGGAGTGTGACCTTGATCGCAGCAGATTTCGGCCCCGCCGAAGCGGTGGACAAAGCGGTGCGCCAGGCCGCCAAATCGAAGGTGTGGGTGACGATGTGATCGACCGCGTAGTCGTCATCGCCGAACCACTCCACCACCTGCGCCATCGTGTTTCGACCATTCAGGGCCGGTTCCGGGCCAAAGTTGATGGTCCCCTGCACTGTGAGTTGCCGGTTCCACACCAGCGACCAGTCGACGTCCTGCTTGCCGGCACCGCCAACGAGCACCAACATGCCGGTGGGACGAAGTAGGTGCAGGGCAAGATCGATGGTCTGCGGCAGCGCCACGCAGTCGAAAACAACGTCCACGCCGCGTTCCAGAATCGGTACCTGTGTCATCCTGGGCCGCAGCACACGCCCCCCATCTGAGGCCGCCAGCTGCTCCACCGCAGAGGCACCGCTGGGCAGGACCCGGGATGCGCCGGCGGTGCGAGCGGCAGCGGCGCCGAACTCGTCCGGGGACACCGCGATCACGTCCAAGTCCGGGTGCAATTTTCGAAGTGCCGCCACCACCAGCAGCCCGATCGTGCCGGGGCCGATCACCACCGCCCGATCACCGCGGCGCTGCCAGTGCAGCGCGGCGTGCAACGCGATCGAGGCCGGTTCGGCAAGGACGGCCCGGTGCGAGGGGATGGACCCCACGAGGTGTAGCTGGGATTCGTGGGCCACGACCTGTTGCGCCCAACCTCCGCCGAGATCCGCATCGAATCCCAGTGTGGGCGAGTGGCAGCCGGTGCTGCCGGGTTGGTCGAATCGCTCGCAGATGTAGGGGAAGCCTTCCGCGCAGGATCGGCAGGGCGGGTCAAAGCCTCGGTGCACGCAGGAGAGCACGGGGTCAACCACCACCCGGTCGCCGGGGGACACGGCACTGACGTTCGCGCCGATCTCGTCGACCACGGCCACAATCTCGTGGCCCGGGATCTGCCGCTGGGCCGTGTAGAACGCGGAGAGCACGAACGAGGATTTGGCGTGGGCCACTGCGACATCACTGCCACAGATGCCGGCCAGTTCCGGCCTAAGCCGGACCCATCGGCCGTCTGTGCCGGGCAACACCGGGGCAGGCAGCGAATCGCTCAGGCGCAGCAGTCCACCGGGACCCCAACCTGCGGCCTTCCCTTTACCGGCGGGGAGCTTTTGCGCCGCCGCGGTGAGCAAGTACCTCGGCGTTGTCAGGTCGGCGATCACTGCCTGCATCTCAGAGCAACCCTTCCGATCGAGCCCACTCGGCGGATCTTTCGATGCCGGTGTCGAGGTCGATTCGGGGGTCGAACCCGAGCACCCGACGAGCCTTCGCGCTGGAGTATCCGCCCTTGCGGTTGAGCATCTGGATCGAGGCGGAGGTCAATTCGCTGTGTCCGCCGGCTGCGCGGGTCAACGTGCCCAGCGTCACCGCCAGTGGCAGCGCAATGGCGGTGGGAAGTGTGCGGACCGATGCCCCGGCAAGTTCTGCCAACCGGCCGAAATAGTCCGCACAGGTCACATCGTCGGTTCCAGCCAGCGTGAAGATCTCGCCAGGTGCAGCTGGGTTGGTGAGGGTGGCAAGGATGCCGTCGACGAGGTCGTCGACGTAGATCGCGGCGAACCTCCCGCGGCCACCAGCCGGCAGCACCGCCTGTTTCGCCTTGAGCAGGCGTATCGGTTCGCGCACCCACACCGAGCCGGGCCCATAGACATCCCCCGGACGCACGATGGTGGCAGCAATCGCACCGCGGGCGTGGGCAGCGAGTACCACCGCCTCGGAGTTGACCCTGGTATCCGGGTAGCTGTGACCGCACACCCGAACGGGGTACTGCTCGTCTACCCCATCCGGGAATTCGTAGCCGAAGGCCATCACCGACGACAGGTGGATGAACCTGTGCACGCCTGCTGCTGCAGCCGCATCGATCATCCGGGAGGTGCCCAGCACATTGACTGTCCAGGCATCGGAAAGACTCGCTGCATTGGAGACGATGGCGGCGGTGTGGATGATCGCGTCGACCCCAGTCAACGCCTCCGGAGCCCAGGCATCCGGCTCAACGGTGGATCCGCGCAGCACTTCGGGGCGATCCGGATCGACGACCAGGTCTACCCCGGTCACGTCGACTCCGAGCTCGGCCAGGCGCGACATCAGGGCGGCACCGATGAAGCCATTGGCGCCAGTGACGAACACCCTGGCAGGTACTTCGGGTTCCGGCCGGGGTCGGAGTTCGGCCGCCATCAGCGCAAGCCTGCCAGCGGCCGCGCCACCCGATCACGCAGGCTGGGTCGGGCCTTGGCCGCGCGGGCCTCCTTCATGGTGCGGATGTAGCGCCAATAGTCCACCTGCATGGTGTGGCGATTCGAGCGGACGTAGCGTTTGGCCATGCTCGCCGCATCGCGCCGAATCCAGTCCTGCATCGTGGATCTGCTGGGCAGCGCGCACTGGCCGGTCAGCAGGTCCCCGATCCACTCCGATTGGTACTCGTAGAGCGGGATGTTGGCCCCGATCGTTTGGATGAAACCAACGAAGTACAGACCCGGCCGATCTGGCGGCACCACCCGCAAATACAGCGGCATCTGGTTATCCACCGGGTCGAGCACCTCTGGGGCTAGAAACGGCAGCGTCACCTGGTAGCCGGTGGCATAGACCAGGACGTCGGCGTGCACTTCCGAGCCGTCGTCGAAGCGGATGCTGTCACCGGCGAGTTCGGCGATGCCCGGCTTCATGACGATATCGCCGTGCCCCACCCGGTCGTACAGTTCTGCCGAAACGGTGGGGTGGGCGCTGAGCAGACGGTGATCGGGGGTGGGCAGGCCGCGATCCTGCGGGCGGCCAGTGCTCACACGCAGGATCGCCTCGTAGAGACCGCGCTCGACTTCGAACGGGACGTAGGCGATGAACCTGTTGTTCAACTGGTCGGCGGGCTTGCCGAACGCGTACTTGGGAATCACGTGCACGCCGTGGCGGGTGACCAAATAGACCCGGTTGGCAACTTTGGCGGCATCACAGGCGATGTCCATGCCGGAGTTGCCGACGCCCACGACGACCACGTCCTTGCCGGCGAACACCGATGGTTCGAGGTAGTCCCGGGAGTGGAATGCCTGGCCGGTGAATTCCCCGGGGAACTCCGGGATGGTCGGGGTGTCGTGGTGGCCGTTGGCCACCACCACCGACCGGCAGGTGAACGAATCGGTTGCGCCGGTGATTCGATTCCGGGTCTCAACCCGCCAGCCGTGAGCACCGGGCAGGCCCGAACCGAGCGGCGACACGTCCACCACCTCGGTGTCGAAAGTGATCCGCTCGGTCAGTCGATTGTGGGCCGCGTAGTCCTGCAGGTACTCCGCGATGAGTTCGTGGGACGGGTAGTCCGGCCAGTCCTCGGGCATCGGAAAGGACGGGTACTGGGTAGCGGGTCGGGACGAGTTCAGGTGCAAGGTGCGGTACGCCGGGGTGCCACCGTTGTCGTTGTCGATCCGCCAGAGCCCGCCGACCATTGATCCGCGTTCGAACCATGCGAAGTCAATGCCCCGGATCGCCAAGGCTCGACCCGCCGCCAGGCCAGCCGCACCGGCACCGATGACACACGCTCCACGGTCGAACCCATCGCTTGCGGAGCGCCCTTGACCTGACGGTTCCGGTTCACCGGATCTGCCTCGAAGCATGCGGCCCGCCTTTCGCGTTGGGTCACCGGCCCACTGTGGGTGTGCCGGTGACCCAACACTCTAGGCGCGCATGGTCACGGGTGGCCAGAGAACATCGACCGGAACGACTCCGCGCGCAGCTCAGCTGGGCCAGTGCGCCAGATCGGCGAGGTGTGTCGGTGTGCCCGATCGGTTCTGGTGCCAGGACACCCACCTCAGGTCAGGGCGCAGTTCCAAGGCCTCATCGGTGTCTGGCGGACACGCCACGATAGTGATCCAACCGGACGCCAACAGACCGGTGAGGTCCGCATTGGCGGCGACGATGCCCGACACGTGCGCAGGCTCCGCTGCCACCACGACGAGTAGCCGCAGCGGCTGATGCCCACCGGCGGCGGAAGCTCCGCTGGTCGCCGGACCGCTCGGATCGTCGGCCGCGCCAGCGGGGTCCACGGATCGAACCGACTGCCATGGCAGACCGATCCGCAGGTCACCGTGTGCGCCGGAAGTGACTCCGACATCACCGATCACGTTGTGGGTGGTCTTGTCGCCGGCGCCGAAAGTCTCCGGAGCCACCGTCGACAGGTAGTACTGGCTGTTGATCCAGTGAGCCACCACCACCGGTGCGGTGAGGATGGTGCGCAGCCCTGACGCGTCGGCATCGTCGATGTCGGCGTCGTAGGAGTGCAGGAACACCCGCCCGGCCAAGTCGAGGTGCTCGGTGAGGTGACGGGGTCCCACAACGAAGGCGGCGTTGCCCGCGAGACCCCACTCCGGCACCGGCTGTGCCCAGTCTGTTGCGCGCGCAGCCACCGCAGCCCGGACGGAGCGCGGTGAACGATTGCCAGCCTTGACGTCCGGCAGCAACTCCATTCGTTCGGCCAGCACCGCATCCCGAGCCTTGTCGACGTCGTTGGCCAAGGCAGCCAAAGCACCGGGGTTCACACTCGCGTACGGATCGAATTCGATCGTGTCGGTGGTGGTGTCGTGGACCGCGGCCACGGCCGAGCAGGAGTTCGGCAGGTGCCAACCCTCGGCGGTCAGAGCAGCGCGCACTTGCTCATGATTCAACGCCGCCGCCAACACCCGTGCATTGATGTGACCGCTGTTGCCGCCGCAGGCGCCGCAGTCGTAGCCGGCTGCGAAGGCGTTGTTCTCCACGGTGGCGCCGTGGCCGACGATGACGAGGAGATCCCCGTAGGGCTCCCGGACTCCCGCAAGCCGCAAGAAGTCCCGCGCCATCGCCAACCAGGTCGGTGACCCGGTAGCTCGGTGGGAGATCCGCCCGCGGCACCGCATCACCGCTCGTCGCCGCACCCTCGCTGGAACGCTGCCCGGATTCGGGCAGGGCCAGTTCGCGCGGGCCCCACCGATCGCTGACAGTGCCCCATTGACTTCCGAGGTGGCGCCAGCGTGGGCCGGCGGCGTTCTGCATCAGATTCGCCAGGCCGGCGAAGACACCGCCGAACTCAGCAACCAAGAAGGGCAGCACCGGAGCACTGGAAACTGCCCGCTCGGCCGCAACAACCCGATCGCGCCACGAGGCGCCAACGGCCTGCGCACCGATTCCGGGTTGCACACTGCGGGTGGGCGAAATCAAGGCTGGACATTGGTCGAAACTGGCTCCGTCCGGGCTCTGATATTGCAGGGCTGCGCCAAAGAAGCCGGCGTACCCGTAGGTCCGGTAGGGACCGGTACGTTCCAGTGCACGACGCATCCGCTCAGACCGAACGTCGATGCAGAAGACCATCGATGCGCGCACGACCTCGGGTAGTTCGGCTGGCCCCTGCGCTCCGCGAATTTCGTTGATCAAGCGATCGCGGTAGCCAAACTCCAAAGCTCGCTGCCACAGCTCTGCCATCGCCGGCCACTCGCCCGGTTCGGCTGAGGTTGCCGGAATGGGCTGCCGCGGTCGTGCGGGTGCGCTCGGGGATTCGGCAACATGCAGCCGCCGCATCGTCGCGTAGGTGGCGATCACTGAAGCTAGCGCGGTGGGATTCCCCTGCCGCACCCGCCACTGGGCATGGCCGGACCAGCCCGGCAACGCCTGCACTGCTTCGACACCGAGGTCGAGGGCGGCCTCCGGCGGAGTGCCTGCGGACTCGTCCCGGGAAGCCACCATATGCACCGCGAGTGCAGCCAAGGGGTCCGCCGGCAGGCTTCGAAGCCAGGCGGCACCGCCGCGGCGCCCGAGGAGGGCGTCCAACTCGGCGTCGTTTGACTCGTCCTGGGCAACCGTGTGCAATTCACTCCACGGCCCCGTGCCTTCGTGCGTCTTCGCCCACGCTGCTCGACACCACAACCCGGTGAGTGCGGCCGGCAACTGCTCGGATCGTGGTCGGCCGGCGGCCGCTGCCTTGGATCGGATGGGTGATCGAGTCGGGGCGGTCGCTGGCGTCTGGCCAACTTCGGCAGCCGCCAATGCGCGGGTGGCATCCAACAGGGCTGCGAAGGCGCTCGACGCAGACCCGCCCGTGGCAAATCCACCGCTGGCCGTTCCCAACCCGAGAACAGCTTCCACGGAGGCAGCGCGGATCACACCTTCGTCGAAGAGCCGCAGGTATCCCGAAGGTGATTGATACAGCGACGTGCCGTACACCTCGCGGGAGATGGCGTCGATATCGGTGAACTCCAGCCCGGTGGTCCCGGCCAGGTGGTTCACCGCCACGAAGTCTCGAAGTGGCCACACGGGTCCGACGAGACTTCCCGAGACATCCACCAAGCCACGCGCGGCGAGGACTTCCTCGTCGGAGGGTTGTCCGCCGAGGGACTCCAGCACAGGTGCCGGAGCCACCGCTCGGCGACGGCCGGCTCGACGCAGTTGGGACTGAATCGCCGGCGGCAGCGTAGTGCGCGCAAGGCGCACCCACAGGCGGCGATATTCCCCGCGGCTCAGACCCGTCGCCACGACTGCCACGCCCACACCGACGGCCAGCACCGCGAGCAACCACATCGTTGCGAGCACCGGCGACCACACCGGGACCAGCGGCAGTTCGGAAGCGAACAACTCCTCCCAACCCCAGAGCAGCCAAAGGTAGGTCGCGGCCAGCACGGTCGAGATTCCGCCAACCACGAGTCCGGGACCGGCGGTGCCCGCAGCCCGGCCAGATTGCCCCGCGGCTGTTGCCACCGCCAACCCGACTGCGGAGGCGGCCAGGACTGCGGGGAGGAGAGCGGCGACACCCAGTTTCGTGACTGATCCGGCAATGGCCGGGGCGGCGAGCACCGCGGCCAGGGCGACGAAACCCGCCACAAACGCAACGGTGCGCGCGTGGAATCGAGGTGCTTCAGCCTCGCCCCGCCAGCGTGCCCGGGTGACCGCCCCACCAGCACGCAGGAACAGCCAGGCCTTGTAGTAGCCGTGCCCCATGAGGTGCAAGAGGGCAGCAGCTGGTAGTCCGATTCCCAATTGGATCGCCATGTAGCCCATCTGGGAGGTGGTCGACGAGGCGAGCTGACCTTTGACGTCGGCGCGCACTCGACCGCGCCACGTGCCCACCGCGACCGAGGCCACGCCGATGACCAGAAGTGCGGCGAGCACTGGCGGGGCGGCCGCGAAGAGCGGCCACATGAGCAAAACCAGCAGGCCAGCTCCGTTCACCACCCCGGCGTGGAGGAAGCCGGACAGCGGCGAAGGCGCCTCGGCCGTCTCCGGCAGCCACCGGCTCACAGGGAAGAGCGCCGAACGAATCGTCGCCGCAACCAGCAGCAGGGCCGCGACGCCGACGGTGGCAGCGCCGGAAGTGAATTCCCCGGATCGATCCACCGAAGGCAACAGCAGCAGGCCGGCAACGACACCCGCCCAAAGCGCAATGTCCGACCAGCTCAGCCACCGACGCACGTAGCGAGCGGCACGGCCGGCAGACTCGGCTTGGGCGTGACCGACCAGCCCAGCCACCGCCGAAGCACTCAGGCTCCAGCCGAGCGCAATCACCGGCAGACTCGCGCCGAGCACCATCACGGCGAGACCCAACGTGGCCACGGTCAACCATCCGGCGAATCGGTTCACCCCAAGCTGACCGGCCAGATTGCGGGAGGAGTACGACGTCACCAGCCAGGCAACGGTGGCGACGAACGCCAGCAACACCATGCTCAGCACGTCGGCAGTGACACCGAGTGCGAACCCACCAGAAGCTCCAGGGGTGGACACCTGCATCGCCCAGGTGAAAGACCCAGTCGATACCACTACGGCGAGACCCACGAGAGCGGAAAACGCCAGGCCCGCAGACAAGATTCGAGGCAGAACGAACGGCTTCATGGGAAGTAGAATACATGCATTCTACTTCCGGTGTTAGCGGGGTGCGGCTAGCGGCTGACCTCTTCGGCGATGCCATCGACGAAGGCATCGACATCGGCCTCGGTGGTGTCCCACGCACACATCCATCGCACCTCGCCAGAGGCCTGATCCCAGGTGTAGAAGTGAAACCGCTCCTGCAGTCGGGTGCGCGCCGCTGCCGGCAGGATTGCGAACACCGCATTGACTTCCGTCGGTTGGCTCACCTGCACCTGCGGGATGGTCGCCACCGCAGTGCTCAAGCGGCGAGCCATCGCGTTGGCGTGACGCGCGTTCCGCAACCAGAGGTCGTCGGTGAGCATGGCAAGGAACTGGGCACTGACGTAGCGCATCTTGCTGGCCAATTGCATATCCGTCTTACGCAGGTAGGGCACGGCCGCGGCCACCTCCGGAGTCAGCGTGATCACCGACTCTGCGCTCATCGCACCGTTCTTCGTGGCCCCGAAGGTCACCGCATCGATGCCCAGATCAGCCGTGAACGCACGAAAAGGTACCCCCAGCGCGGCGGCGGCATTCATGATCCGGGCACCGTCAAGCAGCACCCGCATTCCGTGCGACTTCGCCCGCTCCACCACCGCGGCCAACTCGTCTACTTGGTAGAGGGTGCCCAACTCACTCGATTGAGTCACAGCCACCACTCCGGGCTGGGCGCGGTGCACATCGCCGAATCCCCAGGCTTGGGTGTCCACGAGATCCGGCGTGAGTTTGCCGTCTGGGGCGCGCACTTGCCAAAGCTTCAGCCCCGCAACCTTTTCCGGCGCGCCCCCTTCGTCCACATTGATGTGGGCGCTGTGGGTGCAGATCACCGCCTCCCAGGGTTTCGTCATGGCCTGCAACGCCACCACATTGGCACCAGTGCCGTTGAACACCGGAAAAATCTCGGCCGCTGCGCCGAAGTGATCCTTGATGAGGTCGCGCAGTCCGGCGGTGGTGTCGTCGCCGCCGTATGACACCTGATGGCCAACATTCACCCGGGCCATTGCTGCCAGCACGTCGGGATGCACACCGGCGTAGTTGTCGGACGCAAAACTGGTCGCCATGCGTTATTCGGCTTTCGTGAGGTTGAGGTACGTGACGCAGTCAAGCTCGGCGTCGGTGAGCAGCCCGGCGATTGCCGAGCCCAGCTCCGTGGTGTCGGTGTAGCCGGGGTAGGTCTTGTCGGGGTTGGCCGCTCGGGTCGCCGGATCGACCAGCGCCTTCACCGCCACGATGCACGCCGCCGCAGGCGTTCCGTCGAAGGCCGAGCCCAACGCCCGCACCCACGTCTCTGCGGCGGCCTTGGCACTGGCATAGGCCGCGTTGCCCTTCGTTGGGTTTGCCACCGAGGTGGAGGTGACCATCACATAGCGGCCGTGCGGAGCGGACTGCAGGGCCTCCCGGAAGGCCACCGTTGTGGTCTGCACGGTGTCCACGATCCCCGGCAGCAGCGCGCGCCACTTCGCGATGGCATCGGCGTTGACGGTGGCCGATCCCTGCCAACCACCGACCAGATGCACCACCGCGTCGACCCGCCCGTGACGCCGCAACAGTTCGTCGCGCCACCAGAGGACCGCGTCCAGATCGGTGAGATCCAACGTCGAGGATTCGCCCGACCCGCCGGTGCTCGTGGCAAGGGCCGCCCCAGCATCCGCCAATTCCGGCGATCGATCAGCCACCACCACGTGAGCGTGCGGGGCGACCGCCGCAATCACCCCTTGCCCGCCGATACCTGCCCCAAGCACGATCACGACGGGTGTGGGATTCATGATGATGCTCCTGTGATGCCTTGGGTTGAGTCAATGGTGGGCATGATCTTCTTGCGCAGCGCCTCGTAGAACACGTTAAGCGGAAACTCATCGGACAGCACAGCGTCAACGGCCTCTTTGGTCTCGGTGGGCAGCGCCGCACCACCTGTGGCCCACACCGACGCTGGGTGGGGCGGTACCAGCTCCGCCACGAACTGGTGGGCGGCCAGCCAGTGACCAAGTCGACTGCGGTCAATACCAGAACGGTAAAGCGCCTCAACCCGCTCGCAGAGTTCCACCACCGAGGCGTCCACTGTGAGCCAATCGATGGTCAACGTGTTGTCGGTCCAGTTCAGCACGCCGTTACGGTGCAGCCAGGCGAAGAGGATCTGCCCGCCAAGGCCGTCGTAGTTGCGGATCCGGGTGCCGGAGGTGGGGAAGCGGAACAGCCGATCAAAGAGGATTGCGTAACGCACCTGAGGCGCCAAAACTACGCCGTTGGCCTGCAGCGCAACGGTCTCGCGATACGTGTTCAAATCGCAGCGCAGTTCTTCGAGCGCGTACATCCAATAGGGCATCCGTTGCTTAATCATGAACGGATCGAAAGGGAGGTCGCCGTGGCTGTGGGTGCGGTCGTGCACGAGGTCCCAGCAGATGAAAGTCTGCTGCGTCAGGTGCTGGTCATTCACCAGCATTTCGGCTGCCGGCGGCAGGGCCAGTCTGGTGATCGCGGCGGCCTCGGACGTGACCACCCGGAAGCGGGCCGCCTCCCGGTCGCAGAAGATTCCACCCCAGGTGAATCGAGGCGTTTCTCGGGTGGCCACCGTCTCCGGGAAGAGAACTGCCGAGTGGGTGTCGTAGCCGGCAGTGAAGCCGACGAACTCGATCGGAACAAAGGCGGCGTTGTCGTACCCACTCTGTTCCAGGTCTGCGATCCAATCCGGCCAGACCGTGCGAGTGATCACGGCCTCGACGTTGCGGGTGAGGTTGCCGTTCTGGGTGTACATCGGGAACACCGCGAGGTGCTCGACCCCGTCGACGCGGTTGAGTTCGGGTCGGAACAGCAGCAGCGAGTCGAGAAAATCAGGCGTGCCCAGCCCTTCGTCGAGCCACCGTCGGAAGTCCGCCACGGTGGCGGAAAGTTGCTCAGTTTGATGCGGGAATCGTGCCCTGAGCGCCTCGATTGCGTCGATGATGCGTTCGACTGCGTCGCGCGCCAGTTGCTGGTTACCTTCGTCCGGCACGGACCCGTCCTTGACCTGCAGGGGGCGCAGTTCCTCGATCGCACGAGTGAGGTCTGCCCACGCTGGTTCAGCGGTCGGCGGCGTCGCTGCAACCGCGACCGGATCAGCCGTGCGGGAACTGGCCCCGGAGGTAGTCCAGAACACGAGGTTGTGCCACAGGGTCTGATGGTCCAGGTCGGTGATGCTGTCGTCGCCGAAGAGGTCGGAGTCGGTGAGCACGACAACTCGGCCAGCCCCGGCCTGCACCGCGGCGATCAGACCAGCGTGTGCCGGCCATGCGGTCGCGCTGGTGCGGGCCACGAGGTATCGGCGATCCGGTGGGCGGTGCCTGTCGTCACGATCGGCGAGACTGAGGGTTCCAGCGCGATACAGCCCAGCCTGTCGCACCCCCGCCCACCAGTCCCACACGTCGTTCCGTACTGGTTCCGCCAGAACCCAGGTGGGAACGTCGTTGAATCGGGCAGACGGGGTCCTGCACCGTTGACGAATGCAACTCGACACCGAATCGGCCAGCGATCTCGGCCAGCGAGTTTCCGTATTTGGCCTGCTCGGTTTCAGCCAGAATCACCAGCCCACCGCCAGCGCGGACGTAGCGCTCGATCGCATCGATCTCGGCGACGTCGAAAACGGGTGAACCAGCACCCGTCGTAGTCTCCCATTCCGGGGTTGAACAGTGCGGAATGATCAGGACGTCACAATCCGCCAGCACCTCGTCGGTGATGGCGCCCTCGGCGTGTGCGTGCACATCCATCCCGGCGTGTCTGAGTACGTCAGCCGCCTGGGTATACCCGGCATCGGCCGGGTTCACCGGGTTCATCCGCCCAGCCACATCCGATCGGATGGTCCAGGCCTGTTGGTGGCTTTCGTCCACCGTGACCCTTGCGAGAGTCACCTTCGTCACGGAATCCACATCCCCTCCTCTCGTTTCGCACAGCGCCTCACCCGATCATCCATGATCACGGGGTCAAACCTCCGCGCATAGGTCACTTTCGACCCGATGATCAAGGCGACACCGCCAGCCAACCGGGGGAGTTCCCACCCATTGTGGCCGGTTGCGGGTCATACTGAACCGTATGCTGCGGTCTACCGTCGGCATCTCGGGCCTAGAAGGAGTTCGACTCATGATCACTACCACCGCCAAGTTCAACCGATTCGCCTTTGGCGCGGCCACCGCCACCGCGGTGTTCGCCCTCGCAGCCTGCGGCGGGGATTCGTCATCGACGGACAGCGCCAGCGAGTCAGCCTCGCCACTCCCCTCAGTCAGTGCCGACAGCGAACTCGCCGCGGGTGTTCCGGAGGCCGTGAAGACGGCCGGGGTGCTGAAGTTTGGCACCGACGCCTCCTACGCGCCGATGGAATTCATCGCCGAAGACGGCTCCACTATCGAAGGCGCGGACATCGACCTCGGCAACGCCATTGCAGCCAAGCTGGGTCTCACCGGCGAGTGGAGCAACTCCAGCTTCGACTCCCTCATCGTGGGCGTGACCAACGGCAAATTCGATGCCTCGATGTCATCGTTCACCATCAACCCGGAACGCCTTGAGCAAGTCAACATGGTGAGCTACCTCGAGGCCGGTACGGCATGGGCCGTCGCCACTGGTAACCCGCAGGACGTCGACCCCGAAAACCCCTGTGGGAAGTCCGTCGGAGTTCAGAAGGCCACCGTGCAGGTTGACGACATCGAAGCGCGCAACGAAGCCTGCACCGCCGCCGGCAGCGACTCGATCGACATTCAACAGTTCACCCTGCAGTCGGACGTCACCACCGCGCTGACCAGCGGAAAGATCGACGCCATGCTGGCGGATAGCCCCGTGGTCGCCTATGCCATCACCCAGACCGGCCAGCTTGAGCAGGTCGGGGAAATCTATGACTCGGCTCCCTACGGCGTAGTCGTGCCGCTGGAGCAAATGGGACTGGCAGAGTCGATCCAAGGCGCGATCCAGTCCATGATCGACGACGGCAGCTACGAGCAGATCCTCAGCAAGTGGGGTCTGGAAGACGGCGCGGTGACCACCTCTGAAGTGAACCCGGCGAGCTAGGGCCGCAACGGCGCCAGGGCCCGGGAGTCACCATGGCCAACGAATCGACAACCAGCCCGTCGGCAAAGCCCAAGGAGCCGATCCAGGCGGTCCCGGTACGCCATCCGGGACGCTGGATCGGCATCGGGATCATCGCGATCTTGTTCGCGATGTTCGTCAACAGCCTGTTGACGAACCCCAACTGGGGCTGGCCGTTGATCGGCGAGTGGATCTTCTCACCGCCGATCATCAAAGGCGTCGGCGTCACGCTGCTGCTGACGTTCCTGGCGATGGTCCTGGGCCTGGCACTAGGTGTGCTGATCGCGATCATGCGGCTGTCGCCGAATCCGGTGATGAGTGGCTCGGCGTGGGTGTTCGTCTGGGTGTTCCGCGGGACTCCGGTGTACGTCCAGTTGTTCCTGTGGGGTTCGATCATCGCGTTGTACCAGCGAATTTCGCTGGGTATCCCGTTCGGACCGGAGATGATCTCGTTCGACACCAAGACGCTCATCCCTGCCTTCGTGGCGGCGCTATTGGGTCTGGGTCTGAACGAGGCGGCCTACATGTCGGAAATCGTGCGTGCTGGCATCCTGAGCGTCGACGAGGGTCAAGAGGAAGCGGCTACCGCGTTGGGCATGAGCCGAATGCAAACCCTTCGCCACATCGTGCTCCCGCAGGCGATGCGAGTGATCGTGCCGCCGACGGGCAACGAAACGATCTCGATGCTGAAGACCACATCGCTGGTCATCGCGATCCCGCTCACCACAGAGTTGTTCTTCCAAGCCCAGGTGATCGGCAACCGGCTGTTCCAGCCGTTCCCCATGGCCATCATGGCGAGCATCTGGTACCTGGCACTGACGTCGGTGTTGATGGTGGGCCAGTACTACATCGAGCGCTACTACGCCAAGGGAGCGATGCGCGAATTGCCCCCCACGCCGTTGCAGAAACTCAAAGCCCGCTTCGGCCGGGGAGATGACCAATGAGCAAAGCATCGGACCTCCTGGTCAAACCCAAGCCTGACGTGATGGTCAAAGCAGTCGAGGTCCACAAGTCGTTTGGCCGCAACGAGGTGCTCAAGGGCATCAACTTTGAGGTCAAGACCGGCGAGGTGGCATGCATTATCGGCCCGTCCGGCGGCGGAAAGTCGACGTTCCTGCGCTGTATCAACCACCTGGAGAAGATCGATTCCGGGCAGTTGTCGGTGGCCGGCGAGCTGATCGGCTACAAACTCAAGGGCGCCAAACTACACGAGATGAAAGACAAAGAGGTCGCAGCGCAGCGCCGGTCGATCGGCATGGTGTTCCAGCGCTTCAACCTCTTCCCGCACATGACCGCGGCGGAGAACGTGATGGCCGGGCCGGTCGTGGTGCAGAAGCGCAACAAGGCGAAGGTGCGCGAACGGGCGCAGGAGCTGCTGGCCAGGGTGGGTCTCGGTGACCGCGGTGATGCCTACCCCATGCAACTGTCCGGGGGGCAGCAGCAACGGGTGGCCATCGCCAGAGCGTTGGCGATGGATCCGGAGTTGATGCTGTTCGACGAGCCGACCTCGGCGTTAGACCCCGAACTCGTCGGCGATGTCCTTGACGTGATGCGCCAGCTGGCCGAAAGCGGCATGACGATGGTGGTCGTCACCCATGAAATCGGATTCGCTCGCGAGGTGGGCGACACCCTAGGTTTCATCGCCGACGGCGTGGTGGCCGACTTCGGGCCGCCGAAGGAGTTGCTGGCGAACCCGAACAGTGAACGACTCAAGGCGTTTCTGGCGAAAGTGCTGTAGGCCGCACCTGATGTGATCAGCACGCCACGGTTCGGCGGCAGCGGCGGGTCAATGGATTCGGCGGCTACTAGAGCTGATCCGGAAATCACCCGCTTCGGGTGAGGCATCTGAGGCGAGGTAGGCCAAAAGTGTTAAGAGATTCGGTGACAGGCCCGTTGATCAAGCGGTGATGGCGGCGAAGCATGTGAGTCCAATGCCGTGCCGAAACCCACCGGGATAGTGCACCGGCCTACGAAAGGCGACATCGTGACCTGGCTTGACATGCCTCCCGCTGGAAGCTCGATCGCTGACCGCCGCGCACGCGGCAAGCAGGCGCGAGGCACACTGCCGCGAAAGGCAATCGCTGACTGGACGCCGCCAGCCGACCGACCGACCGCGACATCTCTGTTGACCGCTCAGGAAAGCTCTCGCATTCCTGCTCTCGTTCCGGTCCGCCGCGCTCGAATGGCAGCGTCGGCGTTGGCCTTCTATCGAGGATCAGCCGTGGTGATGGCCAGCGACCTTGGTCGCTCAGCCAACTCCGGCCTGGAGGTGATGCTGTGCGGCGACGCGCACCTGTCCAACTTCGGCATCTTCGGCTCCGCGGAACGTTCGGTTGTGTTCGACGTCAACGACTTCGATGAAACGGCGCCGGGACCCTTTGAGTGGGACCTGATGCGCTTGGCCACGTCGTTTGTGCTCCTAGTGGACGATCGCGGGCTCGCTCGTGGGCTGGGCCGCGCCGCAGCAGAAGCGGCAGCTGCAAGTTACCGAATCCGAATGGCCCAGGCCGCTGACTCGAAGCTCCTGGACAACTGGTACGCCATGTTCCGTCCCGAAGCAATGCTCGAATTCGCGGGCGAAACGGGCGGAGCCAAGGAACGGCGCGACTCTGCGAAAGTGATCGCCGCCAATATGGGCAAGATCAAGAAGCGGGACGCCTGGTCGGCAGTTCGCAAGCTGACTGTGGTGGATTCGGACGGTCGTCGGCAGTTCCGCAACGAACCACCGCTGCTCGTCCGCCTCAGCGAAAGTGACCTCGGTTTCGATTATCGCGATGTCTACCGGCAGTTCCTGGGCTCTCTAAGCGATGAGAAGGCCGCGCTGCTGGACTCATTCGAAGTCCTGGACGTCGCCCACAAGGTGGTCGGGGTGGGAAGTGTGGGCTTGCCAGCGGTGGCGATCCTGCTGGCCGGGCCGCATCGCGACGACTACCTCGTGTTGCAGTTGAAGGCAGCACAGTCATCGGTGCTGGAGCAATGGACCAAACCGGCACCATTTGCCAATCATGGTCAGCGGGTGGTGGTGGGTCAACGGTCGATGCAGGCCTCGGGGGATCCGTTCCTCGGCTGGCTGGCGCGGCCGAATCGGGGCGTCAATTTCTACGGGCGCCAACTGCGCGACTTCAAGTGGTCTGTCGACCTGCAGGGACTCAGTCCGCACCGGCTTGTGCGTTACGCACGATTGTGCGGCGCCACCTTGGCCATGGCCCACGCCCGGATCGGTGACCCAGTGGCGGTGGCTGCCTACCTGGGAGCCGGTGCCAAATTCGACAGGGCCATGGTGCAGTTTGCGCAGACCTACGCAGGCATGGCGAAAGCCGACTATGAGGAGTTCCGCCAGGCAGTTGCGGGGGATCCAGGGGGATTCCCCGACCCGGAAAGCCTGAACGCCGCGCAACTCGCCGAATTCGCGCAGAAACCCCGCACATGAATCACCCGAAGCGGATGAGGCCAGCGAGCGGCGAATCGTTCACCATCAGAGATGGTGCGGACGAATTGGCGCCTCACTCAGTGCCGCGACCTACCGGGCACCGCCATCAGCGGCGGACGAGCGCCGCAAGCAAAGGAGTGAATTCCACGTGTCAACGCAATACCGGCCGGACGAGCAGATCTCGGGTTGGACCGGATGGGTCGTGTTCGCCTCGATCATGATCATTATCGGTGGCATCCTCTGGCTGCTCCAGGGACTGTTCGCCGTCCTCAACGATGAGTGGGTAGTGCGCGGCGAGAACGCGTCGTTGCTGCTGGACATCACCGGTTGGGGATGGATCCACATGCTCTTGGGCCTGCTGACGATCCTGATTGGCGTGCTGTTGTTCAAGGGCAACATGTTTGCCCGCATTGTCGCGGTCCTGATCGCAGGCCTTAGCCTCATCATCAACTTCCTTTGGATCCCGGTGGTGCCGCTTTGGGCCATCTCGATCATGGTGATCGATGCCCTCGTGATCTACGCTGTCGTCGCCCACGGCAAAGAACTCAAGAGCCTCTAGCAGCGGACTGACCGACGTGGCACAGGCGAGTGGCGAGGTCATGGCGGGTACCGGTCGGGACGTGTCCCGCGGGCGCCAGGCTGCCGCACTAGCGGCAATTCTGTGCAGTGTTGTGGTCGTGGCCGCGCTGCTCGTCTTTTTGCTCAACAACGCAGTCTGGCTGGTGGTCGGCGTACTTGCTGTCGGCGCCCTCGGTGGCGGCGGTTGGGTAGCCATCACCGAACGCATGCCCCGCCGAGCGGTGGGGTTGACGGTTGCGGCGCTCGGCCTCGTTGTTCTGATCATGGCCATCGTGGCGGCGGCCGCCAACTCCAACAACGTCATCTTGCGTTTGCTCGTGGTGGTGGGAGCTGTCGCCGGGTCAGCGGCGGCAACGAGATTTGCCCTGCAGCCCTCCTTGCACGCCGCCGATCTGCCGGTCATGGCGCCGGCACCTCGCAGACCCGTCCTCATCTGCAATCCCTGGTCGGGTGGGGGCAAAGTGGAGAGGTTCCAGATTCAACAGCGGGCGGAAGCGCTCGGTGTCGAAGTTGTGATGCTGGACAAGGGCCTGGACCTTGAACAGCTTGCCCGTGATGCCATCTCGCGCGGCGCCGATTGCATCGGCATGGCCGGTGGTGACGGATCGCAAGCCCTGGTCGCTGCCATCGCGATCGACGCCGGAATTCCCTTCGTCTGCATTTCCGCAGGCACGCGCAACCACTTCGCACAAGACCCCGGCATGGACAAGGAAGACCCGGCTGTCGGCTTGATCGCCTTCACCGAAGGAGTGGATCGGCGCATCGACTATGCCACCGTGGGGGAGCGGCTGTTCGTCAACAACGTGTCGCTGGGTGTGTACGCAACGGTGGTACAGGAGGAGTCCTACCGAGCCGAAAAACTTGGCACGACGCAGAAACTATTGCCAGAGTTGCTCAGCTCAACCGCCCAACCGTTCGATCTACAGAGAGACCACGAATGACTGACACCCGGACCGCTGCGGCCGCGGGCACCGGCCTGATCCTGTTGACGCTGTCAGCCGGTCAGTTCCTCATGACCTTGGACAGTTCGGTGATGAATGTGTCGATGGCCACCGTCGCCAACGACCTCGGAACCACGATCACAGGCATTCAGACCGCCATCACCATGTACACCCTGGTGATGGCCACCATGATGATCACGGGCGGCAAGATCGGCACCAAGATCGGACGCAAACGCGCGTTCACCATCGGCTGCGTCATCTACGGCGCGGGTTCGGCGGTTACCGGTCTGGCGCCCAACCTGGCGGTGCTGTTGCTGGGATGGTCGTTGCTGGAGGGTTTGGGGGCGGCGCTGATCATGCCCGCGATCGTGGGGCTGGTGGCGAGCAACTTCGCGACCAAGGAGCGTCCCCGCGCGTACGGACTGGTGGCTGCCGCGGGGGCGGTGGCAGTGGCCCTCGGCCCCCTTGTCGGCGGCGCAGCGACCACCTATTTCTCCTGGCGGTGGGTCTTCTTCGGCGAGGTCATCGTCGTGCTCGTCATCTTGATCCTGGCGCGTCGGGTGAACGAGGAGCCGGTGACGCAGAGTCCGCCGCTGGACTTCGTCGGCACCGTGCTTTCCGCCCTCGGCCTCGGGTTGGCCGTCTTTGGCGTGCTGCGATCCAGCGAGTGGGGGTGGATCCAGGCCAACGACGGAGCCCCAGAGCTGTTCGGAATCTCGGCGACCTTCTGGTTGATCATCTGCGGCGGACTGGTGCTGTGGACTTTCTTTGGGTGGGAACGCCGGATGCTCGATCGCGGACGGGAACCGCTGGTCGATCCCGGGCTGTTCCGCAACCGGGTACTCAACGCAGGGCTGATCATGTTCGGCTTCCAGTTCCTGCTGCAGGCGGGGATCTTCTTCATCGTTCCGCTGTATCTCTCGGTGGTGCTCGAGTTGTCCGCCATCGATACCGGCCTGCGCATCCTGCCGTTGTCGGTCGCCTTGCTGGCGTCCGCGCTGGGGGTGCCACGGGTGTTCCCTGCGGCGTCGCCGCGTCGAGTGGTTCGGGTGGGAATCCTGTTGATGCTCGCTGGCATCTTGGTCCTGATGTCCGGGGTGGAGTTGTCGTCGGACGCTGAGGTGGTGGCGGTACCGATGCTGCTGATCGGTGCCGGCATTGGGTGTCTGGCTTCACAACTCGGTGCCGTCACAGTGTCGTCGGTGCCGGAGGAACGCAGCGGCGAGATCGGCGGACTTCAGAACACCGCCACCAACCTCGGCGCTTCGCTCGGCACCGCGCTGGCAGGATCGGTCCTGATCGCCGCGCTGACGTCAACCTTCCTGGTTGGGCTGCAGGCAGACCCGGACGCCTCCGAACAGGTGAAGTCGCAAGCCACCGTGCAACTCGCAGTAGACGCACCCTTCATTTCCGACAGCCAGTTGGAGTCCGCCTTGTCGGAAGCGGGCGTCACCGGTAGCGATGCCGAGGCTGTTGCCGAGCAGAATGCCGCTGCCCGGGTTGCGGGTTTGGACGCGGCGCTGGGCATCCTGGCGATGCTGGCGCTAGTGTCGCTTTTCCTCAGCTCGGGCGTCCCCACGCGCCCAGTGGGGTCAGACGACGCCGAGCTTGCGAATGCCCCAGTGGCTGGTGACTGACCGGCGCCGCTGACGCTAGTCGATCCACCTTCCTCGTGCGTGGATCAGGTGTCAGGCGCCGAGAGCAACCCGAGTACTCGCGCTCGATCCACGGCCTCAGGTCGGGAGTGCACGCCCAATTTGCGGTAGATGGCGTTGGCGTGAGTCTTGACCGTGTTCGGTGAAATGTGCAGGCAGCTTGCGATACGCGACAACGAGAGGTGGCTGGGAAGGTAACTGAGCAATCGAAGTTCGGCGTCCGTCAAGACGTCTGCGTGCAGGGCGGAGTCGCTCAACTCAGCCATCGCGTCACTGGCCTGGGTCCGCAGAATGGAGATGAGTGTGCCGTGAAATTCCTGCGTGTAGCGGGCGTCTGCCTCATGTAGCAGCAGCCGCGCGGTGGCGCCGTCGCCGGACATTGCGGCGGCTCTGGCAAGGAGGTATCGACCGGCAAGTCCGAACCATCCGAGTAGGCCGCCCATCGACGCCGTCACCCGCCGGGCCCCGGCAATGGCCTGCGCCGCGGCGGCGTCAGCTCGATGCGCAAGCACCATGGCATGAGCGGTGACCACGAGGGCCGAAGATCCCAACTCCTGCAGGGAACGCAGTTGCACCTGTCGCCAGGCTGCCTCGATCAGTTCTTCGGCCCGAGTCCAGTCGCCCTGGATAGCCACCAGCAGACCCAGCCAAGCCTGGGCAACTGCGCCGGAGATCGGGGCGTCGAGGGCCTGAGCCAGGTCGTGTGCTCGCTGCAGATGCATCTCAGCCTGTTCGGCATCGTGGATCAGGCTGAGGTAGACGCCCAGCGTGAGTTCGTTTGGCGCCCGCAGTATGGAGTCCGGCGGCAGGCCGATTCTGGCCGCCTGCAGAAATGGCACACCAGCGGGGAATCCGGAGAGCACACCGATCAGAACTGCTGCCGCAGCAGCTTCCGGATCGGTCTGGGCATCATCGAGCACATTCGGACCCAGGTGCTTGCGCAAGTGCAGGGACCATGCCAGGGCGCCCTCTCGATCCGACGATTGCAGCGCCAACCAGCCGCAGGCCACCATCAGCAGAGTGTGGCTCTCGATCTGGCTGCGACTGAGCCCACGCAGTCGGCGCCGCAACACGTCCGGTCGTCCCAGCATCAGCGAACTGGCAATGTCCGACCACACAATCTCAGCGGTGCGGGTGATGTCGCCGGCACCTTTCGCCGCAGTTACCGCGGCATCTATGTCGCCGACTTGTACGTACCATTCGGCGGCTCTGCTGAGAATTCGCGCTGCGGCAGTTGGGTCCCCCAGGTTCAATTCCGCTCGCATGCCTTCAGCGAGGATCGGATGGTAGCGGTATCGAGTGTTCGAGCCGATCGCGTGGTCGAGCCGTTCGACGAGCTGCACATGTTCGTTCAGGTACCGAAGCAACGCACCGGAATCTGAGCGTAGCCGCACTGCGTCGCACAACGCCGGGGTCAACTCCTCCAGCGGCGAAGTCTCGAGAAGAAAGTCTCGGGCGTTTTGGTCAACCTGGGCCAGGATCTCGCTTCGGCAATAGTCGACGATGTACGCATCGGAACCTGGCGCATCGGGCGGTTGTTCACCGCCGCCAACCAGGTTGTGGCGAAGAGCGGACAGATACAGCAGTACCGCCCAGCCGCCGGTCCGCTCCCATGCCTTTCGCGCCGCTTCGGCTGCGATGCCATGTGCGGCGAAGAGTCGCTCCGTCTCGTCGGCGTCGAACGCCAAGTCCATCGCTCCGAACTCGGCCAGTCTGCCCGCCACCCGGGCACGCGTCAGGACTTGTGGTGCACAGCCTCGGCCCTGCAAGATCAAGCGGGAACCGGCCGGCACCGCATCACTGAGGCTGCGCAGGATCGCTATCGACTGCGGGTCCTTGATGTGATGGATGTCTTCCACAGCAACGACGCTCGCGGGTCCGTCCGCCGCAACAAGCCTCGCCAGCGCTGGAATCAGCTCGGCGGAGAAGGTCGGTTCGCTCGCCGTGAGTTTCCATTGCAGCGCTTCCGGCAGCGGCTCACCCCCGTAGAAGGCGCGAATGATTGCGGTGGCGAGGAGCACCGGATCGTCGTGCAGGGCGCTCAGCGAAATCACTAGCGAGGCACGCGACTCCACGCTCAACCATTGCCGCAGCAGGGTGCTCTTGCCCGAGCCGGGAGGGCCCGCGACCACGATCACCGGAGCTGGCGTCTGCAGGTAGGTTTCGACCATGCGGGTCCGCTCCACCTCAGTGGAGGTCGGTCCCTTCGCGTCCATGCGACTCCTGCCTCGCTAGTTTGATTTGAGGGTAGTGGCTCTGCCTGTCGCAGGGCGGTCCGCCAACTCGCACGCGGCGGGGCCAGGGAGCACCAGTTCACCGCCCAGGTGGCAGCCACGGACTCGTTCCAATACGTCACCAAGTTGGTGGCAGTAGGACCGTCCTGAGGTTGTCGGTGGATTCCCTTCCGCGCCCTACTCAGCCACGCTGGCGCCACCGTCGCGGGATGGGGTACGACGGAATCCACCCGGGCTGCCCGTGAACCGTGACCTTGCGACTTCCGCGGGAGGTGGGCCAGTTGACCGCGGCTGAACTCTTCCCGACGTGGCGGAAGTCCCTCATTGCGGGCGCGACGTCGGTGTTGAACTCGGACCGTCGCCGGTCCAGACTCACCTGCTGCGGGTCGGCATGGATGGCGACGACGCCGCTGCAGAACTCGACCCGCCAGACCTCGTCGTACGGCGGCGTGGTCACCGCAGGGGCGAGGTTTCGCCGGGTGATGGCGTCTGCGAGGGCATGCGCGAAGCGGTGGAAGGAGCGACGCCGGTGGAACATCCGGAAGTCCGGGTAGAAACTCGTGACCGTGTCCTCGACCACCACTACGCACGGCCCCTGGGCGTTCGCCAGCGCCCGCTCCACGGTGAGGATCTGCTGGAACGACTGATGACCGCCGTCGTCGAGTACGACGTCGTAGTGACCGATCTGACGGAAAAGGAAGTCGAGGAACTCCGGGTCGCCCTGGTCGCCAATGAAGACCTCGAAATCGGGGTTCTCGTCCTTCGCGACGGGGTTGAGGTCGACGCCGATGATCCGAGCCTGGTCCCCGAAGTAGGACCGCCACATTTGCAGCGACCCGCCACCCTGAACACCGAACTCGACGAACGTGAAATCGGTGCCCCGGTATCGATGGAAGAGGTGCTCGTAGGCGGGGAAGTAGTGCAGGAACTTGTGGCTCGGCTTAGTCGCCCCCCGCCAGAGCGCCTCGATCTCCGTGGCGCTCTCATTGGGGTGATCCACGGCGGCGAGCCTAGCACCGGACCGCCCCTCTAACAGCGTGGCCCAATCCCGGCGCAACTGAACCCCGGTGTGACACGCCGGGCCCGAATTCGGCCCGTTTCGGGTGCTTTGTGTCACGCAGGTGTGCAGCGGCGACTGGGCGGGCGTCACCGGGCCACCTACTACCGGCGGTTGACACCACCACCTGCGCCCCCAGCCCGGTCGGGCACGCCCGGCACCGGGGTACAAACTGTCCGACACCGAGGCGCAGACAGTCCTTTAGGTACTGCGCTCACCGCGTTTCGTGGACGTCGCACCGATGCAAGTGTGGTCCTGGGACATCACCAAATGTACGCGGCCCGCCCCGCGGGGTGTTCTTCCAAGCCCAGGTGATCGGCAACCGGCTGTTCCAGCCGTTCCCCCTGGCCATGATGGCGAGCATTGCTCCATACACTCGCCGGTGTGAATACTCCGCAACGGTGGCACCGGGCAGTGCTGTGCTGCACGACGTCGGTTTTGGTCCTCGGCGCCTGCGGTGCGTCCGGCCAGCCGGCGCCAACGTCATCGGAGGCCACCGTGCCCACCACCGCTGCGGCCACCGCGTCACCGGAGCCGTCCCAGAGCACGCCGGCACCGGTGCCGGTCACCCCGTCGAAAAACTGGCAGATCCCCGACGTGAATCGGGCGATCGGGGACCAATGGGGCGCTTACCTGGGGGCTTCCTCACTGCTGCCAGGTGAACCGTTGACGGTGCACATCTCCGCCGAGGGACCCGCCGCTGTGACGCCGTATCGGATTGGCGACTACGGCGGAGTCGGGGGTGCCCAGGTGGGGCCGAGCGTGGGCGTGACGGTCACCGAGTCGTCTACCCCACCTCAGGTGGATCCGGCACTGCTGAGCACGGTGGCCGGATGGCCGGAGACCACCCGGCTCGACACCTCGGGCTGGCCTGACGGCTTCTATCTGATCCAGGTGGCGGCCGAAGGCACCGCCGCCAACATCCCACTCGTGGTGCGAACCGAGGACCTGACCGACAAGGTCGTGTTCATTGCCGGCGACCTGACCTGGCAGGCCTACAACAACTGGGGCGGGCGCAGCCTCTACGGCGGGCCGGGGGGCTTCGCCGACAGATCCTTCGCTGTGTCCTTCGACCGGCCCTACAGTTCGGAGTGGGAGATCTGGAACGAGTTCGACGTGCCCATCGTGCGTGTCCTGGAGGAAACGGGGGTGCCACTGGGCGTACACCAGCGTGGGCGCTGTTGCGGTCGATCCGACCAGTCTGCTAGGCAGCGAAGGCGCCATCAGCAACGGCCACGACGAGTACTGGACCGTCTCCTACCGGCAAGCGCTGATCGCCGCCCGAGATGCCGGCTCCGATCTCGCCTTCCTCGGCGCAAACGCCGGCTACTGGCGGGTCCGGCTCGGCTCTGGATCAGGCGGCGAGAACCGGACGGTGATCGGGTACAAGAGTGCCGCACTCGACCCGCTTGGCGACTCGGCAGAGACCACCGCCAGGTTTCGTGACCCTCCGCAACCGATGCCCGAGGTGGAAGTCCTCGGCCAGATGTACGACTGCTACCCGTCACGGGGTGACGCCACCATCATCGACCCCGCCTTCTTCCTGTTCGCCGGCACCGGCGCCACCGCCGACAGTCGGATTCCCGGGCTGATCGGAATCGAATCCGATCGAGCGTTCGCCCGGCCCGATACGCCAAGGCCGATCCAGGTGCCGGCGTTGTCGGAGACACTGTGCGAGGACGGCACCAGCTGGTCGACGATGACGTACTACACCACCAGCAACGGAGCCGGAGTGTTCGCGACCGGAACCATGAACTGGGGGCCGTCCCTGGCCGGCGCCGACCGCGGTGGACTGACACCGGAAACCACCGCGTTCACCGCGACTGTGACCGCGAATCTGGCCGAGGCGATGGCCGCCGGCCCCATGGGCTCGATGCATCCGGCACGTGACGACTACGGGTTGATCGAAACGCTGCCGCAACGGAACTTCGCGGATTGATGGGCCGAAGTTGCAGCCGTTCAACTGAAGCGCGGCCACCAACATGTCATCTGCGCTGGTCACAGTCTCTTTCTCGTGGCGCGCCCGAAGGGATTCGAACCCCTAACCTTCTGATCCGTAGTCAGCCCTGCCGTCGTTCTCTGCAGTTCGTGGGTGTTTGGACAAACCCCATCCTACCTGCGCA
>CAWJIH010000011.1:0-131544 GCA_963842975.1 uncultured Actinomycetes bacterium | reverse complement strand
GCCGCAGTTGCGGCGCCGCAGGCCGCTGCTCACTCGGATTTGGTTTCCTCATCGCCAGCGGACGGTTCCGAGAGCCCAGTCTGCCCCGAGCCAAGTGGTGCTCACGTTCAACGAGAACATCGCCACGACCGGCCTCCAGGTGGTAGCGCAAGGCCCTTCCGGCCCTCTCGAGCTGGGCAACCCCACGGTTGCCGGACCCACCGTCACCACCGCCTGGCCGCAGGATGCGCCCGGTGGGGAGTACCAACTGTCCTACCGAGTCGTCAGCGCCGACGGCCACCCCATCGACGGCACCATCACGTTCTCCTATGCGGGCGATGAGGCCGACGGAGCCGTCCCGCGCAGACTACTCCATCTGCAAGCCCAGCAGACCAGGCAACCTCCCCCGACACCGGCGCGGTGGACGCCGCAGAACCCACCGCTGCAACCACGGAGCAGTCGGGTGGCTTCCCGCTGTGGCTGCCGGTGATCGTTGTGATCGCAGGGGTGGCGATCGGCGCAACGATCGCCCGCGCCCTTCGCCGACGCAGTGCCGCAGGACACTCGCACACTCTGATCTTCGACCCTGCACTCGCCACAGTCAGGTCGATGGCCTACCATGGCCCCGTGCCCTTGGATGATCATGCGGCACCCACGCTTGACCGCTCGTGCGAACCGTGGGTTGGCCGATTTCCAGGCCTCGGCGGCATCACCGTCGCCGAGGACGGCGCTGTGGAGATCCAACCGGATCCTCAGAGCGATGAGGATGCCACGTTGCGCGCACAAGCGCTTCGCTACGGATGGGGCGAGGGACTCTCGCTGGTGCGGCGGGGATTCGCTCTGGTTGGAGCTGCGGCCGCCGTGCCACCGGATACAGCGGCCGAGGCCGAGGCCGAAGATGTCCCAATGCACCCTCCTCGCGGGCGACCCGCATGACGTGGTGATCGTCATCGCCGACCTCGTGGATCGCGGCTGGACGGTGATGTCTGATCGCTACACCCCAGTGCGCTGGGAGGAAGACAGGCTGATCGCCCACCCCCGTGAGGCGCCGATCCTGATGGCTTCCCGTCGCGCACGCAAGCTCGATCTGGCAGGCACCGCCGTGCGTGACGACACCGACGCCGTCGCAGTCGAGTTCCCTCGACCCACCGGTTCCGCCCGAGTCACCGCCGTCGTCAAGGTAGCCATGCGACGACCCCACGAAGCAGCGCTCACGCCCCTGGCCGGGCAGAAGAAGTTCGAGTCGGCGGCCGGTTTGATGCTGGGTGGTGAATTGCGACCAGGCTCGGATGGCATCCAAGACGGTGGCGCCCAGACCACAATCGAAGTGGATGATGCGGCCGCAGCTCCCGTCAAGGCGATGTCCGAACACCTCCGCTTGGCGGGGCTCTCGCACTGCGCATTTCGGATTGACCCGGACACGCTCAGCGACGACATCGAGGAGTTGCTGGGTTGGCTGGAACCGGAGCGTACTGATTGGGTGACCCGTTGAGCACGAATCGTCCCGACCTCGCCGCCACACCGGAGACTCACCCCTCAGCCACCCGCGTACAGGCGGCGGCGGAACGCCCGCCGGGCCCGGGGCGCACAGTCTGGCTTGCGTCCTACCCGAAATCCGGCAACACCTGGATGCGCGCCATCGTCACCGCGCTCGGCACCCACCGACACCTGTTCGGCGTCAACCACCTTGGCTCGGGATCGCAGCCGATGTTTGTTGGAACAGCGTTCCCCGCTTTCGGCATCGACCCCCGTTGGTTGTCCCGCGATGAGATCGACCGCATGCGCACTGTGCTGGTGCGCCGCTGGGGCGAGCCAGCTCGAGCCAGTCGAGCCACCGAACGCTGGCTCCGACAGCCGCAGCCGACGAATCCGGGCCGATTCGACCACTCCTGCGCAAGACCCACGAGGTGTATCGGGACGGCCCGGCAGGCCGAGAGCCCTTCCCGCTGAGCGCCACCCGAGCCGCGATCCTGGTGGTGCGCGACCCGCGCGATGTCGCCTGTTCCTATGCGCCATTCTTCGGAACCGACCTCAACGGTGCGGTCGAAGCTTTGGGCCAGGTGATGGACGGACGTGAGGCGTCGCCGGCGAATTCGTCAACGAATCAGCCTTGGGGATCGTGGTCCAGCCACAGCGACTCGTGGCTGGATGAAGAGGTGCCCTTCCCGGTTCACCTGGTGCGCTACGAGGACTTGAAGGCCAACGCCGTGGGCGCTTTGGCGCCAGTGTTCGCCGCCATCGGTTTGGACTGCACCGACGCCGAACTCACCGCTGCCGTGGAACGGACCCGATTCGACCGCCTGCGTGAATCGGAAGCGAACGTCGGGTTCCGCGAGACGTCCCGCAAGACCGCATCGTTCTTCCGTCGCGGCGCCAGCGGCGGCTGGCGGGATGAACTCAGCGCCGCCCAAGTCGCAGCGATTGAGGCCGATCATGGTGATCGGATGCTCGAATTGGGCTACGCACTCACCACCGAAGCGGCCGAGCGTGTTGCACTGTTCGAGGCCCGCGAATCACGCCGTCGGCAGCAGGCAAACGAGTGGTGGAAGTTGCCGGAGCACATGGGCATCACGGTGACGCGCGGCGAGGTGCCCGCCGAACTCGCCGGCGCCACTCGGCCGCGCAAGTGGATCCAGGTGACTCCCGACGAGGTTGCCGTGCACTTCCAAGGGGGCGCCGCATTGCTCGTACGCGGCGGTAACGAAGCGGTGGTGGGATGGCAACCGGATCCGGAACGCCCCGAGGATGACCCGTCCTGGATTGTGCAGGGTTGGGCGGTGACGTTGGCCATGTTGCAGCGCGGAGACCTCAGCCTGCACGCGGCCACCGTGGAGGTGAACGGGGAAGTGGTAGCCGTCGCCGGACGACGCGGCGCGGGGAAATCCACCACCTCTATGGCGCTTCGCAAACGTGGCCACCAACTGCTCGTCGACGACGTCACCCTCATCGAATTCCGTGATCACCAGGCGTGGACCACGCCGTATTCACGGAATGTGCACCTGCTGCCCGACGCGGCCTCGGCCGTGGGACTGGACTTCGACTCGCTGCGGTTGCTGGCCGGCGGCCGAACCAAGGTGGGTTTCCGCGCTGAGGATCCGTCCGACGAGCCCCGTCGAATCGACCGGATCGTGGTGCTCGCCCCCAGCGCGGACGCGACTGCGGTCGAACTGAGCGAGCCCCGGGGCGCCCAGCGCGTTGCCGTCCTGATGGACCACACCCGCCGCGATGGCATCGCACCGCTCGTGCTCGGCCACGACCGCTACTTCGAACTGCTTACGAGACTTGCGGTTGCGGCACCGATTCAAGTGTTGAGCCGACCGCAAGAAGAGTGGACCCTAGACGAAGTGGTCGATGCGATCGAGGGTGGTGGCGCGTGAGGAGGGTGGGTTGACCGCTCTCGCACCAAGCAGCAATCCACCGCTGAGCCACTGCGGCACCACAGTGCCAAATCCGGTGTTGCCTTCCAAAAACATGTTTCCGCCATCGCTGATTGCCACATCCCAGGCGACCGCGAACAGTCCGGGGAGCAACCGATGGGCACGCAGGCAGTCCTGGGTGAGCCGGTGAAAGTCGGGCACACGCTTTCCAATCAGCGCTTGCTCTCGCTCGGTCAGCGCGTCGGGAACGGCTTTGGTTGTGCTCGGCTCGGCGGTGTCGCTTGACTCCAGAGGCAGCTGCGAATCCGGATCCGGCGCCTCGCGTTTCCGCGCAGATCGCAACCACTCCGGCAGCGCCGAATCAAGCACGATGCCATCTTCGCCTACCCGCATGAGTAGGTAGAACTGTCGGCCAGCGGCCGGCGCTCCGCTCTCCGACACGGTCGGTGGTAGCGGCACCTCAAGGCACCGGCTGAAGACCTCCGGCCCTTTGCCAACGTCGCGGGTGACGATGCGGCAGGTGACCACGTCGCTGGGGTCACCTAGGTCGGCGAAGCTGGGATGGGTGACCAGCCGGGGCTGCACCAGATGGTCGGCCACCGCCAATTCGGCGGCCAACCAGGCCAGCGGCTCCGATTCGGGGAGGGCCTGTTGGTACCTGCGCAGCACCACTGAGCCGCTCTCGCGGCGGAGCTCGCAGGCACCGTCACCACGCGATCCCCGGCGTCGCTTGACGTGCACCACCGGCCAATTGGCGAGCCACTGGTCGACTTCAGCGGCGAGTTCGGCGTGGGGTCCGGCCGGCTGCGGCGACTGCAGGGCACCTCCCATCCGCGCCCGCCGCACCACCTTGATGCTTGGAACCGCAGCGATTCCGGCCGCCGACAGCAGTTCCTCCGTTGCTGTCTTGTCGCCCAGCGTGCGGATATGGCGCCACGCCCCGGGCTGACTCGCGGCCGCGTTCCAGCCAACTTCCACTTCGTAGGCGAACTCCGCCCAACGCTCCGGCCAGCCGTCACGCAGGAGGCCCAACTGGTGCGCCTCGCGAATCGGGAGCGAATAGCGCCGCACCAGCCACTCACCTCGTTGCCGAACTTCCTCGAGCGGTACCCCCTCCACGCGCGAGACTCGCTCCCAGAGCTCGGGGGTGGCGTTCGCAAGCGTCCGATCTGCACCCCCCGCTATCCAACGGGCCGTCAACCACAGTTGCATCGGCATCATCGCCGCCCCGCGCCAGCCACCGCCGCGCCGCAGCAGTGCCCGACGGTGGACGGCGACGTCCGGGGCAACCCGCAGGCGCAGGTAGTCACGGCTCACCAGGCCGGTTGGTCGACTCAGACCACGCAGGCGCGTGATTCTTTGGTTCGCCGTGAAACGCCAGGCCATGCCGGACAGTCTGGCAGGGGCGGGCGCCATTCGGAATTGCGACGTTTCCGCCGGTGCGGACCCCACTCGGGATGGTGCGCGATTTTGCCGCCGCTAGCCATCGACTGTCACTGGGCGGAAGTTTCTTCCTCGTACTCCGCTGGATCCACCGGCTGACCAATGTGCGTCGGCATTCGGGTCATCAGATAGTCGTTGAGCGGCAACAGAAAGTCGTCCGCATTCGGATCCCTCGTGGCCACGTAATCATCCACCGCCGCCACCACGACGTCCGGCACCCGCGGATCCAATCTCGCCTCAGCCCAGGACCGCAACGCCGAGAGGTGCCGCGACGGAAGCATCGTGTCCAGGTGCTGTGCACGCAGGACTCGGTCGTCCCAGGTGTGTCGAGTGTTGATCAACTTTCGCGCAGTCAGGGCTGCCGATCCCTCAGCCATGGTGATGTGCACCCCGAAAGTCCGCGTGCCCGTCAGCAACTTCGAGCGAAACCGCACCCGGGATGGTGAACGACCCAGCATCTGCTCGGCGCGTGCCACCGACGGTGCGGCGACGACATAGCGGCTGGCCGCCGCGGCAGTGGGATCGCGTAACCCGGCCAGCGGCTCATGCCAGCAGCAGTGAATGCTGCGCGCCACCCGATCGACCGCGCCGTACAAGGGGACCAGACCCAACCGACGGGGTTCGTCCCACTCACCTAGTCCGGCGATCGCCTCCTGCACCGCGGGCGCGTCCAGGAATTCATCCGAGTCCAACATGAGCACCGCCCGACCTGGCGGCTGACGCACCAACAGCGGCAGCACACTGTCGCGCTGCACCCGCTGCCGCTGCCACTTGTCGTCGCCGGCCAGTTGGGTCGTGACAATCGACAGCTCCGGTCGCCCCAGGCCAAGCAGTTCCCGCCACCGGTCGCGCAGCGGCTCGCGCGGCTCGCCGGACGTGGTCGCGTCGGCCTCGGTGAGCACCAGGTCTGCCCAGGTGGCGAGTTGGCGCAGGTTCGTGAGCACCATAGGCGTCGCATCGGCCACCATCACCACGGCCAGAGGGCGCTGCGCACTCGACACGGATGCAGCCTATGGGCGAGGTTGGGGGTGCCGAGCAGCGCTAGCTTGTGATTTGTCCACAGGATTGGAGGGGCCTCCCGATCGGGTGGTGCCTGCGCCCTACGATCGGGGTGTGCAGGTGGCGAGCGACAACCCCGAGGTGCGTCGACTGGTGACGGTGATCGCGGATGCGGTTGCTGCCAACGGCGGGATGATCCATCCGGAACTGGTGGTCAACCACGACGGCGCCAACCTGTGGATCTCGCTGCCCCGCAGTGCGAACCCATACGCCGACGAGCACCTCGACAAGCCTCATTCGGACGCATCAGCGCTACTCATCATCCCCAACGAACTGCACATCCCGGTAACGAATCTGGACTGGGACGCCAGCGACGATCACCTCACCTACCGCGCGACAACGGACCACCTCAGCGACGCGCAGCGGACGATCCTGGACGCCATGGTGGCGCTGTTCAACACCGTCGACAAGGTGCGCGTGATCGGCCAGGCCTACGCGCAACACGCCTTGGGGGGACTGGGACAAGTCGGTGGTGACGCCCCGGACGCTGCCGCCGACGGCGACGGCCCTGAGGACCCCATCACCAGCGATTCGGAGTTGCTCGCGTTGATCCGCGAGGCCAGGCCCGGCTTCGGCCGCGCCGAATCAAACCGGACGCCCGACCTGCCGGGCAGCTCGCCGGCCCACACCGTCGTGCGGTCGCGACTGCGCTCGGATCTGGGCGAGGGCGACGAGGGCCCGCTGGGGTACTTCATGCCGATGATCGACATGATCAACCACCACCCGTACGGCTCCCGCTACCGCCGAACCAGCGACGGCGCCTGGCGGATCGACGTGCATCATCCAGAAGCAACCGATGAGATCTTCCTCCGCTACAACCGGGCCGATTCGATGGGTGTGGCGCTCGGGTTGGGGTACGCCGAAACCGCCACCCGCTTCGTATCCTCAGTGGACTGTCGGGTGCTCTCCGACGGGATGGGCGAGGTGCATGTCAGAGGGGTGTCGAGCCAGCGCCGACGGCTCCCCGCGCCCCGGTTGACCAAGACCGAGAGCGGCTGGCAGATAGCCGGCCTGGTGCTTGATCCGCAGCGATTGGCCAACTTGCGGACGCTGCTGATGATGCCGCTGATGTCGGATCGCCCGGAGTTGGGCGCCGAGGTGCACCTGGGGGTGGTGGACGACTTGCTGCAGCAGGTGATCGCAGCGAATGCGGCGTACTACGAGCGCCTGCTGGCCGCCTGCACACCCCCCTTCGACGATGCTGGTGCGGGCACTGCGGATCCCCACCAGCGGGCGCTATTCGCCGCCGTCAGCGCCCACCAGCTGCACCTGCTTCGACGCATCGCCGACCATCACGCGGCGCTGATGGACGCCTAGGTCCACTTCGCCGCACGCCCGTCTAGGCTGACTCCATGCGTGTGGAGTCGGATCAGCCGCAGTTGGAGCAGCACCTCCACGCCATCGCACGCATCATCACCACGAACGGCGGTTTCGTCGCCGACGACTTCACCGTGCGGCAAAGCGGCGGCGAATTTGCCTGCGCCATCGCCGCGCAGCCTGGCGTGCCCGACCGGGTGCTGGTCTCGTATCCGCCGGAATTGACGGTTCCGCTGTGGCAGTTGGGGTGGTCGGCCGACCCCGACCTGATGGTGCCAGTCGATGGGCTCGAGTCGCTGACCGCACCGCAACGGGCGCTACTTGACGAATGGCTGCCGTTGGTGAACGACACCGCCAAACTGCGCCACATTCGCGCTGCGGTGCCGAAGTTTGCGGTGACCTCGTGGCCGCTGCGCCACCACCTTGCCGACGCCGGCTACACAATGATGCGCACTGCGCCGGCCGAGCTTGATCCCAAGGAGACGCTGTCCGCCTGGCATTCCAAGGGTGCCGGTCGCGGGGCCATGGCGCCTGACACGGTCGCCACCGATAGTCCGCGTTGGCGCCTCATTCCGCTGCAAGCACTTGGTCAATCACGACCCCTCCGGCGCCACCCAGAACGGAGTACCCGGGCAGGTTTCGGTGGTCACCAGCGCAACGTCGGATAGCGTGGAGACGTTCGAGAACTATGGCGACCTCGACGCCCTTACCTTGGCCATGAGTTTCGGCTTCGCCTCAATGAACGCGCTGCTGGTGCATTCGGTGCCGTTGTCGGTGGAATCCCCCGGATTCGGCCGTGTGCAGGTGCGCTGGCGGCCACCCCGGTACGCCGATTCGGATCAACCGGCAGTCGCCGCGGTGGTCCCGCAACTGCGCCCCACCGATGACGGTTTCGAATTGCACCACCTCACGATTCGACCCGGCAACCGCTCGGCGGTGGCTCGGCTGCTGGGGATGGCAGCGCAGTCGCGCGGTGGGATGACAGCCGAGGCCGCGACGCGGGCCGCCGAGGATCTGCTCGACGCGGTGTGTGAGCAGAACCTGCGCTACTACCGCCGCCTCGACGAGTTGGTGGCCGAACAGTTGGGCAGCCACGTCGCGCCCGGGGACTCCTTCGCACCCGCCGCGCCCGACGCGCGCCCAACGCCTGCGGCCGGATCGCCGCCGCCGGTGCTGGCGATGCTCGCGCAGGTGTCAATCCGTCAGCAACAGGCGCTTCGGGAGTTTTGGTCCTAGGACTTGGGTCGGGATTGGTTCCGCTGGGTTCGACGGCTCGTCGGAGACTGCGGCGCCGACCATCACCATCCTCGACCCTTGCTCAGCCCTCAAACGGACGTCAACTGAGCCCTGAACTGTCCCCGAGCGACCCCACAACGGCTGCGACCCGCGACTCGACGTCGCCCGAAGCCGCTAGCCAAGGCAGGCCCGACGACGCCAGCACTTCCCCAATGATCCGCTGAGCCCGATCTCTCATTTCTGGCCCGTCGCGTTGACCTTCGTCTGCAGTCCAGGGGATGTCTGCACCGCACCACACCACCAGGCGCGCCCGACTCGTCAGCGCGACGGCCTCCGGCAGCAGCGAATCGTCGTCGTAGTACAGGACTGAATACACCGCCGTCATCAACGTCCCACCGTCGCTGACCACCCACCGCATCTGCTCCCTTGCGCTGGAAGCCGCGGAAACTTCCCGCAGTGCCCGGTTCTCGGACGCCGCGTGGGCCAGCATGACCTCCTGTTGCTCGTCGGGCCGAGGCACCCGGCCGTGCTCGGCCACCCACGTTCTCAGAGTCTCCGGCACCAGCAGCCCAGGTAGTTCCCGCGCCAGCGCCGCGGCCAACGTGCTCTTGCCGGTCGATTCGCCCCCCACCACGGCGATCAAGTCCACGGAGTCGGCCCGCGGCGCAGCGGGGTCGGTGCTCACCGGATGTGGGTTTGGGCTACACCCGGACGGCACTGGCGGCACCTGAAGACTTGTCGGAACCCGCCGCGGATCGGCGCCCATGCCATTCCCGCCACCCCACAAGCGCCATGCCAATGAGCACCGCATAGAACAGCGACGTGAAATACAACCCCTGGGTGGCGTACAGCGCCGTGCCCACCACATTCACCACGATCCACGACGGCCACGCCTCAACCTTCTCGAAGACCATCAGCAATTGGGCCGCGAGCGAACCGACGAACATGAAGGCATCTCCCCAGGTGGCGGCACCGCCGATGGCCTGCAGCACCGGCGCCAGCGCCAGCCACAGAATCACCACGCCAGCCGCACCCAGCAACCGCTGGCGACCGCTGAGCTGCCCGGGAACTCGAACCCCCTCGCGGCCCCAGGTGAACCATCCCCAGATTGCCGCACCCATAAAGATCAGCTGCATGGCAGCCGAGGCGTAGAGGTCAAATTCGATGAATAGCCAGCCGTAGAGCAAACCGGAGAGGAAGTAGAACGGCCATGTCCAACGAGTGCCCTTGATGCCGAGGCCAATCGCCAGTAAGGCAAGGAGCACCGAGGCTAGTTCGAGCAGAGTGACGTCGTAGCCCCAGGCCGAAAATAGAACGGTCATCATCACACTCCCTGTCCGGCATTACCCAGACGGTTCGGCGGTCGGTGGCGCGATCTGCCACCTTCTCAGTTCGGTTTGCCCGAACTCCCGCGGTTAGGTGGGCCAAAGCATAGCGGTGGATTCGCCACTCGGCCACCGAGCAGCTGTTGAGCGAACTGAAAACCGATGCAGCGCAGGGTCATACCCGAAGGTATCCGCAAGGCTGCGGCGGCAACCCGAAGCCGGCAGGCCGTGGCCCTGGGAACATCCCCCCGGCAGTCGAGCCACAACCTGTCCTGACGCCATCGGACGCTGGGCAACCGCCCGGTTGACCGTCGCCACTACTCCTTGGACTTCTCGGCCTCGCATTCGTGGTCGTCACGCGGTTGGCCGATGTATTCGGGATCCCGCTGCAGCAGGTATTCGTGCAGCGGCAACAGGAAATCCTCGGCAGTGGTCGACCGGTTGGCCACGTAGCCGTCCACGGCATCCACCACAACTTCGGGGACCCGCGGATCCAACCGGGCCTCCGCCCACGCCCGCAACGCGACCAGATGGGGGGTCGGCAACATCGGTCCGCCGACCCTGAGTTCGGCTCGCTTTGCCAACTCGACCAACCACGGTTCCGGCTCGCGGTAGCCAGCCACCCACCAACCCGCTGGGTGCACGCCGGCGGTGAGCATGGTGGCAAGGTGCTCGGGCACCAGCACTCGTGGGTCCCAGACGTGCCGGGAGTTCACCAACTTGCGGGCCGTGGCAGCTGGATCGGCTTCGGCCATTGTGATGTGGAAGCCGAAGGTGCGTTCGGACTGTAGAAGCTTCGAGCCGAATCGCACACGGGACGGCGAACGCCCGACCATCTGCTCGGCTCGCGCCAGCGACGGCGCTGCGACTGAGTAGTTCCGGCGGGACGCCACCTCGGGATCCCGCAGCGGCGCCATCTGCTCGCGCCAGCAGCAGTGGATGGTGCGTGCGGTGCGATCCACGGCACCGAAGAGCGGGACGAGCCCGAGCCGTTGCGGCTCGGTCCAGTCCGGAAGTTGGCCGACAGCCTCCGCGACTGCCTCGGGATCGAGGAACTCGTCGGAGTCGACCATGAGTACCGGTCGCTCCGGCGGCTGCCGAATCAACACTGGAACCACACTGTCGCGCTGGATGCGCTGACGTTGCCACTTGTGCTCCCCGGCCAGGCCAGTCGTGACGACCGACAGGTGGGGGCGTTCGACCCCGAGCAACTCGTGCCAACCGGATCGGAGCGGTTCCCGCGGCTCCCCCGAGGTCCAGGCACTAGCCTCGGTCAGTACCAGATCGGCCCAGGTTGATATCTGCCGCAGGTTGGTGACCGTCAGTGGGGTGGGGTCGGCCACCATCACCACGGCGAGGGGGCGCTGGGTGGGCATACGCGAAGCCTACGGTCAGCCGGTCGTTCGCCGACGATGACTGAGCCACATCGACCTACCGACCGTCTGCGCATCCCATTCATGGCCCAGCCGAGCCTGCCAGTCTCGAGCGATGGCCCTTTCCCCTTCCCGGCTGGTGTCGTCGAGAACTACAGTTGCGCCAGGTGCGAGCAGCGGTCGAGCGAACTCCAGGGCTGGCCAACGGTCAAATTGCCAGTCCTCGCGAAACGCGGTCGGCCCATCAACCAGCAGGACGTCGAACGGCCCCTGCAACTGAGCCAACGAACCCCGGTGGTACCAGCGGCTCAACGGAAAGGGCGAGGCGCCCACCTCGGCTGGCACCAGAGGTGCCACGATCAGCGTGACCGACCCCAGGGCCGTATCGGGCAAGGCTTCGCGGATGGCGGCCGCCCACTGCGCGTCCTGCTCGACCCCAACGATGTCTACGGATCGCGACGCAAATTCCGCGGCAAGTTTGACGGCTGCGGTGCTCAACCCCGGGCCGAATTCCAGCAGCCTCCGGCCCGGTGAACTCAGCACCTCATTGACCACCCTGGCAACTGTCACCGAGTCGGCCGCCATCGCAGACCACGACAGGGGGATATCGGCCGTCTCAAGCACCGATGGTCCCGACTTGTGGCGTTGCACCGAAGTTGGCCCGATGGGATCACCACCCCGGAGGCGCTCCATAGGCACCTGCACCACGGCGCCGATCTCGACCAACCGGCGGAAGGATTCCATGCCGGCGACGAAGTCGTTGCGACTGTCGGCCTTGGCCGAGATCATCGTGGCAATGCTGGCCAAGTCGCAACCCTCGGAGTCGGTGGCTACCAGAGCGGCACAAGTCGAAGCCGAGATCGCCTCACAGCGCCCAGCGCGGGTTGCGACGAGGAAGTCGCCGCCATACCGCATCGCCAGCAGGCCTTCGGAGGCGATTCGGTAGGCCGTCTCGATTGATGCCATTGCCGCATCGTTGCACGATCGCCGGAAGCCGACGGGCCCCCGCAGGCAGCTTCTACCCGGCGACATGGATCGGACCCCTTGTCGCCCAACAGCTTTCACAAAAAGGCAGTCCGGCGCTCTTGCGCTTGTTACCGGCGAGTAGCATGATTAGGTTACCGACCAGTAACCTCGGCGCCGACGAATGCGCCGGCAACTCTAATGGAGCGTGAGAATGTCGCATTACAAGAGCAACGTGCGCGACATCGAATTCAACCTCTTCGAGGTCTTCGGTGCCGACAAGCGCATGGGCACGGGCCCCTTCGCCGAGATGGACGTGGACACCGCGAAGGAGATCCTGCGCGAGGTCAACAAGCTGGCGACCGGCCCGCTCTCGGACACCCTGATCAGTTCTGACCGCAACCCTCCGGTCTATGACCCCGCCAAGTTCACGGTGACGATGCCCGAGGACTTCAAGGCCTCGTACCAAACGCTGATGGATGCCGAGTGGTACCGCCTTGAGCTGCCCGAGCACCTTGGAGGCACCGGCGCTCCCCCCAGCCTGCGCTGGGCCGTGGCCGAACTGGTCCTTGGCGCCAACCCGGCCGCCTTCATGTACATGGCCGGCCCCGGCTTCGCCGCGATCCTCGACGCCCTCGGCAACGAAGACCAGAAGAAGCTCGCCCAGTTCATGATCGACAAGCAGTGGGGCGCCACCATGGTGCTCACCGAGCCAGACGCCGGATCCGACGTCGGCGCCGGACGCACCAAGGCCTTCCAGCAGGAGGACGGCTCCTGGCACATCGAGGGTGTAAAGCGCTTCATCACCTCCGCCGAGCACGACATGAGCGACAACATCATCCACCTCGTGCTGGCGCGCCCCGAGGGCATCGAAGGCGTCGGCGGACCCGGCACCAAGGGTCTGAGCCTGTTCGTGGTGCCGAAGTACCACGTCGACCTCGAAACCGGTGAGCTCGGCGAGCGCAACGGTGCCTACGTCACCAACGTCGAGAAGAAGATGGGCCTGAAGGTGTCCACCACCTGCGAGCTCACCTTCGGCGAGAAAGAGCCGGCCGTCGGCTGGCTGGTCGGCGACGTCCACGAGGGCATCGCGCAGATGTTCAAGGTGATCGAGTACGCCCGGATGATGGTGGGCACCAAGGCCATCGCCACCCTGAGCACCGGCTACCTGAACGCGCTGGACTACGCCAAGAACCGCGTCCAGGGCGCGGACTTGCTGCAGATGATGGACAAGACCGCACCCCGCGTGCCGATCAGCCACCACCCCGACGTGCGCCGCAGCTTGATGCTGCAGAAGGCCTACGCCGAAGGTATGCGGGCGCTGGTCATGTACACCTCGGCCTGGCAGGACCAAGTCGCGCTCGCCCACGACACTGGTGGCGACGCCGACCTCGCCGAGCGCATGAACGACCTGCTGCTCCCCGTGGTCAAGGGTGTGGGTTCCGAGCGTTCCTACGAACTGCTCGGCTCGCAGTCGCTGCAAACCCTCGGTGGTTCCGGCTACTTGCAGGACTACCCCATCGAGCAGTACATCCGCGACGCCAAGATCGACACGCTCTACGAGGGCACCACGGCGATTCAGGGTCTGGACTTCTTCTTCCGCAAGATGGTCCGCGACCAGTTCAAGGCCGTGTCCCACCTCGCCGCCGAGATCACCGAGACTGTCAAGGGCGACGAGGGCAGCGGGCAACTGCTTGCCGAGCGGGAACTGCTCGGGAAGGCGCTCGAGGACGTCCAAGGCCTGATCGGGGTGATGGGCGGCTGGGCGTTGAAGTCGCAGGAGGAGCCGCAGGAACTGTACAAGGTGGGCTTGAACACCACCCGCCTACTCATGGGCGCTGGCGACCTCATCATTGGCTGGCTGCTGCTGCGTCAGGCCGAGGTCGCCCTCGCAGCGCTCGAAAACGACACGCTCAACGCCCGGGACCGCGCCTTCTACACCGGCAAGGTTGCCACGGCGCGCTGGTTCGCACAGAACCGGCTGCCGCTGCTGACCGCAGAGAAGGCCGTTGCCGAGGCCACCACGCTGGACGTCATGGAGCTCGACGAAGCGTCGTTCTAGTCGCCGCAGCGTCGTCGGGGCTAGCGTGAGATGCCCTGTGACGCAGTGATTCGACACCGTTGAAGGGGTCGGCCGCATTTGCGGTCGGCCCCTTCGGCTTGGGGACGGCGCCATTGTCGCTGAGGGCACCTCGTTCGGCGGTGCATGCGGCGGCATCCCGTTGGACGGGGCCGCAGCCGCGGATCAGACCTCTACGCTGTGTCCATGCTTCGCGTAGCCATGATCCAACTTGACCTCGGGCTGTTTCCGGATCGGCCCTATCCGCTCGAGCCCGTGTCTAAGGCGGTGCGCACAGCCGTGGCCGACGGGGCGGAGTTGGTGATTCTGCCGGAGCTGTGGCGCACGGGACCGTTCGAGTTGGAGGCCACCCTGGAGTTGGCCGAACCGGCTGACGGGCCGACGGCGAACGCCATGTCGGAGCTGGCCGCGGAAACCGGCGTTTGGCTACACGCCGGAACCATCCTCACCACGAGCACCGCCCCCACCGACCCCACCACCCCAAACGGCACCCACACCCACAACACCGCCTACCTCTTCGACCCCTCTGGCGCCCTCGCCGCCACCTACCAGAAGCGCCACCTTTTCGGCTTCGATACCGGCGAGGCAGCCCTGATCAACTCCGGGGACGACATCGTCGTAGTCGATACACCACTGGGCCGCACCGGACTCGCCACCTGCTACGACCTCCGATTCCCCGAACACTTCCGAGCCCTCACCGACGCCGGAGCCGAATCGATCCTGCTCTCCTCGGGCTGGCCGGCTCGACGAATCGGGCACTGGGACATTCTCACCGCAGCCCGGGCAATCGAAAACCAAGTCAATCTCATCGCCTGCAATGCCACCGGAGCGAGCGGCGACGTGGACCTCGGTGGTCATTCGGTGATCCACGATCCGTGGGGAAAGACGCTCGTCGCAACCGGCAGTGGCGAGGCGATCGTGGTGTGCGACGTCGATCCGAGCAGCCCGGCCGCGACCCGCGCGGAGTTCCCCGTCCTGCGCGACCGCCGCTAACGTATGGCCATGGCACCCCAACTCCTCCTGCGTGAGGCGACCTACCCCCAACTCGTCGAGGCATGGCTCAGCGCCGTCGAACCATTCGCCGACCTCGCCGAGTCGCTGAGCACAGACCAGTGGAACGCCGCGAGCGTGCTTCCAGGTTGGACCAACGCTGACATCGTCGCCCATGTGGTCGGAATCGAGCGAGACCTACTCGGCGAACCGGTTCCAGCAGTAGACATCGACTGGGACGCATATCCACACGCGAACGACCTGTTCAGCCGCTACACCGAACTCTCAGTCCACGTCCGCCGCGGCGTCGCGCAGGCGGAGGTTTGCGCCGAACTGCGCAAGACCATCGCCAACCGACGGGACTTGCTGACGAAGGAGCCGGGCTCCTTGGGCGACACCGTCCGCGGACCCGGTGGCTGGGAACTGCCTCGCGGGATCCTCATCCGAATGCGCTGCTTCGACATCTGGGTACACAACCAAGACATCCGAGCGGGCATCGACGTCGGCGGCGACCTCGACTCAGCGGCGGCCTGGGTGGCTGCCGATCGAATGCTCTACGGCCTCGAGCGAACCTGGTCTCGTGATGTGAAGGCCCCCGTCGGGAGCACTGCCACCGTGGAGGTCACCGGACCTGGTGTCGAGTTCAGCACCGCGGTGACCGTCGAGGCCAACGGTCGCGGCCGTCTCGTCGATCCACCAGCAGCGCCCGACGTGCACCTGACCCTGACTTGGCCGACCTTCGCATCGCTGAGCTGTGGCCGCCGATTCGTCGGATTCACCGCACCCACTGCCACCGGTGACGAGGCCCTCGCAGCGGCGCTGCTCGACGAGTTCAACATCGCTCCCTGATCAATTGCGGATTGTTTGGGTAGGGTGGGGGTGTGCCCTCCGAGTCCAGCAATCAGATCCGGGTCTTCCTGCTGGACGATCATGAGGTGGTTCGACGCGGCCTTGCCGAGTTGCTGAGCCTGGAACCAGACATCACCGTGGTCGGCGAGGCCGGCACCGCAACCGAGGCCATCGCCAGGATCCGGGCCACCCGTCCGGACGTGGCCGTGCTCGATGTGCGGCTCCCCGACGGCACCGGCGTGGAGGTCTGCCGCGAGGTGCGCAGCCAGGATCCCAACATCAGGGCGCTGATGCTCACCTCGTATGCCGACGACGAGGCACTATTCGATTCGATCATGGCGGGCGCGGCCGGCTACTGCCTCAAAGACATCCGCGGCCACGACCTCGTGGGGGCGATTCGAAGCATCGCGGCGGGCCGGTCCCTGCTCGATCCGGTCGCCACCTCGCGGGTGCTCGCCAAACTCCGCGGTACTCAGGAGGCCGACGACCGTTTGACCAGTCTGACCGCCCAGGAGCGGCGGATTCTGGAACTGATCGGAGAGGGCATGACCAACCGCCAAATCGGCGAAAGGCTGCACCTGGCCGAGAAGACGGTGAAGAACTACGTCAGTTCGCTACTCGGCAAACTGGGCCTTGAGCGGCGCACCCAAGCGGCGGCCTTCGTGGTGCGGCTCCACGACGAACACTGACGCGACCAGAAGCATGGCTCGTCAACCCTTCGGCTCGGCAAGCGGAATCCACCAGCGCAACTCCGCGCCGCGCCGATCGGGCCGGTTGGCGAGCTCACAGTCGCCACCTAGTGCGCGTGCCCGCAGAACAAGATTTTGCAACCCCGACAGCCGCACAAGCCCATCTTCGGGGACACCGTCGCCATCGTCACGCACCCGGAGCGAAAGCACACCGTCGGTCACACCCACGTGCACCACGATCCCGTCGCCGTTGGAATGACGCACCGCGTTGCTGAGGCCCTCGCGCAACGCCGCGATCAATTGCCCAGCCTGCGCGGCGTCCGTCAACGTGTCCACCGGACCCGCAAAGGTGACCGTTGGCTTCGTTCGGTCGCCGTTCGACGCCCGCTCCACCTCGGCCAGCACCCGTGCCCGGACTCCCACCCAACTCGGACCGTCGGGCACGTCGTGGAGCTCGAAGATGGTGGTGCGGATCTCCTTGATCGTGCCGTCCAGCTCGTCGATTGCGGTCCCGATCCGATCCGCCAGCAGCGGCGGGATGGCGTCGATGCGCGCTGCGCCCTCCAGCATCATGCCGGTCGCGAAAAGTCGTTGGATCACCAAATCATGCAGATCCCGAGCGATCCGATCCCGCTCTTCAAACACCGCAAGCCGTTCGCGTTCTCGACGCTCTGCGCCGAACGCCAGCGCGACCGCGGTCTGTTCGCAGAAAGTGTCGGCCAGGTCGAGGACCTCTGCGTCGAACACATCGTCGCCAGCGAATCGGTGGAGCACCAGCACGCCCAGCACCTCGGCCCGAGCGCGCAGCGGGAGCGCAATCGTCGGCCCGACCAGACCGCCATCCGCACCACCAGGGTCCCCCACCGGCCCACCGACGGGGGAACCCACTTGGACCTGTCCCGTGTTGTAGGCCGCCATGGCAACGTGGTCCGGGGGAAGTGGCTCCCCTGCCCTAGCAACGGCCGCGGCGAGCCTAGCCGGGGCGTCGTCGGGGAGTCGGGAATGGACTACCGACCAACGCAAGGCAGCGGGATCGCCATGAGTGTCTGCTGGAACCACTGCAACCCACCGCAACACGCCGTGCTCATCCGGCAGAGCCACGGCGGCCACCGCCGCAGAGGCCAATTCGCAGGCCCGGCGGGCTGCCTCGTCGGCAACGACCACCGCGTCGCAACCGGCCAGGACCAAAGCGTCCACCGCTGTCACTGCCTGCTGCCAATGCTGGCGTCGCCGACTGCGTGCGAACAATCCAGCGTTTCGAATCGCCACCCCCGCCGCGGCAGCCAGGGCCACCAGCAGTTGCTCATCGGCCGCACTGAACTGTTCATCCTGCTTGTCGGCCACATAGAGATTGCCGTACACGTGGCCGCGGATCCGGATCGGAACACCCAAGAAGCTCCGCATAGTGGGATGGCCAGCGGGAAAACCTGTCGCCGACGGGTGGTCGGTGAGGTTGGCCAACCGAATCGCCTTACCGTCCGGCGGCAACAGCCCCAGAATTCCGTGCCCCTGCGGCAACGCGCCGATGCGGTTTGCTTCATCGGGTTCCATGCCCACATAGACGAAGCGGCTCACCTTCCCCTGGGAATCCAACACTCCAAGGGCGCCATAGCGTGCGCCGACCAGGCTGGTGGCCGTGGACACGATGCGTTGCAGCGTGTCGTCCAAGTCCAGCCCATCTGCCACTGCGACGACGGCTGACACCAGGCTGGCGTTCTCGATTGCGTCTGCGGCCATCCGGCCATCCGGTGCTGGAGATGAAGTCACGCGTCTACTTCCACTACCTGATCCGCGGCGGCGGCATCCGCGGGCCGATGAGTGATGAGCAACACTGCCTTGCCCTGGCTGGCCCGTCGCAGATCCGCCATCAGACCGGCGGCCGTCTCAGCGTCGAGGTGCTCGGTGGGCTCATCGAGAATCAGCACGTCGAAGTCGGCGATCAGCGCCCGTGCCAATGCCAGGCGCTGGCGTTGCCCGCCAGACATGGCCGCGCCGTGCATTCCGACCGGGGTGTCGAGCCCATCCGGCTGAGCCCGCACCCAATCCGCGAGACGCGCGGCCTCCAACGCCGCCATCACTTGCGCATCGTCAGCCTCGCGGTTGGCCAGGCGGACGTTCTCGCCGATGGACGTATCGAAGACGTGGGCATCCTGAGCACACAGCCCAATCACGGTACGCACCTCGTCGGAGTCCAATGCGGCAATCTCGACCCCATCGAGAGTGACCGTGCCGCGATAGTCCAGAAAACGCTCCAGGACCGCCGCGGTGGTGGATTTGCCTGCCCCGCTTGGCCCCACCAATGCGGTGGTCTGGCCGGTCACGAGGGAGAGGTCGACCCCGCTCACCGCGTCGCGATCAGCCCCCGGATATTGCGCCGCGAGTCCCTGCAATTCCACCCGACGTCCTGCTTCCGTTGCGGCGGGCAACGGCTTCGGAGCTTCCGCCTCGTGCACAGCCGGTGGGGTGTCGACAACCTCGAAGACTCGCTCTGCGCTCGATCGCACCCGTACCAGCGCCAGCGCGGCAGTCGGAAGATTCACCACCGCTTCGTATGCCGCCAGCGGAAGCAGCACCACCACCGCCAGATTCACACCGTTCAGATCGCCACTGCGCACCGCTGGCACAGCTACCAACACTGCCCCCACCACTGCGGCACCTTGGGCTGCGGCTCCCAGCGCTGCAGCGATTCCGGCCGCGGCCGCGCCCCGGGACTGTACCTCGGTGAACTCGGCATCGGTCTCTTCCACCCGCGCAACCATCCGCCGGCCAGCACCGCAGCTGATGATGTCCGCAGCCCCGGAGAAGAGGTCCACCACCTCCGACGTCATGCGCCCCTGCACGGGCGCCAGTCGGGCCGCGGATCGGGAACCGGCCAGCATCGTCAACCAGGGCACCACCACCCCGCCAAGGATCAGCGCCACGGCCAGGATCGCACCGGCAGCAGGCAGCAGCCACGCCGCAAGCGCCACCGAACCTGCCGCCACGAAGAAGCCGCTCAACCCAGGAACCAGAACCCGCAGCGAGAGGTCCTGCACCGAATCGACGTCGGCCACCAAACGGCTCAACAGGTCTCCGCGGCGGTATGGGCGTAAGGCCACCGGACCATTGGCCGCCAGCCGAGAATAGATGGACACCCGCATGGCGGTGAGGGTGCGGAAGGCGGCGTCATGGCTCACTAACCGCTCCGCGTAGCGGAACACTGCCCGGCCGATGCCGAACGCTCGCACCCCCACCACCGCGATCGTGAGAAACAGTACCGGTGGCTGCTGGGAGGCCCTGGAAATCAACCAGGCGCTGGTGGCGATCAGCCCGACACTGCTGCCGACCGCCAATGCCCCTAGGAAGGCGGCCAGCACGAGTCGCCCGCTGACCGGTCGGGAAAGCGCAATGAGGCGCCGGACCACGTGCGGTCGGGCCGATGCCTTGGAACGGTCGTCGCCTGCTGGTGTGGTCGGGTGGTCGGTGGCTGCGGCGGTGGAGGTCATTCGATCACCTGCGCCGCCGTCGTCGCCGTCGCCGGTGACGCCTCAGGTGAGTCCGCGACGCGGGCGCCTCCGTGCTGGACGGCTGGCAGCGGCACCCGCACAACGTCGTCTGCCATGGCCGCCAGGGATTCCCGATGGGCGACAACCACAACTGTGCGGCCACGAGCATGTTCCCGAACGGCAGCCAGCACCTCGGTTTCGGTCTCCACATCCAGCGCTGCAGTCGGTTCGTCCAGCAGCACCAGCGGCGCCTGGCGGAGCAAAGCCCGAGCCACCGCAACTCGGCGCTGCTGGCCCACGCTCAATCCGCGGCCCCCCTCCCCCAAAGGTGTGTCCAGACCTTCTGGCAGTGCCGCAAGCAAGTCGCCCGCGCCAGCCTGGACGAGCGCCTCGATGACCTGCGCGTCGCTGGCCTCCGGTGCCCCGAGGGCGACGTTGTCCCGCAGGCTCATGCTCAGCAACCGCGGGTTCTGCGGAACGTAGGCGATCCGGGCTCGCCAGGCATCCGGATCAAGTTCCGCAAGGTCCACCCCACCGGATCGAACGGTGCCGCTGGTCGGCGTCACAAAACCCAGCAGGACGGCCAGCAGGGTGCTCTTGCCGGCCCCCGAAGGTCCGACCAGGGCAGTCATCCGGCCAGGTGCCAGCACACATGAGAAATCATTCAGGGCCGGATCCCCACGATCCGCGTACGCCACCTGCAAGCCCGACACCTCAATCGCGTGCGTGGCCGGATCGGGTACGTCGGTTCGTGTTCCCACGGCAGGCGGCGGCGTCTCGAGGACCTCGAACACCCGCTCAGCCGCGCCGAGACCCTCGGCAGCCGCATGGAAGTTCGCACCCACCATCCGCAACGGCAGATACACCTCGGGTGCAAGCACCAGCACCGCGAGGCCGGCATAGAGGGTGAAGTTGCCCTCGACCATTCGCAGGCCAATCGACACCGCGATCAGCGCCACAGACAACGTGGCCAGCAGTTCCAGCACCAGCGACGACAGGAAGGACACCCGCAGCACCCGCAGCGTGGCCACCCGATAGGCATCCCCGATTCGTCGGATGTTGGCTGCTTGAGCCTTCGCCCGGCCGAATACGGCCAGCGTCGGAAGACCGGCCACTACGTCCAGGAAATGCCCGCTGAGCACGCCAAGCGTGCGCCACTGACGATCAACCCGGGTTTTCGTGTAGAGCCCCACCAGCACCATGAAGACCGGAATCAGCGGCAACGTCAGCGCCACGATTACCGCGGCCAGCAGGTCTTGGGTGAGAATCGCGATCCCGCCCACGATCGGCACCGTCACCGAAAGCACCAACATCGGCAGGTAGCGTCCGTAGTAGGCGTCGAGCGCGTTGATGCCGCGGGTGGTGAGCGAGGCCAACTGGCCCTCGCCCCGCCGAGCCAACCACACCGGTCCGAGTTTCATCACATGATCCAGCAGAGCTGTGCGGAGTTGACTCTTGGCCTTGGCGGCGGTGGCGTTGGCGACCACCTCGTTGAGGTAACTCAACCCCACCCGAAGGACGATGACGCCCACCAGAATCCAGACCCCGTCGAGCACTTGATCGAGGCCGGCGCCGCCTTGGAACACCTCCGTGATGATCCCGGCCAGGGTGAATGCCTGCACCACGGCCAAGACCGCGATGAGCGTGCCGATGATCACGGAGATCACCAGGAATCTCCGGGTCACACGGGCATACTTCAGCAGCCTCGGATCAAGCGGACGCACGCTGACACCGTACCTGTCCACCGCACATCCCGCCGAGCGCGCGGGACCGACCGAAGCTCACCCGATCGACGCAGATGCCGCTTCGACTGTCACTACTTCTGGCTGGCGGCGTGCGCGGCGGCAGCGGCCGCCTCCTCCGGGTAGTCCAGCGAGCCCTCGTGCGGGTTGGGAATGTCGCTCGGCGACACCCGCTTGCGGAACACCCAGTAGGTCCAGGCCTGATAGGCCAAGACGATCGGGGTGAAGATCACGGCCACGATGGTCATGATCCGCAGCGTGTATTCGGTGGATGAGGCGTTCTCGATGGTGAGCGAGTAGGCATCGTTGATCGTCGAGGGCATCACGTTGGGGTAGAGCACAGCGAACAGGAACGCCACAGCGCCAGCAAGTGTGACCGCGGAGAGCAGGAACGCCCAACCGTCGCGCTTGAGGTAGTTGGCGACGATGCCGCCGACCCAGGCCAGCGCACCCACGACCACGAGCACCCAGGTCCAGGCCTTGTCGGAGTAGGCGAGTTGCGTCCACAGCAGGAACACCACGGCCAGCACGGCAGCGACCAGGCCCAGCGGAATCGCGATCTTCTGGGCTCGCGGCTGAATATCGCCAGCAGTCTTCAGCGCCAGGAACACCGCACCGTGGGTCAAGAACAGCGTGAGCGTCACCAGCCCGCCGAGCAACGCGTAGGGGTTCAGCAGGTAGAAGAAGCCGCCGGTGTATAGGAACCCAGCACCAGCGACCTCGTTTGGCTCCAGCGGTACGCCGCGGACCAGGTTCGCGAAGGCCACACCCCACAGCAGCGCCGGCACGAAGGAGGCCACGGTGATGGCGTTGTCCCAGTTGGCCCGCCACTTCAGCGAGGACCGCTTGCTGCGGTACTCGAACGCGACACCGCGCACGATCAGCGCCACCAGGATGAGGAACAACGGCAGGTAGAAGCCGCTGAACAAGGTGGCGTACCACTCCGGGAAGGCGGCGAAGAGCGCGCCACCTCCCACCAGCAGCCACACTTCGTTGCCATCCCAGACCGGTCCGAGGGTGGTGATGATGGCGCGACGGTCGGCTTCGGACTTGCCGATCACCTTGAGCAGCATGCCGACGCCGAAGTCGAAGCCCTCCAGCACGAAGTAGCCGATGAAGAGCACGGCGATGAGGATGAACCAGACGGTGGTGAGTTCCATGATCTGTTGTCCTGATCCTTCTAGTACGTCACCGACAGTTGACGGTCCGGAGCATCCTTGTCGTAGGGATCCTTCGGCACGACCTCAGGCGGTCCAAGTTTGACTGCCCGCACCAGTAGGCCGACCTCGATGATTGCCAATGCGGCGTAGAGCAGCGTGAACACGACCACCGTGGTCAGCACATAACCTGCAGACACACCGGGTGACACACCCATCGCGGTGGGCATCAGGCCGTAGACCACCCACGGCTGGCGGCCCATCTCGGTGAAGATCCAGCCGAAGGCGGCGCCGAACAAAGGCAGCAGCGGCATGATGATCGCGGCCCGGACGAACCACTTCGACGTCGGCACCCGACCCTTGCGGGTGGCCCACAGGCCGTAGGCGGCGAAGAGGAAGGCCAAACCGCCCATACCGATCATCAACCGGAAGGTCCAGTAGGTGATGGGGATGTTGGGGGCGAAGTTGGTGATGCCGTACTCCTCCTCGGGGAATTGGGTCGCCAATTCCTCCTGCAGGTTGTTGATGCCCTGAACTTCGCCGTCCAACGTGCCGGTGGCCAAGAAGGACAACGCGTCCGGAATCGTGATCTCAAATATCGGCTGTGAGCCGTCCAGCGTGCCGATTGTGAAGATGGAGAACGGCGCCGGGGCGGCTGTCTCGTACAGCGCCTCCGCAGCGGCCATCTTCATCGGCTGCTGCTCCACCATGATCTTGGCCTGGAAGTCGCCGGTGATACCGACGAGGATGAACGCGACAAGCGTCGTGATCATGCCGAGTTTGAAGGTGGACCGGGCCATCTCCACGGCCTTGCCCTTCACCATCAACCACGCCGAGATACCGCCCACGAAGGCTCCAGCCACCAGGAAACAAGTGGTGATGACGTGGGCGAAGGCGCTCACTGTGGTGTTCTGGAACAGGATCGCGCCGAAGTCGTTCATCTCCGCGCGGTTGGTGACCGGGTTGTACTCGTAGCCGACCGGGTGCTGCATGAACGAGTTGGCGGCCAAGATGAAGTAGGCCGACAGCAGCGTCCCGGTGGCGGCGAGCCAGATCGTGGCCAGGTGCAGCTTCTTCGGCAACCTGTCCCATCCGAAGATCCACAGACCAAGGAACGTGGACTCAAGGAAGAACGCCAGCAAGCCCTCAATCGCGAGCGGAGCACCGAACACGTCGCCGACGAACCGCGAGTAGTCAGACCAGTTCATCCCGAACTGGAACTCCTGGACGATTCCCGTGACGACCCCCATGGCGAAGTTGATCAGGAACAGCTTCCCGAAGAACTTGGTCGCCTGCAGGTACTTGTCCTTGCCCGTGCGCACCCACGCGGTCTGCATCCCTGCCACCAGGAAAGACAGGCCAATCGTGATCGGCACGAAGAAGAAGTGGTACACGGTCGTGATCCCGAATTGCCACCGGGACAAGTCGAGCGTGCTCATCGCGAAGAGATTGAGGCCGTCCATACCCCATATGGTGGACCTCCCCGAGTCCCGGAGCACGTGAAATAAGACCCTCCCCGCAGGGGCTTTCGGCCCAAATATTCGGGACTAAAGTCCCACTACCGTTTCAGAGGTTTGTCAAGATTTCGATAAGAGCATCATTCGCGGCCGATTCGGCCACCGTCGCCCTGATTCCGACGCCCGGAAACGCCCGCACCACGACACCCGTCGCCGCCAGCGCAGCCGCTACCTCGACCGTGCGCTCGCCTGTGGGCAGCCACACAAAGTTCCCCTGCGAATCGGGGATGTCCCACCCGGCGTCGCGCAGCGCCTGGTGCACCCGGGACCGCTCGATCCGCAGCAGCGCCACCCGCTCCAGCAATTCCGCCTCTGCTGCCAGTGAGGCGATGGCCGCATCGTGGGCCACCACCGACACGCCGAAGGGGATCGCGGTCTTGCGGAGCGCTTCGGCCAGTTGCGGGTGGGCCACCGCGTAACCGACCCGCAGACCGGCCAAGCCGTAGGCCTTGGAGAAGGTGCGTAGCACCGCGACGTTGGGGTAGTCGTCAAGTAGTTCAAGCCCATTCACTGCAGCCGGATCGTCGACGAACTCCGCGTAGGCCTCGTCAATCACCACGAGCACGTCGTCGGGGACGGCCGCCAGCAGTGACTCCACTTCGGCGCGGGTAGCAACCGTGCCCGTGGGATTGTTCGGCGTGCAGACGAAGATGCACCTGGTGGCATCGGTGATGGCCGCAGCGGCGGCCTGGAGGTCTTGCCGGTGTCCGGCGTCCAAGGGGATCGGCACCGCGGTGGCACCGGCCACCCCGGTGATGATCGGGTAGGCCTCGAAACTCGGCCACGGAAATATCACCTCGTCGCCGTGCCCGGCCACCGCCGACACCACCTGCTCGCAGATCGCAACGCTGCCGCAGCCGACCACAACCTCGGCCGGGTCACGCTGGAGCCGAACTGCCAACGCCTCCACCAAATCCAGCGAATGCGGGTCCGGATAACGGTTCATATTGGCTGCCGCACGCGCCACCGCATCGAGCACCGAAGGGAGCGGCCCGTAGGGATTCTCGTTCGACGAGAGCTTGTGGCCGCCGGGAGTGGCCCGCTGTCCGGCTTTGTACGAGGGGATGGTGGCCATCACCGGTCGCTGGCGCGCTGTCATGATGCCCAAGCGTAGACGCAGGAGAATCAGGCTGAGTCGGGCCTAGGATGCAGTCTTGTGACCTTGCGTGCGCGCGGCTGGACTGCCTTGATCGTGGTGGTGCTGGTCGGTGCCATGCTCGGGGGCATGGCGCTTGTGGTGGTCGGGGCAGCCAATCGCGTCGACAGCAAAGCCGTGGACTCGCTGTATCCGGCCGGCCTGGAGATTTCCGAGGTGTTGCTGGCCACCACGGATCAGGAGAGCGGGGTCTGGGGTTACGCCCTGAGTTCGAATCGTTCCTTCCTGACGGATTATGAGACCGGCAAGATTCAGGCAGAGCGGGGATTTGACCGACTCGAAGAGTTGCTGTCCACCGACCAGCGAGACTTGCTGCCGTTGCTTTCGCAGGCCCGAACCAACTGGCGGGTGTGGATGGCCGGGTATGCCGAGCCCCGCATAGCCGAGGTCAGCCGGGGGGATGTCGACGTCGCTCGGGAGGAAATCATTGACGGTGCTGGCCGCCGGGTCTTCAGGTTGCTGCGTTCAGACCTGGCGTTGCTGCAGTTTCAAGTGGATTCCCGGGTGGCTGACGCGGTCGATGATATCTCCACCATGACCCGACGCTTGTCGATCGCAGTTCTCGCGACCACGCTCGCGGCTGCGCTCGTCACGGCCGGAGCCGCCGCCGCCATGGTCGGGTGGGTGCTGAAGCCACTCGCGGATTTGCAGGCGCAGATGCGCCGACTGTCACGCGAGCACGACACCACAACCCCGCTGACACCAAGCGGGCCGCCCGAGATCGCTGCTCTGGGCCGCGATGCCGAGTCGCTTCGCCAGAGTCTGGTGAGCCTGGTCGACGACGCTGCTGAGGCGCAGGAAGGTCTGGCGCAGGAGGGTCCGACCGTAGCCACGATCCGAGATCTGCTGCGGGGGCCGTCGGATCCGAGAGTGCCCAACTACGGACTTGGGGTGGCGTCGCTGAGTTCAGCGGGATCGGTGACCGGCGACTGGTGGGATCTGATCGCCCTGCCTGGCGGCGGCAGTGCCATCGAACTGTGCGACATCAGCGGCCACGACGCCGACGCTGGAGTGGTCGCGGTGAGGTTCAAAGCGGCCGTGCACGTGGGACTGCGGGGCGGAACCGACCCCGACCGCGCGGTAGCGCAGGCCGCTGCCACTTTTGCCAAGACTCCCGGACGATTCGCCTCCTACCTGCTGGTAAACCTCGAACCGGGCAGACTGCGGCACCTCAACGCAGGTCACAATCCGCCGGTCGTGGTGCGTAAGGGCGGGGCAGTCGAGACCCTCCCGGGCACCGGCCCGCTGGTGACTCTCATGGGTGGCGAATGGGACTGCGATAGCACCGAAATGCACACCGGCGACGTCGTGGTGATGTACACCGATGGGCTCGTCGAAGGCCGGGACGAGGACGACGAGGAGGTCGGTGATGACCAGGTTGTCCAGTGGTGCCGCGAACTTGCCCAGGAAAGCCGAGCCGACCCGGCTGCCACTCGCGCCGGCTACATCGCCAAGGGCCTCTTGAGCCGGGCTCGCGCGCTGAGCGTCGACCTGCGCCGCGACGATGTGACCGTAGTGGTGGCGGTGGCTGAGTGAGCTGCGCTCGGACTCAGCGCAACAACTCCGCCAAGGCTTGATCCAGCAACTCGGTGTGACGATCAACGTCGTCGCGGGAAGTGACCGGACACATCAATGCCATGTTGTGGAAGGGAGTGATGAGGACGTCGCGGTTGCTCATGTAGAGGTGCAGATACTGCTCCAGATCCGGATCTCCGGCCTGAGCGGCCTCACTCCCGGTACGCGGCGGTGGGTCGGCAAACCAATACTCGGCGCGCGCACCGAGTTGGGTGACCGACCAGGGCAGTTCGTAGGACGCAATGACGTCCCGAGCCCCGGTCGCGAATCGCCCGCCAAGCTCAATCATCGACTCGAAGGCATCATCGGTGAGCACCTCGCCCAACGTTGCCCGCATCGCAGCCGTCGACAGTGCGTTGCCCGCCAAGGTGCCACCCACGCCACCCACGTCCACCAGGTCCGCCTCCGGATGCGCCGCAAGCTGCTCGCTGAGCTCAGCTGTGATCCCGTAGGCGCCGGACGGAACTCCGCCACCGATGGCTTTGCCGATCACCAGGATGTCCGGGTGCAACCCCCAGGCGGCGGTCGCACCGCCTGGGCCGGCACTGAAGGTGTGGGTTTCGTCGAGCAGTAGCAGGGTGCCATATGCGTCACACAGCTCCCTGAGCCCTTCGAGGAATCCCGGCTCGGGCAGCACGATGCCTATGTTCGTGAGCGCTGGTTCGGTGATCGCCACGGCCACGTCGCCATGGGCGAGGGCACGTTCGACGCTGTCGAGGTCATTGAATTCGGCGGCCCTGGTGGTGGCAGCAACGTCCACCTGCGGGCCGACGTTGCCGGGGCGATTGACGGTCAGCCCCGATGCCGGGTCCAGCACGGCGAGGGTCTCGTCGCAACTGCCGTGGTAGCTGTAGGAAAACGCCAGCACTTTCGGCCGTCCCGTGGCCTGCCGGGCCAAACGCAGGGCCCAGCGGTTGGCATCTGTGGCAGTCAGCGAAAACGACCACAGCGGAAGGCCGAATCGGCGGGCGAGGTCGGCAGCCACCCACTCCGCATCTTCGGTGGGGAGCATGGTGGTGATGCCGCCGAGCTCGCTCCCGCGCCGCCGGATCGCATCCACCCCCGGTGTTGGCGAGTGGCCAGCCATCGCCGCGGTGTCGCCGAGGCTGAAGTCGATGTAGCTGTGACCATCCACGTCCACAATTCGGTTGCCGTGGGCCGAAGCCAAGTACACCGGGAAACCACCAGCCCACTTGTTCATCCACGTCATGGGCACCCGGCCGAACAAATGATCAGCGCGGGCGAACAGTTCGCGACTGCGCGAATTTCGTTCGATGTGGGTGTCGCGCTCACGCTTGAGCATCCGATCGAGTCGAGTGCGATCGATTGTTGCCATGGCTCCTCGGATTCGATCGTGACCAGTGCGGCTATTCGATCATGCCCGGTAGGCCGTAGCCAACACGTCAGCGGCCTCGGCGGCACACTCTGCATCCGACGGCGGGCGAGTCGTTGCGGCCGCTCCGCCAGCCAGGCCCACAAGCACCGGGGAATCCACCAGAGTGGACAGGTCGTAGAACTGCGTCCATCGTTGCTCCGGGGCATCACTGACCCCCAACACCTGTACCTGTGGCCACCACGGCCGCGGATACTCCAGGAACACCTTCTCAAGGTTGCCGGTGGTCAGCAGGCTCAACGCCGTCGCCGCCGCCGGCGGTAGCGGGACGTTCGGTATCCCGCTCTGCAAGAGCGCCAGCGGAACCGCGACGACGACGCCAGCGACAGGCTGGGTGGTGGAATCTTGGAAGGTCAGGGTGGCTTGATTGCCGTCCACGCTGACTGCCGAAACGGCCCGACCGAGCACCACGTTGAGCGGAGCCGCGAGAAGCTCTGCGACCCGATTGAAGCCGCCAACGACCAGTGCGTCACCACCGCGATAGGCGGCACCTTCGGTCAGAGCCTGGGCCCCGAGCCGATCCAGGTCAAGGCCGTACTCCGCCACCAGTTCGCTGGCAGCGGCAAACCGACGATTGGCAGTGTCGGGCCGCCAACCCGCGCCCGCCAAGGCCTCAAGTGCCGACTGGGCGGCGGGCAGGGATTCTTCGCCCAGTTCGTCGACCACCGCCAGGAGTTGCTCTGCTGCGCGAGGTGCGGCGTCGTTCGCCTGCCCGGTGGAGTAGCTATGTACCAACGAGTCGTCGAAGTCCGTTGGTGCCAGGGAGCATCCAGCTTGGGTAACGAGATCCACCAGCGGGTTGCCCTGCACACCGTGCAGCCAAGCGGCGCCGAACTCCAGCGGGAAGCCCCATTCGGTGTTGGTGTAGACCCGACCGCCGATCCGGTCACGCGCCTCGTACACCGTGACATCATGGCCGGCCTGCGCCAGCGCGCCGGCAGCTGCGAGTCCGGCGAAACCTGCGCCGACAACGGCGACTCGGGATCGAGCCGGCAGTCGGGCGGCCAAGTTCGCGGCGGCGTTTTGACCAGATAGGTAGGCACCGTGAACGGTCGACGGGTAGTCCTCGGAGGTGAACTCCCCCGCCAACACCAGTCGATCATCCACCACCGTGGAAGCCAGTACGGCGCGTTCCTGCGACGCTGTTCCGGCCGGGATCGCGGAATAGGAACCGCGAGCCCAGGGATCAACGTCCCAGCGCGTCACCAGAGCGCGGCTGGACCCCGCGGCCTCTTGGGACGGGCTGGGCGTGAGAGTCGGAACAGTCACCGACTCACCGCAACCAGTTGCGCTGAGGATGGCCGCACCGCCTGCACCCAACAGAAACGTGCGGCGCGAGAATCCGGGGGTTGCGCTCATCGGCTTGATTATCGGTGGCAGATGGACAGGGCGGCGCCGGTCAGGCTTGCTTGTAGCGCTTGCGACCGAGCATGAAACCGACCAGGAATCCGGCCAGGAGGAGCACCCCCAGCAGCACCCAAGCCGGCGCCGAGATGCCGATCCAGAGGAACTGCAGCGTCACTTGGTCGGTGTTGCTGAACACGAAGATCAGCGCCACGATGCCGATTACGATCCCCAGAATTCGCCGGAAGGTGAGATCAACCCCGCCCACCGACATGTGCGACGACTTGACCGGATCCTGCTCCGACATTAGGCCTCCTCAGTTGTATCGGGTTAGTGATCAATTGGGCGTTCGATTGGTGGCCGCCCTGGCCGAACCAACGATGGCACGGATCGCTCTAGTCATGTGCAAGTCCATCGATCGCGATCGTGATGGCCAGCATGAACGGGACGTCGGCATCCGGCATCACCTCGACGCCGTAGGTGTCTCGCACCCGAAACCACTTCTTCGAGACTTCCGCCACCGTGGCCCCGTTCTGTTCCACCTTGTATTCGTGGTCGAGAAAGTTGCCGATCGCGCTGAGGTCGTCGCCGCCGTCAACGTCGATTTTGAACCGGTCCCGGATACCGATGGCGCGCTTCATGACGGTGGCGTTGAGCCCCGGCATCTCGATCCGCATCTTGTCGCGGACGGCCACCATCTTCTCCACAATTCGGGCCACTTCCGCGCCGCTGGCGTCCTCCAGGATGAAGGTGTCGCGGACCCGCAGCGCCTTTCCATCGACTTTGAAGGCCCGCCGCCCCTCGGAGTCTTCAATCCAGGAGTCGTCGCCGATCGACAGCAACTTCTCCTGCATGACGAATCTCGTCGGAGCCGGCCCGGAATCTCGATTACGCAACAGTCCCATGTGGGCAGGATGCCACGTTCACTCCGGTATGGCCCGAGTTGTGCCTGATCATTACCCGCAGTGGGCACTTTGTAGCGCCCAGTTCGGCTCAGTTATGCGCGGGCAAGGTCCACAAACCGACTGTAGTGACCCTGAAAAGCGACCGGAATCGTGCTGGTCGGACCGTTGCGATGTTTGGCGATGATGAAATCCGCCTCCCCGGCCCGTGGGGACTCGGGCTCGTAGGCGTCCTCACGGTGCAGCAGCATGACGATGTCCGCGTCCTGTTCGATGGATCCGGACTCGCGCAAGTCCGAGACCATCGGCCGTTTGTCGGTGCGCTGCTCGGGACCCCGATTCAACTGGCTGATCGCAATCACGGGGACATCCAGTTCCTTGGCGAGCAGCTTCATCGACCGTGAGAACTCACTGACTTCCTGCTGGCGACTCTCCACCTTGCGTCCGCTGGTCATCAGCTGCATGTAGTCGATGATCACCAAGCGCAGATCGTGCCGTTGCTTGAGCCGTCGGCACTTGGCACGGATTTCCATCATGGTGAGGTTCGGCGAATCATCAATGAACAGCGGAGCCTCGGACACCCGACTCATGTGTTTGGCCATCTTCGTCCAGTCGGTGTCGGACATGTTCCCTGATCGCATGTGCTGCAAGGGAATCTGCGCCTCGGCGCTCAGAAGGCGCATCACGATTTCGGTACGCGACATTTCCAGCGAGAAGATCGCGCTGGTCAAACCGTTCCGAATGCTGGCGCTGCGAGCGAAATCGAGACCTACGGTGGATTTGCCCATCGCGGGGCGCGCGGCAACCACGATCATTTGACCGGCGTGCAGGCCGTTAGTGAGGGCATCGAGATCCGCGAAGCCAGTCGGCACTCCAACCATGGCCCCGCCGCGGTTGGCGATCGTCTCGATCTCTGCCATCGCATCGTGCATAAGGTCGGCGAGCACCTGGTAGTCCTCCGAGGTGCGGTCCGAGGTGACGTCGTACACCTCGGCCTGCGCGCGGTCGACGATCGCGTCTACCTCACCTTGGGCCGAGTACCCAAGTTGGGCAATGCGCGTGCCCGCCGTCACCAATCGCCGCAGGATCGCCTTTTCCCGGACGATCTCCGCGTAGTAGCCGGCGTTTGCCGCCGTGGGCACCCCCGCGACGAGGGTGTGCAGATACGACGCCCCACCGACCCGCTGCAAGTCTCCAGCTCTGCTGAGGGAGGCCGCCACCGTCACCGCATCGGCTGGCTCGCCCTGCCCGTAGAGGGCCATGACCGTCTCAAAAATGAGTTCGTGGGCAGGCTGGTAGAAGTCCACCCCACGGATGCGATCCACCACATCCGCGATCGCATCCTTGCTCAGCAGCATTCCGCCCAACACGGACTGTTCGGCGAATGGATCGCTCGGTGGGACTCGTTCGAGCGCAGGGGTGCGCTCGCCAGCCCCGCGCTCCACCGACGTTGATACATCGACGACGCTCACGGATTACCTCCTTCTGACCGCAGTACGTGGCCACCTTCACTGACCACTCCGACTACCCACAACAGATAGCCCCCGGGTCCGACACGACAGGTCTATCCGACCGTGAGCACCGTTGTAACACATGAGACGGAAGTGTCCACTATGTGAGATTCGGCCTGTGGATAAAGATGTGGACGAAGGTACGGAGCACAACGCCCAAGACAGTGGAAACGTGGGGACAGCCTGTGGACAAGCTGTGTGTAGATGGCCGAATTTGGACCTCGAAACCACCTCTGACCTGCACTTATCCCCTCCAATTCCAGTGGATAAGGAATCTGTCGTCGGGCGAGTCTACTTATCCCCAAGATTCACTTACATTTGCCGTTACGGTTGCGTTAACCCCGATGTTGCCTACGTGCCTACGCTGGCCGGCCGAGAGATCCAGGGTCCGAAAACGCAAGTGTGGGTGTACCCAGGCGAACCCGGGTACACCCACACTGGTGTTCTTGCGGTCAGGCGGGAACTACCGACACCGTGATGTTGGCAGCGACCTCTGGATGCAACTCGATAGCGGCCTTCACGTCACCGATGTGCTTCACGTGACCCGGCAACTGGATCGATCGTTTTTCCACCGCAGGCCCGCCGGCTGCGCGGATCGCAGCGGCGACATCGGCCTCAGTTACGGACCCGAACAGCTGTCCGCCGTCGTGCGCCCGAGCGGGAACAGTGATCTCCAGCGCCTCGAGCACTGCCTGTACTTCCTTCGCATGATCAACTCCACGGATTTCCCGGGCTGCGCGAGCACGGCGAATCTGGTCAATCTGCTTTTCGCCACCCTTGGTCCAGCGGACGGCGTAACCGCGCGGCACTAGATAGTTGCGGCCGTAGCCGTCTTTGACTTCGACGACGTCGCCAGACTCGCCGAGGCCAGTCACGTCGTGGATCAGAATCAACTTCATCGCTGTGGTCCCTTCCCTACCGGCCGACAGTCGTGTACGGCAGCAGCGCCAACTCGCGAGCGTTCTTGATCGCCATCGCAACGTCTCGCTGGTGCTGGGTGCAGTTGCCAGTCACGCGCCGGGCGCGGATCTTGCCCCGGTCGGAGATGTACTTGCGCAACAGGTTGGCGTCTTTGTAGTCAATGTGGGTGATTTTGTCTTTGCAGAAGGGACAAACCTTCTTCTTGATCTTCGTCTGGTTCGCGGCTGCATTCCGCGCTGCTTGCTTACCCATGAGTGGTCCTCATTCGATTCTTGGTCTAGTCATTAGCCGGGTCGGCGTACCGAACGCCAACCCGCGGAGGGCATCGCCCTAGTGTGCTTGGGACAACAGCAGGCGCCTAGAAAGGCGGTTGCTCGTCGGCTGCGCCACCCCAGGAGTTGCCTCCGGCGGGCGACGAAGCCCAAGGGTCGGCCGGCGGAGTGGAAGCTGCGGCTTGACCGCCGCCGCCGAATCCGCCATCGCGTGACACCCGAGCTACCTTGGCCGTGGCACTGCGAAGCGACGGGCCGACCTCATCGACCTCGATCTCCATCACGGTGCGGCGCTCACCCGCTTGAGTCTCGTAGCTGCGCTGCTTGAGCCGCCCTGTGACGATGACTCGATTGCCCTTCGTCAGAGACTCCGCGACGTTCTCCGCGTATTGCCGCCAGACGCTGCAGGAAAGGAACAAGGAGTCCCCGTCTCGCCATTCGCCGGCTTGCTTGTCGTAGATCCGCGGGGTTGAGGCCACGCGGAAGTTCGCCACGGCGACCCCGCTGGCGGTGAAGCGCAGTTCTGGGTCGTCCACCAAGTTCCCCACCAGGGTAATTGGGGTTTCACCTGCCATGGCGGGACCTCAGCTGTCTTTCCGGATGACTTTGGTCCGCATCACGGACTCGTTCAGGCCCAATTGCCGGTCGAGTTCGGCAACTGCGTCCGGGGTGGCGGTGACGTTCATGAAGGCGTAGATGCCTTCGGCCTTGCGGTTGATGTCGTAGGCCAGTCGACGACGGCCCCAAATGTCGACACCATCCACTGAACCGCCTTCAGCCTTGATGACGTTCAGGTACGTCTCAAGGCTGGGAGCGACTGTGCGCTCCTCGAGCTCCGGGTCGAGAATCACACCAATTTCGTAGCGACGCACGATCAGACCACCTCCTTCGGACTAAGTCGGCCACGGTCCATCCGTGACAGGAGGTCTTTTGCGTAGCGCGAACCTGGATGGGCATTGGGCCAATCCAAGGCACGGCCTCCGATCCTACCCGAGGCCCCCGCGGACTCAGCACAGACCGCAAGATGTGTAGCTGTGAACCGCACCACGCCCGACGACTACAGTGGCTGAGCATGATCCCGGTGGGTGCTCACGTCAACTCCGATGACCCGATCAACTCCGCCAGCGAAATCGGGGCTACTGCAGCCCAGATCTTCCTCGGTGATCCGCAGAGTTGGAAGAAGCCAGCCACCACCTATCCCGACGGCGCAGCGGCGCTCAAGGAAGCAGCCAGTGCCGCCGGGGTTGTCCTCTACGTACACGCGCCCTACATCATCAACGTGGCCTCGCCCAACAACAGAATCCGAATCCCTAGCCGCAAGTTGCTGGCAGCCACAGTTACCGCGGCGGCCGAGATCGGTGCCGCCGGTGTGATCGTGCACGGCGGGCACGTCACCAACGGACACGATGATGCGGAAGGCTTCGCCAACTGGCGAAAGGCCTTCGAAGCGCTCGACCTGGCCTGTCCAGTGCTGATCGAAAACACTGCTGGCGGCAATCACGCCATGGCCCGCCACCCAGAAGCGTTGGAGCGCCTGTGGGACAGCCTGGACGGCTTCGACGTCGGGTTCTGCTTCGACACCTGCCACGCCTGGGCCGGCGGGATGGCACTGCCTGATGACGTTGCCCGTGTTCGGTCCATCACCGGCCGGATCGATTTGGTTCACGCCAACGATTCCCTAGGCGAGGCGAACTCCGGCCGCGACCGACACGCCAACTTCGGTGCGGGCACGATTGGTGTCGAGCGACTGCTGGACACCATCACAGCAGCCAACCCCGACGCGGTGATCTGTGAAACGCCCTACCCCGGGGTCATCGAGGACATCGAGTTGGTGCGCGGCAGGTCGCTCCACGGCTCCGACCCCCGGTCTGCCTAATCTGATCAGCGTGAGCTTCAGCCTGAACGTCGACGCCGAAACGTGGCGCAGTCGCATCAAGGCGGACTACCAAGCACTCACCCGCTCGGATCAGCGCGGAAACCCACACGTGGGCCTCATCCCGAGTATCGAAAGTCACGCCTGGGGCCTGTCCAGGGAAATGCTGGCCCGAGAAGCCGCAGCGCTGGGGGCATCGACCCTCGCAGTCACTACTGCCGACGACGCGCTCGCAGCGATGCCGCACTTCGACGGCGAAATCCTGGTGACCGATCCGTGGGATCCGCGGCATTCGCACAGCGAAGACGTCTGGGGCCAACTCGACGATTCCCTGGTGCCGAGGGTGATTCGCACGATTGCCAACACCGACGCCTTGCACCGACTCGCCAGCCAGGCCACCAGCTGCGTACCGGTGGTGCTGCAGGGCCTCACCTCACGGCACTGCATCGGACTGCAAGAACCCGACCTCGACGCGCTCCTGGCCGATGACACGATCCGAACCGCACTGCGAGACGGACGGATCGATATTCGTGGAGCCTCGCTGAACCTGCCGGCCAAACAGCCCCGAAGCCCGCAAGTCACCACGATTGGGGACTCCCGGGGCGACGCGCTCAGTGCGAAAGCGACCAATCGAGTGCGCGAAACCTGGGGTTGGACGGTGTTGTGGATCCGCGCCTTGGCCGCCGTCGAGCAATCCGGCATCGACCTGCATGAAAGCGCCACAACCATGTGGATCAATCGACTGGATGACGCTGAGGTAGTGGAATTGGCCGAGGCGCTGGAAGTGGTGCCGCTGCAGATCTTGCGCGGTTCGGAGTTGTGGCTGGCGCAAGCAGACGCGCTCCAGGCCTACGGCACGGTGCTGGCCGTGCACCGAGTGGAGCGCGGCCGGGACGTGGGCGATCGGCAACGCCGGACCCCGAAAGATGGCTACATCGTCACTCTGCGGGGCGGTACCTCCCATGGGGTGAGCGTCCTGCCGGCCAGCAGCACGACGACACTTCGGCAGCGGGCAACTGCCGCTGCCGGCCACGCCATGGAAACCATCGGCAGGCTTCGATCCCCGTTCGAGTGGGCCGGTAAGCGTCGCCGATTCGCCGAACCGCCGGGAGCTGGAACTTCCCTGGTGTGGCTGAGTGCCGAGGACGTCTCCGAAGCGTTGGCCGCCGGCTACCGCACGCCAGCGGTCGGCGACGAATGGCTCTGCGCGGTGCACCCCGACGTCGCCCGCTACGACCGAATCGTGGGACTGGACTGAGCCGCAGATGTCCGATCCCAGCAGCACCCCCACACCACAACCAACGACTCAGCCGGACCCCCCGCGACCGCGGATCGCAGTGCCGACCTGGGAAGACCCAGACGTCGCTGCCGCGTCCCAACTGATCGGCGGCCAGGTGGGCACCCGAGCCCTGCTGGGGATGTCGTTCTGGACTCCGATTCGGGTGGCCATTGTGGTGGCGACCGCCGGATACGCGATCGCTGTTGGGCTACGCCTGCCGTGCGTGGCTGACGGCTTCGCCGGCAGTAGTCGCTACACCCACATGTGCTACTCGGACATTCCAGTGCTGTTCAGTTTGCGTGGCTTCGCCGATGGCTACCTGCCCTATCTGGACACTGCTGCCGGTCAAGAGGTCTTCGAATATCCGGTTCTCACGGGCCTGATGGCCCAAATCGCCGCTTGGCTGACTCCGCTGTTCGGGGGCGGCCCGATCGGGTTCTACGCCGCGAATCTGGTCCTGATCGCCGGCCTGCTCATCCTGACGGTGGTGGCCACCGGGCTGACCAACCCGCAACGGCCCACCGACGCGATCCTGGTGGCCGCCTCGCCAGCCCTTTTGCTGCCCGCGGCGATCAACTGGGACATGCTGCCAGTCGCGCTGGTCGCGCTTTCGTTGCTCTTGTGGTCGCGCAAGGTGGTTTTTTGGTCCGGCGTGGTGCTGGGGCTGGCCATTGCTGCGAAGTTCTACCCGGTGATCCTGCTGGGACCTTTGGTAGTGCTTTGCCTCCGAGCGGGCCAACTCAAGGCGTTCGGCCGGATGTTTGCGGGGGTCGTACTCGCGTGGCTGGTGGCGAATGTGCCGGTGATGTTGGTGAACTTCGACGGTTGGGCGACGTTCTACACCTTCAGTTCGGATCGCGGCCAGGACTTCGGTTCACCCTGGCTGGCGCTGTCGATCGCCGGCTTCAACATCCCGCCGGATGCGATCAATCTGGTGGGCACCGGCACCTTCGCGCTGCTGTGCCTCGCGATCGCGGGGCTGATCTGGTGGGCACCGGTGCGCCCACGGTTGGCGCCCATGCTGTTTTTGGTGCTGGCTGCCTTCCTGCTCACGAACAAGGTCTATTCGCCGCAATACATGATGTGGCTGGTGCCGCTGGCAGTGCTTTCGCTTCCGCGGGTGCGCTACCTCGCGGCCTGGCAGGCCGGTGAACTCATCTACTACGCCGCCATCTGGCTATACCTGGCCGGGCTGGAGGAGCCGAATCGAGGATTGCCACAGGGCTGGTACGCGTTGGCCATCTGGATCCACATCGGCCTTACGGTGTGGTTCGCAGGTGTACTCATCCGCAACACCCTGCGACCCGACCGCGATCCGGTGCGGAACACCGACAAGTACATCTCTGATGACGGATCAGGCGATGATCCAGGCGGTGGCGTCCTGAATCGGGCCGCCGACTCACCCCTGGTCACTCGCCGCCAATCCGGCCCACGCCACGCTTCGTCAATGCCCTAGTGAAACCGGCCACCAGCACGAAGCCGGCACCGAGTTCACCGACGGGAACCGCAGGGTCGGAGAACTGGGCTGCCGGGCTCGCCGCGGACTGCTGCTCAAGCAACGCACTCGGGGAAGCCTCGCCCGCGGGCGGAACGACCGGGGCCGGCTCGGTCGGCGCCGGAGTGGGTTCAGTCGGCACCGGCGTTGGCGTCGGCGCAGTTGGCGTCGGAGTCGGTGTGGGTTCAGTCGGGGTCGGAGTTGGCTCGGTGGGCGTCGGAGTCGGTGTCGGCTCGGCCGAGGTGGGCTCCTCACTGGGGGTTGTGGACTCACTCGGCGGGGCCGACTGTTCGGTGCTGGCCGGCGCGCTGGGAGTGGGTTCGACCGGTGTTGCGGGCTCCTGGAAATACTCAACCGGCATGTCCACCATGGCTTGGTTGATGTAGGCGCCGAAAATCTGCGCCGGCAGGGCACCACCGGTCCCTTCGGTCAGGCCTCCCTCATCGAGCAGGGAGATTTCGTTTCCTGCCTCGTCGTTGCGCACCACCATCACCGCCGCGGAAAGGTTGGGCGCGTAGCCGCCGAACCAGGCCGAGAGGTAGTCATCCGACGTACCCGTCTTGCCCGCCACCGGCCGGTTCGCCGAAAGGGCTGCGGTGCCGGTACCGGAGGTCACAACTCGCTGCAGGGCGTATGTCACCTGGTCGACTATGTCCGCGTCAAAGCTGCGCTCCAGCTCTGTCTCGTGGTTGTACAACTCCTGGCCGGAGGCACGGCGGACCTCTTTGATCATGGTGGGCTCGACCCGTTCGCCGCGTGCGGCGAGGGTAGCGAAGGCGTTCGCCTGTTCCATCGGTGTGGGCGAGGCGCTGCCCAGAACGTTGTTCAACTCGTCGCTGAGTCCGGGGGTGTCCGCCGGAATGCCCGCCGCGATCAGGGCATCTTCGGTCTGGTCGGCGCCGATTTCCTGGTTCATCTGCACGAACGGGGTATTGAGCGAGTTGACCGTGGAATACAGCATGGAGACGTCGCCGTAGCTGGCGTTTCCGTAGTTCTCCACCTGGTAGTCACCGATCGTGAGCGGCGAAGCACCGCTGTAGCTCGTGTTGAGCGTGATGCCGTTGTCCAGACCAGCCGCCAAACCGAAGGCCTTGAATGTGGATCCAGCCTGTCCCCGCGCTTGGGTGGCGTTGTTGAACTGGTTCTCCTGGTAGTCCGGACCGCCATAGAGCGCCACAACTTCGCCGGTCTGCGGCACCATTGAAGCCATGCCGATGCGCAGGCCATCGACCTCATCACTCGGATCGAACTCGTCGACCGCCGCGACCGCGGCATCCTGCATCGCCCGGTCGAAGGTGGTGACCACCCGCAGGCCGGCGAAGTTCATGTCGTCAGTCGAATAGCCCAACTCGAGCAACTGGTCCTGGGCCGCCTGGAATAGGTAGCCGTCGGGCCCAGCGGTGTAGATCTGGGGGGTGTATTCGATGACCTCGGGGAACGTGATTGCGTCGCGTTCGGCCTGGGTCAGGAAGCCTTCCCCGACCATGCCATCGAGTACGTAGTTCCAGCGCTCGCGCAGACCCTCGGGGTTCGTTTCTGGCGCCAACGCGTTCGGGGCCTGCAGCAAAGCTGCCAGCATGGCTCCCTCGCTGGCCGTCAATTCGCTCGACGGCTTGTCGAAGTAGGCCTGGGCAGCCGCCTCGATGCCGTAGGCGTTGCGTCCGTAGAACACCGTATTGAGGTAGTCGATCAGGATGGTGTCCTTGCTGACTGTGGCCTCGAGTTTCATGGCCAGCACCAGTTCCCTCACCTTTCGGGTGATCGTCTGGTCCTGGGTGAGGAAGGCGTTCTTGGCGTACTGCTGGGTGATGGTCGATCCACCCTGAGTGCCGCCCTCGGAACGGATGTTGTTCCAGGCGGCCCGCGTGATGCCCACCGGCGAGAAGCCCGAGTGGTCGTAGAAGTCGCGGTCTTCGGCCGCGATCACCGCACCTTGCACGGCCTCCGGCACTGCGTCGAGGTCGACGCTGGTCCGGTTTGCTTCACCAGTCTGGCCCAGCACGGTGGTGCCATCGTTCCAATAGAACGTGGTGGCTTGGGCCAGTGCAATGTCATTCGGCTTGGGCACCGGGGTGACCACCACCGCCAAGGCCAGCGCTGCGACACCGAGCACTCCCAGCGTGACCATGGAACCCAGCACTAGGCGCCACGAGGGCACCCACCGGCGCCAGCCGGTGCGGGCACTGCGGGGGTAGTCGATGAACCGACGCCGACTGCGCTGTGGCTCGGCTTCCTTGGTCACTTCGATCTTCTGGGTTTCGTCGTCTTCGCTACTCATGTATCCACTTCCGATTGCGTCAGGGTCAGCTTTCGGCGCAGGGCGCACCCATACCCGAACGGGCTCTTCAACTGTTGTCCCCCACGACGCAGCGCTCCATACGCCGGGCGCGAACCTTGATCAGGTTCACTTCGTCACGACCAGTGTGGCCTAAGACAGGGCTTGACGGCCAGAATTACGCTCCGTGACCTCCACCACTTCGAGTGGGCGGGTGCCTCGTCCACCTAGTCGAGCAGATCTGCCGGCCGGCGCAGCGGGCGCCGGGGCTGGCCATCTCCAATGGTGTAGTTCTGCAGCAAGTGATTCCAGTGACAGTCCGGGCAGACCTCCACCACATATACATCCAGAAAACCGAACTGGGTGGCGAGCTCGTCGAGGTCCCGAACGGTTTTGATCCGCCCGCTAAAGGGCCCCAACTCATCGGAGTAGACGTACCGCAACAACACAAGGGCGTCGCTGGAACACCAAGGGCAGGATGCGGCGGTCGGCTCACCGTGGTGGCGGGCGGCCCGCAGCAGATCCGGATGTGGATCCAGCGCATCGGATGATCCGGTCGCGGCCAACAATGCGGCGCTCAAATGACGACGTCGCTGTAGCGAGTGATCCACAACGTCTCGCGGCATCCGCGGATCCGCCACCTCTTCGGTCTCGGTGGGGTCTCGCCGCTTGGCAGGTGGCGGCGAGGTGCCGGGCCCCAAGCGAGACCCTCGTGGCGTGGTGGAGCGCGGGACTGCCATGGCACGAGGTTACGCCGGTGTGGCACGACACACATCTGCGGCGGAGTTTTGAGTGTTTACCTGAGGTTCGCCTAGGGGTATCGTTATGACATATCGTTTCGATATATCGGAACGCTCACATTAGTCAGGCATCACCGGCCCCCAGCACCACGACACAACAGCACCACGACATTCGACTCCAACCGCACCAATCATCTAGGAGGTGGCACATGGCTCGACGCGGCGACGTCCTCGAGTTGGCCATCCTCGGATTGCTCGGCGAGGGCTCCAAACACGGCTACGAGTTGCGCAAGCAACTGAACTCGATGCTCGGCACCTTTCATGCGATTTCCTACGGTTCGCTCTACCCGACTCTCAAAGGCATGTTGGCGAAGGGTTGGATCGCTGAGGACGGCCCCGCTGACGCTGGTGCCCCGGCGCTATCCGGGCGTCGTGCCCGGATCGTCTACAAACTCACCGCCGACGGCAAAGAGCACTTCCAAGCGCTGCTTGACGAATCCGGTCCAGAGGCCTGGGAAGACGAACGCTTCAACGTTCACATGACTTTTTTCTCTCGCACCACTGCTGACGCGCGCCTGCGAATCCTGCAAGGTCGCCGCAGCCGGCTCGAGGAGCGGCGGGCAGCCCTGCGGGGCGGGCTTTCCCGAACGCGCGAGCGAATTGATGACTACACCCTGGCCCTGCAACAACACGGCCTTGAGGGAGTGGAAAGGGAAGTGCGGTGGCTCTCCGAGCTCATCGCTCACGAAGAATCCGGCGGCAAGCGCCGTTCGGTCGACTCTGAAGGAAGGTAACTGATGGGATCCCTAAGGGTGGCCATCGTCGGCGTTGGCAACTGTGCCTCGTCACTAGTCCAGGGCGTTGAGTACTACAAGGACGCCCAACCTGACACGCATGTGCCGGGCCTAATGCATGTGCAGTTTGGCCCGTATCACGTGTCAGACATCGAATGGGTGGCGGCGTTCGACGTCGATGCCAAGAAGGTTGGGCAGGACCTCGCCCACGCCATCGGCGCATCCGAGAACAACACCATCAAGATCTGCGACGTACCGCCGACCGGCATCACCGTGCAGCGAGGTCACACCCTCGACGGCCTCGGCAAGTACTACCGCGAGACGATCATCGAATCGGACGCGACGCCGGTAGACATCGTGGCGACCTTGCAGGAGACCCAAGCCGATGTCCTCGTCTGCTACCTGCCAGTCGGCTCCGAGGCTGCCGCGAAGTACTACGCGCAGTGCGCCCTCGACGCTGGTGTCGCATTCGTGAACGCGCTGCCGGTGTTCATCGCCAGCAACCCCGAGTGGGCCAAGAAGTTCACCGACGCTGGCGTCCCGATTGTTGGCGACGACATCAAGAGCCAAGTCGGCGCCACCATCACCCACCGGGTGTTGGCGAAGCTGTTCGAAGACCGCGGGGTCACCGTCGACCGCACCTACCAGCTCAACGTCGGCGGCAACATGGACTTCATGAACATGCTCGAGCGCGAGCGGTTGCAGTCCAAGAAGATTTCCAAAACCCAATCCGTGACCTCCCAGTTGCGAGAAGAACTCTCCGACCGCAACGTGCACATCGGCCCCAGCGACTACGTCGCCTGGTTGGACGACCGCAAGTGGGCCTTTGTCCGGCTTGAAGGCCGCGCCTTCGGCGATGTGCCGCTGAGTCTGGAATACAAGCTCGAGGTGTGGGACTCCCCCAACTCTGCGGGCATCATCATCGACGCGATCCGCGCGGCGAAAATTGCCAAGGACCGAGGCATCGGCGGACCGATCCTCTCGGCGTCGTCCTACTTCATGAAGTCGCCGCCGGTGCAGTACACCGACGACCAGGCGCAGACGGCCGTTGAGGGATTCATTTCCGGCGAGGTCGAGCGCTAAGTCGCCGCACACCGCCCGACGCAGGTCCGTCTCGACTCCTCGTCGAGCTCCGCACGTCCCTCACTGATGCCCCGACCTTCGGGTCGGGGCATCAGTGCGTGCGTCGGCCAAGGCAACTCGGGTCCACTGCCACTAGCGTGGCCGTGTGGCGCGGGTGCAACTGCGAGGGCTGCTGTCGGAGCGGATGTTCCGACGGCTGCTAGCCGTGCGTGTGGTGGGTCAGTTCCAGGATGGAATCATCCAATCGGCGCTGGCAGGCTTCGTACTGTTCAGTCCCGAGAGTCAGGACAGCGCAGCCGGCGTCGTGGCGGCCTTTGCCGTACTGCTGCTCCCCTACTCCCTCATCGGACCTTTCATGGGGGTGTTTCTCGATCGTTGGCGGCGGCGCCAAGTGCTGCTATTCGCGAATCTTGCCCGCGCCGGGATGGTCGGTGCGCTGATCGCCATCACTCTCGCTGAAGCTCCGACGTTGCTGCTCGGGCTGGTCGTGCTCTTCGTGCTGGGCACGAACCGACTCATCCTCACCGCGCTGGCGACATCGATCCCGAACACCGTGCCGCCCGAAAGGCTGATCTCAGCCAACGCGGTGGCACCGGTCTCGGGTACCACAGGCGCCGCGATCGGCGCCGCACTGTCGCTTTCCCTCGGATCAATCCTCGGCGCCACCCGCGAAACCACCGCGTTCCTGCTGGCCCTGGCGGCAGTCGGCCTGGTGATCACAGCCGCGCTGAGTCTGCGCCTCCCAGTCAGCCTGCTCGGGCCCCATGGGGACCACATACGGCACGAGACGGTGCGCGAGGTGCTGCGCCAGTTGCGATTCGGGGCGCATACCCTGTGGCAAGCCAAGCAGGCCTGGTGGTCGTTCTGGGGAGTGATGTTGCACCGGATGGCCTACGGGGTGGCGCTGCTGCTCGCCATCGTGGCCTCCAAGAACGTCCTCAGCCCGGACAACAACGCCGGTGCCCTCGGATTGTTTGGTCTAGCGATCGCCGGCGCTGGCGCTGGAGCGCTGCTCGGTGCGGTCGTCACCCCACCTGTGGTTCGCCGCTGGTCGCCCGGGTGGTGGTCGGCGAGCACCGTCGTGCTTGCCGCGCTGGTCGCCACCCCGGGGCTCCTAAGCGTCACCGCCATCGGATTCATCATCGGTGCCTCGCTGCTCGGGTTCGCAGGTCAATCGGTGAAGATCGATACCGACACTGTGGTGGCGTTCAGCATCACCGATCAGATCCGCGGGCGGGTGTTCTCGCTGCTTGACGTCGGGATCAATGTCTCGTTGCTCACCGGGATCGCCGTAGCTGGCTTCCTGGTCCCGGCTGATGGAGTCTCAATCCCGCTGTCCTGGGCTACGGGCTGCCTGCTCATGCTGTCGGCCCTCATGTTCCTATTGTCGGGACGACGCATCCATGTTCACCGCATTAGCGTTTCCCCGGCCCAGACAGGAAGTCCCACCACATGACCGCACAGGACAACCCGAGCGATTCACCCAAGGAGACGACCGACGGCCCAGCCAGCGGTGGCAAAGCCAGGGGTGCAGCCGCCTGGGCATTGATCGTCATCGCTTCCATCTTGATGCCACTGGCCCTCGTGGCGTTTTGGGGTCAACGCACCCTCACCGACACTGAACGCTATGTGGCAACCGTGGCGCCACTGGTCGAGGAACAGGCCGTCAAAGAGGCCATCGTGACCCAAACCACCGACACCCTCATGGCCACCATCGACGAGAACGAGGTGGTCAACGAAGCACTCTCAGCGCTGCCACCTGCGGCGGCTGCGAAACTCGTTCCGGCCATCTCCGGGGCGATCGAGAGCCTAGTGAGTCAGGTAGCCACGCGAATCGTGAATTCCGAACGTTTCGAAGAGTTCTGGGTGGTGGCCAACACCAAACTGCAGGAGGGCCTGATTCGTGCGCTCTCCGGCGACAAGGACGGCGGTGCCCTCCAACTCGAGGGGGATCAGTTGGTGCTCGACACCAGCCCGATCGCCGAGGCGGTACAGGCAGAGCTAGTCGAGCGCGGGCTCACCGCACTCGAAGGCAAACCCCTACCGGAAGCCGCCGAACAGAAAATCGTGTTGCTGGAGGACTCGCAATTGCGGGAGGCCCGCCTCATCTACGACATCACCATCCCCGTCGCCCGCTTCCTCATTCCGGCACTCGCTGTGATGGTGCTCGCCGGTGTCGCGCTGAGCACCCGACGCGCCCGATTGGTGATGGGCGTCGGCCTTGGGCTCGCGATCGGGATTGGCGCACTGGGCCTGGGCCTGGGGATCGCCAAGTCGCTCCTGGCATCCGTTTCCCCTAGCGCCCAGGCTCAAGCACTGCTGGACATCTTCTGGGTGACGCTCACCCGCTACCTCACCGTAGCGGTATGGGCGTGGTTCACAGCTGGGGTGATTGTGGCGCTATTGGGCTGGTTCGGCGGTCGCAGTCGGCCAGCCACCAGCCTGCGCAGTGCGATCAGCGGAGGGCTCACCCAGGCGGGCTGGTCGCTACGAAACGGCCCACTGAGTGCCGCTGGGCAGTTCCTCGACCAACACTGGCGCGCGGCGTTCATCGGCATTGCTTCGCTCGCCACCGGCAGCCTGTTCCTCTTCAACCCGACCACCGCCTCGGCGGTGTTGTGGATCGCCGCGATTGCGCTGGGGTTGGCAGCTGTTGTGACGTGGCTGCGCGGGGCTGCACCAGAATCGTCCGCCGCGCCGGCGGCGCCGGAACCGGCCTCGGACTAAGCAGCCCTACTGCTCGTTCTGAGTCGACCACCAGCGACGCAACTCCGCCTCGGCCGCCTCGGCGCCAACCGCACCCTGCTCGAGTCGATACTCCAGCAGGTGACGGTAGGCAGCACCCACCGTTGGACCGGGCGGGATTTCCAGCACAGACATGATCGCGGCACCATCGAGCTCCGGACGAATCGCGTTCAATTCCTCATCGGCAGCCAATCGTGCGATCCGGTCCTCAAGGTCGTCGTAGGTGGATTGCAGGGCGGCTGCTTTGCGTCGGTTGCGCGTGGTGCTGTCCGCCCGCGTGAGTTTGTGCAGCCGGGTGAGCAGTGGTCCTGCGTCGCGCACGTAGCGGCGGACGGCCGAATCAGTCCACTCCCCGGATCCATAGCCGTGGAAACGCAAGTGGAGCTCAACGAGTTTCGACACGTCGTTGGTCACATCGTTGGGGAATCGCAGCGCCTTCATCCGCTTGCGGGTCATCTTTGCTCCCACCACCTCGTGGTGGTGAAATGACACCCCGTCGGCCGTGAAGCGGCGCGTCTTGGGTTTGCCGATGTCGTGCATGAGCGCGGCGAACCGGAGCACGAAGTCAGGATCCGATTGCGGTTCGTGCGCGGTCTCAAGGGCAACGGCCTGATCCAACACCGTCAGTGAATGCTCGTAGACATCCTTGTGGCGCCGGTGCTCATCGATCTCCAGCGACAGCGCCGGCACTTCCGGAAGCACGATGGCGGCCAGACCTGTGTCGGTCAAGACCCGAATCCCCGCAGCCGGATACCGCCCGAGCATCAGTTTCACCAACTCATCGCGAACCCGCTCCGCTGACACAATTTCGATGCGGTCGGCCATCTCGACCATCGCCTGATAGGTATCTGGGGCGATCCGAAATCCGAGCTGGGAGACGAATCGGGCTGCCCGCATCATGCGCAGCGGATCATCCCCGAATGAGTCCTGTGGTTCCGCCGGCGTACGAATCACACCGTCGACCAGGTCGATCATTCCACCGTGGGGGTCGACGAACGCTCCGGTGGGGAGCCGCACGGCCATGGCGTTGACAGTGAAGTCCCGGCGAGCCAGGTCTTCAGTGAGGTCCGTTCCAAACACCACTCGAGGTTTGCGGGAGTCCGGATCGTAGGCCTCGGCCCGGTAGGTCGTGATCTCGACCTGGTAGCCACCGAGCTTCATGCCGATGGTCCCGAAGCGGATACCGGTGTCCCACACCGCATCGGCGTGGGGCTTGACCAGGCGGAGGATGTGCTCCGGCGAGGCGTTGGTGGTGAGGTCAAGGTCGCTGTCAGTGCGTCCCATGGCCGCGTCCCGCACGCTGCCACCCACCAACGCCAGTTCCCATCCTGCGTTCGCAAATGCGTCCATGATCTGCGAGATCTGTCCGACCGCCGGTGCGAGCGCCGGACGTACCCGGGCTACCGCCTCAAGGCTGGCTGAGGATGCCGATGTCACAGTGGGGAGCCTACCGAGCAGCGCGGCACAGCCGAACGCGGCTGCGACAACGTCGGCACGAACCCTCCCGCGCAGTTAGACTGGCGGGCATGTCTGGATCACGGTCAGGGCGACGCCATCCCCCGGCCGTAGAGGAGACGAGCGCCGGCGGTCTGGTGATCGACTTCAATCGCGACCCCATCTCCACCGTCATCATCGGCCGCTACGACCGGCGTGGCCGGATGGTGTGGTCGTTGCCGAAGGGCCACATCGAGCCAGGCGAGACCCGCGAACAGACTGCTGCTCGGGAGATCTGGGAAGAGACCGGCATCACCGGACGGGTGCTCGGCGAACTGGGTTCCATTGACTTCACCTTTGTGGCGGATGGCAAGCGAATCCACAAGACCGTGCACCACTTCATTCTGGAACGCACCGGCGGTCAAGTGAACACCGACGATGTCGAGGTTGCCGATGTTGCCTGGGTGGCCGTGGGTGATGTCGCAGCCAGACTGACCTACGCCGATGAAAGGCGCCTGATGGAGAAAGTCCCAAGGCTGCTCGCGGAACTGCGGTGATCACGCGGATCGGCGCCCTGGTTGTCCTACTGATCGCAAGCGCCTTGACGCCGCTGGTCGGTGGCCTCTCCCCCGCGGCGGCAGCAGATCTGACGGGTTTGGTCGATGTGGAAATCCGCACGCTGCTGCCCGCGTCACCCCAGCCAGATGACACCTTGGAGGTATCCGGGGTGCTCCGGAATGCGTCGACGGTCGCGCTACGCGACGTGGGCGTGCGCATGGTGGTGGGCACCGAACCGCTGGCCGCGCCGTCCGATGCCTTCGTGCAGGCCACCGAAGAACCCCCGGTCACTGGCGTTTTGGCCGATCAGCAACCCGGATTCGTTTCCCTGGCTCCCGGTGAAGAGTCCACCTTCACGCTGACCGTCCCATTCACGGAACTGCCGACGCTTGCGGCTGGTGTGTATCCGATCGGTATCGAGTCGGTGGATGGCCAAGCCGACATCCTCGGGCGGGCATCCCTGCTACTGCCTTGGTTCCCTCCCGGTGCCCTGGCAAATCCAGCCCGGATTGCTTTCCTCTGGCCGATCGTCGGTCTACCCGCCCGGGACAGCGAAGACGTGTTCATTTCCGATGCACCGGCATCCGAGATTGATCGCGGCGGCAGGCTTCGGGAACTTCTGACGGTGGGCGCCCGATTCACCGAATCGGTGAGTTGGGTGATCGATCCGCAAACGGTTCAGAGCGCCGAGCTGCTGGCCCGCCCACATCGTCAGCTTGACGCCTCGTCTAACCCTGTCGAACTTCCCGGGGACCCCGCCGCCACAGCCTGGCTTGAGCAACTTCAGAGCGCCGTTTCCTCCGCCGCCCGCGCCGACGTGACCGCCATGGCCTACGCGGATCCGGATTCCCCGGCGGAGGTGTCGGCCGGTCAGCTCACCGACCTGATACTCGCCACGACCACGGCTCCGGAACTGCTCACGACGCAACTGGGCCGCGGAGTCAGCGGCGGCTTCAGTTGGCCCCCCGACGGCCGCCTCGATCAAGCCACCCTGGATGCCCTTCGGGTGGCTGGGGTGCGCAACGTCGCCTTGGCCGCCGAAGGAGTCTCGCCGGCTGGCAATTCGCTCGTCACCCTCGGCACGGACAGCGGAACGTTGACCGGGATCGTGGGCGACGCGGATCTGGCTCTGGCCCTGCGACTCCTCGCCGACCGACCCGAGAACGCCCTGCAGTGGCGCCAGCTTTTCATGGCACTGGTCGGGCTGAAGGCACAAGCTCAGGATGGCCCCACCCTGATTGTGCTGCCACCCACCACTCGCTGGCAGGCTCCAGAACGTCAGTTGGACGTGCTGCTCACTGGCCTCAAGGGTGGCGAGTACGCCGAATTCGTGCAGTTGCGCGACATCCTCGACGCAACCGACCCGCCGACGGTGGAAGCTGAACTTCTGCCTTTCGGTCCGCTCGCGCAGGCGGCTCGACTCTCTGGATCACACATGACCCAGGTGGCGAATGCAGGCGCCGCGCTGGCCGAAATCGGGGATATCGCCATCGCTCCGGGCGACGTCCTGAGCCCATTCCGGGAGTCCCTGCTACGGAGCTCCTCGGCCGCCTGGCGCAACGACGCCGCCCTTGGGGCCCTGCAGTTGAGCCGCACATCTGAACAGATCTCGGCCGAACGGGACAAAGTCACCATCAGCAGCGCCGGGCCGGTGTCATTCCCCGGCGAGCAAGGACGAGTGCCGGTGACGGTCTCGAACGACCTCGCGGTGGCGGTCAACGTCGGTCTGACGCTTTCGGCCACGCCCTCGTACCGCATTGATCCTGAGCCGATCCCACCGATCACTGTGCCGCCTGGCCAGCGCCTCAGCCTGGAGGTCCCAGTCCGGGTCATCGGTTCCGAGCCACTGACCGTAACTGCCCAGCTCCTGACCCCCGAGGGGTCGCCCTACGGCCGTGGTGAGGATTTCGAGCTACGCACCTCGGCATATTCGCGGGTGGCTGCCTGGGCCGTGGGCCTGGCGTTCGGTGCCCTCATCCTGATGGCCGGATGGAGTACGATCCGCAGGTACCGACGGAGGTCCCCCGGGGCCCAGGACGCAGGGTCCGTCGCGGCTGAAACGGATTCCGAATCGCTGGAGGCAGGGCGTGTCGAAGGTGAGTGAGCCTGCAGCTTTCGGTGAACCGCCTGACGACGGCCAATCTGAAGTGGTCGATTCGGCACGTCTGGCCGAGAGCGATCCCAGCATGCTGCGGAGTTCCGCAGTCATGGCGATCGGCACCATCATCTCGCGTGTCACCGGTGTCGGACGCGACATCGCGGTGGTCGCAGCGGTCGGCTTTGGTGCGCTGGCCGACGCCTACACGCTTGGCAACACACTGCCCAACACCGTGTATCTGCTGCTCGTTGGCGGCGCGCTCGGGGCTGTCTTCGTACCGCAACTGGTTCGCCACCTCAAGGAAGACGACGACGGCGGGGACGCCTACGCCAACCGCTTGCTCACCCTCACCGGGATGGTCCTCATCGGGCTTTCGGTGATCGCTGTGCTCGGCGCGCCCTTACTTGTCTCGCTGTATGTCCCGGAGGACTACCCCCAGCAGAACTATGAACTGGCTGTTGCCTTCGCCAGATTCTTCCTGCCGCAGATCTTCTTCTACGGGTTGTACACCATGTTGGCTCAGGTGCTGAACTCCCGACAGCACTTCGCAATGCCCATGTTTGCCCCTGTTGCCAACAACGTCATCGTGATCACGATGGCGCTGGGGTACCTGTGGTTCGCCGGGACCGACACCACGGTTGACACCATCACCGGCACTCAGATCACCTGGTTGGGAATCGGCACCACGCTCGGTGTGGTGGTGCAATCGCTCATCTTGATCCCCGTGCTCCGCCGGGTGTCGTTCAGCTACCGCCCCAGATTCGATTTCCGTGGTTCCGGGCTCGGCAAGACCGCCAAGCTAGCTGGCTGGACGGTGGCCATGGTGCTCGCCAACCAGATTGCCCTGCTGGTGACCACCCGGCTGGCCACCGGTGCCAACGTGCTGGCAGCGGAGGAAGGAACAGTTGCCCAGGGCCTCACAACCTTCGACAAGGCCTACTTGGTCTACATGCTGCCCACTTCCGTGATCACTATCTCCATCGTCACCGCGCTGCTCCCACGCATGAGTCATGCTGCCGCTGACGGCGACTACCGAGCCGTCGCCGATCAGATCTCCGCGGGCGCCCGACTGGTCGGTTCCCTGATCGTCCCCGCTGGGGTGCTGCTCATCGTCTTCGGACCGCTGCTCACAACTCTGGTCTTCAACTATGGGGCCGGCGCCGGAGACGCAGCCACGTACACCGGCCTGGTGGTGTCCATATTTGCGCTTGGTCTGCTGCCCTTCGGGCTGTTCTACCTGCTCATCCGCGGCTGGTACGCGTTGTCCGACACCCGCTCCCCGTTCGTAGTCACTGTGATCTTCAGCACTCTGCTGGTGGGATTCGCGGTCTTCTTCTACGGCCTGGCCCCCACCCGACTGAAGGTCGCCAGTCTGGCTCTCGGCGAATCAGTGGCCTATTGGTTTGCCATCGTCGTGGCCTGGGCCTGGCTCAGGCGGCGTTTGGGTGGGCTCAACACCGGACCAACCGTCGCTGCTCTGGCACGGATGTTGCTGGCGGGATTGGTGTCGGTCGGCGTCGGTTTCGCCGTGGCGATCGGGCTAAGGCAGTGGTTCTCCGGGCTCGTGGGCACGGAAATTACCGCTGGATTCGCGGGCTATCCGCTGTTGGCGATCGTGGTGCTCGGGCTAGGAAGTCTGGCCGTAGTGCTTGCCTACGTAGCCGCTTGCAAGGTGCTCCGAGTCGAAGAGATCAACGATGGCATCGCACTCGTCCGTGCCCGGGTACCAATACTGCGCCACCGCGGCGGGGACAGCGACTAGTCTTGTTGTTATGCCATCGGGCCCCATTCCGCATTCCGCGGGCGATTTGCTCGGGGATCGATACCGGCTGGCCGACGACATCCGGGTGCGGCCGACATCGCAGATTTGGCGTGGAGTAGACGAACGTCTGCACCGACCTGTCAGCATCCGTTTGATCGCCTCCAACTCGCCCCAGGCACCAGCTGCGCGGTCGGCCGCGATCAGAGCGGCTGGCGTGCACCATCGCACACTCTTGCCAGTGCTCGACATTGTGGCTGATGGTGAGGTCCTGGCGATCATCTCGGAATGGACCGACCTGCCGACACTGAAATACCTGGCCCAGGAACCCCTGAGCCCAGCGGTTTCGGTCGATATCGCGCTGGAGGTTGGGCAGGGCTTGATGGCCCTTGCTGACGCAGGACTGAGCCACGGCCGGCTGCAGCCGAATGTGGTGCACCTCGATGGGTCCGGGGAACTGAAACTTCGCGGATACCAGATTGATGCCGCCATGCATTCCCGGGAACCCGACCAGCAGGCCTGGCGAGCCGCAGACGCAGCAGAATTCGTCGGGGTGCTGTACCTGTGCTTGACCGGATCGTGGCCAGATGACTTAGGCGACGGTGCCACGCCGACCTCCATCGGCAGGATTCCACCACCGAGTCGTCTGGTGGCCGACGTCCCTCATGAACTCGATGATTGGGTCTGCCGAGGACTCGCCGCTGCCGCCACCGGAACCGCAACGGTCCGGTCGCTGATGGCGGAACTCTCCGCGGTGCGGGATTCGCTGATGATCCGCGGCGCCACTCGCAGGCGACGGCAATACACCCGGAGTCGGACTGCTCGAATCGGGATGACCGCCGCTGCCATCACGGCGGTCATGGGCATCACCACGGTGGGAATCACACAGGCCTCACACGATGGATTTGCCGGTAACGGGGTCGTCCTCGACACAGATGACGGCATGATCACCTCGGTTACTCCGGCCGCTGAGCCGCCGATCAACGCGGACGAACAGATCCTGCCGATCGTTGGAATGAGCACAATCGATCCGGACGGCGACGGCCTGGAATACCCGCACCTGCTGTCGAACATCGTTGACGCCGATCCCGGCACGGCCTGGACGACGAAGTCCTACTTCACTTCCGATGTCGGGGGCAAACGCGGTGTGGGTGTGATCTTCGACCTTGGCTCAACCCAGGAGATTACGGCCGTGGACCTTCAGTTGGTGGGGACCTCAACCGACTTCACGATCGCGGTTGGACCCTACCCACAGGGTGCATTGGAGAGTTTCCTGCCTGTTGCCGACGTCAAAGGCGCTGGTCAGTCGGTGTTTGTTCGGATCCCCCGAGTTGCCGAATCGCGGGCCCTGCTGGTGTGGATCAGCAAGATGCCGCTCTCATCGGACTCCTCCTGGGACACCGGCTACCGCGCCGGGATCAGATCCGCCGCGATCTATGGGCACTCGGAGGACGCCGCACGTGCCCAATGACATCACCGACTCGGAGCTCATGTCGGCCCACGTCGCCGGTGACCCGGACGCCTTCGCCGAGCTCTTCCGGCGCCACCGCGACCGGCTGTGGGCGGTGGCCTTGCGCACCACATCGGATCCTGAGGAAGCGTCCGACGCGCTGCAAGACGCCATGATTTCCGCCTTCCGCAGCGCGTCGTCCTACCGCGGCGAAGCCGCTGTGACCACCTGGTTGCATCGCGTGGTCGTGAATGCGTGCCTGGATCGGATGCGCAGACGCCGGGCGCGACCGACAGTTCCACTGCCCGGGTCCGATCCACAGAACGGTCCAGAAACCCTGGCCGATCCACGGGATGCGATTGCTGCTTCCGAACTGGCCGTCGAATTGTCTCGGGCGCTGGCGACCCTGCCGATCGACCAACGAGCTGCGATCGTGCTCGTGGACGTGCAGGGCTACCGGGTGGATCAGGCAGCCGAAATCCTTGCGATTCCGTCCGGCACTGTGAAGAGCCGATGTGCTCGGGGCCGAGCCAAACTGGCGGTGCAGTTGGCCGACTACCGCCCAAGGAACCCACAAGCCCAGCCGAGCGTCACACCTCCGGCGGCCGCTCCGGACCAACCTGGCGAATCTGCCGCAGCGACCAGCGCGGGCACTCCGAATCCGGGAGGTGAGAAGAATCCATGAACGATGAAGAGATCCCGCGAATTGGCTTGTCCGACGACGGTTCGGCTACTGCCGAGGCGAATCGAGACGACGAATGGGTGCGGCAACTGCTCGGTCGTTTGCCGGAAGCGTCGATCCCGGACGATGTTTCGCAACGGGTGCTGTCTGCGTTGGCCGACGAATCACGCGCGCGAACCGGTGGCAACATCAGTGAAGTCACCCACCTTTCGGCCAGTGCACCCGGAACCCCTGTAACCCCTGACAGCGCCGCCGAGGCTTCCCAAGCGACGAGCAATCGCCGCTGGTGGTGGGCTGCCGGTGGGGTGGCCGCGACCGGGATCGGCGTCGCGCTGGCACTTTCCGCTTTGCCTGACGGCTCCCAACCCGGGAACATCACAGCGGAAGCAAGTTCCGTGGTGCAGCCCGAACAGCAGACGCCTGACAGTTTCGCCGCCGATGCAGTGAAGGTGGTGCCTGTGAGTTCGGGTTCGACGTACACCGCCCAAAATGTTCGGCTGCGAGTCCCGCAAGTGATGGAGTCGGCCACCGGTGTGGCGTCGCCAGAGGTGTTGCGTGCCACTTTCGCAGCTACTCCCGCGGGGATTGATTCGTGTTTGGCTGGAATCGGTTTCCCCCCGCAAGACCTTGCACTGCTCGACATCGCTCGATTCCAGGACTCCCCTGTCGCGGTGTTGGCCTACCTCACGGATGCCGACGACGGCACCGCCGATGTTGTGGTGGTCGGAGTTCGGTGCAGCAAAACGGACCCACAGGTGCGGCATCGTGACGTTGCCGACATGGCGGCACGAGAGGTCACCCGTCAGGAATAGTGCTCCCACTAGGATCGTTGGCATCACTGGTATCCAACGCCCCATTCAAGGAGCACATCTGTATGGCCCCCGACATCCGTGAAGTGATCATCATTGGCTCCGGCCCGGCTGGCTACACCGCCGCGGTCTATGCCGCCCGAGCCCAACTCCAGCCGCTGATGTTCGAAGGTGCGGTGACTGCTGGCGGTGCGCTGATGAACACCACCGAAGTCGAAAACTTCCCGGGATTCCCCGAGGGCATCATGGGTCCCGAGTTGATGATGAACATGCGCGCCCAAGCGGAGCGATTCGGCACCGAATTCATCGTCGACGACGTAACCTCGGTGGACCTCAGCGGGGAGGTCAAACGAGTGGTCGACGGATCCGGTGACGAACACCACGCCAAGTCCATCATCATCGCGACCGGTTCGGGCTATCGTGAGCTTGGCCTGGAGAACGAAAAACGCCTCTCCGGCCACGGTGTTTCCTGGTGTGCCACGTGTGATGGCTTCTTCTTCCGAGACCAGGAAATCATCGTTGTGGGGGGTGGCGACTCGGCGATGGAAGAGGCGACCTTCCTCACCCGGTTCGCCTCAAAGGTGACCATCGTGCACCGGCGCGACGAGTTCCGGGCAAGCAAGGTCATGGTTGCTCGCGCCCTGGACAATCCCAAGATCGAGGTGGCCTGGGACTCCGTCGTCAGCGAGATACTCGGTGACGAGAAGCTGACCGGCGTGGTTTTGGAGAACCGAAAGACCGGCGAAAAGACGACACTGCCGGCGACCGGGCTTTTCATCGCAATCGGCCACGATCCCCGTTCTGAACTCTTCACCGGTCAGATTGAGGTGGACGATGAGGGGTACGTCATCACCACACCCGGTTCGACGGCGACGAGCGTCGCCGGCGTGTTCGCCTGCGGCGACGTGGTCGACCACACCTACCGTCAGGCAATCACCGCTGCTGGTACGGGTTGTTCCGCGGCGCTGGACGCGGAGCGCTGGTTGGCCGATCACGAGTAACCCGTAACCTAACAACCACCAACATTCCTGAGGAGTTTCGCATGACCAACACCATCACAGTGACTGACATGGACTTCGATGAGAAGGTCCTGAACTCGGACAAGCCGGTACTTGTCGACTTCTGGGCGGCTTGGTGCGGACCGTGTAAACAAGTTGCTCCGATTCTTGAAGAGATCGCAGCGGAGCACGACTCGCTGGTCGTGGCGAAGCTGAACGTCGACGAGAGCCCGGTAATCGCTGCTGGCCAAGGAATCACCAGCATCCCCACTCTCAACGTCTACTCCGGTGGAGCACTGGTCAAGCAAATCATCGGCGCGAAGCCCAAGCAGGCACTGCTTCGCGACCTTGCCGAGTACCTGTCCTGACTAGTACCCACGCAGCCCAGTGATGGATGTTCGGGTGGCGCTGGGAGACACCGGTCCCATCGTTGCCGAAGTACGTTCCCGCCTTGTGCGTTTGGGATACCTGCCCGCCGGATCCGGGGGCTTTGATTTCGACGCGGAGTCGGACCGGGCCGTCCGGGCCTTCCAGCAGGAGCGGCGAATCAGCGTGGACGGGGTCATCGGGCCCACCACCTTTCGCCACCTTGAGGAAGCTCGGTGGTCACTAGGGGACCGTGTGCTGTGGTTTTCGGCCGCCCATCCTCACTCCGGGGATGATGTCCAAGACCTCCAGCGACGGTTGTCCGACCTTGGTTTCACCCTGGGCCGCGTGGACGGCATCTTCGGTACGAAGACCGATGCAGCTTTGCGCGAGTTTCAGCGGAACGTGGGCATGCCCACGGATGGGACGTGCGGCTGGAACACTGTGGTGGCCCTGCGTCGACTGGCCCGGGCGGTTCGGGGGGGTCGGCCCGAGCGATTGTGGGATGAGCACGCACATGCCTCGAATCGCACTGGCATTGCGGACAAAGTGATCGTCCTCGATCCCGGCCATGGCGGTCCAGATCCAGGTGTGGAGGGCCACGGTCTGAGCGAAGCCGTGATTGCTGACGATCTCGCTCGCCGCGTTGAAGGTCGGCTCGCAGCGATCGGTACACAGGTGCTCCTCACGAGGCCGCCAAGCCGATTCCTGCACAACACCGTTTCCGAAGCTGACCGCGCCCGGATCGCCAACGAGGTGGCTGCCGACCTCATGATTTCGCTGCATGCCGATGGCAGCCCATCGGGTCGTCCACATGGTGTCGCCGCCTACTACTTTGGCAGCACGCATAACGAGTCGGAACTAGGTCGAAGTTTTGCCGACTTGGTGATCGCCGAGATTGTGGCTCGAACAGACCTGGCGGACTGCCGGAGCCACCAAAAGACCTGGGACGTGCTACGAACCACACAGATGCCAGCCGTCCGTGTCGAGGTGGGTTACCTCACCCACACTCGTGACGCGGCGCGACTGTCGCAACCGCGGTTTCGCGACACCCTGGCTGAAGCAGTCGCCGCCGCGGCCGTGGGTTTCTTCTCGCCTAGTTCTGACTCCGACTCGGAAGAATAAGGGCCAGTAGGAAGCCGACACCCAGCCCGACTGCGATCGCTGCGAGATACTTCCAGACTCTATTCACCAGGTGTCCTTCGCTCGTTTACGGACCAGGTCGCTGCTCAATCTACTTCGGTCTAGGCACTCCAAGTACTAGGATCCTTGATCGCGGCCATGATCCGTTCAAAGTCTTCAGGTGACCCGTATTCGATGGCAATCTTGCCTCGCCGGGGGGTCCCGGTGATCTTCACTTTTGTGTCCAGTCGATTCGCCAGATCCTCTTCGACCGCCAGGTGCGGCGACACACTTTTGCGACTCCGTCGACGTTTTCGTCCGGAATTGTCGTCCTGGCCGAGCGCGATGAGTTCCTCCAGCGCCCTCACACTCATACCTTCAGCAACCACTCTCGTAGCCAAAGATTCAATACGTTCAGAGTCCTCCAAACCCACAAGGGCACGCGCATGGCCAGCGCTCAAGACGCCAGCGGCGACCCGGCGTTGCACTCCTGACGGAAGCCGTAGCAGCCGAATGGAGTTGGTGACTGCCGGTCGCGATTTGCCGACTCGGGTGGCCAGCTCGTCCTGTGTACACCCGAAGTCCTCGAGCAACTGCTGGTAGGCGGCTGCCTCTTCCAAGGGATTGAGTTGAACTCGATGAAGGTTCTCCAACAGGGCGTCTCGAAGAAGATCGTCATCCGCGGTTTCGCGGACCAAAGCCGGGATGGTCGTGAGTCCGGCGTGCTGAGCCGCACGGAGACGTCGTTCGCCGGCCACAACTTCGTACCCGTTCGGCGATCTCCGCACCACTATTGGCTGGAGGAACCCGACTTCGGCAACAGATGCTGCGAGTTCCTCTATCGCCTCAGGATCGAAGACTGTTCGTGGCTGGCGCGGATTTGGCTCGATACTCGAGACTTTGACTTCCCTTAGTTCCAAGCCAGGAACCATTGCAAGATCACCAGGGGAGTTGCCGTTGCGACGCACTCTGTCGCGCATATCCACGACAACGTCGGACGACGGCTCCGATCCCTCTGGGTGCAGCAGTGAGTCGCCGCGCTGCGCCGTCTCTGGCGCAGGTGCAGTGGGAATCAAGGCTCCGAGTCCACGGCCCAGGCCTGGTGCAGGTCTACTCATCAGTTCCTCCTTGGCTTAATCATGCGGCCGGACAACAGAAGAGCGAAGTAGGCTCGCCAGACTGGGGATAACCAGGAGGTAACGGCTGTTCTAGCTGAGGCGATAACGGTTTCATATCAGGGTTGATCACCGTTTTCCACAACTAATCCACAGGCGTTCGTTCCATGAACTCACGCGCCGCCATCCGATACGCCTCGGCGCCGACTGATGAAGGATCGTAGGTAAGCGCAGTTTGGCCGTAGCTTGGGGCCTCCGACAACCTGACTGCCCGGGGAATGGCCGTGGTGAGTACTGCGTCTCCGAAATGGGCACGCACTTCTTCGGCTACCTGCGCCGACAGTCGAGTCCTGGCATCACTCATGGTGAGCAGGATCGCCGACACCTCAACCTGGGGATTGAGGTGGGCCCGCACCAGTTCGACAGTCTTGAGTAACTGACCGAGACCCTCCAGTGCGTAGTACTCGCACTGGATCGGAATCAGGATCTCCCCTGCTGCAACGAGAGCATTGAGGGTGAGTAGGCCCAGACTCGGGGGACAGTCGATGAAGACCACATCCGGCGGATCCTCTGATGCCTCGATGTAGGTCTCCAAGGCCCGCTGGAGCCGGTATTCACGAGCAACGGTGGAGACCAGTTCGATCTCAGCCCCAGCTAGATCAATAGTTGCCGGCATCACTGCGACGCCCTCAAGGTCCGGACACGCGTAGACCGCGTCCGCTACCGGAGTTCCATCGATCAGCACTTCGTAGGTACCGACCACCCCAAGTCGGTGATCTACGCCAAGCGCGGTGGAGGCGTTTCCCTGAGGGTCGAGGTCCAGCACGAGGACACGGGAACCGGCTTCGGCCAGAGCCGCACCCAGGTTCACCGCCGATGTGGTCTTCCCAACCCCGCCCTTCTGGTTAGCGACCGCAACGATCCGAGTCATGACGAGATCCGCGGGTTCGGATTCATTCCGCCGGCGCCAAGGGGCCAGCCCAACCCTGCGGTGTCCGCCTCTTGCCCAAGCTCCTCTTGGGTCGCGCCGCCAGCGGTGTGCGAGTCAGGCTGGCCGCTCGGAGCGGAGGGTTGTGGTTCGCTCGCAGTTGGCCAGCCAAGTCCTTGGCCTGCGCCGGTGTCTTGATGCTTGTCGCTAGTTTCCACGCTGTACCCCGCCAGGTCGTCCTGATCGAACTGAGACAACAGTTGCCATTGGGTGCCCATCCGTTCCTATTGGACCGATTCGGATCACTTCGCCGCCCTGACCGCCACATCGAGCAATACTGGCTCGGGCCGCCTCGAGTTCAGCCTCCGCTTTGCCGCCCTTGATGGCCAACATCCGTCCACCGACCCGGAGATGCGGCAGGGACCATTCGACTACCGTCGGCAGGGGAGCCAGCGCACGACTTGTGACCACCTCGGCGTCGAGCGGGTCGATGTCCTGCGAGCGGCCCGTCACAACGTCCACACGATCTCCAACTCCCGTCAGCCGGATGGCCTCTTGTAGGAAGATGCTGCGCCGCTGGAGTGGTTCGACCAAAGTGACGCTCAGATCCGGGCGCGCGATCGCCCACACGATGCCAGGAAGGCCGGCACCTGCCCCGACATCAACCACCGCGGAATTCAGCGGCACTAATCCCAACGACGGATCGGCAACTGCCACACAATTCCGGAGGTGCCGTGACCATAGCCGTGGTACCTCCCGCGGGCCGATCAGTCCTCGCTCAACGCCGTCGGTCGCAAGGATGTCGTGGTACGTGCGCAACTTCTCGTCCATCGATCCGATCCAGATCGGGTCAACATTCAGGTCGCGCATTTTTTGACACCTCCTGTACGCATCGGTGGATTTGATGATGTTTCACGTGAAACGTTGGTGTGCCTGGTGATGGTTTCACGTGAAACCATCACCAGGCACACCAACGCATCAGTCCGAGGACGGGATCACAACAACGAAACGTCCAGGTTCGGTGCCCTCAGACTCGCTGACCAAACCAGCCGCAGCCACTGCATCGTGAACAACCTTTCGTTCAAACGCCGACATCGGCTCCAACCGGACCGGCCCACCAGTCGCCGTCGCCTTCCTACAGGCCTCGGTGCCCAGTTCGGTCAGATAGGCCCGTCGCTGTGCACGGAACCCGTCGACATCCAGCATGAGCCGGGAGCGATTCCCTGTTTCACGCATCACAGCGAGCCGGGTGAGCTCCTGCAGTGCGTCCAGGACGTGACCGCCATCCCCCACCAATTGGCCTAGGTCACCGCCCACTACGGCAACCACCGCACGTGAACCATCGACATCCATGTCGATGTCTCCGTCCAGATCCGCGATATCGAGCAGTGCCTCTATGTAGTCAGCTGCAACGTCACCCTCACGCTCAAGATTCTTAATTTGCTCAGTATCCACGTGTCACCTATTTCTTTCGACCGGTGTTGCCCTTGCCTCCGGAGCGCTTCTTCCGGGGTTGGCGTTTGGGTTGGTTTCGGTTGGGAGTCGGCTTCGACTCCTCTGATTCAGTCAGTTCGACGGCCGCTGCTGTCTCCGCGGTAGCAATGGCCTGGCCAGACTTGGCCGCCTTTCGCGCCTGCTTCGCAGCTTGCCGCTCAAGGTACGCAGTATGGGCAGGCGTGCCTGGCATCGGATTGTTTCGGATCACCCAGAACTGCTGACCCATGGTCCAAAGGTTCGTGGTGAGCCAGTACACGAGGACACCGATCGGGAACGCCACACCACTGACAGCGAAGATCAGCGGGAAGAGGTACGACATCAACTTCAGTTGACGGGCCATCGGGTTGTCCGCTGCGGTGTTCTTCAGCAGCAACTGACGCTGAGTGGCGAACGTCGTTGCACTCATCAGGGCGATGAGCACGACGGTCAAGATGCGGGTCGCCATTGGACTGGGAGTTTCGTCCGCGTTGATGAACGTGGCATACAGCGGCACGCCCAGGACTGAGGCATCGTGGGCCTGCGTCACCAGTTCCTGCGTCAGCGCACCAACTGCCTGCTCCTGGGCGATGCCGTATTGCAGCACCCGGAAGAGCGCGAAAAAGATCGGTGCCTGCAACAAGATGGGCAGACACGAGGAGAGCGGGTTGGTCCCAGTCTCCTTGTACAGCTTCATCATTTCCTGGGATTGCCGTTCGCGATCCCCGGCGTACTTCTGCTGGATCTCCTTCATCTTCGGCTGCAGCACCTGCATATTGCGCTGCGCCTTGATCTGCTTGACGAAGAGCGGGATCAGGAGGATCCGGATAACCACCACGAGGCCCACGATCGAGAGCACCCAGGTGATGCCCGCCCCGGGGCCGAAAATGGGGGAGAGCAGGGAGTGGAAGAACCAGAGGATCCAGGAGACCGGGATCTCGATCCATTCGATGATGAACACGCTTGGCCTCTTTCGTCAGTCAGGCTGCGAGCCGCGTGGGCTGTGAGGTGGTCGGGTTTTGGGTTCTGAGGTCTCGCAGCGGGATCACCGTGCGACCATCAGCGGTCATGTCGGGACGCCATCGTCCTTTGCTGGGCACCGGATCAAGCCCCCCCGGTTGCCACGGGTGACAGCGCCCAACTCGGTATCCGGCTAGCACGAACCCTTTGAAGGGCCCGTGCCGGTGTAAGGCCCTGACTGCATAAGCAGAACAACTGGGGTGAAAGCGACACGTCGCGGGGGTGAGCGGGCTGATGGCGAGTTGATAGAACCGAATCGGGGCTATCAACAGCCAGGAAAGACCGTTGAGCAACCAACCGAGAATTCGGCGTAGATGCGTCATGTCCGCCCTCTTCCAGTTTGACTTGCGACCCCAACTCGCCTTGCCCGTGTCCCAGCGCTGGGGGAGCCCACAGCTGAGGCAAAGATCGAATCAAGCTTGCGGCCGCATCGGGAAAGGTCACGACGCAAGTCCGCACTCGTCGCGTTCGCAGCAGCGGGAAACGCCCGGACAACAACGTCCACCCCACGAGCGTCCCACGAACTGCACTGTTCGGAAAGGACGGCACGCAGCCGTCGGGCCACCCGGTGGCGAACTACCGAACCACCGACTGGCTTGCCGATAGCCAACCCGAATCGTGACTCGGTCAACCCGATGCGCCGCTGTGCGTAGACCAACACAGTGGGCGAAGACGCCCGTGCGCCGTGTCTGATGACCTCGCCTATCTCACCCGCCGAACGCAACCGTCGATTCTTCGGCAGCACGTGAGCGTCAGACGGAGATTGACGAGCGGCCCTTGCGCCGGCGGGCCGAAAGAATTGAACGCCCCGCCCGCGTGCGCATGCGCAGGCGAAAGCCGTGCTTCTTGTGCCGACGGCGGTTGTTGGGCTGATACGTACGCTTCGACATCGCAAACTCCGTGGTCGGGTCTGGGGCATGCGCCCGGTGTGCTCATCGACGCCGAAACTTTCAGCGTCCGGTGAGTGGCTCTTAGTCGCCCCTCGTGCCATTGCCGATGACTTCGACTGCAACCTCAAACGACGGCAGCATTCGACGCTCATTCCGACACGGGGCGTGGATCACCAAGATGGTACGCCACAGGTGGGTCGCTTGCTCGATTCCCCCCTATGCGACACGTCGAAGCAGCGGCGGAACGTTAACCCGCGCACCCGTCTCGACTTGCTGCGACACGCCGGAGGTAGGGTCTTTTGCGTCGCCCGGTCTTGCACCTGACTGGTCATCGGGCTTACGTTGCTCAGGTTATCCACAGCCCCTGGAAGTGGGGTGGCAACTTCGCGGGAGACGATTTTCGATGACTCAAGTCGCTGCCCAGTTCTCGGCTATCTGGGATGCCGCCCTACATAACCTTGCGCAGGATCCCGACATCTCAGCCCAGCAGCGCGCCTTCGTGGCCCTCACTCGGCCGGTGCGTGTCCTTGAAGACTTGGTGATCCTGGCCGCGCCCAACGAATTCACTCGCGATGTGCTGACCAGCAGGCTGGAGCCCCATGTCACGCGGGCGCTCTCCACCGCCCTCGGTCATGAAGTACAACTGGCGATCACGGTCGATGCCGAGGCCGCGCCGATGCTTGACGAGGACGCGATCGATGCGCTGGCCGACTCCACGTACGCCCACCAGGAGGACGGCAGTGGGAACGGCTCAGCATCTCTCGACTCCGGCTCGCCGGCACCAGCAGCCTCACTACCGAATCGGTACTGGCCCCGGTCGCCAGCGGCTGAACCCGCCGACGATTCGGGAAAGAGCCTGAATCCGAAGTACGTCTTCGAGACCTTCGTGATCGGCAGCTCAAATCGATTCGCGCACGCGGCGGCCGTAGCTGTCGCCGAACAACCGGCACGCGCCTACAACCCGCTGTTCATCTACGGCGACTCCGGACTTGGCAAGACTCACCTGCTGCATGCCATCGGCCACTACAACCGCTCGCTCTACTCGGGGGCACGGGTGCGTTACATCTCCTCCGAGGAGTTCACCAACGACTTCATCAACAGCATCCGCGATGACCGTAACGATGCTTTCCAAACCCGCTACCGCAATGTCGATGTGTTGCTCGTTGACGACATCCAGTTCCTGAGCGGCAAAGTGCAGACGCAGGAAGAGTTTTTCCACACTTTCAACACGTTGCACAACGCCAACAAGCAGATCGTCGTGACCTCGGATCTGCCGCCAAAGAAGTTGCCGGACTTCGAGGATCGGATGCGTTCGCGATTCGAGTGGGGCCTGATCACGGATGTCCAACCGCCTGACTTGGAAACTCGGATCGCCATCCTGCGCAAGAAAAGGCAGCAGGAGGCATTCGAAGTACCGGAGGAGTCGCTGGAATACATCGCCAGCCGCATCACTTCGAACATCCGAGAACTCGAAGGTGCCCTCATCCGAGTGAAGGCCTACGCCAGCCTCAACCATCAGCAAGCAGACCTCGCCGTCACCAGAGTCGTCCTCGACGGTCTACTCCCGGACGGCGATGCGGGTCCAGAGATAACGCCCGCTGTGATCATGGAACACACCGCGAACTACTTCGGGATCACCCTCGAGGACCTCACGGGCACCTCCCGCTCTCGAACACTGGTCAACGCCCGCCAGATCGCGATGTATCTGTGTCGTGAACTCACAGAACTGTCCCTGCCGAAGATCGGCCAAACTTTCGGTGGCCGGGACCACACCACCGTGATGCATGCTGAGCGGAAGATTCGATCTCAGATGGCCGAACGGCGAGCCCTCTTCAACCAAGTTTCCGAATTGACCAGCCGGATCAAGTCCGACACCCGTCCCTAGCCGGCGAAACGAGCACATCCCAAGTGCCTCGCCTACAGAAACAACACGCCTGTAACTATCAACCTTTCAGCTGACCCCCCATCAGTACACAGGCTGTGGATAACTTGGGGACAAAGATCACCATTCCGTGGGAACCGCCACACACGCATGTGGACGTCAGGTGTCCTTTCGTCGAACCTCGGTGGAAATACAACGATGTAGTTCAACGAACCCCACAGTGCTTGGGTGTGTCGTGCACAGGCGCCCCGAGCTTCCTTCAACCTCCTGACCTGCGAAAACAGCAGTTATCCACATAATCCACCGGACCTATTACTACGACGAATCCCATGACAAAGTTGTAAGCACACAAGCCATTGCGTGAGAGAATGTGCTGCCGGCCAGTCGCTGACCGGTCGGAGATATCCACATTGGCTGCAACATCGGATTCGGCTATATCTGCGACCCAGCACATCAGCGTGGCGAGAACTACACAGCAGGCACTCTTGAGAGGGTAGGTGTGTTGTGATTCACACCCAAGTGGCACGATTACCCCAATTGCGGCCACAGGTGTTTCACGCATCGCGCGACCAAGCGACGATCTGCACGACCCAAACACCAGGCCCGAAGGTGAGGAGCACCCGTGAAGTTGCGAGTTGAGCGAGACGCTCTCGCCGACGCCGTGTCGTGGACCGCGCGGACTTTGCCCCGGATGCCTGGAGCCCTGAGTGGAATCCTGTTGGATGCCACCAACGAGGTGCTCGACCTGTCGAGTTACGACATGGATGTCTCCAGCGAAGCTTCGGTGGCAAGTGTCGTGGAGGAGCCCGGACGTGTGCTGGTTTCCGGCAAACTGCTTGCCGACATCGCGCGCAACCTGCCGGCTGCTCCGGTCACCATCGCCACCGACGCTGGCAAAGCTTTGGTCACCTGCGGTCGGACGCGATTCACCCTCCCGCTCCTACCTGAATCCGAATACCCACCGTTACCTGAGCTACCCCCGGTGGCTGGCAAGACCTCTGGTTCGGTGTTTGCGCAAGCAGTCGCCCAGACCTTCGTGGCAACGTCGAAAACCGACACGATGCCGATGTTCACCGGCGTTCGGATGGAGATCGTGGGTTCCGAACTCACCCTCGCTGCGACTGACCGCTACCGCCTTGCAGTCCGCGAACTCACCTGGTCGCCGGAGGTTGTTGGTTTCGAACGTGAGGTCATCGTGCCCGGCAAAGGCCTGTCGGACGTGGCCAAGTCGCTGGGTGGTTCGGAGTTCGTCCACCTCGCCCTGGCAGCAGACGACCGAGGCGACCGCAGCCTCGGTGTCATGGGTGACAACCGCAAGTTCACAACTCGGTTGCTCGACGGACAGTTCCCCAAGTTCCGCGACCTGTTGCCCAGCGAATTCAGTTCCAGCGTGCGGGCCAATGTGTCCGACCTGTCCGAGGCGATCAAGCGAGTGGCGCTTGTTGCGGAGCGCAACATGCCCGTCCGTCTCAACATCAGCGACGGCGAAATCGAGCTTCGGGTGGGGGCATCCGAGGAGACCCAGGCGGTTGAGTCCGTGGAAGCGCAACTGGAGGGAAGCGCAATGACGATTGCGTTCAATCCCACCTTCCTCATTGACGGCTTACATGCCCTCGATGCACCCGTGGTTGTGCTCCGCTACAACGAGGCTGCCAAGCCTTCAGTGATATCCGGTGCAGCAGACTTCGAGGCCGAACCAGCCGCGGACTATCGGTATCTGCTCATGCCAGTGAAGATCTAGCCGAAGCGTGCATCTCTCGCGCCTGACACTGCACAACTTTCGCAGTTACGACGCGGTCGATCTCGGCCTCTCCCCGGGAGTCACGTCAATCATCGGGCTCAACGGCCAAGGGAAAACCAATCTGGTCGAGGCCGTCCACTACGTGGCCCAGCAGACCTCGCACCGAGTGGCGCGTGATCAGCCCCTCGTCAGGGCCGGTCATTCCCAGGCGGTGGTGGCAACCAGAGTCGCCTGGCGGGACCGCGAGCAAACGGTGGAATTGGAGATCAACGCCAAGGGTGCGAACCGGGCCCGAGTCGCAGGGGCCCCGCGCCGGCCGCGTGAGGCGATTGGAATCGTCCGAACCGTGATCTTCGCTCCGGAGGATCTGGCTCTGGTCAAGGGCGATCCAGCCGTGCGCAGAAGGTTCATCGATGAACTTTTGGTGGCGCTCACGCCGCGGTATGCGGGGGTCATTGCTGACTACGAACGTGTGGTCAAGCAACGGTCGGCATTGTTGAAGTCGGTGATGGGATCATGGCGTCGCGACGACTCTTTTCAGAGCACGTTGGCGGTATGGAACGACAATCTGATTCGTCTTGGGACCGAGCTGACACATGCTCGCCTGGAGTTACTGCAGCGACTGGGACCGCCGCTGGCAGCGGGTTATGCAACCGTCGCACCCGGAGCCGGCGATTTGCTGGTCTCCTACGAATCGCAGTGGTTGACCGACCCCGACATGTCGAAGAGCCCGACATCCGAATCGATCTCCGGGGCGCTCGCCGAGGCCATCGAAGATCGTCGCCGTTCGGAACTCGAAAGGGGTCTCACGCTGGTGGGCCCGCACCGAGACGATGTGTTGCTGACGCTGGGAGGCTTACCGGCGAAGGGCTATGCGTCGCACGGTGAATCCTGGTCGATCGCGTTGGCGTTGCGGCTAGCAACCTTCAACCTGCAACGGGACTCATTCGACTCCGGTGGCGATCCGATCCTCCTGCTCGATGACGTCTTCGCTGAGTTGGACAGTCGCCGACGTGCGCGCCTGGCGGAAGTCGCGGTCGAGGCGGAACAGGTGCTCGTGACGGCCGCTGTGGCAGATGATGTACCCGAGGTTCTGCGCGGGCAAACCTGGTCGGTGCAGCGAGACGCAGAGGGGATTAGCCAAGTCTCATGGTGAACCGTGATCCGCGCGACGATCCCGCTGCCGAGAGCGGCGGCGACGACCTCGCCGCTGAACTCCTCGCCCGCCTCACAGGGCCCGCGTCCGGCACGCCCGGGACTCGTGGTTGGAACGACCCCACCAGTAGTTCCGGCCAGGCAGACCCGAATCAGCCGACGGCCTCGGCCAGTGCCGCGCCCGTGGCCAGGTCAGGCTGGCGGCGGCCACGCCGCAAGTCGCCAGGTGAGGCGCAGTTTTCTGGGCCGGCCCCGGATCAGCGGGATCCGGTGAGCGCCGAATCGGCCATGGCGCAGGTGATGGCCGACCTGGGCTGGCAGCGCAACACACAATTGGCAGCCGCGATGGCCCGTTGGGAAGAGATCGCAGGTCCGGAGGTGGCAGCCCACGTAAGCGCCGAATCTTTCACCGACGGCGTCCTCACGTTGCGGGCGGATTCGACGGCTTGGGCGACTCAATTACGCATGCTGCTGCCGACGCTGCGAACCCGAATCGATGCAACGGTTGGTCCGGGCGTGGTGGCGGACATAAACGTGCAGGGACCCCACCAGCCGCGGCAGCGCGGCGCGTGGCGGGTGAAAGGCCGGGGTCCTCGCGATACCTATGGTTGAGCGGCGCGCCTGTGTACGGGCGTCTGAGCGGGGTTCACTACGGGTTAGAATCGGACGTCCGTGTTGCTGAGCCAGCGGATCCGCCAGAAGTCGGGCGGTTTGTTTTCCACCTCACCGAGGAGTTACCACCCCCGTGTCCTACGACGCCAGTGACATCACAGTCCTCGAAGGGCTGGATGCGGTTCGCAAGCGGCCCGGTATGTATATCGGATCCACCGGTGCTCGTGGGCTTCACCATCTCGTGTACGAGGTGGTCGACAACGCAGTTGACGAGGCGCTGGCGGGTCACGCGGACCACATCGAGGTGACGCTGCAGCAGGGCGGCTCGGTGCGCGTGATCGACAATGGCCGCGGTATTCCGGTCGATATTCACCCAGTTGAGCAACGACCAGCAGTCGAAGTAGTGCTAACTGTGCTCCACGCCGGGGGGAAATTCGGCGGTGGTGGCTACGCGGTTTCCGGTGGCCTGCACGGTGTGGGCGTCTCGGTGGTGAACGCGCTATCGACTCGACTTGAGGTGGAAATCAAACGGGACGGTTTCACGTGGAACCAGGCCTATCAGCACGGAGTTCCAATGGCCGACCTCACTCGCGGTGCAGAGGTCTCCGACTCCGGCACGATGGTCACCTTCTGGGCGGACCCAGACATCTTCGAAACCATCCACTACGACTTCGACATCCTTGCTCGGCGATTCCAGGAAATGGCCTTCCTCAACCGCGGACTCACCATCACCCTCACCGACGATCGGGTCGCTGCTCCCGAAGCGGACGATGTGGTCGACCTGGACGTGGACGGCGCAGATGCACCCAGAACCGTCACCTACTGCTACCCGGGCGGGATTGCCGACTTCGTCCGCCACCTCAACACCACGCGAGGCGCAGCACACCCGAACATCATTGAGTTTGGGGCCGAGGATGACGAGCGTGGGATCAGTGCCGAAGTAGCGATGCAGTGGAACAACGGCTTTGCCGAGTCCGTGTATACCTTCGCCAACACGATCAACACCACCGAAGGCGGAGCCCACGAGGAGGGATTCCGCAGTGCCCTGACCTCGCTCATCAACAAGCACGCGCGGGATTGGGGAGTCCTCAAGGAGAAGGACCCCAATCTGTCCGGGGAGGACATCCGGGAAGGTCTTACGGCGATCGTCTCGGTCAAACTGCGCGAACCCCAGTTCGAAGGTCAAACGAAGACCAAACTGGGCAACACGGAGGCAAAGACCTTCGTGCAGCGCGTGGTGAATGAGTATCTCGGGGAATGGTTTGACAAGAACCCAGCCGAGGGCAAAGAGATCGCGCGGAAATCCCAGCAAGCTTCGGTGGCGCGGATGGCGGCTCGAAAGGCCCGCGATCTTGCTCGCAACCGCAAGGGACTCCTCGGTGGTTCCACCCTCCCGGGCAAACTCATCGATTGCTCCAGCAATGAACCCTCAGAGTGTGAGGTCTTCATCGTCGAGGGTGATTCGGCAGGTGGATCGGCGCGAAGCGGTCGCGATCCGGGCACCCAGGCGATCCTGCCGATCCGGGGCAAGATCCTCAACGTGGAGAAGTCCCGCCTCGACAAGGTGCTGGCGAACAACGAGGTGCAGGCCCTCATCTCCGCCCTTGGAACCGGGGTGCAGGAAGAATTCGACATTGACAAACTGCGCTACCACAAACTGGTGTTGATGGCCGACGCCGATGTCGACGGCCAGCACATTCGCACGCTGCTTCTCACGCTCATCTTCCGTTACGTGCGCCCGCTCATTGATCGCGGACACGTGTATCTCGCGCAGCCACCTCTCTACAAGATCAAATGGACCAAAGCTGACCCGGACTATGCCTACAGCGATCGGGAGCGCGACGCCCTGATGGAGTTGGGAATCAGCAACGGAAAGAAGATGCCGAAGGAGGACGGCATTCAGCGCTATAAGGGCTTGGGTGAGATGAACGCAGACGAATTGTGGGAGACCACAATGGACCCGACTCGACGCGTTTTGCTGCAAGTGACCATGGAGGACGCGGCGGCCGCCGATGAGATGTTCAGCGTCCTCATGGGTGAAGACGTTGATTCGCGCCGCAAGTTCATCCAACGCAATGCGAAGGACGTGCGCTTCTTGGATATCTGACGTGATGTCGGAAATCCACGAGAGCCCGCAAAGGAGACGAACACCCAGTGACTGACGAGCCGACCTCACAGGTGGACCTTGCCGTGGGCGATGATCGAAACCGCACGGTTGAGATCCAAGCCGAGATGCAGAAGTCCTACCTCGACTATGCGATGAGCGTCATCGTCGGCCGGGCCTTGCCGGACGTCCGCGACGGACTGAAGCCGGTGCACCGGCGAGTGCTTTATGCGATGTTCGACGGCGGCTACCGCCCGGACCGCGGATTCTTCAAATGTGCCCGCGTGGTCGGAGACGTCCTGGGTGCCTACCACCCCCATGGAGATACCGCTGTCTACGACGCCTTGGTTCGGCTCGTGCAGCCATGGTCGATGCGCTACCCGTTGGCCCAAGGCCAGGGAAACTTCGGTTCCCCCGGTAACGATCCCGCAGCCGCACAGCGCTACACCGAGACCCGGTTGGCCCCGCTGGCCATGGAAATGGTGCGGGACATTGATGAAGACACGGTCGACTTCACCCCCAACTACGACGGACGCACCCTCGAGCCGACGATCCTGCCTTCGAGGTTTCCGAACCTGCTCGTCAACGGGTCGGCGGGAATCGCAGTCGGAATGGCCACCAACATCCCGCCCCACAACATGCGGGAAGTGGTGGGTGGCGTGCAGTGGGCGTTGTCGAACCCGGACGCCTCGCGGGAAGAACTCCTAGCGGAGCTGATGGCACGGATTCCGGCCCCGGATTTCCCGACTGGTGCGTTGATTGTCGGCCGACGGGGGGTGGAAGACGCCTACCGGACTGGGCGCGGGCTCATCACCATGCGTGCGGTGGTGGATATCGAAGAGGATTCGCGCGGCCGAACCTGCCTGGTGATCACCGAACTGCCGTATCAGGTCAACCCGGACAACCTTGCGCTCCGCATCGCAGAGTTGGCCGACGCCGGCCGAATCGGCGGCATCGCCGATCTCCGCGACGATTCCTCGTCCCGAACCGGGATGCGGATCGTGGTCGTGCTGAAGAAGGATGCCCAGCCGCGGGTGGTCCTGAACCAACTCTTCAAGCACACCCAACTGCAGGAAACCTTCGGAGCCAACATGCTGGCTCTAGTCGATGGCGTTCCAAGGACGCTGCCGCTGGATGGCTTCGTTACCCACTGGATCACCCACCAGATCGACGTGATTCGCAGGCGGACCCAATTCCGCCTGCGCAAGGCCGAAGATCGAGCACACATCCTGCTGGGCTTACTCAAAGCCCTCGACCGGTTGGATGACGTGATCCAACTGATCCGCAATAGCCCTGATGTGGAGTCGGCCCGTCGGGGGCTCATGCTGCTGCTCGACATCGACGAACTGCAGGCGACCGCGATCCTGGACATGCAGTTGCGTCGGCTTGCTGCCTTGGAGCGGCAGAAGATCCAAGACGAGTACGACGAGTTACAGCGGATGATTGCGGACTTCCGCGACATTCTCGCCAACGAGTCTCGTCAGCGATCGATCGTGAGTGAAGAACTCGAAGAAATCGTGACGAAGTTCGGTGATGAACGCCGCAGCCGGATTATCCCCGGCGAAGGACTCACCACCGATGAGGACCTGATCCCGGTGCAGGACATGGTTGTCACCATCACCGCCGACGGGTACGCCAAGCGCACCGGAGTGGACTCCTACCGTTCGCAACGACGTGGTGGCAGGGGCGTCAAAGGGGCGCAACTCCGACAAGATGATGTGGTCGATCACCTCTTCGTCGGATCAACCCACGACTACCTGCTTGTCATCACGAACAAGGGGCGGGCGTATCGCACCAAGGTCTATGCCCTCCCTGAGTTGGGCCGCGATGCCCGGGGTCAACACGTCGCCAACATGCTGGCCTTCAGCCCAGACGAGACGATCGCGACGGTGCTGCGAGTCAGTGACTACGACGAATCGTCCTACCTGATCCTCGCCACCCGTGCCGGCATGGTCAAAAAGACCCACCTCACTGACTACGACACGAATCGTCAAGGCGGCTTGATCGCGATCAACCTGCGCGACGACGATGAAGTGATCGGCGCATGTTTGGCCGATGACTCCGACGACCTGCTGTTGGTCAGTACCAAAGGCATGTCGGTGCGATTCCATGCCGACGATGCCACCCTTCGACCTATGGGTCGGGCAACCTCGGGCGTGATTGGCATGAGGTTCCGGGAGGGCGACTCGCTGTTGGCCATGGACGTCGTTCGTTCGGGTGCGGCCCTGGTGACAGTCACCGATGGCGGATACGCCAAGCGCACTGAGGTCGAGGACTGGACCGTCAAGGGCCGGGGCATCTACGGCGTGCGGGCGATGCGGCTCGTCGAAGAGCGCGGGCAGCTCGTGGGGGCCTTGGTATGTGAGGTCGAGGACGAGATTTTCGCGATTGCGAGTAACGGAGTTGTGATTCGTACGCGTGTCTCCGAGGTGCGAGCGACAGGTCGCGACACCATGGGTGTTGCCCTGATGGACCTCCGTGGCGACGACGTTGTCGTGGCAGTTGCACGGGCGGCGGAGATTGAGACCAGCACAGATGAGACTGACGAGGTCGGGGAAGGACCCGTCACCCAACAGGATGTTGGCGCCGAGCCCTCGACGGCAGGCCCTGACGCCAGCGAAGGAGATGCAACGTGAGCGTCGAACAGACCGAGGACTACAGCGTCGGAATCGATTACGACCTCGCAGACGACGAGGAGTACTACGACGAGGGCCCCACTCAGGCGCGACTCTTCGTTTCCCGCCTCGACCCGTGGTCAGTCATGAAGACCGCTTTTGTGATCTCCATCGGTCTGGCGATCGTCACGGTTGTGGCGATGATTCTCATTTGGGGGGTGCTCACAGCACTGGGCACCTTCTCGTCCGTGAACAGCACCGTGGAGAGCATCGCCGGCGCCAGCAGTTCTGTGTTCGACATCGAGCAGTTCTTCGGCTTTGGCCGAGTCGTCGGAGGTGCTGTGGTGTTGGCTGCGGTGAACGTTGTGCTGATCACCGTGCTGGCAACGTTGTTCGCCTTCATGTACAACCTGACCGTGCCGTTCACCCGTGGATTCGAAGTCACCCTCAGTGAGGAGTAACACCCAGGGTGAGGTACTCTGAACGCCGTAATGCGGCGTTACCCGGGCCTATAGCTCAGACGGTTAGAGCGCTTCCCTGATAAGGAAGAGGTCAGTGGTTCAAGTCCACTTAGGCCCACATGAAGAAATTGCTGCTCCTTGTGGGCCTTCTCGGTGTCGGGTACGTCATCTATCGGCAAGTTTCGGCCAATCAGGCCGAGCAAGACCTGTGGACTGAAGCCACATCGGCACCCGACCTCCGCTAACGCGGGTTCGCGGCCGGGGGGCGTAGCTCAACTGGCAGAGCACCGCCTTTGCAAGGCGGGGGTTGAGGGTTCGAGTCCCTTCGCCTCCACCCTCGTACGCCTGAATCGAAGGGCTTTATTCACATGGCTTCCACTCAGATCGCCACCCTACGCACGAACCTCGGAGACATCCGGGTCGAGTTGTTCCCGAATCATGCCCCCAAGACGGTAAAGAACTTCGTGGGCCTCGCCGATGGCACAGGCGAGTGGAAAGACCCGAAGTCGGGCAAGGCCGGCGTCGGCCCGCTGTACTCCAACGTCGTTTTCCACCGGGTGATCCCTGGCTTCATGATCCAAGGTGGCGACCCGCTGGGCACCGGCACCGGGGGACCTGGCTACAAGTTCGCCGACGAGTTCCATCCGGAACTGGGCTTCGACCGTCCCTACCTGCTCGCCATGGCAAACGCCGGCCCGAACACCAACGGCTCGCAGTTCTTCATCACCGTGGCCCCGACAGCCTGGCTGAATCGGAAGCACACCATCTTCGGTGAGGTCGCCGACCAGCAGTCGCGTGACGTAGTCGATGCCATCGCGGGCGTGGCTACTTCGCGCGGTGACCGCCCGGTGAATGACGTGGTGATTGAGGCCATCGACATTGAGACGGTGGACAGCTGACCTCCGGTCCCACGGATGTGACTGGCGGGGGAACCAGTTCGCCTCCAACGTGTGCATGGCATCCGGATCGTGAGACCTACATCTCCTGTGCCCGCTGTGGGACTCCGATTTGCCCTTCCTGCATGACCTCGGCCCCAGTGGGTTTTCACTGCCCCAATTGTGTGGCTGCGGCGACCGCCGCGGTGGCATCCTCGCGGGGTGCTGTGGCGGCCAGCAGAGCTGACGCCAAGCCATACGTCTCGTGGACGCTGGTGGGTTTCACGGTGGCGGTGTTCCTCATTCAGAACATCGTGGGATTCAACGACGTGATCCGCGCCTACGCCATGCAGCCGCTGGCGATTGGCGTCCAGGACGAGTGGTACCGCCTGCTCACCTCGATGTTCCTGCACGGTTCGATCTTGCACATCCTTTTCAACATGTATGTGCTGGTGGTTCTGGGACCGACACTGGAGCGGATCCTCGGCCACGGCCGATTCCTGCTGCTGTTCATACTGTCGGGCCTTGGTGGTTCTATCGCGTCCTACTGGCTTTCGGCTCCGACGACGTTCTCGGTGGGTGCCAGTGGGGCCATTTTTGGCCTCATGGGTGCTCTACTCGTGGCTGGTCGGCGGTTGCGATTCGACGTCACGATGGTGCTCGTCTTGATCGGCATCAACCTTGCCATTGGTTTCATTTTCAGCGGGATTGACTGGCGGGCACATCTAGGGGGACTTGTCACTGGCGCGGCCCTGGCAGCAGTCATGGTGCTGCCCGACGGCAAGTCTCGACGCTCGGTTGAAGTAGTCGGCACAGTTGGCGTGGTTGTGGTGCTGTTCGTGGTCCTGACCCTTCGAACCGCCCAAATCACCAGCTTCTTGTGAACAGCACCTGAGGGTTGTCCGCACTTTTCCCCAAGTTATCCACAATTGGGGACGAATGACACCGGTGTAACCCAGGTCACTTCCACTTGGTGGAAAGGAAGAACCCGACGGTGAAGAAGGCGAATCCGATCAGGACGTTCCACCAACCAATAGCGCTGATCACCGGCGCCTCAGGTGCCACGTAGTAGGCAACAATCCAGATCAGTCCGATCACGAAACATGCGATCATCACCGGGACAAGCCACCGGGGGGAGTCCAGTCGCACTGGCTTCCGTCGCGCACTCTCTGCCGACGAAGAGCCCTTCTTGCCAGCCTTCGCGGTGTCGTCGGAGCCTTTCGATTTTGATGCTTGTGTGGAAGCTGATGCTTTGGGTGCTGCAGGCTTCTTTGATGATGTTGGAGTGTTCTCCGGATCTGTTGCCATCACGCCTCCTCGCCGGTGTCAACGCTGACTCTACCGGCTGACCTGCTACCCAGCGCCGTCGATACGCCGTGGGGTCAGCCATGATTGGCCCGTGGGCGCCTCAATCCTCGTGGTCGACAATTACGATTCCTTCGTCTTTAACCTGGTGCAGTATCTGGGTCAACTGGGCGCCGAATGCACGGTGGTGCGCAACGATCAGGTGATCCCGGCCGAAGCGGCACGATTCGACGGAGTGCTGCTCAGCCCTGGTCCAGGGGCACCTGCGCAGGCAGGCGTCTGCATCCCGATGGTTCAGCAGATGGGATCGGTGGTCCCGATCCTTGGCGTGTGTCTGGGTCACCAGGCGATTGCGGAGGCCTTTGGCGGTGATGTGATTCGTGCACCGGAGTTGCTGCACGGCAAGACGTCGGAGGTTCATCACAACGGAACTGGCGTCTTTGAGGGTCTTCCCAGCCCCTTTACCGCCACCCGATACCACTCTCTGGCTGTCGCTGCAGCGACACTTCCGGACGAGCTGGAGGTCACCGCAACCACAGATTCCGGGGTGATCATGGGTTTGCGGCACCGAGAACTCGACATCGAGGGTGTGCAGTTCCACCCAGAGTCCGTGTTGACCGAAGGCGGTCACCGAATGCTGGCGAACTGGCTCGTCCGCTGCGGCGACGCCGATGCGGTCACCGCCTCAACCGGCCTCAGCCCTGTGGTGCCTCGCTGACTGTCAGCCACCTCGACGCCGGGATCGGCTACCTCGTCCGCGGCCGGCTCCTGGGTCGAATTGAGCAGCGGCGCTGCCGATGGTGGATCAATGACAGCCGATCCGGCATCAGCGGTGGTGGGGGCCACCGGGGTAGTCGGGCTTGGCGGGTCTGTGGGCGTCGGGGGCGGCGTCGGGGTTGGCGTGGGGGTTGGGGTCGGTGTGGGGGTTGGGGTCGGTGCCTTGGCCACTGTGATGGTGACCAGGGTTCCGCGAACCGCGGTTGTCCCGCCGAGTGGTGACTGTGCCAAGACGGTTCCGGGGGTGTCCGATCCGGACTCCTGAGTCGTGACGTTGACCGAGAAGCCGGCGTTCGACAAGTCACTCTTTGCCTGTGCCTCGCTTGAGCCGACGACGCCTGGAACGAGGACCCGTCCGTTGGACACGGCGATGTTGACTCGCGAGCCGGCATCCACCGACTCATTCGCGCTCGGATCCTGGGCGATCACCGAACCAGCCGGTGCGTCACTGTCGCGTTCCTCGACAGCTCCGAGATTCAGCGTCGAATCGGACAAAGCCAAGCGAGCGTCGGCGACGCTGGTCAAGCCGATGAGGTTCGGGACGTTGACTTTCTCCTTGCCGGCTGAGATCACCACCGCGACGCCTTGTCCCTGCTGCAGTTGCGACCCGGCCACGGGATCTTGGGAGATGATCGTGTTCGGTGGGGCATCGGATACCTGGGTCGTTTCCCGGCCCAACGTCAGTCCCGAGTTGCGAAGTTCACCGCTTGCCTGATCCGTGGTCATGCCGACCACGTTGGGCACGGTGACGCTGGGTCCAGGATCCTCAGCAAAAAGCCGAAGTCCCAGCGCTACTCCACCTCCCAGCAGCAGGAGTGCGGCGGCCACCGCGACCCACACCCAACCGCTACGTCGCCGCGGCTCATCTTCGACGTAGGCCACTGGCGGCGGTGCGGTTGTTGGCAGTACCCCGGTGGCGCCCTGGGTCCGCGGCGGCTGCCGCGGCTCCTGGAACCACCGCGGTGAGTGCCGCGGTCACCGGGAGACCTGCGATCGCCCGCTCGACGTCAACCCGGAACTCAGCGGCGGTTTGGTATCGGTCTTCGCGATCCTTCGCCAGCGCCTTGCCGACGATGGCGTCGACGGAGCTGGGAATCTCTGGGTCGATGCTGGATGGGGTGGCGGGTTCTTCCCCGACATGCTGGTAGGCCACCGATACCGGCGATTCCCCGGTGAACGGGGGCCGGTCGGTGAGCAACTCGAATAGCAAACAGCCGGTGGAGTAGAGGTCGCTGCGGGCGTCCACGACTTCGCCTCGCGCTTGCTCTGGGGACAGATACGCAGCGGTGCCCATGACGACGTTGCCAGCGGTCATCGTGGAGTGAGAATCAGCCATGGCCCGGGCGATGCCGAAGTCCATGACCTTGACCTCGCCACCCCTGGTGAGCATGACGTTCGCAGGTTTGATGTCCCGGTGCACGATGCCGTGCCGGTGGGAATAGTCCAGTGCCGCCAAGACGCCGGCCGTGATCTCCAAGGCCCGTTCTGGCAGTAGCCGTCGACCGCTGCTCACCAGTTGCCGAAGCGTGACCCCGTCGATGAATTCCATCACGATGTAGGGCACCGTGACCTCTTCGTCACCGTTGTAAAGGGTGTCCTCGCCAGTGTCGTAGACGGCAACAATGTTGGGGTGATTGAGCGCTGCCGCGGCCTGGGCCTCGCGGCGAAATCTGGTGATGAATGCCGGATCGCGAGCGAGGTCGGGTCGCAGCAACTTGATCGCCACTCGCCGGCTGAGCCGCAGATCCTGCGCCTTGACCACCTCGGCCATCCCCCCGCGCCCGATCTCCTCAACGATCTCGTAGCGATCGCCAAGCAGTCTGTGGTCAGTCACGAGCATTCCTCCGTCACATTCGCGGTTTGGATCATCGCAGGGATGCCTCCATCACGTTGCGGGCCGTCGTCATAGCCAACGGCCCACCCGCATTTCCCTTGCTGTCTTCGATTGCGACCGCGACCGCGACTTGCGGGTCATTCAGCGGCGCGACGCCGACGAACCACGACACCTCTTGCCGGTCATCGCTGGTCTCGGCAGTACCGGTCTTGCCACCAACTCGCACACCCGGAATCGCTGCCATGGTGCCGGTTCCTCGCTCCACCACCGCTTCCATCATCGACAGCAACTCGGTGGCGTTTTGACTCTGCATCGCGACCGCATGTTCGCGAGGTTGTGTGGTTGAGATGATCTCAAGATTGCCGGCGCGGGTGTCGGCCACCAGATACGGCACCATGGTGACTCCACCGTTGCCGATCGCAGCCCCCACCATTGCCATCTGCAGGGTGGTGGCCGCCACGTTGAACTGGCCGATGGAACTCTGGGCGGTCTGCGCCGGATCAAGGTTGCTCGGGAAGCGGGATTCGGCGGCGGCCAGCGGAACGTCGAAGGAGGTGTTGAAGCCGAACTTCTCGGCCTGCATTTGGAGGGCATCGGAACCTAGTTCGTTGCCCAGATACGCGAACGAGGTGTTGCACGAAATCGCCAGAGACTCCTCCAAGGTGACAGTGTCGTCGGGTCCGCAGGAGCCTCCCCAGGCATTGGGAATGCCTCGGTTGGTGCCCGGTGGGGTGTATGTTGCGGGTCCCGGGAGGAGTGAGTTCGACTGGTAGCCAGCCTCGAGCGCGGCGGCACTGGTGACGAGTTTGAAGGTGCTTCCTGGGGGTTGCGTGGACACCAGCGGCCGGTTCAGTAGCGGTTGGTCTGGGTCGGCTTCCAGTTCTTCGTAGTACTCGGTGATCGACAGCGGGTCGTGGCTGGACAGCAGGTTGGGATCGAAGGTGGGCGATTGCACCATGGCCAGGATCGCGCCCGTCTTCGGATCGATGGCGGTGACTGATCCCACCGCGCTGCCGAGGGCGTCGGCCGCGGCTTGCTGGGCGGCAGGGTCAAGGGTCAGCGACACCGCCCCACCTTGGACGTCCTGGCCGCCAAACATCTGACGAAGCCGGTCGACGAAGAACTCTGGACCGGTGCCGTTGAGCACCGCGTTGTCGCTCTTCTCGATGCCGGTGGCCCCGTAGACCACCGAGTAGAAGCCGGTGGCCGAAGCGTAGAGGGGTCCGTTGGAGTAGATCCGAAGGTATTTCAGTGCATTGTCGGTTGATTCGGACTGCGCTATTTGGGATTGCTGCACGAGAATCGGACCTCGTTGACGGCCGTACTCCTGCAGCAACACTCGAGAATTGCCCTGCCGGGCTTTGGTCTCGTCGGCCAGAATCACCTGCTGGACGGAGAGATTCCCCATGATCAGCAGGAGCAAGAACCCAAACACTAACGACAGTCGTCGAATCTGACGGTTCACCTGCTTCCACCTCCGGAAGCCATCGCGGTCAGTGGTTGGCTAGCCGGAATCGGCCGACGCGCACGATCGGAGATGCGCAGCAGCAGCGCGATCGTGATCCAGTTGGCCAGTAGCGCCGAGCCACCGTATGCGAGGAAGGGAGTGGTGAGTCCGGTGAGGGGAATCAGGCGTGTGACGCCGCCAATGACGACGAATGTTTGCAGCGCCAGCACACTCGACAGGCCAACGGCCAGCAGTGTGCCGAACGGATCCCGTACGGCTATGGCGGTGCGCAGCCCGCGCTCGACGATGATGGCGTAGAGCAGGATGACGGCGAACATCCCGGCCAGCCCGAGTTCCTCACCGATCGCCGCGGCGATGAAGTCGGACTTCGCGAAGGGTACGAACTGGGGATATCCGCTGCCCCAGCCCGATCCCAGCAGACCACCGCTGGCCAAGCCGAACAGGGATTGGGCCAATTGGAACGATTCATCCTGGGCGTAGGACCAGGTGTCGAGCCAGATGTTCACCCGAAGCCGCACGTGGGAGAAGGCCAGATAGCCGAGCAAACCGCCGAGAGCTAGGAGTCCAGCGCCAATCGCAAGCCAGGAACGGCGACCAGTGGCGACGTACACCATCACCACGAATAGGCCGAAGAACATCAATGCCGTGCCAAGGTCCTTCTCCAATGCCAGCACGACGAGCGCGAGGGCCCACGCCACCACGATTGGACCCAGGTCGCGACCCCGAGGAATCCCCAGCCCAAGCACTTTGGTGCGCACAATGGCCATCGACTCCCGCTTCAGCATCAGGTAGCCGGCGAAGAAGATGGTGAGCAGGATCTTTGACAGCTCGGAGGGCTGGAACGAGAAAGGTCCCAGTTGGATCCACAGCGTCGCCCCGTTGATGCTGGTGCCGAGGCCCGGCACCAGGGGCAACAGGAGGAGCAGGACTCCGGCGAAGGCCGCCGTGTACGTGAAGCGCTGAAGCCGACGATGATCGCGGATGATCAGCAGGGTGAGGACGAACAACGCCACGGCCAGCATCAGCCAGGTGTATTGCGCTTCGGCGTCGGCTCGGGGAAGTGGTGTGCCATTGGCTTCGGCACGGAGTTGGTCGGCCAGATCGAGTCGGTGGATCATCACCAAGCCGATGATGTTGAGCATCACCACAGCTGGGAGGATGAAGGGGTCTGCATAGGGCGCGAGGATGCGCACTGCGACGTGGGCAACTACCAGCAGGACGGCGAATACCCCGATGGCGATGCCGAAGGCTGGCGAGACCGAGCCGAGCACGACCAGATCGACTGCGGCAAAGGCCACGATGCCGATCACGTAGGCCAGCAGCAACAGATTCCGCTCAACTGTCCGGCGGCTGCCACCGGCGACCTCAGCTGTGGCGTTTCCGGTGGCAACCTCAGGAGTGCCTGCTGGCCCGAGTGGTTGACTCATGGCGCAGCCGGAGTTGGCGCCGCGGAGGCTGGTGGCGCCTCGGACGGGTGGCGGCCGGAGTTGTGCCGGTCCGGACCGGTGACGCTGAGGCGGTGGGAGTCGGTGACGGCTGGGTTGTTGGGGTCGGGCAGCCTTGCGGGGCCGGGACTTCGCGGCACCGTTCGGCCGACTCGGCCAGGGTGTCGACGATCCGCAGCGCATCTGAGACGTCGGTTGCGGGAATCGTTGATTCCACTCGGCTCTGCTGAAACTCCGGCAGGGCAGCCACCTCGACGTCGCTGGTGTTCTCAATAGTTGAGAACCCGTGCGGTCCGGGACCCTGTGGGATCCCTTGGAACACCGCTACCTGTCCGTTATTGGCCCCGACGAAATACTGGCTGCGGGTCCACCACCAGCCGCCTGCGATGAGAGACGCCACCAGAATGCCCGCGACGATCAGGGTGAACCAGGTGGGACTGAGCCAGCGTCGCCGGGGGTGCGCTGTTTCGGTGGGGACAACATCTAGTGCCTCCGCGGCGGTCGGGGATTCCCCAGCTGCGGCAGTCTCGTTGTCACCACTGGGTTCGGCGTCCGCCGGGAAGGCCACGGTTGGCAGCCGGTCACGGTTGCGCTTTCGGCCGCCGCGCCAACCACGATCGGGCTCCGCACGATGGTGGCGTCCGCGTCTGGCACTTCAACGACGTCGGCAACCAGGGCCGTGACATTGTCCGGTGCACCGCCGCGCAGCGCCTCCTCGACGAGTGCCGCAACTGCTGCTGTCGGATCGGAGAATTCGATCAGCAGTTCCCGCAGCCGGGCATCCGGCACCACCCCGTGCAAACCGTCACTGCTGAGCAGGAATCGGTCGCCCGGGCGGACCTCCCGGATCGAGAGATCGGATTCCACTGGGTGGAGGCCGTCGAGTGCCTTCGTGAGCAGATTCCGTCGCTCGTGGACGGAGGCCTCTTCGGGCGTGATTCGACCGGCATCGACCAAAGTCTGGACGAATGTGTGGTCCCGCGTGAGTTGGCGCAAGACTGAGTCACGTAGCAAGTAGGCACGGGAATCACCGATGTGAGCCACCGCGACACGGTCGTTGAGCCAGGCCAGAGCGGTGACGGTGGTACCCATGCCACGGGAGCCGGGCGTGGCGGCGGCAACCGTCTGGAGTGCATCGTGGGCATCGTCAGTGGCAGCCGCGAGTAGACCGAGGATCTCGTCGTCGCCAGGTTGGAGTTCGTCGTGCGAGTCCAAGGTCGCGAAGGTGGCCACGGCGGTGGCGCTAGCCAGTTCGCCAGCAGCATGTCCGCCCATGCCGTCAGCCACCACCAGCATGCGTGATCCGGCGTAGGCGGAGTCCTCGTTGTCCGAGCGCACGAGTCCGACGTCGGAACGAGCCGCATAGCGCAGCACCAACACCATCGTCACGACCGCAACTCGAGGGCCGTGCGACCGATGCGGAGTGGTTGCCCCATGGCCAGAACCGTGGGGCCGGTCACTCTCGTCCGGTCGATCCAGGTGCCATTGGTGGAACCGAGGTCCTCAACTACCCAGGTGCTCTCGTGGGGGTAGATGCGGGCGTGGTGGCTGCTCGCGTAGTCGTCGTCAAGCACCAAGGTGCAGTCCGCCGCCCGACCCATCGTCACCGGCGACGTTCCCAGCGGAATCACGGTCCCGGCCAGGCTGCCCTCAACCACCACGAGTTTGCTGGCGGTTTCTTTCGATCGGCGTCGGCCGGTTCGAGCGGGAGTGTGGGTCAGCGGAGCCGCCCCGACCACGGTTGCCGTGGAGGGTGCGGCCAAGTCCCGCCGGAGCGCAGAAATGATGAGGAAGACAAAAAGCCACAGCAACAGCAGGAAGCCGAAGCGGACCAGGGTCAGCGCAAGTTCGCTCATGTCCTAGCTCCGAAACGTGATTTCGGTGGAACCCAATCGGATCACGGCACCATCGTCGAGCTGCACGCTGGAGACCTTGGTGCCATCGACAAGGGTGCCGTTGGTGCTGCCCAGATCGGTGATGACAGTTCTCCCGTTGCTAGTCGTGATCTTCGCGTGGCGCCGGGAGACCCCGGGGTCTTCAAGTCGAATGTCCACGTCGCCGCCACGGCCCAAAACGGTGGTGCTGGAGGTGAGCGGAATATCTTGTCCCGCGGCGAGAAGGCGAGGGCGAGACGTCGCTGCCTGCGGTGGGCGCGTCGCCGGCCGCGAGGGCGTGGACGTTGGCTTTGCTGGCGGGGTAGCGGGTGCGGGTGATCCTGCGGCTGCAGTCGCCTGGCTAGTCACCTCAAAAACGCCGGTGGCCAGATCTTCATCGCTGGTGAGGTCGACGTCCACTGGGCCAAGAAACGTGTAGCGCTGCTCTTGGGCGTACTCACGTGCTAGTTCGGCGAGTTCAGAGTTCAGGACATCGGAGTAGGTGGCCAGCCTGTTGAAGTCGCTCTCCGAAAGATGCACCAGGTAGTTGTTTGGGACCACCGTTCGGGCTCTGGACACCACCGCGGCGCGATCGTCCATCTCCTTCTGCACCCGCGCGGCGATCTCGACGGGTTGGACATCGGCACGAAAAGCTTTGGCGAAGGCACCGTTGACCATTCGGTCGAGGCTGGCCTCGAATTTGTCGAGGATCCCCATGACGAATCACCACCTTTCCTGACCGGGCGCGAAACACACTCCACGCGATGGTACCCCTCGGGCGTGCCTTGCCAGTAGAGGCGCAAGTACTCCGCTAAATCAGGTCCCAGCCGCCGGGAGCGGTCGCAAGTGGTCGTACCAACCGCCAGACCCCGCTCGCTCAAGTGTCTGCTGATTGATGGCCACAACCGATGCGGACGTCGGCACTTCTGCGGGGGCCACTGGTTGCGGCAAGCCGTCGGGGCCCACACGGTAAATGGTGCCTGCTGGCTGTGCTTGTACCAGCGTGCCGGGTGCCGGGTAGTAGTTCATCGCCAAATAGGGCCAGGCCGTGCCGGCACGTTCGATCGACGCACCGTCAACCTCAGTAGTTTGCTGGCGGCCGCCGAAGGGCTCCCACGACGTGACATAGAGGGGCGCTCCGCCTGCGATTCGGTAGACCGCGCGCGTTGTCGCGTCCCGGATGAACGTGCCCTCGGCCGGGGTGGGTCGAAGTCGGTTGAAGAATCCACCGGTGCCGGCACGGTCAATTGCCGCTGGATCGATTTCGACTGTTGGTCGGCGGCCGCCGAAGGGCTCCCAACTTGACACATAGACGGGCGCTCCACCGGCGATTCGATACACCGCGCGGCGTGTGACGTCGCGGATGAACGTGCCTTCGACCGGATACTGGCGAAGCGCGTTTACCTGGGCGCTGGACATGGGTCGGGTGGGCCGCGGACCCCCGTAGGCGCTCCACGAGGAGACATACAGGGGCGCTCCGCCGGCGATTCGATAGACCGCGCCGGTGCCGGTGTCAGTGATGAAGTCGCCTTCGCGTGGATCGTTGTAGGACGCCTGGATCCGACGTGCTGTTGCGGTCGCGCTGGCCGGCATCGCCCCTGGCATCGCATAGGAAAGCTGCAGGATTGCCACATAATATTTGTCGGTGAATCCCACCGAATGGATAGCGCAGGAGGGTTGGGTCCAATAGCTGTCGCATCCCCATCCCTGCTTTGAGCCATGTTCGCCCTGCAGTGCGTTCAGCCCATACGCCTGGTTCCAGTTCCGGTCGGGCCCAGAGCCGTGGGCCGCCGTGCCCGCCATGGTGGGCAATAACCACGGACCCACCTGTGGATCCCGACCAGCCTCGTACAGGAACCTGGCCATGTCGGCGGCAGTGATGCGCGCGGCACCCCAGTAGCCGGGGTTGCCGTGCGCGTTGGTGGTGTTTGGGAGGCCGTACCAGGCGGCAACTGTCGGAATTGCACTGCTGGTGAACAGCGCGGAGGTAGTGGCGTTGTCGCTGTACTGAATGATGAAGGCGAGTTGATCCCGGATCCGCTGGGGTGTGGCGTTGTACCCGCCATAAGACTTCAGGTAATACGCCGCAAGGAAGAGTTTCATGATGGATTCCGAGGCCACCTGGGTGTCAGCGTTGGAAGTGCGTGCGAGCACGGCGCCGTCATAGCGATCCACCACCGAGACGAACGAAAACACGCCCTTGCTGCTGGCCGTTGCGACCGCGGCTTCGGTGGCGCGGACCGTCGGTTCGCAAGCGGCGAAAGCGAGGATCATCACCATGGCGGCAGTGATTGCGGCGGCGGCCCGGCGCCGAAGCGGTGTGGTTTCGCGCGCAGCAGAGTTTCCGGGGAGGTCTGGTGTCCGTCGCTCCAGGCTCATGGCGTCACCGGCACAGTGACCCAGCGACGCGCCTCAGCGGCCAAGACCCCCTCTATTCGGAGCCGATCCAATGCCGCATCGATGCATGGCGTGAGAGTGGAGGCCGGCGGCAGCGTCATCACGAACTGCTCGGATTGGCGGGCACCAAGGGGTGGAATCTGTGCGGCCGCGACCAGCTCATCGGTTGGCTGCAGGTCCACTGCGCTGGTGATCGGGATGAGCATGGCGTCCAATTGCCCGCTGCGCAGCGCAGCTAGACCTGCAGCTTCAGTGGGGAACGCCTGCGGATTTCGGGCCTGCCGTTCGGCGACGGTGAGCTCCGACGCCGCTCCAGGGACGTACCCCACCCGAGCCGATTCCCACTGGATCGACGGTGTGCGGGCAGCATCAGCGGTCCTCACAACGGCGGTGTCGTGAATGGCGAAATAGCCAGTGGAAATGCTGCTGGCGTCGGACGGGGATGTCGATGGGTCAGGCGCGTCGCCGATGTCTTCGGCGGTGAATTGGCCGACGTAAAGATCGGCCGGATCATCCGGACTGACCCACGTGACGCTGCCGAAGCCGAGCATCTTCGCGGTGTGGCCGACAATCGCCGCCTCAAGTCCGGCGCCAGCCGTGGGATCTGCCTCTGTGAACCATGGTGGTTTCGGGAGCCCGGATGCCCCCACTGTCAGCACTGCGGGCGTCTGTGTGGGCATGGAATCAGGCCGGCACGCGGCCAACGGCGCCGCAGTCGTCTGGGCTTCCGGAGCCAGCGACTCGGAGCCTGCGACAACGGCCGGCTGGGCTCCGGGCGGCAGGGCCTTGTCGACGCTGCCTTCCACCGTGGTTTGGGCACATCCGACGAGGGGCGCCAGAGACAACACCGCGCACAACACACCCCGAGCAGTCACCCGCACAAAGACCACCCCGTTGGCCTTGGGTCGGCGCGACCAGAAATCCAACCGCAGATCAGCACCGACAATATTCAGCCGTCACCCCGACGACTTGTTCGCAAAGGCCGCGCCGGCAAGTGAAACACCGGCACGAGCCTTCACTTTGTGCGCGAGGGGGGAGTTGAACCCCCACGCCCTTTCGGGCACACGGACCTGAACCGTGCGCGTCTGCCTATTCCGCCACTCGCGCGCGCTGTAGGAGACTAGCACTCATGCCGGAACTCCCCGAAGTGCAGGCCCTGGTTTCCACCTTGGATCACCGCCTCAAAGGATTGCGCGTTGCCGCCTTTGATGTGACGGCGGTCAGCGCGCTGAAGACGGCAGATCCGCCACACACGGCACTGGTCGGTCAACGCTTCGATCGGGCCGAGCGTTTCGGGAAGTTCCTTGGCCTGCGATTCCGCGACGACGACCAGCGCAGTGGGGACTGCGTCTGGCTGGTGATCCACCTTGCGCGGGCCGGCTGGCTGCGGCTTTCCGACCGGGTGCCCACCGCACCCGCGCGGCCCGGGAGGGGCCCACTGACAGCACGCCTCGTATTCGTGACTGACGACGGGGAGCCTGCCTTCGCGCTGGACCTCACCGAGGCGGGCACCCGCAAAGGAGCGGCGCTCTATGTGGTGCGTGATCCAGCTGAGGTGCCGGGGATTGCCGCCCTCGGACCCGATGCGATGGCCCTGGATCAGGCCATCCTCACCGCTCTGCTGCAGGCGGCCGGCGGCACCCGGATCAAGAACGCGCTGCGCGATCAGCACCGCATCGCGGGCATCGGCAATGCCTACTCGGACGACATCCTGCACACTGCGCGGCTTTCGCCCTACGCGCCGGCCGATGGGCTCACCGATTCACAGTGCGCCACCCTTGATCGCGGCCATCAACAGCATCCTGACTGCCGCCACCGAGAGGGCACAGGCAGCTGATCCAACGGCGATGAAGTCCGAGAAGAAGCACGGCCTGCGTATCCACGGACGCACCGGTGAACCGTGCCCAGAGTGCGCCACACCCATCGCCGAGGTGGCTCTTGCTGATCGTTCGTTTCAGTACTGCCCAACGTGCCAGACTGACGGAAAGCCGCTGGCCGATCGCCGAATGAGCAGATTGCTCAAGTAGCGCTCGACCCGGCCCCACCTCTACTGGAGGAAGCGACGATGACGCTACTCGACCCCACCGGCCGCCACGACCCGCTCCTCGAGCAACTCGCGCAGATCGCCTCCACTACCAACGATCCGGCCATCTGCGCCGCGCATGGTGAAGACTGGACCCGTCGCTTCGCCGGGCCGGTGCGAGCCGTGGTGCGCCCGAAGAGCACAGCGGAGGTGTCTGGGGTGCTCGCGGCGTGTTCGGCGGCCGGGGCGTCGGTGATCCCGCAGGGCGGAAACACCGGCCTGGTCGGCGGTTCGGTTCCCGGACCCCAGAGTGAACCCGCGATCATCCTGTCCACCGTGGGATTGACCGACCTGGGAACGGTTGATTCGGCGGGCCGCTCGGTGGCTGTCGGCGCCGGCGTGACGCTGGCGGACCTGCATCGACACGCAGAATCAGCCGGATTCACCTACGGCGTGGACCTCGCCGCCAGGGACTCGGCCACTGTCGGCGGTACGGTTGCAACGAACGCCGGCGGGATCCGGGTATGCGCCTACGGAATGACGCGCGCCCAAGTGATGGGCGTGGAGTGTGTGCTGGCCGATGGGACCGTCTCGTCGCGGCTCGTGGGTCTACCCAAGGACAACACCGGCTACGACATCGGTGCACTCATGACCGGCTCCGAAGGCACTCTCGGCGTGATCACCGCAGTGCGACTGCGGCTGCACCCGGCACCGCCGCCGACGATGGTGATGCTCGCGGGTGTGGACACCCTCGCTGCTGGTTTGGCCCTGGTTCACTCGGCGGTGCCTGCGGGTGCGGTGCTGCTCGGTGCGGAGGTGGTAGATGCAGCCAGTCTGGACCTCATCTGCGCACACGGTGGACTGCCGCAGCCGCTGTCCCGCAGCTGGCCCTATGTGCTCCTCATCGAAGCTTCCGAACTTGATCCGCCAGACGACATCGACGCAATCGCCGGCGACGATGCAGCCGACCGTCGACGGTTATGGCGCTACCGGGAGGACGCCTCCGAAGCCGCTTCGTCACAGGGAGTTGTGCACAAGATCGACATCTCGGTACCGCTGGGCAACCTCGACGCCCTCGCCGATGGCGTGCGTGCACTTGCGCCGGAATCTGCCGACGTATCCATCTTTGGACACCTTGCCGACGGGAACCTGCACATCGAAGTGGCCGGCCTCGACCCGCAGGACTCCGCACATGACCAGGCCATCCTTGACCTCGTGACCGGTTTGGGCGGCGCGGTGTCCGCCGAACACGGAGTGGGTCGGGCCAAGGCGGCGTGGCTGGGATTGTCGCGCAGCCCGGCGGATGTCTCGGTGATGCGCCGGATCAAAGAAGCCTTGGACCCCTCCTGGGTGCTCAACCCAGGGGCCGTCCTCACCCGCGACTGAGCCCGGCTGCTGCCACCTGGGCGATCACGGCCCGCGGGCGGTTCGTGATGATCCCGTCCACGCCGAGCGACAGGCAGAGTTCCACGTCCTCCGGATCGTCGACCGTCCACACGTGCACCTTGCCGCCAGCCTCATGCACCCGCCGAACGTAGCGTGGGTGCTCACGGACGAGTTCGATGCCGGGGCCGGCGAATCGAGCGCCGTAGGGAAGCCACCCGGATCGGCAGCGAATCGGGATGCGATCCATCAGCAGCACCCTCGGCACGGCAGGGGCCAGTCGCCGCATCCGGCGCAGCGCTACTTCCGCGAACGACATCACCCGGACCCGCGCTGCCTTGGGCCGATTCGGATCAAGCAGGTCGCGGCGCTGCAGGGTCTCCACCAGAAGTTCCTCAACCAACCGGCCGAAGCGGCTCGGGTGTTTGGTTTCGATCGATAACCCAACTGGGCGGGGAGATTCTGCCACCAGGTCCAGCAGCGCCTCCAATGTCAACACCTGGGATGACACTTCGTCATAACGTGGCACTTGCGCGTCGACGTCGTCATCCCAGCCGTGCTTCCAACTTGCGAAGTCGCGTTGCTGCAGTTGGGCAAGCGTGTGATTCGCCACGACCCCACGGCCGTCCGACGTGCGGTCGATGCGTCGGTCGTGGACGCACACCAGCACGGTGTCGGCGGTCAGCCGGACATCGCACTCCAATGCATCGGCACCGACATCGATGGCTGCGCGGTAGGCCGCGAGGGTGTGTTCGGCCAGTTCGTCACTCGCTCCTCGGTGCGCTATCACCAGCGGAGCTCTGCGTGCGGGTGCCACGTAGCAAGAATGGCACTCGGGGTTGGGCGATGGTGAACCGCACAGTGCGAATGCGTGCGGAACGACACTGCGGACCGGAGCCTTCGAGGCGTCTGGCAGGCCCGTTGGAGGGGCCAGGGTGTAGATATGGCGAACGTGGCATCCTTCGACCCGATTCGGGTTGTTCCCATCGCCTTCGGCGCCGCAATTGCTGTTGGCACCGGATTGCTGTCGTTGCCGCTGGCAACGGCCACCCGAACGAGTGCGCCGTTCATCGATGCCCTGTTCACCGCCACCTCGGCCGTGTGCGTGACCGGCCTCGTCACGGTGGACACCGGCAGCTACTGGTCGATGTTCGGACAGTTGGTGATCCTCGGCACTGATCCAGATCGGCGGACTCGGCGTCATGCTGTGGGCCGCGGCGCTTTCGGTCGCATTCTTCAACCGTCTCGGATTCGCCACCCGGTTGGCCGTGCGCACGGAAACGAAGGTGAGCCCAGGATTCGACGTTCAGCGGGTGGTGCGCGGCGCGGTCGGATTGGCGGTGGTGGTGGAGGTGGGGCTGGCCCTGATCCTGACGCTCCGATTCGCGACCGCCTACGAGATGTCGTGGCCGACCGCCGCCTACAGCGGTGCGTTCCATGCCATCTCCGCTTTCAACAACGCCGGGTTTTCGATCTACTCCGACAATCTCATGGGTTTCGCCTCGGATCCGTTGGTGCTGTTGCCCATTTCGCTTGCTGTGATTGTGGGCGGATTGGGGTTCTTCGTGGTGCTGGAGCTGCGTCATGGGTTGCGTCGGCCGGGTCGCTGGTCAGTGGTGACTCGGGTGACCGTGCTCATGACCCTGGGTCTGTTGGTCGGTGGCACAGTGACGATCGGATTTGCTGAACTTCGGAATCCGGCCACCCTCGGTGCACTGCAGCCAGTGGATCGGCTGGTGGGCGCCTTCGTGGCCGCGGTGATGCCCCGAACGGCGGGCTTCAACGCGATCGATGTTGCCGCGATGCGCCCGGAAAGCCTGTTCATCACCGATGTGCTGATGTTCATCGGAGGGGGTAGTGCTGGTACCGCCGGTGGAATCAAGGTCACTACTGCGGGTCTTCTGCTGGTGGCCGTCTGGTCGGAGATCAGGGGTCGCAGGGATGTCGAGATCGGCTACCGGCGGATTCCGCAGTGGCAGCATCGACAGGCACTTGCGGTAGTGACGCTTTCTGCGCTCGTGCTCGGAGTCTTCACGTTTGCGGTGCTGAGCGTCACCGATGTTGCATTGGGGGCGGTCACGTTCGAGGTGGTGTCCGCCTTCGGCACGGTAGGCCTCTCGACTGGCATCACCAGTGACCTTCCCACCGCTGCCAAGGTCATGCTGGTGGTGCTCATGTTCATCGGACGTCTAGGACCACTCGCCTTCGCTACCGCCCTAGCTCGGCGAGAGCGAGGCTCCAAACGACAACTACCGGAGGAAGGTTTGACCATTGGCTAGACATCGTGAGCCGGTGCTGGTGATCGGACTAGGACGATTCGGGGTGTCGGTGGCCTCGAGGCTGGTGGCGCTGGGGACCCCGGTAGTGGCGGTCGACAATGATCCGAGAGTTGTGGCGAGACTCGCGACGGACTTTGAACGCATCATGGTTGCCGACACCACCGACGAGCAGGCGTTGGCACAAATCGACGTGTCCATGTTCAGCCGAGCGGTGGTGGCGATCGGAACGGATCAAGAGGCCAGCATTCTCACGACTGCGCTGCTCGCCGAGGCCAAAATGGAGTCAATTTGGGCCAAGGCTCTCAGTGCTCAACATGCCAGGATCTTGCGCAAGGTAGGTGCCCACCACGTTGTCCTGCCGGAGCAGGAGATGGGGCAACGGGTGGCCCATTTGGTCGATGAGGACGTCAGCGACTACTTCGAGATCACACCCGGGTGGGTGGTGGTGAAAACACGGCCGCTGGAGGAAATGGTCGGACGTCCGCTGGCCGATGTTCCAGCCAAACTGCTCGACGGCGTGGCCGTGATCGCCTATCGACCGAAGCAGGCCGCCGACTTCCAACCTTTCGGGCAAGCGAACCGGCTGAACTATGGCGATGAGATCCTCGTGATGGGTCCGCCTCGAGCGGTGGACCGCTTCACCGATCGCATCTGAGGGCAGCGAAAAGCCCAAGCGCCGCCGACGGGGGATACGGAGCGCTTGGGCGGTTCTACGATAAGCAACTCCGGTGCGGAGTTGCAAATCGAAGCGGGTAGGCCGGCGCGGGAAACCGTGCTTCCCACACCGGCCGGGCTTCCGGGCGACACCCCCGCGACCTCCCGGTCCCATTCATATGCTTCCCAGGCAAAGCGCTGTTTAATCGGGTCGGTGGGCGTGATTCGCGTCACTCAGCACGCCCAGCGCCGCCGATGCCGCCTGGGCCAAAATCTGGCGGGCGGGAACCTGAAGGGACTGTGCCACCCGTTCGACGTCACGCCATTCCGGCGTGGCAGTGCGAGGTGAGCCGTGCTGGAATCCGACCTTGACTGCGATCGGATGACCGCCGACGGTGACTTCCACGAAATGGCGATCCAGCATTTCCCGCTGGAGTAGTCGCCAACGCACCCCGAGGGTCGGCGTGAGCGAGAAGACCGCAGACCGAAGGGCCGCAGCCTGCTCGGGGGCGCAGAGGACGAATAGTTGGTGCGCGGGTCGGCCGTGCTTCATGGTGATCGCGGTGTGCCAGCAGTCCAGCGCGCCGCAGTCGAGCAGCGATGCCACAACACTTGGCCAGAGCCGGGGATCCAAGTCGTCCACATTGCACGTGAGTTCGACGACTTCGGAATTGCTGTCGGCGGTTGGTGTTGCGCCCACGCCCACCATCACCCTGGTGACATTGGCGACCCCGGCCGGGTCGGCTGTTCCGGCGCCTAGACCCACAGCGTGCACCCGCATCGCCGGTTGCGGTCCCCAACGGCCCTCGCAGAGGTACGCCACCAAGGCGGCCCCCGTGGGGGTGGTGGCTTCCATCGGCAGCGGACCAGCCAAGCTTGGCGCCCCAGCTCGTGCCAACAATGTCGATACCGCTGGTCCGGGGACGCTGAGCGGACCGTGGGAGGTGTGCACGATTCCGGCGCCAACGCCGATCTCACTGGCGGTGGCGCGCGGCCAACCCAGCGAATCCCACGCGGCGAGTACGCCGACGACATCCCCGATCGTGTCCCAAGCGCCCAGCTCGTGGAAGTGAACCTCGTCGATCGCCGTACCGTGGCACTGCGCCTCCGCTGCTGCGATCTCGGTGAAAACTGCGAGGGCGCCATCCTTCACCCGTTGCTCAAGATCGGCTGTCTGCAGCAGGGCGGTGATGTCGTTGAGATTCCGGTGCGTCGCGCGGTCAGCGGCTGGCGCCAAGCGTGATTGTGACCGCAGTCGCCTTGAGCCCGCCGCGGCGCACCGGAGCGTGATTGACGTCGAGATCGCCCCTGGAAGCAGCAGCCACCGAGCCTCGGATCACCTCCAGGTCGGCGCCCGCGTCTACACATGACGCCAACAGCATGTCGCCAGCGACCCCGACTCGAGCATCGATCCAGGCCAACTTCGGTTCAAACGTAGTTGCACGGTTCGGGTCGGGACTGCTCAACGCTGTTGCCCCGGTGTCGGAACTGGGCGCCGGGCGATGCGAGCGGCGTGCACGGCCGCACCGAATCCGTTGTCGATGTTCACCACCACCACCCCGGGTGCACATGAGTTGAGCATCGTCAACAGGGCTGCCACGCCCCCGAACGACGCCCCGTATCCCACGGAGGTGGGTACCGCGATGACGGGACTGCCGGTGAGGCCGCCCACTACCGAGGGCAGCGCCCCATCCATGCCAGCGACCACCACTACGGCATCGGCAGTCTGCAGTCTCTCCCGGGCTGCGAGGATGCGATGCACCCCGGCCACTCCGACGTCGCGAACGGTGTCCGATCCGGCACCGAAGGCGGCCAGCGTCGCGAGCACTTCAGCAACGACTGGTCCGTCGGAGGTGCCCGCCGACACCACCGCCACAATGCCACTGGGTGCCGGCAGTGGACCGAGCGTGATCGTGTGGCCGAGGGAATCCACCACCGCTTCGGGCCAGCGACGATTCGCCTCGTCGATGCAGTTGTCGGGGACTCTGGTGGCCAGCACACTTCGGTCCTGGATGTGCTTCCGCTAGAGCTTCCAGCGCGGTGATGATCTGCTCGCAACTCTTGCCCTCACCGAAGATCACCTCAGGATCCCCAGTGCGATTGGCGCGGTCGGTGTCCAGGGTTGCCCAGCCCAAGTCGACTGTGGCGCGGGAGGAGTTCATCGAGCCACACGATAACGGCCACTAGCCTTGCAACTGTGGCTGTGTTGGCTCTGTGTCTATCGATCCTTGCATTGGCAGGCAGTGTCGTCGCCTTGCGGCGTTCGGCGCGACGACCGTCAACCCGCGTTGGCGGGCACTGGGAGGGGCAGGCCTTGACTGGTGTGAACGCGGCTCCGGCGGAGCTGCGGGCTGGCCTGGCGACGGCGCTGCGACATGTATCGGTGGTCCGCTACGACGCCTTCGCCGATGTCAGCGGCAGGCAGTCCTTCACCGCTGCCATCCTGGACGACAACGGCGACGGTATCGTCATCACGAGCCTTCACTCGCGCACCGAATCACGCACTCTGATGAAGGGTGTTGAAGCCGGATACGGTGAGGGCCTGAGTCCGGAGGAAAAGCAGGCGGTGGCATACGCCAGCGGTCGGCAACAGTACGAAAAACGGCAGCCAACCGAGCATGATTTGCCTCAGCAAGATCCGGCCACAAAGGAGAAACCACTGTGATTCCGCACGTGCTCGATTCACCGATCGGCTACCTCGGACCCGCGGGAACGTTCTCCCACGAGGCCTTGATGCAGTTGCTGCCGGATGTGGCGGATCCGGTGGCCATGGCCTCTGTGACGCGCGCCTTGGATGCGGTGCGACGTGAGGAGGTGGCCGCGTCACTGGTGCCGATTGAGAACTCGGTCGAAGGCGCAGTGTCTGCCACGTTGGACGAGTTGGCCGTGGGACGGGGGCTGCAGATCTTGGCCGAGATCGCCATCCCGGTCCGGTTCTGCGTGGCCGTCGCACCTGACTTTGCCGAACCGGTGCGGACGGTTGTGACGCACCCTCATGCGATGGCCCAGTGCCGCGCCTGGCTGGCCGACAACCTGCCCGGTGCCGACCTTGTGCCCGCGGCGTCGACGGCCTCGGCGGCGGTCGCGGTAGCAAACGGCGAGTTCGATGCGGCGATCTGCTCTCATCGTGCCGCTGCCGGAAATGGACTGCGCCTGATCGCCGATGATGTTGCCGACAACACCGACGCCGAGACCCGATTCATCCTGGTCGGCCCGCCTGGCCGCCCGACTCCGCCGACCGGGGCGGACAAGACAACGCTGGACATCTACATGAGAGAGGACCAGCCAGGAGCGCTGCTGGAGATTCTCACGGAGTTCGCCGTCCGGGGCGTCAACCTCACCCGGATCGAATCCCGACCGACCAAAACCGCGCTGGGCAACTACTACTTCTCCGTGGACTGCGAAGGCCACGTCGATGATGAACGAGTCGCCGAAGCGCTGATGGGACTACATCGGGTGTGTGGAAACGTCCGGTACCTGGGCTCCTATGCCAGGCACGATGGCCACCAGCCCCTGTCTCGGGTGGGGACCTCCAACAAAGACTTCGCGGAGGCCCGATCCTGGTTGGCCAGGATTCAAGGCCTCCGCGAAGGTGGCTAACTGTCCCGCTGTCGGCTAGCGGCCGCGGGACGGATCAGATGCGCTTGTAGCCAGAGGGGCTGCCGATGTACCAAACGCTGGCGATGTGGACACCGGTGTTGTAGTTGCTGGCTTGGACCACTTGGCCGTTGCCGATGTAGATGGCCACGTGCTGGGACCCACCTGGGCCGTAAAACACCAGGTCACCGGGGAGCAGTTGGCTGTAGGAGATGAAACGACCGTAGTTCCACTGGTTGTAGGAGCCGCCGGGCATGTTGTAGCCCGCGGTACGGAAGGCCCAAGCCACCAGACCTGAGCAGTCGAAGCCCCACGGACCCTGACCGCCCCAGATGTAGGGCGCACCCACACGGCTCAGCGCATTGTTCATCGCTGCGCGGGCAACGTTGGAGGTGTTTGCCGCAGCGGCCGCGGCGGCCTGCTGGCGCCACTTGGCAGCTACTGCCGCACGGACCGCGGCTTCGTAGCGCCATTTCGCGGCGACAGCTTCTCGCACCGCGGCTTCGTAGCGCCACTTGGCGGCGACTGCCTGCCGGATCGCTTCGGCGCGGGCGGCAGCCTCTGCGCGCCACTTGGCGGCGACGGCTTCACGAACTGCCAGATCGTAGGCAGCCTGGGCTTCGGCACTCGTTTCAGCGGTGGTGACGACCTCGGCGGCTGCGGCGGCCACGGTTGGTTCGGCTGCCACAACGACCGGTGCTTCGGTGACGACCGGGGCGGGTTCTTCGGTGACGACCGGGGCGGGTTCTTCGGTGACGACCGGGGCGGGTTCTTCGGTGACGACCGGGGCGGGTTCTTCGGTGACGACCGGGGCCGGTGCTTCGGTGACGACCGGAGCGGGTGCCTCAACTGGGGGCGCCGCGGCGTCGAGAGTGACACTGACGGCCTGCGACCCCGGCCCGACGCCAGCCGCGTTGCTGCCACGCAAGCTAATCGAGTAGGTCTCGCCATTGGCCAAACCGGTGACCAGAGCGGTGGCACTGCTGGCTGTGAGGTCGCCCATGGGCAGCCAGGTGAGGCCACCATCGAGGGAGTACTCGTAGTTCGCAGCGGCGCCGCCCTCTGGTGCGGGGGCGAAGGTCACGGTTGCCATGCCGTCACCGGCGATGGCGACAAGACCTGTGGGTGCGCCGGGGACTAGGAGTTCGGTGCTTGTGGAAACGTCTGTGGTGCCTGTGGTGGCGGTGTCATCAGCGAAGGCAGGGCCGGCGGTGAGCAAGCTGGCACCTGCGGCGACCGCTGCCACGGACACAGCCAGGCGGTTAGGGACGCGCATTGTCAGTTTTCCTCCTCAGGCTGCCTCCCTGCCCCGACGGCTTTTCGTCCGTCGGGCGGTACGCCTCAGGTGGCTCCACCCATCGGGGGCGGGTCACTGGTGCGATTCGGCAGGTCGCTTGCGACGTTTCGGCCTGGCAACCGGGTCGGCGTGGTGAGCGACAGGTGGAACGTAGCAGCGATAAATGAAGCCAAAACCAGCCTGAAAGTGATCCAAGTCACAACAAGAATCAGATTTCCGTAAATGTGGTTCCGCCGCTGGCTTCGATAGCGTCAGCCTCACGAGGGTCTCAGCCGTGGCGGGCCAGCAGCTCCTCAAGGAGTTGAGCCACGCCGTCGGATTCGTTGCTGCCGAGCACCACATCGACTGCAGCGCGGACCTGCGGATGGGCATTGGCCGGAGCGTAGGCCGTGCCTGCCACGGCCAACATGGAGTGGTCATTCGGCATGTCTCCGATGGCGTGGACGGCGTCCAAAGAAAGACCCCGCGCGTCGACAAATTCCGTCAGCGCAGCCCCTTTGGTGACGCCCTTTGGGCTGATCTCCACCAACGGAAATCCATGTGAAGAGTGGGTCACTTCGGTGATGTCCCCGATGACCGCTCCGGTCTCTGCCACCGCAGATTCGATCGTGTGATCCGCGGAAGCCACGACGAGGAGCTTGTAGAACTGCCATCCGGACTCAAGTCGTTCCGCGATCTGGTCCAGATAGTCCCGACCGCGGCCGTCGAACCGGTCTGCAGTGCCATCTGGGTGCCACATCATCGACAAGTACTCACCTTGCGGAAACGTGTCCGCCAGGCTTGCCCAGACCGACGCCACCTCGTCGCGAGCGAAAGCCGAGACCCGTTGGGGCACCCGCGTGGCGGCGTCTAGCAGCACCGCGCCGTTTGCGCCTATCACAGTCCCGGCATGTCCGGTGTCGTCCAGGATTTCCGCCAACATGGTCAGTGGTCTGCCGGTCACGAAGACCACTTCAACGCCGGAATCACGGGCCGCCGCCAATGCCTCACGCGTGCGTTCGGATATGTAGCCGTCGTCCCGCAGCAGCGTGCCGTCGAGGTCGGTGGCGAGCAGGGCACGTGGACTTTCGGAAGGCATGACGGCCTAACCAACGCGAGGGGTGAAGTGTTCCACTCCCAGGTATGGCTGGAGCGCCGCGGGAATACGCACGGAGCCATCCGGCTGTTGATGATTCTCCAGGATCGCCACAATCACCCGAGGCATAGCGCACAGGGTGCCGTTGAGGGTGGCCACCGGCACCGGCCGGCCGTGGTCGTCGCGGGTTCTGATCCCTAGCCGGCGGGCCTGGAACTCGGTGCAGTCCGAGGTTGAGGTGATTTCGCGGTACCTGCCCTGGGTGGGGATCCAGGCTTCGATATCGAACTTGCGGGCAGCTGAGGCGCCCAAGTCGCCGGTGGCCACGTCAATCACCCGGTAGGGGATTTCCAGGGCATCGACGAATTCCCGCTCCCAACCCAGCAGCGAGTCGTGTTCGGCCGACGAATCGGAGCTGTTGACGTAGGAGAACATCTCGACTTTGTCGAATTGGTGAACCCGGATGATTCCCCGAGTATCGCGGCCGTGTGAACCGGCCTCTCGCCGAAAGCAGGGTGAGAAGCCGACGTATCGCAGCGGCAGCGCAGCCGGATCGATGATTTCCTCGGAATGGAGGGCCGCCAGCGGAACCTCCGCGGTTCCAACGAGATACATGTCGTCGGCTTCCAGCCGGTAGACGTTCTCCGCAGCCTGGCCGAGGAATCCGGTTCCCTCCATTGCTGCCGGTTTCACCAGCGCAGGTGGGATCACGGGGGTGAATCCGTTGGCGGTCGCCATCGAGATCGCCAGATTCAGCAGCGCGAGTTCAAGTAGTGCTCCCGGCCCGGTGAGGTAGAAGAATCGGCTGCCAGACACTTTGGCGGCTCGCTCCACATCGATCGCGCCGAGCAGCGAACCCAGTTCGACATGATCGCGCGGCTCAAAACCCTCCGCTGCGAAATCGCGCGGCTGGCCAACCTCGGTGACCACGCGGAAGTCATCCTCGCCGCCCACCGGCGAGGTGCCGGAGACGAGGTTGCTCAAGCTCGCGGCCAAGGAAGCCACCTCAACGCCTGCCTCCCGCGCACGCTGGTCGGCGGCTTTGACCTCGCCCGAAAGCTCCGCGGATTCGGCCATCACAGCGGCCAGTTCCGAGCGTTCGGAATCACCGGCGCTGTCGGCCCGCGCCGCACGCTGCAGCTGGCCCACCTGCTTGCCCAACGACTTCTGTCGCGCCCGTAGCCGCTCGAAGGTCGCAAGGTTCTCCCGATGCGCGGTGTCCGCGGCCAGCAGGGCGTCAACGATGCCCGGATCTTCACCGCGCGCACGTTGACTGTGTCGGTAACTGTCGGGGTCGGCACGCAGGGCCTTGAGGTCGATCACGGGATTAGGCTATTGCCTGGCACGCGAAGTTGAGGAGAACGGCGAGCATCGGTCACAGATATTGGCCGTGCCCAGGCGTGCCCTCGGCCCCAGCCGGGCCGGTGATCGCCTGGCGCCGCATCTGTTCAAGTTGGGCTCGAGCAGCCATCTGTTGGGCAAATAGTGCGGTCTGAATGCCATGGAACAGACCCTCCAGCCAGCCGACGAGTTGCGCCTGAGCGATGCGCAGCTCCGCCTCCGTTGGTGCGCTGTCGGCGTCGAACGGGAGCGCCAGTCGGTCGAGTTCCTCCACGAGTTCCGCAGCCAGTCCCTGCTCCAGTTCGGTGATCGACCGGGAGTGGATTTCCCGCAGCCGACGGCGCGAGGCTTCGTCCAGCGGTGCGCTGCGGACCTCTTCGAGGAGTTGCTTGATCATTGAACCGATGCGCATCACCTTCGCAGGCTGCTCCACGAGTCGGGCAAGTTCATTGTCGGACTGACCCTCACCGTCACCGAGGCCGTCGCCCTCCGCCTCGGACGTGCCGCCAGCCTCGTGGTCAGGCAGAGGCATGGGTAGCACCGGAGTCCCATCGGGGCCGATGACGACGTTCAAGGGTCCACCGCTGCCTGCGTCTCCGGCCGGTTCGTTGGGTTGATCCATGGCACCATCCTGCCAGTTGCAGCGGTACGAGCGCCGAGTCATCTTTCGCCGGTGGACGCAGACCCGCGAAGACGATCGATGGTGATGAACCGCGTCGGTTGCCGAGCCAACCGACGCACGGGTCGCCGTTCAGCGACTGTGGCGCTCGGATCCCCGGTGGTCCTTGCCGTAGCGAGAGGGCGCGATGACGATCAGCTGATCGTCGCGTTGCAGGACTTTGATTCCTGGCTCGTCGAATCGGAACATCTGCCCGTCCCGAATCACCGCCAGGGCGATCTGCCCTCGTTCCCGCAGCGCTGCCGGTGCCAAGCCAATCTCGTCCCGGGTGGCCTTGCGTTGGGCCACCTCCAAACCTTTGGCTGGGTCGAGCAGGTCTTCCATGAACACACCCGCTTCGGGTGCGATGGTGGCAAGCCCGAGCAGTTGCCCGGAGGCTTCCGCAGTGGGGATGACGTTGGTGGCCCCGGAGGAGCGGATGAGGTCGGAGTTGACAGACTCCCGGGCAGCAGCGACCACGTTCGCCCGGGGATTCAACCGCTTGACGCTCAGGGTGATCAGCACCGTGGTGTCGTCTTCATCGGCCGCGACGATCACGTTGTCGGCCTTGCTGATCTCGGCCTGTCGGAGGATGTCGTCGCGTCGGGCGTCGCCGAGCACCGCCATGACCCCCATCCGGGTGGCATCCTGGACCGCCAATGGATCGGTGGTCACCACCACTATCTGTTTCGGTCGTTCACCGGATTGCAGCAGCATTGCGACCGCGGACCGGCCCTTGACGCCAAAACCGATGATGACGGTGTGATGGTCCACCCGTTGCCTCCATTTCTTCTCCGAGTACAACTCCCGGGTGCGCCGGGTGAGGACTTCGATGGTGGTGCCGACCAGGACGATCAGGAACAGCACCCGTAGCGGCGTGATGACGACGACGTTGAGCAGCCGAGCCTCGGGTGTCACCGGCGCAATGTCGCCGTAGCCGGTGGTTGAGAGTGACACCGTTGCGTAGTAAAGGGCGCTCAACCAGGTGATGGGTTGGCCACTTGAGTCGCTGTAGCCGGATCGTCCCACGTACGTGACGATGGTGGCGGTGGCCAAGCACGCCGCCGCGACCAGGGCGCGTAGTGCGACCTGAGCTCCCGGCGAGAGCCGTCGTTCGGGCTGGTGCAGGGTCCCGGCGTAGCCGTCGTCCTCGTTGTCAAGTTGCGACACGCGTTCACACTAGCCCGCCGGGGTTGTGAACGAGGCTGTTCCGGTCAGGTGTTCCGGCGTGCCGTTGGGAAAGACTTGACGCAGTCGTCAAGTTGACACTAACGTCAACTCATGAGTGTTGGGCGCCCGATTCGCACGGCTATCGATCCTCGTGATGCCGTATTCGCAGCCAACGAGGAAGCGATGCTTGCGGCTCTGGCAGAAATCGACGATTTACTCTCCCAGGTTGTGGGCGGGGGTGGCTCGGCGGACGCCGCCAAGAACGCCAAGTCCGTCTCCCGGCTCCGGGCGCGGGGCAAGTTGCTGCCCCGGGAACGGATCGACTTGCTGCTCGACCGCGGGAGCCCCTTCCTCGAGTTGAGTCCGCTAGCGGGATGGGGGACCGATGATCCGCTTGGGGCCGGAATGGTCACGGGCATCGGCACCGTAAGTGGTGTGCGGTGCATGATCGTGGCAAACGACCCCACCGTGAAGGGCGGCGCACAGGGACCGTCCTCGGTGATGAAGGGCCTGCGGGCCATGGACATCGCTCGGCACAATCGCCTGCCGCTGATCAACCTCACCGAATCCGGTGGTGCCGACCTGCCCAAACAGGCCGAGATCTTCGTTCCCGGGGGTGCCAGTTTTCGCAACCTCACCCAACTCAGCGCCGCCGGAATCCCCACCATCACGCTGGTATTCGGCTCAAGTACTGCCGGCGGCGCCTACGTGCCCGGTATGAGCGACTACGTGGTGATGCAGCGGGAGGCGGCCAAAGTCTTCCTCGGCGGTCCGCCGTTGGTGAAGATGGCGATCGACGAAGACGCCGACGAAGAGACCCTCGGCGGGGCCGAGATGCACGCGCGCACATCCGGGCTGGCCGACTACCTCGCCGATGACGAGGCAGATGCGATCCGAATCGGCCGTGACATCGTGGCTCACCTGAACTGGCCCGCCGACGCGAACACCACATCGGCCCACCGAATCGATCCACCCCGCTACGACCCGGCCGAGCTCCGCGGCATCGCCAGCGCGGAAGTCCGAATCCCCTTCGAGGCGCGCGAGGTGATCGCACGCATTGTCGACGGCAGTCGATTCGAAGAGTTCAAGCCGCTGTACGGCACCACGCTGGTGACCGGCTGGGCAACGCTGGCCGGGCGGCCGGTGGGCATCCTCGCCAACAACGGCATTCTGTTCAGCGAAGAAGCACAGAAGGGATCGCAATTCATCCAACTGTGCAACCGCAGCCGCACCCCGTTGCTGTTCCTGCAGAACATCACCGGCTTCATGGTGGGCACCAAATATGAACAGGGCGGGATCATCAAAGATGGCGCAAAACTGATCAACGCGGTGTCGAATTCCACCGTGCCTCACCTGACGCTGATGATGGGCGCCTCCTACGGCGCCGGAAACTATGGCATGTCGGGTCGGGCATACGATCCACGCTTCGTGTTCACCTGGCCCAACCACCGGATCGCGGTGATGGGCGCCAAACAGCTGGCGGGGGTGCTCACAATCGTGGCTCGGCAGAAGGCTGGTGACGCCTTCGACGAAGCGGCCTTCGCGCCCATGCGGGATGCCTTCGAACAGCAGGTTGAAAGCCAGTCCACCGCGCTGTACGCCACCGGTCGACTCTGGGATGACGGCATCATCGATCCCGCAGACTCGCGCACCGTGCTGGCGCTGGCCCTCGCCGCGTGCGCAGACCCGGGCGTTCCCAACTCCGACCCCGCCGGCTTCGGCGTCTTCCGGATGTGATGACCATGACCTCCCCCCGAACCATCACCAGGCTCCTGATCGCCAACCGGGGTGAAATCGCACGCCGGATCATGCAGACCGCCCAGGCCCGCGGCATCACCTGCATCGCGGTCTACAGCGACCCGGACGCCCAGGCCCCATTCGTCACCGAGGCCGACCTTGCCGTCGCACTTGGCGGCAACACCAGCACCGAGTCCTATCTCGACACCGCGAAGGTGCTTGCGGCCGCTGCTGCGGCCGGCGCCGACGCGGTGCACCCCGGCTACGGATTCCTCAGCGAAAACGCGGCCTTTGCCAAGGCGGTACTCGACGCCGGACTGATCTGGGTGGGTCCGGCGCCGGAGTCGATCGCAGCGATGGCCGAAAAGGTGCCGGCCAAACGACTGGTGGCCGCGGCCGGCGTACCCCTTGTGCCGGGCGCCGAACTGGCAGCGGACGTCGCCGATGCGGATCTCGTCGCGGCCGGAGATTCGGTCGGCTACCCGCTGATGGTGAAGGCCAGCGCGGGCGGCGGTGGCAAGGGTATGCGGGTGGTCACGCTCGCCTCGGAACTCTCCGAGGCGGTGGCGGCGGCCCGACGTGAAGCGGCCTCGGCCTTCGGCGACCCGACTGTGTTCCTGGAGCGATTTCTGCCCACCGCTCGGCACGTCGAGGTGCAGGTGTTCGGCGATCAGCACGGAAACGTGGGTCATCTGTTCGAACGTGAATGCTCGATTCAACGCCGACACCAGAAGGTGGTCGAAGAGGCGCCCGCCGCCAACCTCGACCCAGTGGTTCGCAACGGCCTGCACACCGCTGCTGTCGCCGCTGCCAAGGCGATCAACTACCTCGGTGCCGGCACCGTGGAGTTCCTCGTGGATGGTCACGACTACTACTTCCTGGAGATGAACACCAGGCTGCAGGTGGAGCACCCGGTCACGGAAGAGATCACCGGCGTGGATCTTGTGGGCTGGCAGTTGGACGTGGCCGAAGGAAGGGCGCTCACCGACTGGCCGTCGGAGCCCAATGGGCACGCAATCGAGGTCCGGCTCTACGCCGAGGATGCCCGCAACGACGATCTGCCCAGTACCGGCGAACTCCGCGTCTTCGATGTCGACGACGCACGAATTCGGGTGGATACCGGGGTGACTTCTGGTTCGGTCGTTTCGCCCTACTACGACCCGATGCTCGCGAAAGTCATTGCTCATGGGGAGTCGCGCCGGGTGGCCGCTGCCAGACTCAGCGCCGGACTCAGGACTGCTCGCATCCACGGGGTGACGACAAATCGCGACATGTTGGTGTCCATCGTTGAGTCCGAAGCCTTCGCATCGGAGGTCACCACAACGGCTTTCCTCACCGACCACCCGGAGGTGCGCAGTCAGCGACCTGAGCTGCGCACGCTGCGGGCGCACGCGCTCGCAGCCGCGGCGGCGCTGTGGCAGCACAGTGGTGAGCAGGTACCGGACGTAGCCGCAGGTGACGCGACGGCCCCCGCCTGGCGCAACGTGCCGCGGCCTGGTGGTGTGAGCATCACGCTGGCCGGCTCCGATGCCGCTGCGCTTGCGGACGCTGATGCCGGATTGGCTGTGCATCGTCGGCGCGGCCGGAACCGGGCGGGGTTGCCAACCGCCGCTGCAGTCGGTGCCTTCAGTTGGGGTTTCGCCCGCTCGCCAGATACCCGCGGTATGCAGGCCGACGATGCCGTCGAATGGCTTGCGGGTGTCAGCGTCGAGGTGTCCCACGACGGTGCCGTTGTGATTGTGGTCGACGGCGAGGGCATGCGCACCGATGCTCGAGTGGCGATCTATCCCGCCGCGGCTGGGGGCACCCCTGGCAACCCCGATTCGGCGCTCGAGATTTGGGTGGATGATCGACGTGAGCACTCTGTCTGGCAGGTGCCGGCGCGTTTCCCCGACTCCGACTCCGCGGCCGGCGGGGCCGGGCCGAGCGCTCCGGTCCCGGGCACCATCGCCGCGGTACTCGTGGAGCCTGGAGTCACCGTTGCTGCTGGCGACCCGGTCGTGGTGCTGGAGGCCATGAAGATGGAGCACCGCATCACCGCGGACGCGGATGGGGTGGTTGATGAAGTTTTGGTTGCTGTGGGGGACAGCGTCGAGGCCCACCAGGTTGTGGTGCGGCTAATCGCCGGAGAGGACGTCGAATGAGCGCGCCAGATGAGTCGCTGACACCCACAGCGGCAGCGACCCCGGTTAGCCCTGGACCGGGCGGACGTCGCCCGATTCGGATCGCCAACTGCTCGGGCTTCTACGGTGATCGCATCGCCGCAGCCGCTGAGATGGTCAACGGTGGCCCGATCGATGTGCTCACAGGTGACTGGTTGGCCGAACTCACCATGACCATCCTGGCCAAATCAGCGATGAAGGGCGGCGCCGGCTACGCCCGCACATTCGTCACCCAGATGCGGCAAGTGCTCGGTGAATGCCAAGCCCGCGGCATCAAAGTGGTCAGCAACGCTGGCGGTCTGGATCCGCAGGGGTGCGCCGACGCCATCGCCGAGTTCGCGCCCGCGGGTGTGCGAATCGCCGTGGTGACCGGCGACAACCTTGCGGCAGATGTCGAGCGTCTGCGGGAATCCGGGGAGGAGTTCCGCAACCTCGACACCGGTGAGGCCTACCACGATGTGGGGTGGCCGACCCTCACCGCGAACGCGTACCTGGGCAGCGACGGGATCGTCGCCGCGCTGGCCGCCGGGGCCGACGTGGTGATCACGGGTCGAGTCACGGATGCCGCCCTCGTGGTTGGACCTGCGGCGTGGTGGCACGGGTGGGAGCTACACCAGTTGGACAGCCTCGACGCGCTGGCCGGTGCGGTGGTGGCGGGTCATGTCATTGAATGCGGCGCCCAGGCCACCGGTGGCAACTACCCGTTCTTCGTCGACCTGCCTGGACTTGAACACCCCGGCTTCCCCATCGCCGAGGTTGCCGCTGACGGGTCGTCGGTGATCACCAAGCACTGGGACACCGGCGGCATGGTCAGCGTTGGTACCGTCACCGCCCAGTTGCTCTACGAAGTCGGGAAGCCGAGCTACCCCACCCCGGATGTCACGGCCCTCTTCGACCGTCTGAGCTGCGAACTCGTCGGCTGCAACCGGGTTCGGATTTCTGGAGTGGAAGGCCGACGTCCGCCGGATCGGCTGAAAGTGGCGATGACCCGCCTGGGTGGCTTCCGCAATACCTTCGAGTTGGTGCTCACCGGGCTGGACATCGAGGCCAAGGCCGATCTCGTGCTGCGTTCGGTGCTCGGTGTCCCGCTGGCCGACTCGTTGGATCGTGATCCGAAGGAACTGGCGGCCGCTTCGACCTGGGATGTTGCCGAGGTTGCCGTGGCCCTGCTCCGGCGAGACCAACTCGATGCCACATCCTTGGCAGCGGCCCAGGCGGTGCTGAAGATCACCGTCAAGGATCCGGACGCAGCCAAGGTCGGCAAGCCGATCACCGCCGCGCTGATCGAAGCCGGACTGTCCAGTTACCCCGGTTTCTATGCGTCCGCGCCGCCCAGTGCAGGCACCCCCTTTGCCGTGCTGTGGCCGACTTCGGTGGCACCCGAACACGTCACCGAGCACGTTGTGATCGATGGCGAACCCGTCTCGGTACCCTCGGCGCGGCCAACCCAAGGCGATCCCACAGAAACCTCGGGCCAGAGCGACGCCCCGACAAATCCGGACCTCGGATTCGCACACTTGCCGGATCCTGCTGGCGAGGTGGTGCGCGTACCGCTGGGGGCCGTGGCCGGAGCCCGCTCCGGCGACAAGGGCGGGATCGCGAACATCGGAGTGTGGATCCCTGATCCGACCGAGGTTGAGGCTTTGGTGATGGCATCCGGCGAGGTTTCGGCCTGGGCGGTCACCGCCGATGACTTCCACGACACGGCGGCGGTCTGGGCCTCGGACGCGCCGCTGCCGGTGGAGCAGGACGCCGTCGAGCGCGCAGACCGGGCCTACGACTGGTTGCGCCGCGTTCTCACCCCAGCCACCGTTGCCGATCTCCTGGGGGATGTGGTGGGCGACGGCGGTGTGCAGATCCACTGGTTCGAGAATCTCCGTGCGATCAACATTGTGTTGCCAGGCGCCTTGGGCCGGGGGGTGGCCGACTCGACCTCGGTGGACCCGCAGGCCAAGAGCCTTGCCGAATATTTGCGTTCCCGCATGGTTGATGTGCCAGCGGAACTGGTTGAGCCGGCGATGGTGCGCTGATTCGGATGAAAGACGGACTCTCGCCACGGTCGCCCGCGGGCAATCTCGACGACCGCGTCCCGCTCACGGATCGGGGCCGCCGCACCCGCCAACGGCTCGTCGCCGCTGCCCGAGAGGTGTTTGAAGAACAGGGCTTCAACGACTCCACGATGTCCGACGTCGCGGCGCGGGCTGGCGTCAGCCACGGAACCGTCTACGTCTACTTCGACTCAAAGTCCGCGCTGCTGGCCGAGGTTGTCGACTCCCTGCTCACCGACGTCCGCGGCTACCTTCGCGGAATCGAGGGCGATGATCCGGCGGCACGAGTGGCGGAGGCCAACCTGCGCTATCTGAAGGTCTACACCCGACACGCGCGGATCCTGCAGGTGGTGGAGCAGGTGGCGACCTCCGACGCGGAGTTCGCCGCGCTGCTCGCCGATTTTCGGGCCCACCACGTCGCACGCGTGGCCGAGGGCATCGGTCGGCTGCAGTCGCACGGACTTGTGGCCAAGGACCTTCCGGCCGACGTCGCGGCGGCGGCACTCTCGGCGATGGTCGAGGGATACGCCCGCCATTCGCCCGGCTACAACGCCGAAGAGGTCTACCCGATTCTCACCAGACTGTGGCTTCAGGCTCTCGGGCTCACATGGTCCGAGGCCTGACGCCAACACACCCACGCGCTGATCGAAGCGCCGACGAAAGGATCATCGCCCGATGCGCTTCTCCGAAGAACACGAAGCTTTCCGCAAAGTCGTCCGGGATTTCGTGGATCGCGAAATCAATCCCTACTGCGACGAATGGGAGGCCGCTGGGGTCTTTCCTGCCCACGAGTTGTTTCCCAAGGTCGCAGCGATCGGCGCGATGGGCCTTGAATACGACGTTGAATACGGCGGACAGGGCGCCGACGCCACCTTCACCCTGGTGCTCGGTGAAGAGTTGGGCAAAGCCGACTGCGCAGGCGTGCCGCTGGCGATCGCGGTGCAAGTTGGCATGGCAACCCCGGCGTTGCACCGCTTCGGCACCGAGGAACTCAAGCAGAACTACCTGGTGCCGGCCATGCGCGGCGAACACGTGGCGAGCATTGCTGTCTCGGAACCGGATGCCGGATCGGACGTGGCAGGGATCCGAACTCGAGCGGTGCGCGACGGCGACGATTGGGTGATCACCGGCCGCAAGATGTGGATCACCAACGGTACCCAGGCGGACTGGTTGTGCCTGCTGGCCCGGACCTCCGATGAGGGGGGATATGCCGGAATGTCCATGATCGTGGTGCCCACCGATACTCCTGGATTCTCCGTTGGTCGAAAGATCGACAAGATGGGAAATCGCTCGTCCGACACCGCCGAGTTGGTCTTCGACGAGGTTCGGGTGCCCGTGGCCAACACGGTTGGCGAAATCGGCCGTGGGTTCCAACAGCAGATGGCCCAGTTCCAGGACGAGCGGCTCATTGGTGCCTACATGAGCGTGGCCTCCGCACGCCGGGCGCTGGACCGCACCAAAGAATACTTGCGGGCCCGCGACGCCTTCGGCAAACCGCTGCTGGCCAATCAGTACCTGCAGTACCGGCTGGCGGAACTCTATGCGGAAGTGGATCTGCTGCAGACCTACTGCCGGGCCGCGGCCTTCGCGGCCGCCGACGGTGACGACGTGACCCGGCAGGCGACGGTCGCGAAACTCAAATGCGGGCGACTGCAGCGTGAGGTCGCCGACGCCTGCGTGCAATTCCATGGCGGCATGGGTTACGCCGAAGAGATGTGGCCGTCGCGCTACTACCGCGATGCCAGACTGACTTCCATCGGTGGGGGTGCCGACGAGGTGATGTTGCGAGTGATCACGATGCTGGAAGGGATGGGTCGCAAATGAGCGCGGACGGTTCGGCCATTCGTTACGAAACGCAGGCCGGCGTTGCCACGGTGACCATTGACAACCCAGAGCGGCGCAATGTCCTGGATGCTGCCTCAATCGCAGGGATGCGAGGTGCGCTGGCGGATGCGGCAGCCGACGATGCCGTGCGGGTGGTGGTGCTCACCGGCACCGGCAACACGTTCTGCGCTGGCGCGGATCTGGCTGGTGCCACGAGCGCGGATGCGGATTCCTTCGCCGGTTCCGGCCCGCGGGCTCTCGTCGGCCTGTTGGAGGACTTGTTGGATCACCCCAAACCCACAATTGCCAAGGTCCAGGGCCATGTTGCTGGGGGCGGCAATGGTTTGGTCGCCGCGTGCGATCTTGCGGTGGCCGCAGACACAGCCAAGTTTGCGTTCTCCGAAGTGCGCGTCGGAGTAGCGCCCGCTGTGATCTCGGTGGTCTGTTTGGCCAAACTGCATCCGGCTGATGCCTACGAGTTGCTCCTCACCGGTGAACGCGTGCTGGCCGAGCGAGTGCAACAGGCGGGCATGATCAACCGGGTGGTGGCCGCAGCCGCGCTCGACGCCGAGGTGGCGACGTTGGTTGGGCAACTGGCGAAGGGTGGGCCGCAGGCGTTGGCGGCCACCAAGGAGTTGCTCCGGAAGGTTCCGACTATGTCCCGTATCGAGGCGTTTGGGTGGACGGCTGACCTTTCAGCGCAACTGTTCGCCTCCGACGAAGCACGTGCAGGTATGACCGCTTTCCTCTCCCGGACGTCGCCCCCGTGGGTGGCGGACTGACCACCCCTGGCAAGAGCACCGGAATTGGCCGCATCAGGGGTAGCGTTGATCATGCGTCGACTCCTAGGGTCTTCCCATGACAAGTGCCACGACTGACGCCGCCACTGTTGCCGACCTGAAAGCTCGGGTCGCGCAGGTTGTCCCCGAATCGATCGAGGTCCTGAAGGGGCTGGTGCGAATCCCCGGGATCGCGTTCCCAGGATTCGACCCCGCCGAAATCCGCCGCGCGGCAGAAACCGTACGGGACCGGTTCGCCGAGGCCGGCTGCCCACGGTCGGAGATCATCGAGATCGGCGACAACCCGCCCGCGGTGTATGCCGAGCTACCAGGGCCAGCGGGATCTCCGACGGTACTCCTGTACGCCCACTACGACGTTCAACCGGCCGGCGATGAATCAAAGTGGAAGTCGCCGCCGTTCGAACCGGAGGAGCGCGATGGCCGCCTCTACGGTCGGGGTGCCGCCGACGACAAGAGCGGCGTGGCCTTGCATTACGCCCTCGTGCGGGCCTTCGACGGGGCGCCGCCGTGCAACATTCGGATCATCATCGAGGGGGACGAGGAGTACGGGGGCACCTTTGAGGAGTACCCACAAAAGAACCCCGCCCTCTTCGCCGCCGACGCCATTATCGTCGCGGACACAGGGAACATCGAAGTCGGACAGCCGACGTTCACCTCGGCGCTACGGGGAATGGCCATGGTGGAGGTGACCGTGGAAACCTTGGCTGCGCCCGTGCATTCGGGCATGTTCGGTGGGCCGGCGCCGGACGCATTGATGGCGCTCATCGCGCTGTTGGCGACCCTCCGCGATGCCAACGGCGATGCCGCCGTCGACGGGGTCGAAGGGTACGAATGGACCGGCGCCGAGATGTCGGAGGGGGATTTCCGAGACCAGGCCGGAGTGCTGCCGGACCAGCCCCTCACCGGAACCGGCACTGTCGGCTCACGCCTGTTCACCAAGCCCGCGGTCAGTGTGGTCGGGATCGACGCACCCGCGGTCGAGGGTGCGATCAACGTGGTGATTCCCAAGGCTCGGGCCATGGTGTCCCTGCGGGTGCCACCCACCGTCGACCCCGCTGAGGCCCAAGACAAACTCATGGAGCACCTTCGCCGACACGCGCCTTGGGGAGTGGACGTGCAAGTCGCCGCCGGGCCGATCGGTGCGGGTTTCGCCGGTGCCTCAGGTGGTCCAGCGCGGGAAGCGATGGCTGATGCAATGCGCGCGGCCTACGGCGTCGAACCTGTTGATTTCGGATCCGGCGGCAGCATCCCGCTGGTGTCGGTGCTCGCGGAGGTGTGTCCGAAGGCGGAGATTCTGCTGTGCGGGGATCAGGATTCGGCGGCGGCGATCCACGCCCCCAACGAGAGCCTGGATCTCGGCGAATTCGCTGATGCCGCACTTGCCCAAGTCCTCTTCGTGCAGTTCCTCGCCGACCGATGGGGGTAGCTCCCGCTGCGGTGTCTGCTGGCCGGACACTCGCAGTCGACTGCGGCGGTTCCGGTATCAAAGGTGCGATTGTCGACGATGACGGCGCACTGGTCAGCGAACGGATCCGCTATCCGGTGCCATATCCGATGACCCCGATGGATTTCCTCGCGCTGCTGGGCCGCATTGCCTTCGAGTTGAGCAGCGCTGCGGGTCCGTTTGATCGAGTCACGGTTGGCATGCCAGGCATGATTCGCCACGGTGTGGTGATTTCCACACCTCACTACCGCACCGTGAGCGGTCCGCATTCGGACGTCGATCCGGTGCTGGCCGACGCGTGGGCCGGCTTTGACGTGCAGTACGCGCTTGCCGAACAGTGGAACCTTCCGGTGCTCGTGCTCAACGACGCCCAGGTACAAGGTGCGGCGGTGGTGTCCGGAGTCGGCTACGAAGTCATGTTCACCCTGGGCACCGGACTCGGGTGTGCGGAGTTTGACCAGGGCCGGGTGCAGCCGAAACTTGAGATCTCCCGCGCAACGGTGCGAAAAGGTGTGATTTACGACGAGTGGATTGGGGCTGCGGCTCGGAAGCGGATTGGCACCAAGAAGTGGAACGTGAGAGTCCAGGCCACCATTGAGCAATTGCGTCCGGTGTTCTGCTGGGACCGACTTTACCTCGGCGGTGGTGAGTCCAAGAAGATCCGTTTCGACCTGCCTGATGACGTGCAGATTGTCCCGAACATCATGGGAATCCGGGGTGGAGTTCGGGCGTGGCAACTGTCGGCAGAAGATCCGGACTGCTAGCAATCGTGCTTCTTCACTGGAGGTCCTTTGTCCAGTTCTTGGTCATTAGAGTGACGAAGGCCACACCACTTACGGCGTAGCCGCCATTGACTCCCGGCACAGTAGGTCCCGGCGACGGCAGGTCCGGAGCCGGAATCTGCTGTCAATCAAGGAGCCCGATCACAAGTGGTCACCCGCCGTACAACCTCTCTTCTGTCTCTTGCCGCTGCCGCGACCGCTGTGGCAGTCGTTGCCCCGGCAATGGCGCATGCCGCACCGGCCAACGTCGACGCTCAGCCGACTGCGGTTCGTCCCGGCACTGAGGTCGTCGCCGGTGCCCTGAGCCCGGAGACCCTTCAGGAGGGCTTCGACCGTGCTGCTGTCCAACTGACGGCCGTGCGCGCAGCAGTTGTGGCCCAGTGGGAGATGGAAGCCGCTGTGGTTGGGAAGTGGCAGGCTGACGCTGCCGCTGCCGAGGCTGCCCGGATCGCCGCCGAACAAGCCGCTGCTGAGGCCGCTCGAGTCGCCGCAGAGCAGGCTGCCGCTGAAGCCGCGTACTACAACGCCATCGCCGCGAACATGCAGGCACAGGCCGCTGTCGCGTACACCGCGCCGGCCCCTGCGCAGTCCTACACCGCGCCGGCCCCTGCGCAGACCTACTCGGCTCCAGCCCCCACATATTCAGCTCCAGCCCCCACGTACTCGGCGCCAGCGCCCAGTTCCTCCGGTGGTGCCAGCGCGTGGGCGAGCAGCGCCGCGGCGATGTCGGTGAAGCAGTGCGAGTCGGGCAATAACTACTCGACCAACACCGGCAACGGCTACTACGGTGCCTGGCAGTTTGACCTGCCGTCCTGGCTTGCCAACGGTGGCGGCGCCTACGCGGCCACTCCGGATCAGGCACCTGCCTGGGCCCAGGACCAGGTTGCCTACAACTACTACCAAGTCGCCGGTTGGGGTCCCTGGGCCTGCGCCTAGCGCCTAGTGCCCGGCGCCGAGGCTTCCCCGGCGTGACATTGGGGTGAAACGTGTGGCCACATACCCACTTCGGTATGTGGCCACACGTTTCTTTGTGCGGTCGTGCCTTTGTGCGGTCGTTTACCGCATAGTCACTCGATGTGAACCAGGCAACCGGCTTGACCGTTCCTTGACTCCCGAGGTGGGCGGCATCACGTCTATTTGGCCAAGACCGAACTTCCCGATGCCTAACTTGGACATGTCGCTGCAACGGTCCCACCTCAACCGGTGGGACAAGCGATCTGCCGAAAGATCGGTGCGGTTGACCCGAAAGCCGGGCGACCCCGACGGCAGCCGAATCAACAAGGAGACTTCACATGAGCATTCGCACGCTTTCAACCGGGGCGCTTGCGACCGCCGGTCTGGCAGCGGTTGGAGTGCTGACCGCAGCCACCGCGATTCCCGTTACCGTTCCTACTTCTGCAGTTCCGAGCGTTGCTGGCACCGAGGTGGTGGCCGGCACCCTGAGCACAGCCAATTTCCAACGTTCCCTGATCGAGGCCCTCGAGGCAAAGAAGGCTGCGGACGTCGTAGCCATGCAAGACGCAGTTGTGGCCAAGTGGCAGGCCGAGGCCGCTGCTGCTGCCGAAGCCGCCGCCGCGCAGGCTGCTGCTGCCGCGCAGGCCGCTGCTGCCGCGCAGGCCGCTGCTGCAACCAGTGCTGCCGTCAGCGTCCCGGCACAGTCCTCCGCTGCCTCGACCCCCGCACAGTCCTACTCGGCGCCAGCCCCGACGTACTCGGCGCCCGCGCCCAGTTCCTCTGGTGGTGCCAGCGCGTGGGCGAGCAGTGCTGCGGCGATGTCGGTGAAGCAGTGCGAGTCGGGCAATAACTACTCGACCAACACCGGCAACGGCTACTACGGTGCCTGGCAGTTTGACCTGCCGTCCTGGCTTGCCAACGGTGGCGGCGCCTACGCGGCCACTCCGGATCAGGCACCTGCTTGGGCCCAGGACCAGGTTGCCTACAACTACTACCAAGTCGCCGGTTGGGGTCCCTGGGCCTGCGCCTAGTACCAGCCAGTGAATCGCTGAGTTCGCTCAATGTGGGCCCCACCTAACCAGGTGGGGCCCACATTTGCGCTACCCGCATCTGCCCCCGGAGGATGCGTCGATCCGGTCCAGGGCCGTACCCTTGTCCCGTTATGGACGACGATCCCGATGAACCTGGCGTAAGGCCCCACTTGCCGGGCTCCTGCACCCGACTCAAACCACCGCTCGGCCAATGCTGACCGCGCTGTTGGTGATGCTCGGCGGCATCGTTGTGGTGCTGTTGATCACGGTGGCGACCGGCTACTTCGTCGCGCAGGAATTCGCCTACATGGCGGTGGACCGGTCCAGACTGCGGTCCCTGACTGAAGCCGGCGATGCGCGGGCTCGTGGAGCTTTGAAGGTCACCGGACGGACGTCCTTCATGTTGTCCGGTGCTCAACTTGGCATCACCATCACGGGTCTGCTGGTCGGCTACGTCGCGGAGCCACTCATTGGCCGCTCGCTCAGCACGCTGCTTGGCGGCATCGGCATCCCCTTGGCTGTGACGGTAGCGACCGGAGCGGTACTGGCGCTGCTGGTGTCCACCGTCGTGCAGATGCTGTTTGGAGAGTTGTTTCCCAAGAACCTCGCCATTGCCCGCCCTGAGCCGGTGGCGCTGAGCCTGGCACGTTCGACGAGGATCTACCTTCGTGCCTTCGGACCGTTGATCTGGTTCTTCGATCAGTCGTCCAACATTGTCTTGAAAATGGTGGGCATCACCCCTGTCCACGACGTCGAGCATGCCGCTTCGGCCCGCGACCTCGAGCACATCGTGGCCGACTCAAGGGAGTCCGGGGAACTCCCTGAAGATCTTTCGCTGATGATTGATCGGATTCTGGACTTTCCGCGGCAGGATGTCGAACATGCCATGATCCCGCGCAGCCAGGTGTCGACGGTGGAAGACACCGACACGATTGGGGAAGTGCGCGAGCTGATGTCCCACGGGCATACCCGCTACCCGGTCCTCAGCGACGAACCGGAACGAATCATAGGTGTGGTGCGCTTGGTGGACATCCTCACCACAGACCTTCCAGCCGACGCACCGGTCACCCAACTGGTGCGCCCGCCCCTGGTGGTGTCGAATCTGATGAAGCTGCCCGACGTGCTACGCGAATTGACCACGTCCCGCAACCAACTGGCCTGCGTGGTGGACGAATACGGCGGATTCGCCGGCGTCATTACGATGGAGGATCTGGCTGAGGAGCTTGTCGGCGAAATCACCGACGAACATGATCCACCGGAGGACGCCCACGAACCAGAGGCTCAATCCGAGGACGTGTGGTTGATGGCCGGCGACGTGCACGTCGATGAGGCCGAGCGGATCCTCGACGTTGACCTTCCGGTCGGGGACTACGAAACGATCGCCGGTCTGGTCATCGCCCATTTCGGTCGACTGCCGCAGGCCGGCGACGTGGTGGACATTGAGTTGCCAGCCGATCCGGCGACGTTGGCCGATGATGAGCCACCACCTCGCGACACGATGCACGTGGAGGTCCGGGAGATCGAAAGCTACGTACCCGCGGAGGTGCAGGTGACCATCACCCGGGGCCTCGCTCATCGGGAAGGACCCGACCAGGCCTCGTCCATTTCGGGGTCGCACGGCGACGCCGACGCCGATGCCGATGGCCCGGAACCCGCCACCCCGGAATGGGATGAAGCCACGGGTTGGGTGCAGCGATGACTGATTCACCTTGGGTGGTTGTGCCGGTGACGATCGGCATCATCTTCGCCAGCGGGTTGTTCGTGGCGATCGAGTTTTCGTTGATGGCTGCGAAACGTCATCGATTCGAGGATGCCGCGGCCACTAGTCGCACCGCTCGTGCGGCACTCCGCAATGCCTCCGAACTGACGTTGCTGTTGGCTGGGGCGCAGTTGGGTATCACGGTGTGCACGCTCGCACTTGGTGCCATCACCAAACCCGCGGTGCACCATTGGCTGACACCGGGGCTCGAGGCCGCAGGGCTCCCAATGTTCCTTGCGGATGTGGTGGCCTTTGTGTTGGCCCTTTTCGTGGTGACTTTCCTGCATCTGGTGATCGGTGAGATGGCGCCGAAATCGTGGGCGATTGCCCATCCGGAAAGATCCGCCATGCTGCTGTCGATCCCGATGCGTGGGTTCATGTGGGTCACGCGGCCGCTACTGAAGGCGCTCAACGGTGCGGCCAATCGGTTGCTGCACCTGGTGGGGGTGGAGCCGGTTGATCAGCGCACCACGAGTCAGACGCCAGACGACTTGCGTCAGCTCGTGCGGCACTCAGTGAACGTCGGATCCCTTGATGCCAGCCAGTCGGAGCCGATTGCCGCTGCGCTGGAGATGCAGGTCACCCCGATCGGGAATCTGCTCAAAGGCAGCGGCGACACTACCCAAGTGCCGATCGCAGCCAGCATGGCGCAGGTGCGTGACGCGTCATGTGCCAGCGGGCATCTGCGAATCCTCATGAACGAGCACGGGCAGTTGACCCGGGTCGTCCACGTGCGCGACACCCTTGCGGCACCCGATGACGCCCCGGCCGTCGGTGTGTCCCGTCCGGTGTTCACTTTGACTGCGGACACCCTCCTGCACGAGGCTCTCACCGCGATGCGCAAGACCCGCAATCACCTGGCTGTGGTGATTGACGACGAGGGCAGCACGCTCGGGGTCGTCACAATGGCCGATATTCTGCGTACGTTCTTTCCCGAAAGCGGTGCACCGATCCCGGTGGCCTAAGGGTTCAGGCGTGGGTGCGGTTCGCGACGGCTGCTACCAGAGTCCCACTTGCCCGTTGTCGTGGTCGAAGCCAACGTCGAATGCGAAAAACAGCGGTGTTCCCGCGAGCACCCCGTCGTACCCCAGGTCGCCACCCGGTCCCACGTAGATGGCGTCGGAAACGTCGGCCCCAGGCTCAAGCTTGCCACACGGGTTCTTGCGCGGTTTCGTCGGCGAACAACTCCAGCGGCCCCTGATCCGGCTGTAGGTATTCCTCGGTGTCCGAGGGCTCGGGCGCGTCGGGCATTGTGGCGGGCAGCACCACATCGGTGGTTCCGGTGTCGAACGACGTCGGAAGGCAGGTCGGGGCGTTGCCCTTGAGTGACCAGCAAGCGTCGAAGTCCTGGGCCCACCCGGCCACGTCCGGGATGCCGGAATCGGCTTCGATCAGATCCCACGTCGCCACCGGATCACCTGAGGGTAGGCCCGGCACAAGTTGACCGGAACCGCCATCTGCGTAGGTCACGGTGAAGGAGCGGAAGTTGGGCAGGTAGAGCAGGGGGCTGGGTAGGGAGTAGTCCCCCGTGTCCATGTCGATACCAAGGATGCCGTGCACGCCGGACGATTTGGACGCGGCGATTCCCGGCTCGCACAGCTCTGCCCCTGGTTCGCACACGACGTCGTTCACAAGGGCCACCGGCACCGGTGCTGGCAGTGTGATGGACCCCAGCGACACCGGGGCGATGGCCTTGTCGCTCACGTAGGTCGTGCCGTCGACGAAGGAGATGGTTTCGTCCTCTGTTGCTGGATCGACGACCGCCTGGGGGCCTACGTCTTCGCGAAAAATTCGAAGTCCGGACGATCCGGTATCCAGCAGCAGCGGCACCGGTGCTCCCCCACCTACGGCAGCCATCACCACCGGAACCGAGCCATCCAGTAGGTCGATTTCGATAGCGCCCGTTGCGGCCTCGGCGGGCGAGGTTGGAGCGCTTGGCGCGGCCGGCGGGGTCTGGGGTGTAGACACCTCCGACTCGGTGGCCGAATCCACCGCGCAGCCAGTTGCGAGCAAGGCAAGGGCCACAGTTGCCGCCAGTTTGGCCGCTGAAGTCGCCGGTACGGTCGGCCAACTCATCCGATCGGAGGGTTCCGTCTGATTGCGCATGAATCCTCCGGGTATCGAAAGCAGATGCCGCACAACCTAGCGTCACAACCGCCACGCAACCTAGCCAAACGCCGGTTCGGCGGGCCGGGTCAGGGACGCAGCAGAACCTTGATGGCGCGGCGGTCATCCATCGCGGCGTAGGCTTCCGCGGCTTGATCGAGGGGGAGTTCCAGGTCGAACACGGCCGAGGGGTCAAGGTTGCCGGCGAGCACATCCGCCAGCAATTCGGGGAGATAGGTGCGGACCCAGGCCCCACCACCACGCAACCCGACCGAGCGGCCAAACAGGTCGGCAATCGGTTTCGGATCGGTGAGGTGCGGGACACCGACGAAACCGACGGAGCCGCCCCGGCGGGCAGCGTGGATCGCCGTCTCAAGTGATTCTTGCGATCCGACACACTCCAGCACGTGCGGGGCTCCCAGCCCGTCGGTGAGTTCGCGAACTGCCCGCACCGCATCGCGGCCCCGGTCGGCGATGATGTCGGTGGCTCCGAACGCGCGCGCGACCTCCTGCCGTGGGGCGTGTCGACTCATGGCGATGATCCGCTCGGCACCGAGCCGTCGGGCGGCGAGCACCCCGCACAGCCCCACCGCACCGTCGCCGACCACCACGACCGTGGATCCGGGTTGAACGTTGGCGCACAGTGCTGCATGGTGGCCGGTCGGCATCACGTCGGAGAGGGTCAGCAGCGCCGGGATGAGGTCTGGCTCAGGTTCCTCGTCCAGGCCAACGAGAGTGCCGTCCGCGAACGGGACCCGCACCCGCTGCCCCTGGCCGCCGTCGGAACCTGGTTGCCCAAAGAATCCGCCGTTCTCGCAGCCGATCGTGACCCCTTCACGACACGCGGGGCAGGTGCCGTCTGACCAGGAAAATGGGGAGATCACGAACTGGCCGACTCGCAGCGAGGTAACAGCGTCGCCGACTGCTGCCACGTGCCCAACGAACTCGTGGCCGAGGCGTTGGCCGGGTTCGGTTTTGTGGATGCCCCGGTAGGGCCAGAGGTCGGAGCCACACACGCACGAGGCCACTACCTCGACGATGGCATCGGTTGGTTCCAGGACGACCGGATCGGGTACCTCCTCGACGACGACGTGGAAGGGGGGCATCGAGGGTGGCCGCGCGCATGGCCGGAACCTATCAACAGTGGACATACTGACGCGATGCACAACGATGAGGGTTCCTGCGACACGGCCGGTTCCGCCATCGGCTGGCCCGTGAGGGGCTGCACCCGTTACGCGGGGTCGGAGCCCATTTTCCCGCGGAGAAGCTCGAGGGCTTCACGAGCCAGGTGCTCGGCGTCGAGTACCCGCTGATGCATAGCCTGCGCGGCTGCTAACTCGTCTAGCGCCACTTGCTCAGCCTGCCTGCAGGCTGCCACACCTTGGTCTCGTTCCCAACGGGCGTCCGCTAGGTCGTTTTGGTAGCTGGCCAGTTCGCCTTCGGCTAGCTCCGCGGCTCGCGCGAGAAGGTAACGGAAACTCGCCCGGACCTTCTTTGGGGTTGTCTTTCGCGCGAGACCCTCTAGGTCTTCGCTGACGGTGGCGCGCATGAACACCACAGGGTCGGAGTGGTAGCTCCGGTTGGCTGTTTCGTGCTCGGCGCGTGCGAGGACCTCCCGCGCGTCGGTCAGCCGATGTTCAGCCTCGCGGACTGCGGCTTCGGCGGCGTGCACATGTGGAGCGAACCTGTCGGTGACGGAGAGGGAAAGGCGATCCAACTCCGACTGGGTAATCCGGTCGGGGTCAGGTGTGCCGGCGGCCGTAGGCAGGTCAGTCATGTGTCCTCGGAGTGATGGTGGGGTGCCCCATTCTCCCATGTACAACCATTAGGTCGGAATGTCTGCCTTGGGGTAGCGCTACCGGGCTGGGGTCTGGGCGCCCGGTGGAGGACGTGGGTCAGCTGCCGCGCCAGGGGCTCGCCGACGGCTATTGCGCATCTGCACCGCCTTGATGCGCCCGTGGTGTGCACCCGTCCGCACGGAACTGAACTAGGCGCTACCCTAGGCGTGCTTGGAGGGATGCCAGAGCGGCCGAATGGGACGGTCTTGAAAACCGTTGAGGCACCACGTGTCTCCGTGGGTTCGAATCCCACTCCCTCCGCCACTAGGCCATCGCAGAGCCGGTTTGGGCGCTATCCGTTCACCGGAATGCCGGCGTCCGGGTTCTTGAATCTTCAACTATTTGGGTGTGGGGTCGAGTTTTCGACGCCCTGGGTCGTGCTTAGTGGTGGGGTTGGTCTGGGCCGCGGTTGCGCCGGTCGCTGTTGCCGCGGTTGTCGTCTGCGGTTGCTGCGCCGGTGGTTGTGGTTGCTGGTGTGGGTGACTTGTGGGGTGCCGGTGGTCATGTCGATGTGCCACATTCCGTGGTGCAGTTGTTGATGGTGGGTTCGGCAGATGAGGGCCAAATTTTGCACGGCGGTGCGACCTCCGGCTGCCCAGTGTTCGACGTGGTGGGCCTCGCACCAGCCAGGTGGGCGGGTGCAGCCTGGGATCACGCAGCCGCCGTCGCGGAGGGTGACCGCGTGGCGGATCGCCGCGGGCACTACCCGGGTGGCCCGGCCGATGTCCAGGGGTACTGAGTCGGGGGTGAGGATCACCCGGCGCACGGTGGCATCGCAGGACATTCCGGCGGCTTCGGCAGACGAGCAGAAACCTTGCCCGGGACCGTTACCGGTGGCCCAGGTACACGACAACAACCGAGCCGAGTCCAGCAGATCCGCCAAATCCAGCACCGCCGGCACCACACCACACACCAGCAGCGGCACCGGCAGTCGGCTCCGGCACCGGCTCCGGCACCTCGCACCTGCATTCGCTCCGGCACCGGTTCCGGTTCCTGCTTCGCCGTGCTTGCGGTTCCTGCTTTGGGTCCTGCTGGGTGTTGGGGTTGGTGGGGAGTTGGTGGGCGGGGATGAGGATGGTCACTGCGGCGCGTTGCCTGGCGGTGTCGGGCAGGTCGGCCGCGGCGGCGCGGGCGATGTCCATCAACGCGTCCGCGCGTCGGGCCGCGGCCGAGACCCGCCCACCGGTGTCGGTGTCGGTGTCGGTGGTGCGGTGGGCGCGGGACATGTATTCGTTGACGATCCCGGCCAATTGGGCACCTTCGACCCCGGGCAGCCAGCCGCGTAGATCCCAGCCCTCACCGACCGGGGACAGGTACACCCCGCGCCGGTTGGCGTAGTCCTCGGCGGCATCGTCATCGCCGCTGGCCGCGTCCACAGCATCAGCCCAACCGCGCAGGGTTTGGCGGAACTCGGGCAATGTTGGTGTGCCCGGCCACTGCCAACAGGTGGGGTTCGAACTCGGCGAACGCAGCCCTACGCGCGGCGTTGGCCTCCACCGTGGCGCGCAACGCGCACAGGTGATCGACGCTGAACCCGCCGGCATGAAACGCGTCCGCGGTGCGCGGGTGGGTCTCCAGCCAGCCCGCCGCGGCGGTCAACGCCCGCGCCCGCCCACCAGTTAACCGGTGGCTGGTCGCCAACCAGTCCGTAGCCGTAACCGACCCCGGCGGCACCGCACCATGACGGCGCACCGCACCGACTGCGGCCACATGCACACTGCCGACCAACGTGGCCACCTCGTGAACAGCCTGCGCCAACGGCGCCAACTCGGCCACCGCCAACCCATCGATCCCCTCAGAAATCACCGCCAACGCCTCCCGCACCACCCCCACCGCCTCCCACACCGGCCCCACACCCACACCCGAACCGAGCGCAGCGTCGCCATCGGCACCCCCAGCAACTGCAGCCTGGGCAGCCTGCGCCTCAGCCGCTGCCGCGGCCGCATCAATGACCTCATCAGCAGGCATCGACGGCAAACCACCAAACCCATACGACCGCCCCCACACCACCCCCTCCCCAACCGAACCGGTCGAAGCCTCGGCGTCGGCAGCACCGCCAGTCGAAGCCTCGCAGACCGGCTGCTCTCGTTGTGCGTGCGTTTCACCACACCCACCCCCTTTCCCAAGAAAGTTGATCCGAACAGGAACCACGCACCCGCACACATGCCCAGCACCACACACCGAGACACACCACAGACACGTCACATCCCGATCAGACCAACCCCGAAAAGGTCAACCCAGGAACCCCACCCACACAAACCCAACCAACACCGCAACGTCACCACAACCCCAACGCCCGGCATCCGCACTCCCCACCAACACCACCCACATTAGTACACCCGTACGACACACGTCAACCACCCAGCGGCAAGATTTTCGCACTAGTGGCCTTCCAGTCCAGGCCCGCGGCCCCAGCCCAAGAAGTGCGCCAGCCCCGGGTGCAAAGCGAACACGGATTCAAGGACTCGGCAATGCCCCACCCCGACGCGGCGCCACTGTGCTTGGGGTCTCGTCGAGGCGTTGCGCTGCAAATCCATGGGGGCCAGCCACCAAGTTCCGCGGCCAGTTGGGAGTCTGCAGGAATGCAGGCTTACGCTTATTGGGTGGGAGATTGGTGTCGGTGAAGAGTGATAGCGCACGCGACGCCGTAGCCGACGTGGAGATTCCTCCCCGCGTCGACTTCGCGACGCTTCAGGCGGCTATCGATTCGATGCTGGACCCCTATGCGGTGCTCCAAGCGGTGCGCGGATCCGATGGAACAATTGTGGATTTCCACTATCTGATCGCCAACGATGCGGCATGCCGATTCAATCAACGCAGTTCGGAACAGTTGATCGGCGCGAGCCTGCGCGAGATCCACCCTGAAGTCACATCGAGTGGCCTATTTGATGCCTACCTTGCGGTGGTTGAGACCGGTGAGCCGCTGGTCCTCGATGACTGGTCGTATCGGCAGGAACTCCTCGGCGGTGAGGAGCGCCGCTACGACGTTCGTGCGGTCAGGATCGGTGATGCCGTGGGTCAGACCTGGCGAGACGTAACCGATCGCTACCGGGATGCGCAAGCACTGCGGGACGCCGAGCGGGAGTATCGGCTGCTGGCGGAGAATGCCGGTGATGTGGTGGTGCGGACTCGCAACGGTGTGGCGCTGTGGATCTCACCGTCGGTGAACGAGCAACTCGGTTGGGATCGCGACGAACTCCTCGGAACGAACCTGTTGGAACTCGTGCATCCGGACGATCGGGCCATGATCGAGGAGGCACGCGCCGCAGCAGTGCCCAGTGACCCTGCCAATCGACAGCGCTACCGGGCCCGTAATGCTCGAGGCGGCTGGACCTGGCTGGAAACCGTCACCCGGCTCTGGGTTTCCGAAGACGGGGTCGTCGATGGCGCGGTCGGCACACTGCGCAACATCGACGCCGAGATGGCGGCGCTCACCGAACTCCAACGCAGCCAGGCCCTCCACAAGGCAGTTGTCAGTGCGGTGGGAGAGGGGGTCATGGTGGTGGCCGCCGAGGGCGTCATCGTGCAGGTCAACCCCGCATGCGAACGCATCTTGCAGACCGACGCCGAGGGCTTGGTCGATCGGATGATCGAAGAGATCCCGTGGACCCTTGAGATCGAAGGTGAAGCGGAGCAGGTGAGCAGCGAACCGCCCTTCCGATCGTCGTTGCGTTCTGGTGAATCCGAGCGCGGGGTTCTCCTGCGCCTCAACTCGGACGATGGCTGCTCGCGTTGGTTGGTCGGCAATGCCGAACCGGTGCGGGATCCGGCTGGTGGACACCTCTTGGTGGTGTCTTTCACCGACGTGACCCAGTGGCGCGAGGCCGAGGCGCAACTCGCTGCCGAGCACAATCGCCTTGAACTAGTGCTGACTTCCATCGGTCTGGGCACCTGGGATTGGCGTGTTCCCGAGGACGACATCGAGTTTGATGAAGGGTGGAGCCTGTTCACCGGTTCCCGCACGGTTGCGTTGTGTCACATGACGTCGGCTCAATGGCGGGACCACGTGCACCCGGAGGATCTTCTACGGGTCACGCGGGTGGTCGCCACCTGCGTCGCAGGCGACGCGCCCACCTACGACATCGAGTATCGAGTCCATCACAGCACGAGGTCCTGGGCGTGGATCCGGGAGCGAGGGCACGTGCTGGAGCGCGATGCGTCCGGCACTGCGGTCCACCTCATGGGCACCCTTGAGGGAATTGATGAACTCAAGGCCGCTCAGGAGGCGCTCACCGCGTCGGAAGCCCACTACCGGATGCTGGCCGAAAACGCCTCAAGCATCGTCACCCAAGCAGACTTCGAAGGTGTTCTGCTCTGGGTTTCGCCTTCCATCGAGCCCCTCCTGGGTTGGCGGCCAGAAGAAATGTTGGGCGTCAATGTGGCGCACATTGTGCACCCTGACGATCTTGACGTTCTGAACGCCGGGCAACAACAGACCCGCGGTGGTGTCGAGGCCACTCTTAAGGTGCGGGCCCGTAACCCTCAGGGGGAGTACCGCTGGTTCAAGCTCCTTCTTCGGCCTACGTTTGACGACTCCGGGGAAGTCACCGGAAGAGTTGCCGGTTGGCACGACATTGACGCGGAGGTGCGGACGCAGCAGGAGTTGGCTCGTAGCCGGGAGCAACTGCAGTTCCTGGCATCGCATGATCCGTTGACAGGTGTGTTGAACCGTCGTGAATTCACCCATCGGTGTGAGTCGATTCTGGCGCAGGCAACCCGCCCAATCGGTCTGCTCTTCGTCGATGTGGACGACTTCAAGCCAGTCAACGACACCTATGGGCATGCGGTGGGAGATGCCATTATTCGCTGTGTCGCGGAGCGCATTGTGGCCTCCTGCGCGGATGCCCTCACCGCCCGAATCGGGGGCGACGAATTCCTCATCCTGCTGCCCGAATCCAGGGGTGCCGCAGAGGAGTGGGACGGTCCCATCGAGGCGGATGGCGCCGGAGCGGGGGAGGAGGCCACCGAAGCCCGGCTGCTTGAGTTCGCCCGCCGGATCGAAGTGGAAATGGCGAAGCCAATGAGCGTGGACGAGGTGACGGTGGAATTGTCCGTGAGCATTGGCGCAGCCAGGTCGTATCCGGGTGAGAGCGTAGATTCGTTGATCGGCCATGCGGACCTGGCGCTCTATCAGGCGAAGCGCGCTGGTCGTGCTCGCTCGGCCCTCTATCGCTCCGGGGAAACTGGTCGGGCGCCCGACTTCGCAATCGACTGATCGACAACCGACGACGGATCAAGGCGTTGAGACTGGCTGCGCCCATTGCCCAGACGGCCGCCGGTGCTGGCGATTAGGGTCAACAATTCCGCGAGTGGTAGTGGGCGCGAGTAGAGGTAACCCTGGGCACGGTCGGTGCCCAATTCGCGCAAGATGTCGTCCTCGACTGTGGTTTCAACACCCTCCGCGATGGTGGTCAGCCCGAGCGACGACGCTAGCTGAACGACAGCACGGACAAGCACCATGGCGGAATCTGAGGTGCCAAGCCCCGAAACGAAGGAGCGGTCGATCTTCAGAATGTCCACCGGCATGCTCGCCAAGTACGCCAACGACGAATACCCGGTGCCAAAGTCGTCCAGCGCTACCTGGCAGCCCATCGACCGGAGTTTGGCCAGGTAGTTGCTCGCGGCTTCTTGATTCTCTGCCAGCACCGTCTCGGTCAGCTCAAGCGTCAACTCTTGCGGGTCTGCTCCGGTGTCCTGCAAAGCCTCACTGACAGAAGGATGCAGCCCGGGATCGAGCTGCATTGCCGAGACGTTGACCGAGACTGTGAGGCCGTGGCCCAAGGCCGCGCGAATCACCTGAAGATCGGTCAACGCAGTACGCAGGACGACCTGGCCTAGTTGATGGATCAGGCCGAGACTTTCGGCCATTGGCACGAACAGCGCAGGACTCACGAGGCCGCCTTCGGAATCCCGCATTCGAACCAGCGCTTCCACCCCGGTGATGTGGCCATCTGCGAAGGACACGATGGGTTGATAGTGCACAAGTATTCGATCGCTTTCCAGCGCCGAACGCAAAGCCCGCTCTGACTTCAGCCGCTGGGTCAGTGAGTCCCGCATTCCGGGTTCGTACTTGGTGATGCCCATCGACCCGGCCCGGCGCGCCGATGACAGCGCGAGGTCGGCCTGCTCCAGCAGCTCAACGGCCGACAAATGATCCGGTCCCACACACACGGCATAGCCCAGCGAGAAGTTGACGTCCACCAGGGTGTCATCCGATAGAGCTATGCCGCGCAAGTCGTCTTGTAGTTGCCGGCGGGCGCGGCCGATGTCGATTTCGGGTTCCTCGGAATGCAGTACGAGGGCGAATTCGTCACCCCCAATCCGACCGACCGCCACCGCACTTGCGGGAAGTCGATTGAGGCTAGCCGCCACAGCCCGCAAAGCCTCATCGCCAATCTCGTGGCCGTGACCGTCGTTCAAGTCTCGGAAACCGCACAGGTCGATCAGTCCAACGGCAAGATGCCCAGGGCCGTCGGCTTCGTGCAGGGTCTGCAGTCGACTGAGGAAGCCTTCCCGGTTGTTCAATCCGGTCAGCGGGTCGCGCATCCCGGAGGCTGTCAGGGCGGCGCGCAACTGGCGCCGATCCGTTACGTCGCGGGTGGTGAGAACGAAGCCGTCGAATCCGCCCAGGTTCATAGGTCGAATGGTGGTTTCGGTGTCATGCGGGTCACCGTGGGAGTCCAGGATGACGATGTCGAGGGGTTCCCCGCTTGACTCCATGACGGCGGACTGAAGAAGTAGCTGTGCCAAGTCGGACTTGTTGGTGTTGGCACTCAATTGGTGCAGCGGAACACCAACCAACTCGCTGGGTTGATAGCCAAAAGCGTTGGTCACCGACGGGGTTTGGTAGACGATGCGCCCTTGCCGGTCAACCACGGTGACTACGTCTCGCGAATCCCCCAACAGCGCGCCAAACCAGGCTTGGTTGGCGCCTTCGGCCAACTTGTCGGACACGACGTCGTCGATCTGCTCACGCATCAGGCGGTAAAGCAGCAGCCGCCGAGCAAGGTCCACCACGACAACCACCACGACGGACACAGTGATGGTTACTGCCGCACCGGCCGCGATTGGGCCGAATCGAAACCGGTAGACGGCGACGACAACAGCGAGCAGCGAGATCGGGATGGCCGGAACCAGGGTCGACCACCACTCCCGCTGGGCCCGGGTTGTGTCTGTGTCTGCCTCCATCGCCGGACGGACGGTGAATAGGGCAAACAGGGCCACGGTGGCGATGTAACCCAAGATTGACCAAGTGATCCCCGAGTACCTATCTGCGAATTCGAGGCTGTCGCCGAGAATGTCCGAGATCAGGTAGATCAACACTGCTGATTGCAGTAGGGCAAGTTGCGGAAAGGGCAAGGACCCGCTGCGCCGGCTGGCCGAGGCCATGGCCACGATGATCACTACCGCGGCCCACTGGACCCACGGGTCGATGTCGACGAAGACGGACTGGCTTGGATCGTTTGCCTCTTTGAAGGCCGGAGTGACGGCTAGCACCCACACCGCGGCAAGGGTGAAAGCGGCGACGAGCGTATCTGCCGCCACGGACCAGCGGTCCGCACGACCCATGTTCGGCGGCCACCCGAGCCACAACAGGCCAATCATGATGAGCGGGGTCGCGATGATCATTGGCACAACCTCGACCCGGACATCAAAGGCTCCAGCTGTCCGGGCCGTGAGCAGGTAGCCAAGACCCTGGCCGAGATACAGAATCCCGACCCCAGCAGCAATCAGGCGCCAAACTCGGGCGCGTCGCTGGATATCCCTGGTCTGGCGCTCCTTGATGCCGACGAGGGCGGCCGTGCCTGCGAGAAACATGGCTGCCGCCGCGAGGATTCGAGAGGACAGCGGCTGGATCTCTCCGGGGGTGGCGCGTTGAAACAGATCGATCAGCATCGCGATCAGGCCAGCGGCAAAGGCCGACCCGATCAACACGGTGAGGATTCGTCGTTGTTTGGCTGAGGCCGAGACGAACAATCGAGAGTGATTGGGCAGGGCGGACGTGAACTCTTTGGAATCTTCCACGACCGCACCTCCTGCGGATGGCAGGGAGTCAGTCCTGGCCACACCCGGCTTGCCCTCGGGAGTCTACCCGTCTGCCGAGGCCGCGTGTGCCGGGAAGGGTAACTCGAAGTGTTCACACGCTGGTGGCGATGGCTAGCCGTCGCCGGGCCTCCGGTAACCTACTTCCACTGGGGAGGCGTCGCCTAGTCCGGTCTATGGCGCCCGCCTGCTAAGCGGGTTTGGGGCTACAACCCCATCGAGGGTTCAAATCCCTCCGCCTCCGCGCAGATCGAGGGGTGGCCTCTTCGTGGGCCACCCCTCGAGTTCGCACGGGGCATAGAGCCGCCGCAGGTCGGGGCTGCACTGCGCACTGAAGTAGGGTCAGCAACCGCTGATTCGCACCGGTGTGCTGGTGGATCCATGGAGGTTCTTCGATACCAGGGCCACTGTCGTGTCCGAGTCACATGCGCTCGGTGGGATCGCGGTTGTTGCCCGCATGGCCCCAGCTCCGCCGCCGGTGAAGTCACGGTCCCAAGCCACGATTGTGGTCGCCGTGCCGCCTTCGCCACGCGTTGTGAGTTCGAGTTGCGATTCATACACCGGCGGCACCGAAGCGGGCTGGAACCACGTCAGGGTGATTTCGCCGTCGTCAACAGTCGCGCGCACATCCTTCGCACCCATGGGTCGGTCGAGGCATCCCGCCTCGGCTCCCACGATCCGCAGGCCAGCCGTGTCGCCGACGGCGAATCCGACCGCATCCTCTTCGGTGACGACCGCGTGCATTACCTGTGTTGGATCATCCACGTGGGTGATGCCCAGAACATGGCCGATTTCGTGCAAATAGAGGGCTTCCCGCAAGGCCCCCGGGGTTTCGGTGCCGATGGTCCCACTCAGTTCGCCTCGGTATGCGGCCGGCCTGCTTTCGGCGGAGTCCGCGACGTAGAACATGGTCCCCTCACCCGAGACTGTGGTGCCCGGTTCGAAGCGGAGAGTGACGTTGATTGCTGGTGTCTCCCCCGGCAGCGCCCGCCGGAAGGGCACTCCGGATGCGATCGAGGCTTTCGCAAAGGCGCTCGTGAGGCGTTGCTCTTCGCTGATGGGCAAGGGCAGCAGCGGCCCCCAAGTGATGACTCGGCAGGGGTTCCATCGCACCGGATTGTTCGGTGTGCCGGCCTGGATCGCATAGGAGTCTGGTGATCCGGCAGCTGATAGCGGTGGACTCTCGAATCTGTATGCCACCGCCACGCCGCGATGCACGTTGGCGTCCACCTTCACCGTTTGCCGGGGCAACTGCGGGATGAGCGACCCCAGGGGATTGGGCACCGAGGTCGCGGCGACCGTGTATTCGCCAGGTTTGAGGTTGCGCAACACAGTGGTGCGGTTCGTCTCGACCCGGAAGTCCTTCGGCCCGGTGATGACCACAGGAGTTCGTGTGTCCCCAGGCGCATCCGCGATGGTCACCGTGAGGGACCCGGGACCTTTGATCGGCCCAGAAGAGGACGGAACAGTTGCAGCGGCGGTGGCTCCCAGCGCCACGAGGGCTGCAGATACGGCCACGATTGGTGCACCACGCACGGAGCACACCTCCTCGCCACCTATCAGCCCTAGGGAGAGGATACGCCCGAATCCTGAGTAAGGGAATGGTGAAACTCGGCTCGGCCCGACGTGCACAGGGACGCAGCAGGCCACGTGGCTGCGGAATCACGCCACCAGGGCGTGGGCGCTGCAGGGTCTGCGCTACAGTTATCGGCGGGCCATAGGTTGGCTCGCCTGCGCCCGTAGCTCAACGGATAGAGCATCTGACTACGGATCAGAAGGTTAGGGGTTCGAATCCCTTCGGGCGCGCAGGTAAAACTGCGGGTCACGGCACGTTTCCGGCGCCCCAGAGGCCCGGATGTCATCGCGTGTACACCAAAGTCGTAAACAAGAGTGCTCTTCTGGAGGCGGAAAGGGACATTCTTGGGGCGGTAGCGTTGACAGTGTGAGGCCGTTTCACCCGTCGCGTAGGCCGGCAAGCGGGTCGAATCCCGTCGCCTCAACGCAGGCATCCCGTAGTGCGCCCCAGGCGATGGGCTGGGGGCAACTCCCGATCCAAGCGGATCGCCTCTCGCATCTTCGATTGCTCGTCGTCGGTGGGTCGCACGTAGTGGCGCAGGGAGACAGGCGACCCGTCACCGTGTCCCAAGAGTTGCCTCACCTGGGCGTCGCTGAAGCCGGCGTCGTGGAAGGTGCTGCCGTTGACTCGCTCGCCCGGTGGCTCGCTGAGTGTGTTTCCATTCCTGCAGGGCGACCATCAGCTGCTGTGAGATGTAGATCGTGTTGTCCTGGGGGTTGAGTGAATCCGGGTGTATGTACGCTGATTCCCCGAATCGGGCTCCGGTGTGCATCAGCACGATCAGCAGCAAACGCTGACCTCGGCCGGAGACGGCCCGCACCAGCTCCACCTCTTGCTGCCACTTCGGGATGATGACGCGTCTTGGCTGCGCGGCGGCCACGGTCGCAGCCCGTCGGCGCGGTCGGACGCTTTGGGTGGACACGGCGCACGGGTTCACCATGAGACCTCCGCCGGTCTCGGCATCCCAGGCGAGCGTGCTACTCAGCAACCTCCACCCCCCGTCGACAATACGTTCGGATAAGCCGGCTCGAGGCAGTGTCCTCGTGCGCCACCTAGTGAGTTCTTAGGCGGTCAACTCGTCGCCCTCGTCCGCGCGTAGGCAGGGCGTTCAGGTGCAACTGCGCCGATCGATCGCCGCCTGGGTATTGTGCCCCTTTCCTTGGTACCGTAACAACATGAGCAGCCGCCCGAACATCCTTTTGATCATGACCGACGAGGAGCGCTACCCGACCCCCTATGAGGGTCCGGAGTTGGAACAGTTCCGGCGCACACAGACTCCTGCCCGAACGGCACTGCGCGCCAGCGGAGTTGAGTTCCACCGGCACTATGCGGGGTCGACGGCTTGTTCCGCCAGCCGCGCAACATTGTTCACTGGGCAGTACCCGTCGCTGCACGGGGTCTCCCAGACTGACGGCATTTCCAAGAGCAACACGGAAGTCTTTTGGCTGGATCCCAACACCGTTCCCACGATGGGCGACTGGTTCCGCGCCGGCGGCTACCGCTCCTACTACCGAGGCAAGTGGCACATTTCCCATGCGGATCTGCCCGTCATCGGCACTCATGAGGGGTTGATGTCCTCGGATTACCGGGGGCAACCCATCCCGCCGACGGTTGCCGCGTACCTCAAGGCCGATCGGCTCGAGCCCTACGGCTTCTCCGGCTGGGTCGGCCGGGAACCGCATGGCATCGGGCCGCAGGACATGGGCATTGTCCGCGACGGCCTGTATGCAGAGCAGGTCTCGACCATGTTCTCGGAACTCGCGCAGTCACGTTCCGATGGCCCGTGGATGGCGGTCGCATCCTTCGTCAACCCGCACGACATCCTCTTCCAGGGGATGATGTGGAACCAGATGCTCCACCTTGACGGTCCGGACGACACTGTGCCGGACATCCCTCAGGCACCTTCGCAGAGCGATAGCTTCGCCGACCGCCCCAACTGTCACGAGGACTTCACGCTGGTGTGGCCGCAGATGACGTATCCGCAACAGGCGGACATGGCCTACCGACGGCTCTACTACTACCTGCACAAGGTGGTGGACAAGGCGATCGGCCGAATCCTTTCCTCACTGCACGACTCCGGGATGGCCGACGACACCGTCGTGATTCTCACCTCCGACCACGGCGACCTTATCGGTGCCCACGGCGGCATGTTCCAGAAGTGGTACAACGCCTATGACGAATCCATTCGGGTGCCGCTGCTGGTGTCCGGACCTGGGGTTGCCCGGCCGAATGGAGGGTTCAACCTTCCCACCAGTCACGTGGATCTCATTCCCACGATGCTCGGGTTGGCCGGCGTTGACATTGAGGCGGCGGCCGCCCAAGTCGCCAAGACGCACACCGAGGCGCAAACGCTGCCCGGTCGCGACCTGAGCGGTGTGCTGCTGGGCAAGATCGACCCGGCGCAGTCCTCAGGATGCGCTCTATTTCATGACTGAGGACGACTTCACTCGCGGTAGCAACAACGTCAACCCCATGACTGGCGACACTTTCGAACCTGTCCGCTACCCGTCCAAAGTCGAGTCGGTGATCGCCACTCTGCCGACCGGGCAGGACGGCATCGGCGAACTGTGGAAGCTCAACCACTACTACGAGAACCTCGATGAGTGGAACGCGGAACACGGCATCGCGGTTGACCCAAAGGCGCCCAAAGCGGCCGACCCATTCTGGGAGATGCACAACCTCACCCGGGACCCCGAGGAGCGGCACAACCTGGCCGCCGACAACGTCGAGGTACGCGGTCAACTGCGCACCCTGCTCGATGCCCAACGTGAGGCGAA
>CAWJIH010000010.1:0-47499 GCA_963842975.1 uncultured Actinomycetes bacterium | reverse complement strand
CGCGGGTAGTGCGGGTTCGTCCGCACGTGGCCTCGAAATGGCGGTGCGTGCTCGCGGCGGCGCTCGTCGCAGCCGTGGCTCCCGGTGATGCGCCTGTCACCGGGGGGACAAACGGAAATGCATTTCACCTACACGGTCGAGACCGAGGCCGCACTGATCGGCCAACTTCCCGCTCTCCAGGCCGCGGTCGACGACATGTACTGGCGGGTGGGCCTCGACACCGCTGGCCTCTACTCCTGCTGGGATGGCCGCCACACCCTGCTGAACTCGGATCGTTGGTTCACGGCAATGGCGGAGTTCTCCGATTTGCAGACCTACCGGACATATTTGATCAACCACGGTGTCGGTCATGGAATCGGAATGGACCACGAATGTTGCCCGGCGCCGGACGAATTGGCGCCGCTGATGCAGCAACAGTCGATCAGTTTGCAGGGCTGCCGGCCGAACGCTTGGCCGAATCTGCTGTAGGCAGTTGCCGAAGTAGCCGACGTGGGGTCCTCCAGCGGGATGCGGGCGGTACGCTAAGTCTCCCGCCGGTGGAACTCACCCGAGGACAACAGTTGACACCCTCAGCCCCACTGGTCCGGCGCCCGTAGCTCAATGGATAGAGCAACCGGTTTCTACCCGGTCGGTTGGGGGTTCGAGTCCCTCCGGGCGCGCTTATGCGCAGGTCAACGCGACGGAGACCAGCTGGCCACAGGGGTCGCGGCAAAATCACGGACTGCCATCTCGGGGTATCGGTGACGGCCTGTGCCGGAAATTCTTGGCCATCCGGTCGAGCGGTAACCTGCCTCCGGCTCCGACTTCGCTTCCCGACACTCGCAGATCAGGCTCCCCAACGCGAAGCGGCTACCCCCACCGAACCGGTAACTACTTCTCGCTGTTTCCACGCGTCGCGAATGGGCGCAACGCCGCCATCAGGGACTTTGTCCGAAGCAAGCTATGAGCACCGCCGAATCCGTCGGCTTGGGCCACCACGGACCAATCGCGTCGCACTGCAAGTTCAAGGCGATCTCAGACTGGCGATGGCAATTGCCATACTGCCTTGAACAGAATCGTGTTCGTAGTCCTATAGTGGCTTGGGCAGAAGGGAGAAGTCACAAATGAACAAATGCATGTATTGTGGCCAGGTCTTTTCCGGTAACTTCTGCACCTCCTGCGGGTCACCGCCCAACACGCAAGCTGGTGCGAACGAGGTGGGCACGACTGACTTGACTTCACCATCCACGAACCGGCTTCCCAACTACGACCAGAATGCACCACCCGTCGACCGGCCAGCAAAAAATCGTAGTGGTTTGCTGATCGGTCTGTTCGCTTTCGCTGCGGTTCTGCTGCTAGCGGTGGCCGGTCTTGGCGTTTCCCTCTTCATCGGGCGTTCGCCATCCAACACCGCAGCGGATTCGGACGAGGTAGTCGAATTGGCCCCCCAGGAATCAGCCGATGCACCCTTGGTCAACCCAGATCCGCCTACGCCTGCAGTAACGGTGACGGTGACGGCGCCCATCCCACCAGTGGCAGCCCCAGTTCCAGCCCGCTTGGACTGCACTTCGATGCCTGGAGCGATCCTGCGCAGTTCCAACACTAACGGGTGGCAAGTCTGCTCGACCGATACCTGGGGACCTGGTTTGGCCCTCAACGCCGCCAGTCGCGTCACAGGAGAGGGCTACTACACCGGCGTCCCGGATGCCACGGGAACTCCATACGACTTCAACTGCACAAGCATCGGCAACGGCGCTCTGCAGTGTTCTGGAGGCACAGTTCGCAGCTTCCCAGGCGAAACACCGTCGACCCTCTACCTAGTCCGATAATGGTGCGGCCGCGACGCTGCTCGAAAGCCGGACTCGTCGGATTGGTCGGTGCGGTCATACTCATGGGTGCGTGTGGCCCATATCTTGAGGTCTCGAGCGGGCCATCCGGAGACGTTTCGACCGAATCCCTTCCTCCAGCGGGCCAATTGGAAACACAAACACCAGCCGACGAAAACGACATCTTGCCGCCAACGGCAATTCCGTCGGCATCAATTGCATCTGAGAGTGGGTCGCCCGCTCCCCTACCAGACGTGGCGCAGACGCAGGAGGGCCAGCCGCTGCTGTCCGAACTTGACCTCGCAGAAGCTAGACAAAGATGGGGAAGCACGGTGGGAATCGCGGTCGCTGACCTCGAGGATGGACCGATCACGTCGACCTTCGGCGACGGGAAACCCTATGCGTGGTCGACCTCCAAACTCCTCATCATTGCGCAGACCCTCAAGGATGCCCAGGCGTCCGGAGGACTTTCGGAAGCAGACCAGGCCAACATCGCTGCAGCACTATCTCGATCGGACAACGACGCGGCCCTGACTCTCAACAACCACCTGAAAGCCCGTTACGGAGGCATGCCCGGCACTACCGCTGTGCTCACGGACATGCTTCGAAGCATCGGCGACACGACAACCTTCGTGAAGATTGGAGCCGATGAACAGTCCAACTACGGCCACACAGAGTGGCAGGTCGACGATCAAGTGCGCTTCATGCGAGCTTTGGCCCAAGGATGCCTGCTTGATTCCGACTCAACAGAGTACTTGCTCACGGCAATGGGGAGCGTTGAAGCCTGGCAATCGTGGGGGCTCGGCTCTGTGGCAAGCCCCGCATTCAAAGGGGGTTGGGGAGACGATTTCGGCACGGGCAGATACCTTGTTCGACAAGTCGGCTTGGTTCCGGCGCTGGATGGAAACCTCTATGCTGTTGCCGTGACGAGCCGAGCCCCCGACGGTACATTCGAGTCAGGTCAACAACTCAACACAGAGGTGGCTCAATGGGTCTCGTCGAAGGTTCAGACCGCACCTTCCAAGCGGGCGTGTTCGTCCTGAGGTACTCAGCTGCCGCAATCATTTCCCCGCGATAGCGGCGCGAATCCGAAAACAGCACAAATACTGAAACCGATGCTGAGACAGGCAATCGCTTTGAGGAAACCTCACGGTTATCGCATCGCTGTCTGTCACGATGAATTGGGGCATTCGGCTTGATGCTTGTTCCGGTGTCCCGTGTCGGAACTTGTCAACAACTTGACGCGCGACAACCTCCGGTATGTCCCACGCGACAAAACCTGATTCCGGTCCCCCCGAGCCCTCCCGCGGTCAACCCGCTGTGACCGCCTCACTGATCACGGCACCAACTTGCACGCCCAGCGAGATCGCCACCACCGTGCCGAAAACGGCCACCACAAAAGTCTCGGCAACCGGCGCCCCAGATGCGGTGAACTCGGTGAGCGTCGCCAAACCCAGCGAACCTGGCACCAGAAACCAGAAGGCCGGCCGGAAGGTCACGATCGCCGGCAGCTCTCGGAACCTTCGTTCCAATAGCCGAGTCGCCACCAGCATCACGGCCGCCGCAACCCCGCTGGCCACCTGGTAGCCCACCACCGCACCAGCCCCGACCACGATCGCGAAGGTGGCGAGCAGCACAACCGTCACCAACACCCACATTCGCACAGCCGCACTGTTGGTCAAGACGATCCCGACGGCCATGGCGATTAGTCCCACAGCGGGAGCCCAGGCGGGAATGTCACCGTTGACCAGCACAGTGATCTCAGCCGGACTCACACCCACCGCACCAGCGCCCAGGAGGATGCCCAGCAGCAGCATCAGCCACGTCACCAACCCTCCGACCAACCTGCCGCCGCCGGAGACAACGTCACCAGCTGCCAGTTCGATCACCGCATTGGTGATCGCCGCCCCCGGGACCAACACCACGATCGGCGCGAACACTGCGTACAAGGGCACCGGGCCCAGCCCGAGCAGATCCGACAGCCCGAACACCAGGGCCGCCGAGACAAAACCCATGGCCACCGGCAGCAACCCAGCCAGCCGCTCGAATCGCCCCAAGCCAGTGAGCACTACACCCACCACCAGACCCGCGGCGAAGTCGACCGCCACGGCTTCCCAGGAGGTCCGGAAGACGGTCGACACCCCTGCTGCGATGAGCCCAAAGCCAATCACCATCAGCCAGGCCGGATAGCGCTCTGTCATCGACTCGACTTCATCGAGTCGGCGCACGATCTCCGCCGGGCCGGCGCGCCCAGCGGCGGCATCGGCAGCAATCGTGCCCACCCGCTGGGACTTGTCGAACCCCCACGCGGTACCTGGTGCCATGTCGGCGACCCGCGCTCGTTGCACCGCCGGATCGTCCACCAGCACCGCATTCGGCAAGGCCCCCACCGACATCGCTGGCCGCCCAGCCGCATGAGCCGCCTTGCGCAGCTGGCTGGCCACATCCGTGACCGCATAACCGGCAGCCAACATCGCTAGGCCGAGGCGGCCGATCATCCCTTCGACCTCGTCGGACCTGACCTGCTGCTTTGGGCCCTCGTCCTGGGCAGGCCGGGTTTCGTCTCCGATGTCGCTCATTTGGCCCACGGATCCCTTCTGTCAGCCCTGCTGCCTATCCTGCGAGTCACACCTTCTGCACTATGGAGAAGCTCCCGCGAAACCATATGCTGTGCAGGAGGATGCAACCGCACCACGAGCAAAGGGTCCATGTCCATGACCAGATTCACCCGCAGTTGGTGGATCGGCTTGGTCGTGGCTATTGCCGCCTTGCTGCTGTTATGGGCGCTGCCCGTGGGCTCCATGGAACGTTCCGTGGTCGCCCGACTCATCGGGGTCACCAGCTGCGTGATCTTCCTTTGGGGGACTTTTCGGCTGCCTCCCCGCACCCGCGACGTCTGGCTACTTTTCGGCGCCGCGATGGCACTCACCGTCATCGGTGACGTGATGTACGACGCAGCCTTCTTCACCGCGGGCGAGGTGGGTTCGCCGCATCCGACTGACATTCCATACCTGCTGACGTACGTGCTGATGTTCAGCGGCCTCGCCCTGGTGCTGCGACGACTGCTGCCGGGCCGAGCGCTCGAAACCTGGATCGACACGGCGATCGCCACGATCGCAATGGGCTCAATGATGGGGGTGTACATCCTTGGCCCCATCCTGCTGGACGCGGTTGCTTTCGATGCCGGACTAATGATTTCCCTGCTTTACCCCCTTGCCGACCTGGTAGTGCTGGCCGTTCTTCTTCGGATCCTGCTCGGACTCCACCGTTGGAACGCGGCGTTACTGCTGTTTTCGCTGGCTACTGCGCTTTTCCTGATCGCCGATCTCTGGTACCAAATCCTGAGGGCAAGTGAAAATCCTGCCGAGCCGCGGATTCTGGAAGTGCTCTGGGCCGCTGCCCTGATGCTCTACGCCCTAGCGGTCACGGCGCCCGGAGCTGCGGCGAGCGAACCACGCCCGCGGACTGCGCCGGTGCAGTTCGACGGTGTCACGATGGTTGTGTTGATCATCGGGGTGCTGGCCACCCCAGTGCTGCTGGTGCTGGCAGTGATCGCGGACGCCACCTGGCTCACCAGTTGGCTTGCGCTGGCCAACCTCATCATCGTGATCCTGCTGTTGTGGCGAGCCACGCTGCTGGTTCTCAAGGTCCAGCGGCAGGCGCAGGAACTGCTGAGTCAAGCGCGAGCGGATAGCCTCACCGGACTGCCCAACCGGCGAGCCTGGGACCAGGACGCGGCGAAAGCGGCAAGCGTCGCAGCCAAGACCGGCTCAGCACTGACGGTGGCGATGCTGGACCTTGACCACTTCAAGCGATTCAACGACACCTACGGCCACCAGGCCGGTGATGCCCTGCTGGCAAGGACTGCCCAGGTCTGGCAGAGCCAACTGACTGCCGGCGACGTGTTGGCTCGCTATGGCGGGGAGGAGTTCGGTTTACTCCTCCCGGGCCTAGATGTCGGGTCGGCCGAAGGTCTGCTTGATCAACTGCGGCGAAGCACCCCTGCGGGAACAACGGTCTCGATCGGGGCAACCGACTTGGTGGCCGGGGAAAACGTCGAGACGGCCATTAGCCGGGCCGACCGGGCGCTGTACCGAGCCAAAGAATCCGGTCGGGACCAGGTCATGACGTCATCCACGGGCGAAGTGGCTGGCAAACCGCGCGAGTGACCGCTGCGCAACCGGACGAGCCCTACACAGCAAGAACGACGTTGCCGTCCTCAATGGTGGCCGGCACAACAGTGAGCGGGGCCGGAGACTTTCCGAGCGCGATGAGTTTGCGCGACCACTTGGGGGCAGTGATTCCGGCAACGCCTGGCGTCCAGTCCAGGTTTTCGCCACTGCACACATCAAATCGGGAGTTGTGCCACGGGCAAGTGATGACGCCATCGGAGTAGTCTCCGCGGGGGCCTTTGGTGAGGCTCAACCCAGCGTGGGGGCATTTGTCGACCACGACGCACACCTCATCCGGGGCTTCCGAACTGCGGACCACAACATACGATTTGCCCCCGGCCTTCGCCGGCGTTGCGGCGTCAAGCGGAAAGTCGAGAAGGGCGCCAATTACCAAAGCCATGTCCGCCAACCTACTCGCTGAGCCTCTTCCTGCGTAACATGAGGGTATGGCTGGACTCACTCGCTCCGTTGTGTTGCTCTCGGCTCCCCTCCTGGGCCTCGGTCTGCTGACGGGCTGCTCCTCGCAGGAGAGCAGTCCGGCGGAATCCGCACCCCCATCAAGCTCATCTGTGGCGGTTCCCTCCGCATCGTCCACAGTCTCCGAAACCACCGTCACCCTGGCCGAAGACGGTGCCGACACCTTCTTCAGCCTGCTGCTTCGCGACGACACCGAAGGCTTGGCGGAGTTCCTCTCCCCCGGGTTCCAGATCGCACGCGCAGACGGCAGCACTGCGGACAAGGAGGCCTACCTCCAGAATCCCGCGGATGTTGGCGCCTACCGACTGAGTGACTTCTTCGTGACCGAAGCCGGCGATGCGTTGGTTGCGCGGTACCTCGTGACCGCCACCGAACGAATCGATACCCAGCTCTACTCCACCGACCCTCGCCAGCGCCTCAGCGTGTTCGTCCGCGATGGCGACACTGTCACACTGCTCGCGCACGCCAACCTGAACACTCCCGAGAACCCCACGGCCGAGACGCCAGCGGAGACGGAACCGCCCGCGACTTCGGTCGCGACGTCGGACCCGGCCGATGTGGCAATCGCCGAGGAGACCCAAAACGCGTTCTTCTCCGCCTTGGTCGACGGTGACGGCGAAGCTCTGGAGGAGTTACTCTCCCCCGCATTCCAGTTGGTGCGGGCGGACGGTTCGAGCGCGACCAAAGAACAGTACTTGGCCAACCCGGCACTCATGGATTCCTTTGAGCTCACAGACTTCGTGACGACCCGTGAGGGTGACCTCATCGTCGCGCGCTTCCTGGGGGCCACCGAAGAGACCATCGATGGCCAGACCTACTCGAACGAACCCGCCCCTAGATTCGCTGTGATGCAGCAAGAGGGCGACTCGTGGCGGATCATCGCCCAGGTGAACTTCAACCGACCCGAGTCCTAAATCCAGGCGGTGTCCGGAGCATCACGCCCGGTCGGCGTTCACTCCGAAAACGTGAGCCCGAGAGATATACGCAGACAGGCGCAAGAAACAACCCACTCGGTCGTTGAACTTCGCCACCTGGGCGGCCCCTCGTCGACCCTCGATGTCGTTGTCCCGACCGCCAATTAGGCGCCGCGCCACTGCCGCTGCCAACTCCCGATCGTTTCCAACAGGGACTACGGCCCCAGCCTCCGCCTTGGCGACGACCTCGCTGCCAGCCACGGCTGTGATCACCACGGATCGGCTGGCCGCCATCGCTTCCAGCATGGCCAACGACATGCCCTCCCACCTCGATGGGAGCACCACAACATCCGCTGCCGCGACCCAATCGCGGGGATCTGCCACCTCGCCCACAAGCGTCGCACCCGTGGGCAGGGACGAGGCGAGTTGCGCGCGCAACGGACCATCTCCGACGATGGCCAGTTCAGCTGCTGGCACCTCACTGTGTACCGCGGGCCATGCCCGAAGCAGCGCGTCGTGCCCTTTCTGTTCGGTGAGCCGACCCACCGACACCGCCAACGGTGCTGTGCCGAGACCCAGCCGCTGCCTGGCTTCTGCGCGATCTGACTCAGTGCGCGGCGACCAGCCGGTGGGCACCGGGTTGTGCACCATTGCCAACGGTGCCTGAATCCCGTTCTTCACCGTTGCCGTCACCTGCGCATCCGACACCGCCACGATCAGATTCGTCCAGCGAGCCGCGTACCGTTCCCAACGCACTGCCGCTGAGGCCCGTGCCGATGGCAGGAACACAAAGGGCCACACGTGCGGCATGTAGACCGTGGGCAGAGATCCTCGCAGGGCTAGCCGTCCGGAGAGTCCAGCACGCGAACCGTGCAGCACTACCGCTTCCGGCGCCACCTCCTCGACAATGCGCCCCAGTGCCTTTGCTTCGCTCAACGCACTGGTCGAACCGGCCTCAGGTTCGGCCCAGGAATGGGCAGTCACCTGCCCCTCCGCACATTGCCCGGACGGACCAGCGACGTGGACCTCCCAACCACCGTGGTGTTGGAAGGATGCCGCCTGCCGCACGTAGCGAAATATCCCCTCAAATCCGGGCGCCGCCACGTGCAGCACTCGACGTCGCACCGCGAAGGGATGCAAACCGCTGACGGTTCGCCAGTAGTGCGCGACTCCGGGATCGTCAAAAGGCAACTGCTCGGCGATGGGCTTCATCTAGTGACCTTCCCGGTGGCCGCGATGCCGGACAGCGGCGAGCGTCTCGGCAGCGACAGCATCCCAGGTTCTCCCGCTGATAGGTGCCGGGCGCATCCTCCGCGATGTGAACTGTTCGACCAGGGCGACAGCCCAACGTTCCGGCCGGTCGGAAGGTTCCACCAGCGCACCGTCGCCAGCGGCCTCCGACACCGCCGGATCATCGGACACCACCAGGGGCACCCCGAACGCCTGGGCTTCCACCACCGGCAGGCCGAATCCTTCGAGCGCGCTGGGCATCGCCACACACACCGCGTTCCGATAGCACCAACGCAGTTGCGCATCACTGACCAAACCCAGCCGCACCAGTTCGCCGTTCCTTTCCAAAGCCCTCATTTCATCTGTGCCCTCGGGCTGACCCCGGCCCGGCGGACCGGCAAAGACCAGCAGCGCGTCGGGCACCGCGTCTCGAACAGCCGGCCAAGCCTTCAGCAGCAACTGCAGATTCTTCCGCGGCGAGCCATCACCCACTGCCAGGACGAAGGGTCGGCCGTCGATCAGCGCGGGCACCGGTTCCGGTTCCACCGTCAACAGCGATGGGGAGGCGGCCAACGGGATAACGACCGATCGATTTCTCGCGGAGGGAACGTAGGCGAGCATCCGGCTCTGGGTAGCTGCGCTGACACACACCAAGAGATCTGCCTCGCGAATCGACTCGAGGTAGGGCGTGCGGATCCGACCCGATTCGCGGTCGCCGTGGTCGGCGGGCCGGTCCAACGGCAGCATGTCGTGCACAGTGAGGACTCTCATCGCACCGGTGGCCGGGGGCAGGATGTGCTGAGCCCCATGCACCACATCGAACTTCTCCGCCGCCGGCGGAATCCCCCAGCCGCGCCGCTGCCGCCAGGAGTTCTTAGTCGTCTGCCAACCACGCGCCACATGCACGCGGTCAGCATCCCCCAACTGGTCGATCCACCAGGCCTGGGCGGTTGGCGAGGAGACCACATGCACCTCGCAGTCTTGGCCGATTCGGTTGAGTGCCCGCGTCAACTCGACCACATACCGGACCACACCTCCCCCGGAGCCGCCCGGCGGGACGTGCCCCGCCAGCATCAACCAGCGCAGCGTTGCCGACATCTGTGTTGTCCCTTATCCCTGCCGAACCTCGAAGTTTGCTCTCCAATGAGCGCGATCGAATCGGCTCGCGCTCGGCACGAGGCTAGGACCTTTCCGCTCGGTATGTGCGGGTACCCAACAATTCGACACTGTCAGCTCGATGGTATCGCCTATGCGATTCGGTCTGTCGCTGCGCCGAACAACCAGCCCTGCCCATCGACCCACCCACACTCCCGCAGGAGCTCCCGCTGGGGCTGGGTTTCGATCCCTTCGGCCACCGTGTGCAGCCGCAGGCTGCGCGCCAGTGCCGCGATGCCCTCGGCCAAGCGATACGGCGCAGAGGCATTGCTCGTGAGTCCGGCAGTGAAACTCCGGTCCAGCTTCAGCCCGGTGACGGGCATATCGCGTAGGTGGGACAGCGAGGAGAATCCCGTGCCGAAATCGTCTACCGCAAGCCCCACGCCCAAACTCACAAGCCGATCGATCGCTCTCTTGGCCCATTCGGCGAGGTCCAGGATTGTTGTCTCGGTGACTTCAACCACCAGTCGACTCGGATCCACGTCGTGGGAGTACAACTGCGAAATGAGGTCGTCCGCGAAACGCGGGTCATTGAGTTGGGCGCTGGACGCATTCACTGACATCCGAATGTCCGAATCTACCTGGGTCATCGCCGAGATCGCCTGGTTGATGACTTGTCGGCCAACGTCAACGATGAGGCCGGACTTCTCGGCCACCGTGATGAAATCCGCGTTGGGAGCGAGATTTCCCGATGGATCACGCATTCGGGCGAGAGCCTCATAGCCAACAAGTCGACCAGTGGCAAGGCTGACCAACGGCTGGAAATGCGCCTCTATTCTGCGCTCCGCTAGTGCCTCGCGGATGCCGCTTTCGGTGGCCAGCCGCCGCATCGCCGCGTGTGCCATCCCCTCCTGGTACATCGTCCAGCGGTTACGGCCCAGCCGCTTGGCCTGTCGCAGCGCATCATCGGCCTGCCGCAGCAACTGCGGTGTCGCCGTCGAGCCCCTGCCGACAGCGACCCCGACGCTCACGGCAGGCGAGATGCGAGTCTCTTCGATCCTCATGGACATGCGTGCGACCAAGCAGAGCTCCTCTGCCACGTTCGCCGCACCAGCTTCGGAGCTGAAGCCCTCCAGCACCGCGACAAACTCATCCCCGCCCATGCGACCCAGGAAGTCCGACGGTTTGAGGGCATCCCGCAATCTGCCGGCGAGTCCGGCAAGAACGTGGTCTCCCGCTTCGTGACCCAGAGCGTCGTTGATCTGCTTGAAGTTGTCCACATCCAGGAGCAGCACGGCCAGCCAACGATGTGCCGCCTGACTGTTGACCACGGCGCGGTGCAGCGCAGCCAGTGCCTCCCCACGATTCGGCAAGCCCGTGAGTATGTCATGACGCGAGCGATACTCCAGCTGGTCCATTGCTCGCTGCTCGTTGCTCACGTCCACCAATTGCAGGACCACATGGCTGGGCTGCGCATCCTGCTGAATCAAGCTGGCGGACACGTCCACCCACATGTGCCGACCAGCGCCATCACGCCATTCCCCGCGCGTCCGGAGCGTTGCGCGCCGCCCTACCACGAGGTCCGGCCACTGGTTTCGGAACGACCGGATCGCGGTCAACGACATGAACGGATCCAACGGACGCCCGATCAGCTGCTCGCGCTCTGCCGACATATGGGCCATCAACGCATCGTTCACCTCGGTAACCACGCCGTTGAGGTCCAGCAGCGCGGTAGGCACCGCGGAACCAAGCAGCGATTGGCGGAAACTCACCTCCGAGTCCACCATCCCGACGACTTCGCGACTCGTGGTGACCTGTTCGGAAACGTCAAGGGTGTGCACGACGACGTGGTTGCGGCCCGACTCGTCGGCCAGTGCCCGCAGGTGGCAGCGAACATTGATCCACCGACCCTCGGCTGTGGCGTGGACCGAGTCGAAGACGGCACTCGTGAGGTGTCCGGCGGCCAGCGCAGCCAATTCGATCTCGTGCCCATCCACCGGATCGACCACGAGGTCGGCGAATTGCTCGCCGATGACGGCTTCGGCTGCGACCCCAAGGAGATCTGCGTAGGCCTGATTGATCTGCCGAATCGTGCCGTGATCATCCAGCACTGCCACCGGAAACGGCGCCAGGGCCCATAACGCGTCCGCGAACCAGGCAGCCGCGGGCACCTCGCCTGCAACCGCCCGCAGCGGTGGGCGACGCGGGGCGGCCTCGACCGCCTGATCCTCGTCTCCACCTGGTTCGCTTGCCATCACTCCCCGGCACTCTCGTCGCCAGCTTTGTCGGCGTCCGCACCGTCGTCGGCGCCGGTGGACTCAGTGCTGAGAACCCACTGCGTCACATCGGTGTGGCTGACCACAGCGCCGAAGCCAGCGCCCAGCACTCGCTCGACGTCCATCAGGAACCAGCGCTGCTCCGTTGGTGAGTGGCAGGGATACGACATCGAGAAACTCGACTCGCTTCCCTCCAACACCCGACGCAACCCGCGGACCGCGGCCAGGGCGGTCTGGCCGTCCGGTCCGGGACCCGGCTGGCAGGCGTCGAAGTAGTTGGCTCCGGGCCCGGAGCGCACCAGATCGCGGTCCCCGTTGGCACGGGCGAAGCGGATCCAGGCTGCGTTCACCATCGAGATGATCCCGTCGACCTCCAGCACCGCAATGTGCTGCGGGAGCGCATCGATGATCGACTGCAGCCGTTGCACGTCGTGGAATGCGGTGAGATCCACGAAGGTCGCGACGGCACCAAGCACCGACGTGGACGGAACCGAATACGGCAGGATGCGCACCAGATAGGTACGACGCCCGTCGAGCGTTGAGATCTCCCGCTCGCTCATCCGCTCAGTGCGCAGCGTGGTCTCGATGTCCGTGATCAGGTCGGGGTAGCGCAGGGAGTGGGCGAAGTCATCCAGCCGACGGCCGACGTCGCTATCCCGGAGCCGGAAAATTTCGGCCGCATCCGGCGAGAACCTCGTGAGCACCAGGTCTTGGTCGACGAAGACCGTTGCCACCCCAGCAGCTTTGGCCATGCTGTCCAGGTCTGCATTGATCCGGTTGAGGATCAGGACTTTCTCCTGATACTCGGTGTTGACCGTGTTGAGCTCCTCATTCACCGACTGGAGTTCCTCGTTGGAGCTCTGCAATTCCTCGTTGGAGGCCATCAATTCTTCGTTGGTGGCCTGCAACTCCTCGTTGGCAGTTTCGAGCTCCTCGATGGTGGCCTGAAGATTCTCCCTGGTGGCCACCAGTTCGCTCTCCAGGATTGTCATTCGCTCCATGGTGTCGGTGCCGACGTTCACCTGGGTGGTGACTGGCGAGTCCGGCTCCGGCTCGTGGGTCTCGAACGACAGCAGGGTGAAACGCTCATCGCTGTCGAGTTTCAGCGGACGGGCAGAGAGTCGGACGTACTGACGTTCGTCACCGTCGGTTCGGAATGGCACCAGGTCCGAGACCAGCACGCGGCCGTCTCGGCCGGCTTTGAACAGCAGCGCCGAGGCCACCGGCACCAGCGGATCGGGCAACAACCGGTTCAGCGCGAGCGTGGCTTGCCCTTCCCGCATCCGGATGTAGCGACGCACGTCCCCGTACATGTGGACCGCATCGTGATTGGAATTGACCAAGATCGAAGGCGGCACAAATGCGCCCATGAGAGCCGTGACTCCGGCCTCCAGAACTTCTGCATCAATCTTGGAGGTAGCGGCCCGAACGGTGGCGCCCCGGACACCCACCGTCCGAGCACTAGGGGTGGACATTCGCCGATCCACCGGCAATGGCGACGTGGCTGAGGTGCGCTGGAAGATCTTGTGTTTGGCATCGACCGGCCGCAACCCCTCAGAAAAGGCCTGCAGCGATTCGCTGGATCCAAGGAAGAGGTAGCCGCCCGGCCGGAGGGCGTATTGCAGGGATCGCAGAGCGTGCTCCTGAGCCTCCGGTTTGAAGTAGATCAAAGTGTTGCGGCACACCACCAGGTCCATCTTGGTGAACGGGGGGTCGACCAGCAGGTTGTGCCGGGCCAGGACAACCGCCTGGCGCAGTTCGTTCTTCACTACGAAGGAACTTCCCTTGCGAACGAAGAACCGCTCCAGTCGTTCGGGAGTGATTTCCACCGCCGCCGATTCGGGGTACGCCCCAGCTCCAGCGGTTTCGACGCATACGGCATCGACATCGGTGGCGAAGATCTTCAGATTCGGCCACCGACGCTCGCGTTCGAATGCTTCCAGGAACAGGATCCCGAGGCTGTAGGCCTCCTCCCCGGTGGATACCCCGGCGGCCCACACTCGGATCGTGTCGCCGGAACTCTTGCTGGCCATGATGTCGGGGATCACGGTCTGTTCGATTGAAGCGAAGGCGTCCTCGTCGCGGAAGAAACTGGTGACCGCGATGAGCATCTCCCGGCGCAACGTCACGGTCTCGGCCCGGTCTTCCTGCAGGATCGACAGGTAGTCCTGCAGGGAACGCACGTGGCGCACCTGCATCCGCCGCTCAATTCGCCGCATGATGGTGGCCGGCTTGTAGTCCTTGAAGTCGATCCCCCCGACCTGGAGCAGGAGTCGCAGGATCGCGTCGACCGCTTCCTCCTGAGTCAACGGTGCAACCGGCGCCGACCCCTCAGCCTCGGGTCCGCCGCTTGCGGCCGGGGCTAACTCGTACACCTCGTTGCGGACGTGGGCCATGATCCGAGCGGGCAGGTCCTCAGCCGGCAAGACCGCATCAATGACCCCGGTACTGATGGCGCTGCGTGGCATCCCATCGAACTTCGCCGACTCTGGCTCCTGGGCCAGAAGGAATCCGCCCGCGGCGTTGATCGCCACCGCACCCCGGGTGCCGTCAGTGCCGGTGCCGGATAGCACCACGCCGACCGCGCGGTCACCATAGACGTCGGCCAGCGACGTGAAGAAGATGTCGATCGGCAGCGTCAGCCCGCGTGGGTTTTTGGGTGTCAGATGCAGGTGGCCTTCGGTCGCGTGCATGATGGCACCCGGCGGAATCAGATACACATGGTCACCCTGAATGGCCATATCGTCCTCGACCATGATCACCGGCATCCGGGTGTGCCGGGCCAGCAGATTGCTCATCATCGACTTGTGATCCGGCGACAAGTGCTGAATCACCACGAAGGCCGAGCCGGAATCCGTCGGGCAGGAGTCGAAGAAACGCTCTAGCGCATCCAACCCCCCGGCCGAGGCGCCGATAGTGACTAAGTGGCCCTTAAATTCGGCGACCCCAGACACAGCAAACCTCCATCACGAATTGCGTTCGGCCGACCCTGGGTGAGTTCGCCACAGCCAGGGCTATACGTGACCTGAAACACAACTCAACGTAACCATACGACACTAGTGTCCGATGGTGCTGGGTTGCTCTACGTGTGTGAGATGGCCATCGAGAATTTCGAATACCCGATCGGTGTATTCCACCATTCGGAGGTCATGGGTCACCATGATTCCGGTCTTCCCGCGGGACTTGATTTCCCGCCGCAAAAGCTCCACAACCTGGCGACCCATGGCAGTGTCCAGGGCGGCTGTCGGCTCGTCAACCAACACCAGATCCGGATCGTTCATCAAGGCTCGCCCAATGGCGACGCGCTGGCGTTCGCCGCCGGATAGTTGCTCCGGAAGGTTTTTGGCCCGCTGAGCCAATCCCAACTCTTCGAGTAGCTGATCGGCACGCTGCTGGGCCTGCTTCTTGGAGATGCCTTTCACCAAAGAGGACACGAAGAGCAGATTCTCCCGGGCGGTGAGGAAGGGCACGAGGTTCGCGGACTGGAACACGAACCCCACGCGTTGCGCCCGGAAGGTCGTCAACTGCTTCTTCGACATTTCCGTGACATCCACTCCGCCCATCGTGACGCTGCCCGAGGAAGGAGCCAGCAATCCGCCGATGATCGAGATCAGGGTGGTCTTGCCCGATCCGGAGGGCCCCAGCAACGCTACGAACTCGCCCTCGTCGACCGCCATGGTGGCGTCCGAGACCGCGACCACCTCGGTGTGGCCGGTGCCGTACACCTTCCGAACGTCGTTCACCTGTAGGAGCGCAGCAGGATGGTGCGCTGCGTCGTCGGCAGGCGATTCGCCCGGCCCGTTCAGGGCCGAATGCGTAGCTTCCAGCACGGGATCATCCATGGGGTCGGTCACAAGACACCTCCGATAGCGGTGGCCGGGTCGATCTTGGCGATTCGGCGCAACGAGAAGAGAGCTCCGACGACGCCTGCCACAACCGTGAACACGGCGATGGTGATGAGCGTCTCGGTGCGGTACAGGGTGGGCACCTCTGGCGGAATGATGAGGTCGAACAGCCGGGCCACCACCGAACCGATGATCACTCCGAGGACCGAGGCGACGAGTGCCTGCAGGATCACTCCACTGCCGAGCCTGCGCGTGGAGGCTCCAAGCGCCTTCAGTGCGGCGAATAGCTCCCGCTTCTCGAGCACCAGCAAGGCAAAGAACAACGCCACTACCAGCCCCGCCACTGCCAGCGTGGTGTAGATGATCGAGTTCAGCGTCGAGTTCTGCTGCTCGACCCCGGGAATTGCCAACCCGGTTTCCTCCGCAGTCAGCGCGGTGGTGTTGGGCACTGCCGCGGCGATGGCGCCCAGGTCGGCACCGGGTTGGGTGACCACGGCGACGGCGTTGATCGTGTCGGCCTGCCCGCGCAGTTCGGGGCGCACCGCGTCCCGCATCGACCGCCACGTGTCGACGGTGGTCCACATCGTCGGCTGGAGTTGGTATTCCGAGTCCGCTGTGAAGCCCACCACCGTGGCCGACACATCCCCGACCGACACTTGCGACCCGAGCGTCACCCCGGCGTCCCGCAGCGCCGCATCGACCGCGGCGGTGCCGTCCTCGTCCGCCCGCGGCAAGACCCCTTCGACGACCTGGGTGGGCGCCCCAGCTCCGCCCGGATCGATACCGAAGACGGCCAGATCGATCGGTCCGTCTGGCCCGGCACCACCAGTGAGCAGTACCCCTACCGGGCCAGCCTCGATGACGCCCGGAGCACTAGCCACCGCGTCGACGTCATCGACGGCGAGTCGGGAGCGCACCAGGGAGCCTTCCGCGTCCGCGGCAAACACATAGGCGGTGGCTGAGGTGTTGCGAACTGCGCCGGTGGCCCCGAAGAAGAGGCCGTCGGCAAGGGCAGCAAGCACCAGCACGAGGAAGACGATCAGAGAAAGCGCCGAGACGATGGCGGCGAAGCGCCCCTTGCCGCGTCGGATTTCGTTGAGGGCCAGCATCATCGAGCTCCCACCGCGGTCGCCGGATCAATCTTTGCGATTCTTCGGATGCTGAGCAGTCCCGCAGCCAGCGAGAAGACAAGAACCGACAGGATCGTGCCAATCACCAATATCGGCTCCAACGACACCGGAATGCCCGTGTTCAGCCCCTGCACGGCCAGCAGCGTCAACGCCAGCGCAATGGCTGACGCGATCAGCACTACCGCAGTGATCTGCAGCGCCACCGAGCCAGCTAGCCGTGCGGTCGATGTGCCGATCGCACGAAGCAGCGTGAACGCCTTCATCTTCTGCACCGTGAGGATGAGGAAGAAGAAGCCGATCACGACGATGCCAATGATGAACGTGAGCCCGACCAAGATGCCGAAACTCTGCGAAATCGATTCAATCCCCGGAATCAGCGACACCGCCTCGGCGCGGGTGTAGCCCCGGACGTCGGCCACAGTTTCTGTGATCGCGTCGGCCACCACACTCGCCTCAGCGCCCTCGGAAACGTTGAACGCCACTGCGTTGATGGGCACGAAAGGCAGTCCGGGGTTGGCTGCTTCGACCGCTGCCGCGTAGGTGTCGAGAAGAACATAGGCAGTCGGCAGAGCATTGAACTGAGCCCCACGAATCAAGCCGACGACGGTCAGTTCGGTGCCGCCTGGCTCCAGGACCACGGTGTCACCGATAGCCACCCCGCCACCGTCCACCGCCGCCTCCCCCGGCGCGCTCGGCAGTTGTCCTGCCGACAGTGTGGTCGGCGCCCCCGGGGCGTCGGGGGAAAACCCAAACACCTGCGCCTCGGTGAGAGTCCCATTGAGTTGCGCATTCGAGGTGAAAGTACCCACACCAGCGGCCTCCGCGACACCAGGCACCGCAGCGACTTCCTCGACGGTCTCGACCGGCAGTCGACTAGCGGCGATGTTGTCGCGAGCATTCTCCGCGTACACGATTCCGTCGGTGCCCAGCCCCTCCAGCGCACCGACCAAGGACGACACCAACGCGTTTGACAGGGTGGTCAGCAGCAAGACCAAGAAGACGAGCAGCGATACCGCTCCGGTGAGCAGGCCGAATCGCAATTTGGCACGTCTCATCTCTGTTCCCGCGAGGCCCATGGGCGCAATCGTGCCTCACCGCGGCGATGACAGCATCTCGGGGTCGACATACCCGACACAACGGCACAAAACGAGACGTTTGGGTGTGGTGGGGGCGTCGCGGGCGTGGCGAAACGCCCCTCGTCGGACCGTCGGGGAAATGTGTGAACGGCGACCTGGCCGTTCGTCCAGTGGCTGTGGTGCACAATAAGCCTCATGACTGCTCCCACCGACAACCATGATCAGTTCCACGCCCACGGCAAAGCCGTCCAGGCCGAGATCGCCCCACTCAGCCGCGACCTGCGGCGCGCGATCCCAGACGTGTACGCGGCGTTCGGGCAACTCCACAGCGCGGCCCTGGCCCCCGGCGTGCTCGACGCCAAGACCAAGGAGCTGATTGCCCTCGCGCTGAGTGTCTCGTCCCAGTGCGACGGCTGCATCGCCTCGCACGCCCGTGGGGCTGCCCGACACGGTGCGACCGAAGAAGAGGTGTCGGAGGCGATTGGTGTGGTCATGCTGATGGCCGGCGGGCCGGCCACCGTCTACGGGCCACGTGCGCTGGCTGCCTTCCGCAGCTTCAACGCGCCCGCGGAGTAGTCAGCCCATCGGGCGTCGCCAATGAGTCGGTGCCCGCGCACAGTCACCAGACCGGTGGGTGGCTCAGGCCGCCTTGCTGAGTTCCTCGCCAATCAGTCCGTGCACATGCTCGGTGAGTTCCGGTGTCGACATTGCGGCCACCGTTTCGACCGGAACCTCCGGCAATACCGTCACTGAGATTTCGTGCCGACCCTGGAGCACGAATCCGCGGCGGGGCAAAGCATCGTGCGTGCCTCGAATCACGATCGGCACCACCGGGATCTGGCTCTCGCGTGCGAGTTCGAAAGCGCCTGGTTTGAAGGTCTTCATCGCACCATCCCGGGATCTGGTGCCCTCTGGGAACATCATGATTGAGGACCCTTCGGAGATCCTCTCCCGGCAGGCCGCCATCATCTCCCGAACGCTGTCGCGGTCCCCTCGACGGAGCGGGATGTAGCGATTCATCGTCATGTTCCAGCCGATCACCGGCACTCGAAAGTTCTCCACCTTCGACACCCACTTGAAGTCCTTGAACAACCGGAACAACACCAGGATGTCCAGCAGTGAGAGGTGATTCGCGACCAGCATGTAGGTGCGCCCCGGCTCAATTGTTTCCCGACCGGTGATGGTCACCGGCCAGCCCGGATTGCACCAGGTGTAGATCGAGGCCCAGAAGCACGTGAAACGGTGCAACCCCACCAGCCGACGATCGAACAGCACGGTCGCGATCCAGATGAGCACAGCAATCGGGAAGAGCAGGATGGACGTCACCACCACAAACGCCCAAAACACCACCGAGGCGATCCTTCTCATCGGGCCAGGCTAGCGCCGTGCGCGCTATTTCTTTCCCGTGATGCGATTCGCCACCCCGCCAACTTGCGACCGCAGCGCCTCGACCGTGGTGTTGGCCAGTGCCCCGGTCGTGTTTGCCAGTGCACCAGTGCTGTCGCGGAGGAGACCGGCAACCTGGATCTCGTTGATCACTCCGCTCATGAGGTCGTTCACGTCGAGTCGGTCGATCACCGCATCAAGGTCAACTCTGGCCACCACCGCGTCCAAATCCACTCGGTCCAGCACCGCCTCCATGTCCACCCGATCCAACACCGCCTCCATGTCCACCCGATCCAGCACCGCCTCCAGGTCGATCCTGGCGAGCAGCTCATCAAGCGTGCGCGGTCCGGCCGCGGCAAGGAACGTCGAAGCCACTTGAGCCCTTTCGGCCTGTTCCGCTTTGAACTGGGCGTCGAGTTCGGCCAGCAACGCGTGCGCCCGGCCCGCGAGCGGCGACGTGACCCTGATCGCCCCGAATCGAGCGAATACCTCAGTCACGACATTTTCCACCCCGGTGATGGCATCGAACGCGCTCCCCTGAATCCGCAACGCCAGTAGCGCCAGGGCCCCAGGGATCACTCGAACAAGGTCCGCCGCGTTGAGGTCCGGATCTCCGGCCGTGAGTTGATCCGCAAGGATGGTGGCATCGGCTGCTTCGGCCTCAACATCGGACTCCGCGGTGGCCAAAGTGGACGTCGAATACGACGTGACGACCTCTGCCACGCCAAGGGTGAGGGCGGTCCAGCGCTCAACTTCATCGAGCACAACTCCCGTCGCGCCGGGCCGCCGGCGATACCGGAAGCGCACTGGACCCGTTGACTGTGGGCGTTCGCTCATGCGGTCGCCTCCTGTCCACCATCGTGAATCGTTGGCACACTCGATGCCGCTGCGGCAGGCCGCAGTCGTACGTTGCGTTCCAGCATTTTCCGGGCGCGGACTGCCACGTCGGCCGACAGCCGCAAGCCCAGCTGTGGCGAAACGCGCATCAGGCGCCACATCCAGCGAGCGGCGCGGGGGGTCACCACCATGGCAGCCCGTTGATCGATGCCGCGTTCGATGTCCGCAGCAAGCGACTCGACGTCGTAGAGACCTCCGGGTATGCCCGCGGCATATCCCCTGGCCCCAGTCGCCATCGACGTTTGGGGCAGGTCCTGCGGGCCGGTGCTGTCGAGGATGGGCGTGTCGGTGAAGCCGGGGCATACACACGTCACAGACACACCGGTGCCAGTTGCCTCAGCTGCCAACGACAGGCTCATCCCGACGACCGCGTGCTTCGAGGCCGAATAGGCAGCCAAATAGGGCGCCGGGAACAGCCCTGCCAGGGAGGCGACATTGACGATCTGACCGCTGCCCTCGGCCAACATCCGTGGGTAGGCGGCCACGACCCCATGCATGACTCCCGAAATGTTGACGTCAAACACGCGTTGCCAGTGTTCGACGGTCAGTTCCTCGGTTGCCCCACCCAAGCCGATACCGGCGTTGTTCACCATGACGTCGACGCGACCATGGCGTTGCCAGGTGTCCGCGACGATTGCCTCGATTCGGGCTGCGTCGCGGCAGTCTGCATGTTCCACTCGGGCCGACCCGCCCCTCGCCTGCGCGACCGAATGCACAGCCTGCGCAACGTCAATGAGCGCATCCTGGTCGATGTCGACGAGAACCAAGTGGTCGCCGCGCCTGGCCAACCGTTCCGCGAGGGCTTTGCCAATACCTGAGGCAGCACCGGTGATGATCACCGTTCGATTTCCCACTACCAACTCCTCACCGCACCTGCGCGCACGCCCAGGCCTGCTGCTTTGCTGCGTGGGCTGAAGTGCCGACGCCTAATCCGCGGATCCGTCGAATTGTTGACCATTGTGCCGCGGAGCCTGCGCCGCCAACTCATCGAGCGCCTGATCTGCGAGCCGAAAGACCGTCCACTCTTCCATCGCCTCGGCTTGCACTGACCGGTAGAAGTCGATCGCGGGCTCGTTCCAGTCAAGCACTGACCACTCCAACCGCCGAAACCCGCGCCGCACGCAGATGCCGGCCAAGGCAGCGAGCAGCGCGCGGCCGTGCCCTTGACCGCGGAAATCCGGGGACACGTAGAAGTCCTCCAGGTAGATCCCATGGCTGCCCCGCCACGTCGAATAGTTCAGGAACCACAAAGCCATCCCCACGACGACGCCATCGACCTCAACAACCAACCCGAATAGCGCGGGCGTGCCTTGCGGGGTGCCATCCCCGCTGAACAGTGCCCGGGAGAGGTCCTCGGCAGTGGCCTGAACCGCGTCCGGTTCGCGTTCGTACTCAGCCAACTCGCATATGAGTTCATGCACCCGCGGCACATCCACGGGCCTGATCGCCCGGACAACGCTGATCTGGGCGACTGGCTCCTGGGCCTCCCACGAGCGGCCGGTGGACGGGGGCTTCGGTGGCGGAGTCATGCCGCACACGATATTCCCCCAGTCGGCTTGTGCGTTCCGGAAGACCATCAAGCTGGCAGGCTGGTTTGCTCGGTGCATGCTCATTTTTCTGCGCGGCTTCGCCACCCCGCCGGGTGCCTACGATGCCCTCCTGGCTCCGCTGCGGGCCGTCGGCATCGATGTGATCACGCCTCAGTGGTACGGACTCAACGGCCTCTTTGGCCGCTACACGGCGACCGACGAAGCCCGTGACACCTGGGAACTCGTGCAGCAACTGGATCAGCCCACGGTGGTCGCTGGCCACTCACGGGGTGGCCAGGTTGCATGGCGGGTGGCGCAACTCGCGACCGCACACGACTCGCGATTGGTACGGGCGGTAGCTCTGCTTGATCCAGTCGATGGGTCCGGACCGAAGGCAGGCTCCGGTCTCGCCACGTCCACACCAGCGCAATTCAGGTACCCCACCCTCATTCTGGGCGCGGCCCTAGGCGGCCGATGCGCGCCGGCGAACGCGAATCACGAGGTCTTCGCCGCAGCCACTCCCCATGCCGAACATCTGGTGGTTCCGGACCTGGGTCATGCCGACCTGTTGACCGGTTCCGCACGAACGTGGGGCCGCAGGCTGTGCGGCGGCGGAAGCGACCCGGACCTTGCTCGAGGCCGGGTGTCGGAACTGCTCTCGGCTTTCTACTCGAGCGCTTTCCCCTAACCTCACACCACGGCTGGATCACGCGGCTGCGACTGCGGCTGCCCTGCGCTGCGGTGGCGTGCTGCGTGCTGCGGCTGCGGCTAGCAGTTCAACACGAACTCTTTGTACTGCTCGCAACCTGACGTTGTACACGGCGTCTGGCACGTGATTTCCGCAGGCTCCGAGGGCGCCACCGGCGACGCGGTCGCGAACTGCGGGGCGTCGCAGGGCAAGTTCGCAATCACACCGGAACCGTCGTCGTAGGGACACATGGCCACGAAGCCGGCATCGGACGACATCGTCGGCGCCGTCGGCCGGCGGAACAGCCCCAACCGACTCGGTCCCGGGAGCAGGAGTTGCCTCGCTTGCCGACGGCGCTCCAACCTCGGTTGGAACCGCTGCGGGTGCGGACGTTGCCGCCGGTGGAGCCTGGGTGGTCGTGGTGGGCCTGGGACTGGCGGCGCCGTTTCCATGACTTCCGCCGGCGCCGACTGGCTACTCAGTGTGGGTAGTGGCAGCACCGATTCCGGCGGCAGATCGGGGTTGGGTTCCGACGCTCCGGCACACCCAGCGGCGAGAAATCCGACTGCCAGGATGCCAACCACGCGCAGCGCCCAGCGAGGACGCCTAGCGTCGGATCGACGCACACCACTCGTGCTCTTCAAGGCAAAGGTCATATGGCTACGGTACCTTCACGCCCGCGGAGGCATCAGCCGTTTGGCCCACTACGCAGGTGCCCGTGGGGTCGATCACACCCGTTTGCGGAGCCGACCGAGACAATGGACCGGTGTCGGGATACCTGTTGACCGCCGCGGCGGCGCACCAGCGGGCCGTCGCCGCGGCCACTCGCCTCAGCTCAATTCACAAATTGAAGTCCGGCGACCGTCTGGGCATTGTGGTGCCAACTACCGGGCCAGGCCCCGCGGCAGCTGCCGGGGAGGCCGCCGTGGCCGCGCTTGCCTTCGGCGCCCTGCGGGTCGGGATCATCCCCGTAATGATCAACCCCCTGCTTGCGCCGGAGGAATCCGAGGGATATTTGTCGGACGTTTCAGCCGCGATGGTGGTCCGCAGCGCCGCGCAGGCTCGATCGCTGACCGACCCTAGCGGCCTACCCGGATTCCGGAGTTCCGGAACTTGCGGCCGTCCCGCTCGGTCGACCCATGCATTTCACCTCGGGAACCACGGGCCGGTCCAAAGGCGTGTGGTCCGGTGTTTTGGACGAAGAGGCAGCCGCCGCCTACTGGCGCGATGAGCACGCCCAGTGGTCTGTGACACCAGATGACGTTCTGCTCAACCATGGTCCGCTCGCGCATTCGGCGCCACTGAGATTCAGCTTTCTGGCATTTCTGCACGGGGCGAGCATCGTCTACACCGGCGGTTTCGACACGGCCCGCACTTCGGCAGCGATAGCCGAGTTTGAACCCACCGTGGCTATGGCAGTGCCCACCCACCTGCAGCGTTTGTTGCACCAGCCTGGCGGCCCGCCGCGCAGTTCGTATCGTCAACTCGTGCACGCCGGTTCGGCCTGCCCGCCGGATCTGAAGCGCAGCATCCACAGCTGGGCCGGGGTTGATTCGGTGTGGGAGTTCCTCGGCTCCACCGAGGGCCAGTTCACGGCCTGCAGCGGCGCCGAATGGGAGGAACGCCCCGGCACGCTGGGTCGGGCGCGGGCTGGTCGGCGGTTGCTGATCGATGACGGTTCCCTCTCCGGACAGGCAGGCGTCATCTGGTGTGTGGCGGGGGCAGTGGGCCAGTTTGAATACTTCAACGATCCGGCGAAAACCGCAGCCGCGTGGGCGAACCTGCCAGACCAGAGCCGCGCCTTCACCGTTGGCGACCTGGGCCGGCTCGACGAAGCCGGCTACCTCTACCTCCATGGTCGGCGCACCGACCTCATCGTCACCGGTGGTGTGAACGTGTATCCAGCCGAGGTGGAGTCAGAGCTGCGCGCCTGTCCGGCGGTATTCGACGTCGCCGTCTACGGCCTGCCCGATGCCGACTGGGGCGAGCGCGTATGCGCCGCTATCGTCGCCACGGATGCCACCACTTCGGCTTCCGCGATCCAGTCTTGGGCACGGCGGCATCTCGCGGCCTACCGGCGGCCGAAACAAGTGGACCTGGTCGCCGAATTGCCCCTCACGAGCACCGGCAAGGTCCGTCGCGACGGTCTCGCCCAGTGGGTGCGCGAGCACGCCGTGCGAACCCACTGAAAACAGGCGGAGCGGCTCCTGCCACGCAATGTCGATAGGTCCGTGCGGCGTCAGCCAGGATTTGTCCCGTGTACCTCGCCTCGACGCGTATCGCCCACTAACCTGGCGCCCATGACTGTTCGCAAAGTTGCCATGTTGACCGCCGGGGGCCTCGCGCCGTGTCTGTCGTCCGCCGTTGGTGGGCTGATCGAACGCTACAGCGAGATCGATCCCGATATTGAACTGATCGCCTACGTGGACGGCTACCAGGGCCTTCTCCTTGGTCAGTCGATCACGATCACCCAAGAGATGCGCGAGAATGCCGCGCTGCTGCACAAGTTCGGCGGCAGCCCGATCGGCAACTCGCGGGTGAAGCTCACCAACGTTGAAGACTGCGTCCGGCGCGGGCTGGTGGAAGAAGGCCAGAACCCGCTCGAGGTTGCGGCGAATCAACTCTCCTCCGACGGCGTCGATGTGTTGCACACCATCGGTGGCGACGACACCAACACAACAGCTGCCGATCTAGCAGCCTTCCTGCACGAAAACAACTACGAACTCACAGTCGTCGGCTTGCCCAAGACGATCGACAACGACGTCATCCCGATCCGCCAAAGCCTCGGCGCCTGGACCGCCGCCGAGCAGGGGGCAATCTACGCCCGGAACATCATCGCCGAGCACGGCGCGAACCCCCGCTCGCTGATCATCCATGAGGTGATGGGGCGCAACTGCGGCTGGCTGACCGCGGCCACCGCCGCGGAGTACCGCACCTGGCTGGCCGCGCAGGGGTGGAATCCGGGCATCGGTTTGGATGCCCGCCGGTGGGACGTCCACGCAGTGTTCGTGCCCGAGATGGCCTTCGACCTCGAATCCGAGGCCGCGCGGCTGAAGGGCATCATGGACGAGCTCGGCTGCGTCAACATCTTCTTGTCTGAAGGCGCAGGTGTCAGCGAGATCGTGGCCCAACTCGAAGCCGCCGGGGAGGAAATCCCGCGCGATGCCTTCGGCCACGTGAAGCTCGACAAGATCAACCCGGGCCAGTGGTTCGGCCACCAGTTCGCGGAAATGATCGGCGCGGAGAAGACCCAGGTGTGGAAGTCGGGCTACTTCGCGCGGGCAGCCGCGGCGAACACCGACGATCTACGCCTGATCAAAGGCTGTGTCGACCTGGCAGTGGAATGTGCCCTGCGTCGTGAAGGCGGCGTCATCGGCCACGACGAAGACCATGGTGACCGGCTGCGCGCGATCGAATTCGACCGGATCGCCGGCGGCAAGCCCTTCAACATTGACGTACCGTGGTTCGGTGAATTGCTCGAAGAAATCGGCCAAACGAAGGGTGATAAGGCTCACGTCGAGCATTGAGGTGAGCCGGGAGGGGGCAGGACTATGACGGCCGCCGCCGTCCGACGAAGGTCGCACCAGCCAGGGCCACCGCACCCTGACGACCAGATGTGGTTGGGTCGATATCCCGGGAACGTCTGGATGTGGATCGTGTGGCTGATCCTTTCAGGCGGCAACCTGGCCTTCGCTGTGGCGTTCCCGGCAAATCTGAAGCCACCGTCGATTGAGTCGGTCGTTTCGCTGGTCTGGGTGGCTGCATCGCTCGTGCTGCTTTTCATACTTGGCGCGCGCACCCCGCGCTGGTTCATTCACCTGCAATTGGTGACGGCCATTTTCTTGACTGCTTTGCTGATCTACACCTCGGTTACCAATCTCGGCGCTGCTCTTTTTGGCTGGGCGTATTGCATGGTGGCCATGTACACATCGATGTGGCTGTCACGCCGGACCGCACTGGCCTACCTCGCGGGAGTGGCGGCCTTGTATCTGGGCACGCTCGGGCTTCGCGATGACCTTCCGTACATGCTCGTGACCTGGCTGTTGACCATGACTGTCTGCGTTGCCATCACTCTGCTCCTGAGTTATTTGATCAAGAGGCTGCGCACACTAGCCACAGTTGATCCGCTCACTGGGCTGCTCAACCGAGTGGGCCTAGAATCCGTGCTCGGGGACATCCGATTGGACAAGGCACCAACAGCGTTGGTGATCTCCGACCTGGACAACTTCAAGACCCTCAACGACTCCGAAGGGCACCTTGCCGGGGACCGTCTACTGCAGGACGTAGGCCAGGCCATGCGCGAAACCATCGCTGCCACCGACTACGCCTTTCGCACCGGCGGGGACGAGTTCATGCTGATCCTGCCCGGACGCGACGTCAATGAGGCTCGGAACCTCGTCGAACGAGTTGCCTCGGAGATAGATGTCGAACTCTCAACCGGCATCGTCAATTGGCCCCCTGGGGAGGACTTTGACTCCGCCATGAGCCGGGCCGACGAATTGATGTACGAGACCAAGCGCCGCCGCAGTTGAGCGTCTTGCCCTTGGGAGTGTCGATCACGGTGACCATGCAGGTGGTCCTGCGCTTCGCCAGCGCAGCGAGACACCCCCGCCTCACCGATAGGCGGCCAATCCGGTGAGTGCCTCCCCCACCACGAGGGTGTGCATCTCGTTGGTGCCTTCGTAGGTGTAGACGGACTCCAGGTTGTTCATGTGTCGGATCACTGGGTACTCCAATGTGACTCCGTTGCCGCCGAGGATGGATCTGCACTCGCGCGCGATGGCCAGTGCCTCCCGGGCGTTGTTGAGTTTGCCGACGCTCACCTGCTCTGCACGGATCTGACCGTCGTCCTTGAGCCGCCCCAGATGCATGGCCAACAGCATCCCCTTGTCTAGTTCGACCGCCATGTCGGCCAACTTCTTCTGGGTCAGTTGGTATCCGGCTATCGGCCGATCGAACTGGACCCTTGCGCGGGCGTAGTCCGTGGCAGTCTCCAGGCAGTCGCGGGCCGCCCCCAGGGTGCCGAACACGATGCCGAAGCGCGCTTCGTTCAGGCACGAGAGCGGCCCTCGCAAACCTGCCACTTCGGGGAGCACCGCATCTGCTGGCAACCGCACGTCTTCAAGCACCAACTCCGAGGTCACCGACGCACGTAACGAGAGTTTCCTAGTGATTTCCCGAGCCGTGAACCCCGGGGTGTCGGCAGGCACCACAAAACCTCGGATTCGCTCGTCGGTCTGAGCCCACACCACCGCGACATCAGCAACGTTGCCGTTCGTGATCCACATTTTGGTGCCGTTGAGCACCCAGTCGCCTCCGTCGCGCACGGCCCGGGTCCGCATCCCGGCAGGGTTGGAGCCAAAGTCAGGTTCGGTGAGGCCGAAGCAGCCGATGAGTTCACCAGCGGACATCCCCGGCAACCACTGCTGTTTCTGCTCCTCGCTGCCGAACGCCCAGATGGCATACATCGCCAGCGAACCTTGAACGCTCACCAGCGAGCGGATTCCCGAGTCACCCGCTTCGAGTTCCAGGCAGGCCAGGCCGTAGGCCGTGGCCGAGGCACCAGCGCAGCCGTAGCCTTCCAGATGCATGCCGAGCAGACCCAGTTCACCCATTTCCCGCGCGAGCTCGCGTGCCGGAATCCAGCCCGCCTCAAACCAGTCTGCGATCTCGGGCTTGATTCGGTCGTCGACGAAGGAACGCACCACGTCTCGGATTGCGCGTTCTTCTTCGGTGAGCAGGCGATCCAGGTCGAGCAGCGCAAAGGGGTGCACCGGAAATTGCGTCATGGCAGGAGACCCTTCTGTTGTCCGAGCACCACCGTAGGCGCCCAGCCTGGCTTGTGTCGATGAGCACCCTGCGGATTGGATGGTCACCATGAATCCACAGGTGCCGGGACCGCTTGCCGGGTTAGTCGTGGCCGACTTCACCCGAGTGCTGGCTGGACCTTACGCCACGATGCTGCTGGGTGATCTCGGTGCCGAGGTGGTGAAGGTGGAACGGCCGGGCGCCGGTGACGACACCCGCGCGTGGGGCCCGCCCTACGCCAACGACGGCCAGTCGAGCTACTTCCACTCGGTGAATCGGAACAAGGTGTCGTTGGCCTGCGACCTCGGGACAGCTGCGGGACTGACGGCCGCCCGGGAACTCGCGCTTCGGGCCGATGTGCTCGTGGAGAACTTCAAAACCGGAGCATTGGACAGTTTCGGCCTGGGCTACGCCGATTTGGCTATCGAGAACCCAGGTCTGATCTACTGCTCAATCACCGGATTCGGCTCCGGCGCCGGCGCGGATCTGCCCGGATACGACCTTCTCGTGCAGGCGATGGGTGGCCTGATGAGCGTCACCGGCCCCGAGGCTGGCGTGCCCACCAAGGCTGGGGTGGCGGTAGTGGACGTGTTGACCGGATTGCACGCCGCGGTCGGAATCCTGGCGGCATTGACGCATCGCGGGAGCACCGGCGAGGGGCAACGCGTCGAGGTGAATCTGCTCAGTTCGCTGCTTTCGGCGTTGGTGAATCAATCCAGTGGATATGTCACCGCCGACGCGGTGCCTGGGATTCTCGGCAACGCGCACCCCTCCATCGCACCGTACGAAGTATTCGACACCGCGGACCGACCGATCGTGCTGGCAGTGGGCAACGACCGCCAGTTTGCCGCCCTGACCTCGGAACTTGGCGCGCCCGGACTGGCCGCGGACCCCCGTTTCGCGTCCAATCCGGATCGGGTGTCCCACCGGGCCGCGCTCGTCGCCGAACTCAACGAGCTTCTCCGCCGCGACACCGCGGCTCAGTGGCAGCACAGACTCACCGCTGTTGGCGTGCCCTGCGGCCCAATCAACAACGTCGCCGAGGCGTTCGCACTGGCAACGGATCTAGGCCTGGCACCGATTGCCCGCTTCGACGGTGGGGCTGATGCTGCGGGTGGGGCTGATGCTGCGGGTGGGGCTGAGCTGCGGGTGGTCACGGTGGCCCGCCCACGGTGGCGCACCCGATCACCTTCTCCGCCACTCCAGCGACCTATCGCTTGCCGCCCCCAGCAGTTGGTGGCACCGCCTGAGGTAGCTAGTTCCAACACCCGACTCACGGTGTCCCCAATGGGCCACGTGGCCGGCCACGACTGACCGCTCCCTGCCCAATCCCACACACAACATTTGCATTTTTCTGTGTTTATGTTGACTTGTGTTGTAGTTGTGTGGTTTTGTATGGCAACAAGTTGCTTTAGTTGGAGACCAAGGAGTCAACGTGTACGCCGAGGAACGCCAGCAGGCCATAGCCCTGCGAGCCAAACAGGAAGGCAGGGTTGACGTGACAACACTCGCCAACGAGTTGGACGTCACCACCGAAACCATCCGTCGGGACCTCATCGTGCTTGAGCGTCGGGGCACCCTGCGCCGGGTGCACGGCGGGGCGATTCCGGTCGAGCGGTTGGGCTTTGAGCCCGAGGTTGCCGCCCGCGAAGCGGTCCTGACCGCGGAGAAGGAAGCGATCGCGAAACGGGCGATCGAAGAACTGCCGGAGGACGGCAGCATCATCCTCGACGCCGGCACCACGACGCTGCGAATCGCCCAACTCATCCCGATCGACCGGGAACTGACCGTGGTCACGAACTCGCTGCCGCATGCCACCCTGCTGGCAGGCATGCCCCGGGTGACGCTGCACCTCGTCGGTGGCCGCCTGCGTCGTCGCACTCTCGCCACCGTCGATGAAGCCGCGCAGATCTTCGTGCACGACATCTACGTCGACCTCGCCATCGTGGGCACCAACGGAATCTCCAGCAACCGCGGCCTCACCACCCCGGACCGATCTGAGGCAGCCATCAAGCGTGCCTTCATCGGTGCCGCCCGACGGGCCATCTGCGTGGCCGACCACACCAAGTTCGGGGTCGACCACTTCAGCACCTTCGGCGACCTGGCGGACCTCGATTCGATCATCACCGACGCACTCGTGGAACCCAGCATGGCAGCCGAAATCGAGGCAGCTGGACCTCAGGTTGTGATCGCATGATCGTCACGGTCACCCTCAACCCCAGCCTCGACCAAACCCTCGAAGTCGACTCGCTGCTGCACGGCGGAATCAATAAGACCGAGCCTGCGCGACTTGACCCAGGCGGCAAAGGCGTCAATGTCGCCCGCGCCTTGGTCACCAATGGTGTCCCGGCCGTTGCGGTACTGCCGGTCGGCGGATCCAATGGTGAGGCGCTGCTACACCTGCTGGCGGAGCAGTCGGTGGCTGCCGATGTCGTCCGGATCGCCGGAACTACTCGAGCCAACGTCACGATCATTGAGCACGACGGGACCACCACCAAACTCAACGAGCCAGGGCCGACGCTGGCCGCCGACGAGGTCGACGCGGTGATGGACGCGGTTGCTCGGCACGCGACCCCGAACGGTTGGATCGTCGCCGGCGGAAGCCTCACCCCGGGGCTCGACGGCGAGATTTACGGGCTCCTCGCCCACATTGCGGCCGAATCCGGCGCGCGTCTGGCGGTGGACACCTCCGGGCCGGCGCTGACGGCAGCGTTGCGCTTCCGCCCGCATTTGATCAAGCCCAACGCCGCCGAATTGGCCGAAGCGGTCGACCGCCCGATGGCCACCATCGGTGACGTCATCAAGGCCTGCCGTGACCTGCAAGACGCTGGCGCCCAGGACATCCTGTGCAGCCTCGGCGGCGATGGCGCAGTGCTTGCCGAGTTCGACACGGTGTGGTTTGCCCGGGGCCCCAGGGTCACCGTGGTCAACACCGTCGGTGCCGGCGACGCGATGCTGGCCGGCGCCCTGTTCGCCGGCGGCCAAGGCCCCGAGGCGCTGAGTTCGGGCATCGCCTGGGCCACCGCGGCCGTGGCCACCACCGGCACTGGCGTCCCAGTCCGCGATGCCCTCGCGGCCGACTCGGTCCACCTCACATCAGACCCAGACCCATCTCACCCACTCACCGAGGAGAACTAGTGACCGCACTCATCACCGCAGGGATGGTCGACCTCGACCTTCCAGCAGCGGACAAAGACGCCACCACTGTGGCCTTCGGCCGCTCCAGCGCCGGAGTCGTGAAATGAAGTTGCCGCTGTGACCTCGTGCCCAACGGGGATTGTCCACACGTATATGGCTGCCAAGGCGCTAGAAAAACAGCCGCCGCCGACGTTGAAGTACGCGACATGGGGCGCTTCGCAGGCAAGCCGATCGTCTCCACTGCCAATTCGCCGCTGGCTGCGGCTGCCCGGCACGTTCGCTACCGGCACGTTCGCTACCGGCGCGGACGCCAGGGCTTCCACAGCGCTTGGCCTACTGCTCTGACCTTCCCCTGTGCGGACAACTCCACCGTCACAGTCATGGCCGACTCGTCACCGCCGTCCAACTGCGCCCACAACTGAAGCTCCTCATCGAGCGGGGTGGGCCGCAGGTACTTCACTTCAAGCCCGGCCGTCACATAGGGCAGAATCCCGGCGTCACCGGCCGTTCCAAGTCGTTGCGCCTCCAGCATCATCGGGGTGGCGCTGTGGCAATCCATCAGGGTGCAGATGATGCCGCCGTTGAGGAACCCGAGGCCGTTGTCGTGCTCCGGCCAAGGTGTGAAGCGGGCAAAAGTGCCCCCATCGCCGGCGAAACTGCGGATGCGCAGGCCCTTCGGGTTGGCCGGGCCGCACCCAAAACAGGTCATCGATGGGAGGAGTTGCTCCTGCAGACTCAGCGGGGTCGGCGGGTTCGGCGAGGTGGCGTCCCCGGGGTCGGCGGGGTCTGGTGGTGGTTTGGGGCTGGCCAGCCCCTGCACCACCGTCGCACCCGGCAGTTTCAGCAACTCCCCCGGTGCCAGCAGCACCTTGCTGCTCCGGTTCCCGCCGCCCATCACCACCTGGGTCGCTCGAGCACGGCCGAATCCACATAGATCGGTACGGACTCCACACCAAAGGGGGTCACCCCGCCGATCATCATTCCGGTGAGGCTCGCTGTGGTGTCCGCGTCCGCGAAAGATGCCCGCCGGACACCCAGCAGCTTGCGCACGGTCTGGTTGACGTCGAGCTTCGTGGTGGCCAGCACCACGCACAGCGCGTGCAGCGGCGGCTCCACCTTCTTCGAAGTCACCAGAATTGTGTTGGCAGCCTGCTCCTCGGAGAAGCCGTAATGAGCGCAGAAAGCGGCGGTGTCTGCCAGCGCCGGATCGCAGGGCAAAACGTCATACACGACGCCGTGGTTGGCTAAAGCGGCGGCGACGCGGGGATCAAGTTGGGCAGAATCCATGACGGCATTGTTGCGGACAGTCCCGATCCTCTCCACAACGTCCCAGAAGCATCCCCATCACGGCGTGTCGGGCAGGTTCGGGGTGTTTTGGAGAGGAATCAGACTGCCTAGGCTCGCAGTGCCTCCGCCAACTCGTCGAACTCGGCAACAAGCAGATCCATGTCGGCCTTGGTGTGAGCCAACGAGACCAACCACTGCTCATCGAGCCCGGGCGGGGTGAGGATTCCCCGGTTCACTCCCCACAACCATGACAACTCTGCGACTCCGAAGTCGGTGCGCTTGTAGTCGCGATAGTTGCGCACCGGGGTGGGGGCCCAGGTGACTGCGCCCTTGACCCCGAAGCCGACCGTGTGGGCTGGCAATTCATGACGCCTAATGATGTCGTCCATCGCCGTGAGCGCCCCCACGTTCAGCGACTCCGCCTCAGCGAGCGCCGCCTCGGTGCAGACCTCGTCCACGGCGGCAGCTGCCGCCATCACCAAGGGGTTGCCGTTGTAGGTACCGAAGTGCCACATCTCGCCACGGGTAATCGTGTCCATGATGTCCTTGCGCCCGCCAAACGCCGCCAGTGGCAACCCACCGCCAATGCTCTTGGCCAAGGCGATCAGGTCCGGCGTCACACCCAGGCGCTGTGAAGCGCCGGCGTAGCCGGCGGTCAGGCCGGTCTTCACCTCGTCGAAAACCAGCAGCACACCGTGCCGGTCGCAGGCCTCACGAACTGCCGCCAGGTAGCCCTCGTCGGGCAGCACGATTGAGATGTTCTCAAGCACCGGTTCCATGACGACGGCGGCGATCTCGTCGCTGTGGGCGGCGAGAATCTCCTCAAGCCGCTCAAGGTTGTTGTAGGGCACCACGTGCACGATGCCCGCCTCACCCTCGAAAGGCGCCACCGCAATCGGCGCCTCTTCCGGCCCGGCCTCAGCGACGTCGGGCTTCACCGAAACCGATAGCGCGTCGTATCCCCCGTGGTAGCCGCCCTCGATCTTGATGATGCCGTGCTTCTGTTTGAAAGCGCGGGCAGCCTTGACCGCGTACATGGTGGCTTCGGTACCGGAGTTGGCGAACCGCAACTGATCGAGGCCAAAGCGGCGCTGGAATCGCTCGGCCACGTCGGTGGTGGTGGGTGAGGGCGTCACGAACAGGGTGCCGACCTTCTCGAGCGCCTCCTGCACGGCCTCCACCACGGTCGGGTTGAGGTGACCCACGAGCATCGCGCCGAAGCCCATGGAGAGGTCGAGCACCAGGCGGTCATCGACGTCGGTCAGCCAGGCACCGCGAGCGGACTTGATAGCCACGGGGTGCGGATCCCAGTGCTGGAAAGACGAGGACACGCCCAGCGGGAGCGGAATCGAGGCGCGCGCATGATGCGCTGCGGACCCAACGGTGCTGCTAGCGAAGCGCTCCCACTCGGCCGCCATCAGGGTCTCGATGCGCGCCTGGTCCAGCGGGGTGGAGGTCGCGGGCATGGTGCGGCGGGTTGCCGGATCGTGCGGCGGCCATGCGGGCGTGGCTGTGCTCGGCGTTGTGTCGATGTCCAGCGTCATTTCGATCATGCTCCTTGCGAGGTGGCCCGCCAGTACGGACGTGGGCCAAAGGTAGCAAGGTCATCCGACTTGAGGCATCCCGATGACGTCCGCGATCAGTAGCCGACCGATTCGACATCGAGTGTCCACTCGGGCTATTGCTGGGGATCCCCTCCTGCATCCCCGAAAGGCACACACTCGCGGAGTTCGTGGTCGAGCAGCGGCGCGAAGTTGGCCAGTTGACGCTCCAACACGGCCTCGGTCGCCTCCGAGGCATCGCCTCTCCGCCGTGCGATCCTGGCTCGCAGTTCCGCTTCGGGTGCCGAGCACGCCAGGATGCCAAAGTCAGCCCCACACGCCGTCGCCAGCGAGCGGAACACCTCGCGTTGGGTGGGATCAGCAAAGGTCGCGTCGACCACCACCGACCATCCCGCCTGCAATGCCACGCGGGCCAACTCCGTCAACTCCGCATAACACCGTTCGGTGGCTTCCTCGCTGTAGATCCCGGCCGCCAGTGCAGAGTGACTCGACTCATGCGGAGCCAGGCCGAATAGCCGCTTACGCTCAATGTCGGACCGCAACCAGACAGTCGCCGCGTCGGGATCAGACAGCACGATTCTGCGCGCCGCGAATGACTTGCCGGAGCCCGAGAGCCCGTGGGTGATGAGCAGCCGCGGCCGAGGTTCAGGCTGGGCAAGACGGAGAGCCAGATCCCGATAATGCTGTGCCGCCATTGCATCGCCCTGCATACCGGCTGCCATGGCACGGATGGTGCATCGATAGGCGCCATAGAACCGCAGCAGCGCCAGCCCTTCGACATCCGCCGATTCCTTCAGCCAGGCCATCACTAGGGCGGCGGCCAGGTCGGGCCGGTTGTGACCCAGCAGATCCGCGTAGGTGAAAGCCAGTTCGTTTGCGATGTCGAGCCACCGAAGCTCTTCGCTGAACTCGATGCCGTCGAATAGCGTCACCGCGCCATCGCGCACCAGCACATTGGCGAGATGCAGATCGCCGTGGCCTTCCCTGATGCAACCCTGACGTTGGCGGGCCGCGATCGCGTCGGCGAGGTCCGCGGCTTGGGTGCTGAGGCACGCGGCGAGCGGCTCCAGCGACGCCTCATTGACGGCTTCAGTGTCGGCCACATCGTCGAGCACGGTGTCGATCTGCTGGGCGATGAGGTCTGGTGATCCCAGCCGACCACCGGGTGGTGCCGCGGCGGCCTGCGCGTGCAATCGGATCACTTGCGCCACGAGATCCTGCAGCTGCTGCTCGGTCAACTCCCCGCGGGCGCAGACGTGGTCTGCCCGGTCGGCTTCGTTGAATCGGCGCATCTTCACCGCGGGCTCCCGACTTGGGCCCAGTTCGACCACACCGAGATACAACTGCGGGGCATAGCGGGAGTTGAGCCTGACTTCTTCGGCGCAGTAGTGGCGGCGGAGGTCCATGCTCGAGTAGTCCAGGAAGTCCAGGCGCAGTGGCTTCTTGACCTTGTAGACCACCTCGGGGGCGAGGAGCAGCCAGGAGATATGGGTCTGAATCACCTCCGCGTCCAGGTCGCGCTGCAGCTGCGACAACCACCCGGGCAGATCCGCTGAACTCACGGCAGCAGCCGCCCCACCAGTGGGGTCACCGCGGCAGCTCCGGCAGCCAACAGCAGATGCCCGGCGATGGCCAACGTCCAGGTATCGCGGGCCTCGTCGGCGACCAGCAACACGGACAACGGCGCCATCGAATCGCAGGTCACCGAATCCATCACCGCGGCCACTCGGGTGTGCGCAGACGCTTCTCGATCGACCGCTCCAACCGACCCATGCAACGGAGTCAGCACTGGCACGTCCAGAGTCGCCGCCACAGCCTCGGCCAGCGAGGCGGTGCGCACCGGATTCGCAGCCGGACACACCACCACCGCATCTGGTCTACCCACCGAACCTCCGCGCAACCAACCCCGAACCAGTTCTGCCATCGCCGCGCGCAGTTCGGCCGAGGCGGGGGCATCCGGCCGTTCGAACTCGTCGGCGATATCGCCGAAGGCATCGTCGGATCCGAACATCAGCGCCCGACCCTCGCCGCTGCGGTTGAGTTTCCCGTAACGTTTGCCCATCCCCGCGGGCCACACCTTGCGCGGCGGCAGCGGCACCACCCGGCTGCGGAGGAACTTCTGGGCTGCGGCCACAAGCGCTGGATCAGGGCTACCCCCGGGGCCTGGCAACTGCCCGGTGCACGCCGAGCAGCGACCACAGCGGCCGGCGTCAGCATCCCCCAGAGCCTGCGTGATCACCTGCATCAAGCACCGTGAGCCAGCGCAGTAGTCGCGCATCAGACCCTGCTCCTCGCGCCGCCCGGCAAGCACGTGGGCGTTGTGGGCCTCGTCGACGATCCAGGGGCTTCCCGTCAGCGTCCATCCCCCGTCGCGCAGGGTCACGGCCCCGGCCACCCGCATGTTCTTGAGCAGTAGTTCAAGGCGTCCGCGACGGATTCCGGTGTCCGCCTCCAACGCCGGGATCGTCATCGGCCCCGCCGAGCCCGCAAGCGCAGCCGTCACCGAATCGACCCCCGCCTGGGTGGGCAGGGACGCTGATGCGAAGTACTCCCAAATGCCCGTCTCCAACTCCGGTGCGCTCAACATCACCCCAACTGCATCGGGTAGGGCCCGACCGGCTCGGCCCACTTGCTGGTAGTAGGCGACTGGGGTGGCCGGCGATCCGAGGTGGATGCAGAAGGCGAGATCCGGCTTGTCGTAACCCATCCCCAGCGCCGAGGTGGCGACCACTGCCTTGATCTCGTTGTCGCGCAGTTCGGACTCGATTCGGGCGCGATCGTCTGCTGGCGTTCGTCCGGTGTAGCAGCGCACGTTGTGGCCGACGTCGACCAGGAACTCGTACAGCGCCGTCGCGGCGTCGACGGTGAGGGTGTAGATGATGCCCGATCCTGGGAAGGATGCCAGAGCCTCCGCGATCCAGGCCGCCCGTTCCGCGGTGTTGAGACCGGGCACCACCGAGAGGGTCAAGGAGTCGCGCGCCAACCGGCCGCGCAGGGTGAGGGTGTCATCGCCAAGCTGCTCGGCGATATCCGCGGTGACGCGCTCGTTGGCGGTCGCGGTGGTGGCCAGCACCGCCGCATTCGGTGCGACAGTCGTGAGCAGGGACGCGACCCGCTGGTAGTCCGGCCGGAAGTCGTGACCCCAGTCGGAGATGCAGTGCGCCTCGTCGACCACCACCAAGCCAGCCCGGCGCAGGAGGGGCACCGCGGAGTCGACGAATCGGTCGTTGGCAAGCCGTTCCGGGGAGATGAACAGCAGGTCGGCGCTGCCAGCGGCCAGGGACGCGAAGGTTTCGGTCCATTCGTCGAAGTTGGCCGAGTTGATGGTGACAGCACTCAGCCCCGCTTGGGCCGCCCCCCGCAACTGGTCGCGCATGAGAGCCAGCAGCGGCGACACCACCACCGTGGGTCCGGCGCCGTGGGCTCGCAGTGCCGCGGTCGCGCCCAGGTACACCGCGGATTTCCCCCACCCGGTCGGCATCACCACCAGCGCGCGGCGGCGCTGCTCCACCAAGGCCGCAACGGCGGTGATCTGATCCGGCCGGGGCACCGCAGTGGGCCCCGCGAGTCGCTGGATCACCCGTTCGAGGTACTTGCGACTCTCGTCCACGTGCGGCGACTCCTACTCCAGCGACTGTTACTCCAGCGACGCGGCGATACCAATGATGATCGCCGAGGCCGCCTCGTTGGACCGGGCCCGACACCGTGCCCTAGTCGGCGCCGAAGTCGGACCTGCCGGGACGCGGCCCGACACCGTGCCTTAGTCGGCGCCGAAGTCGAAGGCGGCGCGATCGAGCGGGATGTCGGCATCAAACTCGGCGGCCGGATTCGGTGCCGCGATCGCTGCGGCACCGCCCGGTTCCAGGTCGCCGACCAGGGAGGAGTGACGGTCCAGCAACTGGCCCTGGCTGGCGTAGAGCTCCAGCCGAGAGCGCGTGTCCGCAATGTCGAGATTGCGCATAGTGAGCTGCCCGATTCGATCCACTGGGCCGAATACCGCGCCCTCGTTGCGCTCCATGGACAGTTTGTCCGGGTGGTAGGACAGGTGCGGCCCAGAGGTGTCGAGGATCGAGTAGTCGTCGCCGCGACGCAGCCGCAGGGTTACTTCACCAGTCACAGCGCTGGCCACCCAGCGCATGATCGACTCACGCAGCATCAGCGACTGCGGGTCCAGCCAGCGGCCCTGGTAGAGCAACCGCCCGAGCCGCACCCCCTCGGCTTGGTAGTTGGCGATGGTGTCCTCGTTGTGGATCGCGTTCAGCAGTCGCTCGTAGGCGATGAACAGCAGCGCCATACCCGGCGCCTCGTAGATGCCGCGGCTCTTGGCCTCGATGATCCGGTTCTCGATCTGATCAGCCATGCCTAGCCCGTGTCGACCGCCGATCGCGTTGGCCGCCAGGAACAGGTCCACCGGGTTGTCGTACGTCACACCGTTGATGGCCACCGGCCGCCATCCTCGAAGTCACCGATGACGTCTTCGGTCTCGATTTCCACCGCTGGGTCCCAGAACTTCACGCCCATGATCGGCTCGACGATCTCCATCCCCGAATCAAGATGCTCGAGCCGCTTGGCTTCATGGGTGGCGCCGAGGATGTTGGCGTCGGTCGAGTAGGCCTTCTCGGCGCTGTCGCGGTAGGGCAACCCGCGCTCGGAGAGCCAGGAGCTCATCTCCTGTCGGCCGCCGAGTTCGGTGACGAAGGCCGAATCGAGCCACGGCTTGTAGATGCGCAGGTCGGGGTTGGACAGCAGCCCGTAGCGGTAGAACCGCTCGATGTCGTTGCCCTTGTAGGTGGAGCCGTCGCCCCAGACGTTTACGTCATCGGCGAGCATCGCCCGCACCAGCAGCGTGCCAGTGACGGCACGCCCGAGCGGGGTGGTGTTGAAGTAGAGCCGACCGCCGGAGCGGATGTGGAAGGCACCGCAGGCAATTGCGATGAATGCCTGCTCCACCAGGGCCTCGCGGCAGTCGACCAGTCGCGAGATCTCCGCGCCGTAGAGGGTGGCGCGGTCTGGGCACGGATTCGATGTCCGGCTCGTCGTATTGGCCAAGGTCCGCGGTGTAGGCGCACGGGATGGCGCCCTTGTCGCGCATCCAGGCGACCGCGACGGAGGTGTCCAGACCGCCGGAGAAGGCGATCCCGACGCGTTCACCGACAGGAAGGGAGGCAAGAACTTTGGACATGGCCCAGCCTAGTGATCCCCCTGCCGTCGCCGGACGCCGCAATAGGTGTCCGGCGTCCGCGCCCGCCTGCGTCAGGCCACGACGACCCCGCGCCAGAACGCCACGTGGTCGCGGATCTCGCTCGCCGCCGGCGAAGGATCCGGGTAGGTCCAGGCCGCGTCGGCGTTCACTTCACCATCCACCTCGATGCTGTAGTACGACGCCTTGCCCTTCCACGGGCACGTCGTGTGGGTGTCGCTGTCGACGAAGTAGGTGCGGTCCAGGGACTCCGGCGGGAAGTAGTGGTTCCCCTCGACCACCACCGTGTCGTCGGACTCTGCGAGGACCGCGCCGTTCCATGTCGCCTTCATCGTGTTGGCTCCCATCTGCTGCGTTCGGATCGTCGGTCGGCCCACTCAGCATGACCGCAGAAGTCGGATTCGGCACCCGGGCGTCGGCATACTGACCCCATGGACGGCCCCGAGTTCGAAGGAACCCTCAACGAGCGCTTCCTCGACTGGCTCGGTGCGCTGCCGCTCGATGGCGTCTGGCCCACCGTGTTGCTCGACTTGGTCGCCCTGGCCCTGGTCGGCCACGCGGTTGTGCTGCGCCGAGCGGGCTACCGGTGGTGGAGTTGGCCGCTGCCGGCCGCCACCGTCGTGCTGGGGTTGGCCCTGCTCGCTGCAGTCAACGCCTGGCGTGGGACCTACCCGGACGTCGCTTCACTCTTGACCTGAGCAGGCTCGTCACGTCGGCCGGCGAGCATCACCGAGATGAGGATGACGAATCCGCCGACGAACGATACGAAGGCCACCACGACCGCCACGGGCCCGTAGTCGAGGTTGACCGCCCACTGCCAACCGTGGGCGGTCAGCGCCACGGCAGCACCCACTTGCAGCATCCACAGCAATGCGACGGTCACCACCGCCAGGCCGGCCGCCAGCACCCGCCGGAGCACGGGTCCGGGGAAGACGAAGATCACCAGGCCGATCAGACTCCAAATTCCGGGCAGCCAGTAGAGCTCGATGAGCAACTGCGTTCCCCCGGCCGTGAAGCCACCCGCAGTGGGCACGCACGGCAGCTCCTGCCGGCTCCGGCAGAAGGCCAGGAAGGTGCGCTCCAACCAGGGCTCGAGGTAGAACCCCGAGACGTTGTAGGCGACGATCACCATGAGGAACAGTGCGGTGACGCGCCACCACACCGGCCACCCCGGCAGGGGCGGACGAGGGGGTCGGGCCAGCCAGTCGGGCCCCGGCGGGTGGGCATCCGCGGGCGTCGCCACCATGATGATCGCGCCCCTCCGCCACTAGGATGCCGAATGTGCATGCCGCCGGAACCGCGCCGCCGCGCGAGACGGGAACCTGGTTCATCGTCGCGCTCGCGGCAGGTGCAACGGCGCTGCTTACGCTAGTCGGGACAGCCGGATTCGTCTTCGTGGTGTCGGCGATTCTCACCTTCTTGTTCCTGCTCTACCTCGTGCGCCACGTGGCTTTCGGTGTCTCCGCGGGGCTCTGGGGCAAGAAGACCCTCGAGGAACCCGCCGATCTGACCTACACACCGCCGCTGTCCGTGATAGTCGCCTGCAAGAACGAAGAACTGGTCGTGGACACCCTCATCGACCGACTGCTCGATCTGGCGTACCCGGCGGACAAACTGCAGGTGGTGATCGTCGACGACAACTCCGACGACCGCACCGGCGAGATCCTCGACGCCCGGGCCGCCCTCGAACCCCGGTTGATGATCCTGCACCGCCCGCCCGGCTCCACCGGTGGCAAGTCGGGGGCCCTGAATGACGCGTGGGCGATTTGCAGCGGCGAGGTCCTGGTGATCTTCGACGCCGACCACGAGCCCACGGCCGACGCCCTGCTGCGGATCGCCCGGCACTTCGAGGACCCGCAGACCGGCGCGGTGATGGGCCGGTGCGTCATCAAGAATCGCGACGATTCGATGATGTCGCGCCTCGTCTGGCTCGAGTACCTCTCGGGCTACCTGTGCGACGAATTCGGTCGGCAGGCGGTCTACGGCTTGCCGGCCTACGGCGGTGCCGACTGCGCGGTGCGCGTCTCGGCGCTCGAAGCGGTCGGGGGCTACAACGAGCATTCGGTCACCGAGGACACCGACCTCACGCTCCGCCTGCTGCTGCTCGGCTACAAGGTCCGCTTCGACCCGACCGCACTGGACTTCGAGGAGGCGGTGCCGACGCTGGCGCAGTACCGCAAGCAGCGCTACCGGTGGTCGTTCGGCCACCACCAGTGCTGGCGCGACTACGGCCGGCCGGTGCTGCGCGCACGCACGCTGTCGCCGGTCGAGAAGTTCGAGACCCTCATGTTCCTGTGGCTCTACCACGTGCCGGTCGCGTCGTTCATGTCGCTGCTGCTGATTCCCCTGCTGTTCCTCGGCCTGGGGGCCTCGCTGGGCACCTGGGTGCTGGTGCTGTTCCCGCTGTTCCTGCTGGGCCCGTTCCTGCAGATCGGTTCGGCGCTGCTGATGACCAACGACGCCCGCGCCAAACACGTGTGGCTGATGTTCCTGCTGATTCCGGTGGTGATCGCCTACGTGTTCACGTGCACCCGCAGTTGGTACAACGGCGTGCGCTGCAAGCCGTACACCTGGGTCAAGACAGCGCGGCAGGGCCCGTGAGCGGGGTTCTGGCGGGCGCCCAACTGGTGCTCTTCATCGCGGCTCTGGTGGTGTTGGCCGGCGCCGTGGGCTGGCGCCAGATGCAGCGGCGGAGGACCGCCCAGTGGTTCCGCACCCGACTGCAGGATCCCGATCCCGACGTGCGGCGATCGGCGGTCGAGGGATGGATCGGGTACGGGCTCCATCGCAGCGCCAAGGACCTGCTGCAGTTGGTCGCCCGCGAGCAGGATCCGCAGGTGCTCGACGCGGTGGCCTTCGAGGTGCGCAAGCGGGCGTGGGAACCCCCCTCGCGACCCGAAATCGCCGAGTTGCGGGCGTGGGGGTCCCGGTATGACGCCGAGCGCCGAGCGGTCGGCGAATCGGCACCCGAGCCCCCGACTCGCTAGGGTGGACACCCTCAGCCCACGCGTCCCCTGGAGGCAGGAAGAACATGGTCGATCCGAGACGAGTGCTGGTCACCGGAGCCGGTGGCCCAGCCGGTATCACCGTCGTGCAGGCCCTGCGGCAGGCGGGTGTCTGGGTGCTCGGCGGGGACATCAACCGCTACGGCGCGGGGCTGCAACTGGCCGATGAGGCAGCCGTCATCCCCCGCTACAGCTCGCCCGGGTACGCCGAGTCGCTGGTGGAACTGGCGCAGCAGCACGGCGTCAACGGTGTGATCAGCACCATGACCGAGGGTCTGTCGGTGTTGACCGAGCCGGGCACCGAGGACGTGTTCGCGGCCGCCGGCATCGCCACCTGGTTCCCGCCGAAGGCCGCGGTGGACGCCTGCCTGGACAAGGCGAAGTTCGCCGAGGTCACCGAGGGTGCCGGGCAGCCGGTGCCGCGCTCGGCCTGGGGTGAGGTGGATGAGGCGCTGGCCGCCGTGCCGGGGCCGTGGATCGTCAAGCCACGATTCGGACGCGGGTCGCGGGACATCTACCCGGCTGACGAGGCGGACTACGTGCGCGAGGTCTGGCCCCGGGTGCCCGAACCGATCCTGCAGACGCGCATCAGCGGCCGTGAGTTCACGTTCGATGCCCTGGTGGATCGCGACGGCAATCTGGTCGGGGGCGTCCCGCGGTTCCGGCTGGAGACCAAGGCCGGCATCAGCACCACTGGTGTGACCTTCGCCGCAGAGGGCCTGTTCGACGCGGTGGAGGGCTTCTTGGGCAGCCTCGGCCATCGGGGTCCGGCCAACGTCCAGGGCTTCCTCGGTGAGGCGGGTGAACTGACGTTCATGGAGGTCAACCCGCGGTTCTCCGGCGCCCTGGCGCTGTCGCTGGGCGCGGGCTGCGACCTGGTGGGGCAGTACGTGAACCACATGTACGGCGAGCCCATCGACACCTCGGCGCTGAGCTACGAGCCGGGAACCGTCATGGTCCGGTACTGGAAGGAGGCGTTCTTCACCGAGGAACCGCCTGCCATCCCACCGATCCGGCCGGTCATCCCGACCGCCTAGCCCCGACCCGCGCAGCCGACCCACAGCCGACCCGCAGCCGAAAGGACCACCATGGCCGATCGCACCTTCCACGTCTTCGCCGGCACGAGGCCGGAGGTAGTCAAGATGGGACCTGTGGTTCATGCGCTGCGGGCCACCGGGGCCGACGTCGTGCTCGTGGCCACCGGGCAGCAGTCCGACCCGGCCCTGATCGATGCGACCTTCGCGGCCGCCGGGCTGACGCCGGACGTCACCTGGGACCTGGGCGACGGCAGCTACACCGAGCGCTCGGGAATGCTCTACACCCGCGCCCTCGAGCACTTGCAGGAGGCCGACGAGGGGGCCGTGGCGCTGGTGCAAGGTGACACCACCACGGTGCCGATGGTGGCCCATGCCGCGCGGCGCAACGAGGTTCCGGTGGTGCATGTCGAAGCGGGCCTGCGCAGCCTCAACCCGGAGTCGTTGGAGGAGACCAACCGCAAGTTCGCCGCAGCGGCGTCGTCCGTGCACTTCGCACCTACCGACATGGCCGCGCGCTTCCTCGCGGCGGAGGGGGTGCCTGCGGAGCGAGTCTTCGTGGTCGGCAACACCGCCTGCGATGCCCTGCTGCACTCGGGGGTGCCGACGACTCCGCTGGCCGAGCGCAGCGGCACGGTGGTGACGGCGCACCGGGCAACCAACGTGGACGACCCGGAGCGGCTCGCCGAGATCGTGGACATCGTCATCGAACTCGCCGAACTCGAGGGGCCGGTGACGTTCCCGGTCCATCCCCGAAGTGAGGGCAATCTGCACAAGTTCGGGCTGTACGACAAGCTCGCCTCCGCCGAGGGCGTCGTGCTGAGTCCGCCGCTGCCGTACGACGAGATGCTCGTCGCGCTGTCGAAGGCCCGACTGATCGTCACCGACTCCGGGGGGTTGCAGGAGGAGGCTGCCTGGTTCGGCGTGCCGGTGATCGTGATGAGGTACTCCACGCCGCGCTGGGAGGGTGTGGCGAACGGCACCACGGTGCTGGCCGGAGTCTCACGGGAGAAGGTCATGAGCGCTGCTCGACGCATGCTCACCGCGGAGGCGCAGGAGGCTGCGGCGGGTTCGCCGTGCCCCTACGGCAAGGGCGACACCGGTGAGCAGATCGCGGCCCTGCTCACCTCGCCGGAAGCTGACGCGCTGTTGACCTTCACCGAGCCCGACTACACGGACGGTTCGCTCCCCGCAGCGCTCGGCGCGCTGTAGCCAGCGGGTCTGGCGGGATTCAGCCGGCGAACAGTCCGGCGGCACGCAGGTCGGCCACGGCGTCAACCGCGGTCGGAGCGGTGCGCCAGGTGAACGGATGGTCGGGCTTCGAACCGTATTCACCGGTGCGCACCCGGACGGCGCGCACCCCGGCGCCCGCTGCGGCGGCGACGTCCTTGTCGGGCCGGTCGCCGATCATGACCACGTTCTCGGGCGCGGCCCCGAGCCGCGAGAGCGCTTCCAACACCGGGCGCGGATGCGGCTTGCGGAACTGCCGTCCCAGCTCGTCGGACAGCACCACGTGGTCGACCCGGCCCGGGAGGTCGAGTGCCGCCAGTTTGGAGTTCTGCGTGCTCAGCGCACCATCGGTCACCAGCGCCGTGCCGATGCCGGCCGCCCTGAGTTCGGCCAACATCTCGGCAACGCCGGGCAGCAGCGGCAGCTCGGACGGGGCATGGGCCAAGAAGACATCCACCAACGGCCGCACGGGCACCTCAGAGGCACCGACCTCGGCCAATCCCCGGTCGATGATCCCGCCACGGTCGCTGCCCTCGGCGGCGACCCGCAGTAGGGCAGCCTCGAGGGCGGCGGCGTCCACGCCGTACTCGGCCGCAGCCACAGCCGACACGGCCGTCCAGGCACCCGCGAGCCAGTCCGCCTGCAGATACAGCGTGTCGTCGACGTCGAAGACAAGGGCGTCGATCCGTTCGGGGTCACGTAGGACACTCGACTCGAGCGCGGGGGATTCGGCTGGGCTACCGGCTTCGTCCGTGGACGATTGAGGGGTGAGCATGGCTAACATTGCACCATGTCTGACGTCACGGTACTCGCCGTAGGAGCCCACCCCGACGACATTGAACTGGGTTGCGGGGGGACCCTATGGCGTCATCGGCGCGCTGGCGCCCGAGTGGTGATGGTCGCCTTGACCGACGGGCTCATGGGTCCGGGCCACGTGGAGATGCGCCACGACGAGGCCCAGGCGGCCGCCGACGTCCTCGACTGCGAACTGCATCTCCTCGGCCTCACCGACGGCAACCTGGCCGCAAACGCCGAGACGGTCCAGCCGATCGAGGCCATCCTCAACGACATCCGGCCGGACATCATCTACACCCACGCCGAGGACGATTCGCACCAGGATCACCGGGCGACCGCGTCCGCAGTGATCTCGGCAGCACGGAACTACACGACGATCCTGCACTACCAGTCGCCGTCCACCCGCAAGTACCACCCACAGTTGTTCGTCGGCCTGGAACAGCAGGACCTCGACCAGAAGATCGCAGCCCTGAGCGCCCACGCATCGCAGGTGGAGACGTCAGCCCGGGTGGACATTGACGCCGTCCGCGCAGCGGCCGCGTACTGGGGCACGCAGGCGCGGACCCCGCTGGCCGAACCGTTCGAGATCACCCGGGCCCTGTTCGGGTTCAACCCCAAGAGCTCGCCGATCCACTGGTCACCCGAAGGTGTGACGCCGGAGTAGTAGCGCATCTGTCATTCGCGCAGGGGTAGGTGGTTGGTGCGGGTGTGGTGCAGGCCGGCGGGGGTGGTCCAGGTCCAGGAGGTGCCGGGGGCGCCGCCGCCGGGGTCGCTGGTGGGGTTGTTGGCTAGCTGGTAGCCGTGGTGGGTTTTCAGGTTGTGGTGGCGCCGGCAGATCGGTCCGAGGTTCTCGGGCACGGTGCCCGGGCGCCCGGGTAGGCGATGGTGTGGTCGAGGTCGCAGTTGATGGCTTGCCGGTTGCAGCCGGGCCTGGCAGACCGTTCGCGGGCCCGATCAGCCGGGCCACCCGACGTCGGGGTGTAGCTGCGCGCACGGGTGGTGTCCGCCTCGCCGGTGGCCGGGGTCCAGGCGCTGGCGGTGCAGCGACACCCCGGAGGACTGGCGGCGGCGAGGCGGCAGGTCGCCACGATCATGCCGAGTCGCCCCGATTGCGCGTGCAGCCCGCGCACCGCTCGGGTTCGGGCTCCGCCAGCCCATCCTCGAGTTCCTCCAGTCCGGCCTGCCGCGCCACCAGGGTATGCGCAAGTCTGGGCGATGTCCAGGCCATCCGCCGACGGGCGTCCTCCGAGGCGGTGACGACGTCGGCGGTGGCGTTGAACGATCTGGCCAACTCCCCGAGCTCACCGGGGGCGCCCAGGGCGTCGGCGTCGGCCCGGACCTGGCGATGACCCGCCGCGAACGAGCGCACCGCCCCGGTGAGCACGCCCAGCGGCTTCGAGATCCGCCCCGAGACGAACCAGGCGGCGATCACTGCCATCCCCACGGCAACCAGCGCGGCCACCAGGATCCAGGACCACGCGATCTGCTGGGCCGAGGTGCCGGGGGTCGGCCCGAAGCCCAACCGCACGGTGCCCACCTGCGTCCCGTCGACCAGCACCGGCGTGACGATCGCGTTCCGGCCGGAGCTGCCCTGCCCGGGTGCCGGTGCGGCGCCGTCGGGACCTGCCTCGTGACCGGGTGCGGTGACCACCTGACCGGCGTCGTCGCGCACGATCAGCCGGGCTCCGGCCGCGGTGGCGATGGCCCCCACCAGGCTCAGGTCGGCCCCGGCCCAGCCGGCCCCGTCCTGGTACGCGTGCGCCGCGGCGTCTGCGGTGGCCTGCGCCGCCGCGCTTCCGCTGCTCGTCCTCGGTGGCGGTCAGACCGCGCGCGGTGCCGATCAGCGACGCCACGGTGATCACCGCGACGGAGGCCAGGGCCACCACCAGGAAGGCCGCCAGCAGCCGCCGGCCCAGCGCC